>NZ_CP020814.1:2676845-3321517 GCF_002109385.1 Halalkalibacter krulwichiae | reverse complement strand
TTGTACGAATTCTCGTTTAAGTGATCTGCGTGCAGCCGCAAATATGATTCAAGGACAAAAGGTTGCCGATCATGTTCGAGCTCTTGTTGTACCAGGATCACAAAAGGTTAAACAACGTGCAGAAGCAGAAGGACTTGATAAAATCTTTATCGATGCTGGATTTGAATGGCGCAGCTCAGGCTGTAGCATGTGTTTAAGTATGAATCCTGATGTTGTTCCAGAAGGAGAGCGTTGTGCATCGACTTCCAATCGTAACTTTGAAGGTCGTCAAGGTAAAGGGGCTCGTACGCACTTAGTTAGTCCGCAAATGGCAGCAGCAGCAGCGATTGCTGGACATTTTGTCGATATTCGTGAGTGGAAGACTCAAAAGGTTACGCAGTAGGAGGGAAGAATAATGGAACCAATTGTAAATCATACAGGAAAGATTGCAACACTAGATCGAGTGAATGTTGATACTGATCAAATCATTCCAAAACAATTTTTAAAGAGAGTAGAGCGTACTGGCTTCGGACAATTCCTTTTTTATGATTGGCGTTTTCAAAAAGACGGAACTCCAGATCCTAATTTTGAATTAAACCAAGAACATAACCAAGGAGCATCGATTTTAGTAGCTGGGCATAACTTCGGCTGTGGATCTTCACGAGAACATGCACCGTGGGCTTTGCATGACTATGGATTTAAAGTTATTATTGCACCAAGCTTTGCGGACATTTTCTATAATAACTGTGTTAAAAATGGCATGCTTCCGATTCGATTAGATGAGAAAAAAGTGTATCAACTCCTACAAAACGGAGCTAACGATACGTATGAGTTGAGTGTGAGCTTAGAAAATCAAACAATCAGCGGAGAGGGATTCGAAGCTTCATTTGCCATCGATCCATACTGGAAAGAAATGCTCCTAAACGGCTGGGACGAAATCGGCCTAACCCTAAAATATGAAGATAAAATCAAAGCATACGAGGGATAAACCAAAAAGGGTGGTTTTTCCCTTTTTGGTTTATCCCGAAGCAATGAGTGGAACCGATGCAAGGTTTTAAGCCACTTTGAGCGGTTTTCTCAAAGAGGCGCGCATCGAGAGAAGCCATTGCAACCTACAACCAAAAAGGGTGGTTTTTCCCTTTTTGGTTTATCCCTTCATTGTAATGACAGGAATGAACTGATAAACTTATGAGATAAAGATGTTCAAAAAGTTTCTCATCTTGGGGTACGTACTGTCACCACTTTTTGAACACGCATAAAGACTCAATAAAGAGTGGAGCGGTTCTGGTGGATAAACATAGAGACAAAAAAGAGAATAAAGTAATTTTATATCCCGGGCTTGTTAAGCGCTTAATTGAAAAAGGAATGGATGCTCTAAAGGATAAAGATGGTAACACTGCTTATCAGTTTTTCTTATCAGCAGAAGAGCATGAACCGGAAAATCCTCAAGTTCTGTTCGGTAAGATGTTGAGTCTTGTTGAACTAGGGAGGCTTCATGAAGCGGTAGAGCATACCGATAGTCTTCTTCGAGAAGGAATTGGGGATTATTATGAGAATTTGCAAGTACATATATCACTACTTGTGCAACTAGGAAGATATCAAGAAGTTGTGAACATCCTGGATGCTGTTTTATCTGAAAATCAGTTTCCATCACAATACGCTGAATCGTTATATCAACTTCTGCATTTTAGTCGCCAAATGGTAGGAGATCAAGACTGGTTGAATCATTATGATAGCAAAGACGAGCCAATTCCAACCGATTTGACTTCGATGCTACAATCGGATTCTTTGATCCTTCAGTCAAAGGCGATACAACAATTGAAGGAAATAGAAAATCCCGAAGCAACTGAATTACTTGTGAAGTTTCTTGAAGGCGAAAAGCGAGATTATGTTTTACAAAGCATGGCCTTGCATGTATTACAAGAAAAAGGCTACAAAGAAAAAATACATATTAGCAAGTTAGGGAGAGCGGCAGAAGTGATTCCGAGCGAACTTGCATCTTCCTATCAACATCATTTTCATCAACAATTACTAGACTTAGTAAGCGATGAGTTGGAACATATTGATCCATTATTATACGAGATCACTAAACAACTAAGCTCTACGTACTTATGGGCTTTATATCCTTTTATACCAGAACCTTCTAACGTTCATTTTTGGAGCGATGTTTTTCAGTTTTGCGCGGCTGAGCGGATTGGGCTTGAAGATGAGTTAGAAAGAATGAATGAGAATTATGCCGATCAATTAGCGATTTTTAACGAGAAAATTAATGAAGTGAAAACAATTGAAGCGACAACATATCAAGTAGATTCAACAGAATTTACTAGTGACTTATAACAAACCTAGTAGGACTATTTGAAATGAAACAACGTTATGGTATACTAGAGTGGTTGTCAAAGATCATAGAAGAAATCTATCGTTCGGAAACGAAGATGTGTATAGTTGGAGGGAAAGTAAATGACTACAAAATGGGAAAAGTTAGAAGGGAACGAAGGTGTCCTTACAGTTGATGTTGAAGCTGAGAAAGTGGATGCAGCTTTAGATCAAGCGTTCAAGAAAGTATCAAAGAAAGTAAATGTACCTGGATTCCGTAAAGGAAAAGTACCTCGTTCATTATTTGAAAAGCAATTCGGTGTTGAATCTCTTTATCAAGATGCTCTTGATATTCTATTACCAGAAGCGTATGCGGCTGCTGTAACAGAATCAGGAATTGAGCCTGTAGATCGCCCTGAAATTGATATCGAAACAATGGAAAAAGGTTCTAATCTTGTATTCACTGCGAAAGTAGTTGTGAAGCCTGAAGTACAACTTGGCGATTATAAAGGTCTTGAAGTTGAAGAGCAAGACACAACTGTTACTGACGAAGATGTAGAAGCTGAATTAAAAACACTTCAAGAGCGTCAAGCTGAACTAGTTGTTGTTGAAGAGGGTACAATCGAAAACGGTGATACTGCTGTATTTGATTTCGAAGGCTTTGTTGATGGTGAAGCTTTCGAAGGTGGACAAGCTGAGAACTATTCACTTGAAATTGGTTCAGGTCAATTCATCCCAGGATTTGAAGAGCAAATGGTTGGTTTAAAAGCTGGCGAAGAAAAAGAAGTTGAAGTTACATTCCCAGAAGAGTATCACGCTGAGAATTTAGCTGGTAAAGCTGCTACATTTAAAGTGAAACTTCACGACATTAAACGCAAAGAATTACCTGCACTTGATGATGAATTTGCTAAAGATGTAAACGAAGAAGTTGAAACTTTAGATGAGTTAAAGACTCAATTAAAAGATAAGCTTACAAAAGACAAAGAGCATCAAGCAGAGCATGCTGTTCGTGATACTCTTGTTGAAAAAGCTGCTGAAAATGCAACAATCGATATTCCTGAAGCAATGGTAAACACAGAAGTTGATCGTATGCTTCAAGAATTCGAGCAACGTTTACAAGCTCAAGGTATGAACCTTGAATTATATTTCCAATTCTCTGGTCAAGATGAGGAAGCAATGCGCGAGCAATTCAAGACAGACGCAGAGAAACGTGTACGCGTAAATCTTACGCTAGAAGCTATCGCTGTTGCTGAAAACCTTGAAGCTTCTGATGAAGATGTAGAAAAAGAAATCGAAAAAATGGCTGAAATGTACCAACGTTCAGCAGATGAAATTAAAAATATTTTTGCTGCACAAGGTGGTCTTGAAGGTCTTAAAGGTGATCTTAAGGTTCAAAAAGCAGTTGAATTCCTTGTCGAAAACAGCAAAAAAGCGTAAGTATTTGATTGATATTGTAGAGGAAACTAAAAACAAGGCGCGAAATACCGTGCCTTGTTTTTCCTTACTCAAAAATACAGCCATGTATGGACTTGGCATATATTGAACAAGCTTAAGAAGAGTGGACGTACATATATAAAGCTGAGAAAATGATTTTATCGAAGAAAAAAGGATTTTTCTCAATGAATCTTGAATGTATAATCAATCCATACATAAAATGAAGTAATCAGTCATCGATTGCTCGCCTTCTATGTTCGTATATCGATCATTACATAAGGTTTTATTTCGAAAGCATGGAGGGGCAATACTTGCAAGAGGGAGTTCTCTCTTGTGTGCGTTTGGAACATAGCCAATTCTGTTTTTTCTTGAAAAGGGTTATCTTTAGGGGTTCAGCCGGCTTATATGGTACAATATTGGGACAAATGATTGTTTTCTCAATCTTTATTTAGGAAACGTCAAAGTTCATTACGATTGTATTGTCGTGTCCATTCAAGTCGTATGAGGATGATACAATATTTTCTGAGGGGTGAAGATGGAATGTTTAAATTTAATGAAGAAAAAGGACAATTAAAATGTTCTTTTTGTGGAAAAACACAAGACCAAGTTCGTAAGCTGGTTGCCGGACCAGGTGTGTATATATGTGATGAGTGTATTGAACTCTGTACAGAAATTGTAGAAGAGGAATTAGGAACTGAAGAAGAAGTTGAGTTTCAAGAAGTACCAAAGCCTAATGAAATCAGACAAATTCTAGATGATTATGTAATTGGACAGGACCGTGCTAAGAAGTCATTGTCAGTAGCGGTATACAACCATTACAAACGAATCAATTCTCTTTCTCGTTCTGACGAAGTTGAATTGGCAAAAAGTAATATTTGTATGATTGGACCAACAGGTAGTGGTAAGACGTTACTTGCTCAGACTTTAGCTCGAATTTTAAATGTTCCATTTGCAATTGCTGATGCAACATCACTTACAGAAGCTGGTTATGTAGGAGAGGACGTTGAAAATATCCTTCTAAAACTAATACAAGCAGCTGATTATGATGTAGAAAAAGCGGAAAAAGGAATTATATATATTGATGAGATTGATAAAGTTGCTCGTAAATCTGAGAATCCTTCTATTACACGTGATGTATCTGGTGAAGGGGTACAGCAAGCCTTACTGAAGATATTAGAAGGTACAAGTGCAAGTGTTCCGCCACAAGGTGGACGTAAACACCCTCATCAAGAGTTCATTCAAATTGACACGACAAACGTACTATTTATTTGTGGTGGAGCATTTGATGGAATTGAGCAAATCATTAAACGTCGTCTTGGTAAAAAAGTAATTGGGTTTGGTTCGGAAGTGAAGCAAGACGATTTAAAACCAGGCGAATATTTAGGGAAAGTTTTACCAGAGGATTTACTTCGTTTCGGATTAATTCCTGAGTTCATCGGTCGTTTGCCAGTTATTTCAAGTTTAGAGCCGCTTGATGTTGATGCGCTTGTTGAAATTTTAACTGCTCCAAAAAATGCGCTTGTTAAGCAGTATAAGAAATTACTTGAGCTAGATGATGTGGAACTTGAATTTACAGAAGAAGCTCTTCGTGAAATAGCAA
This sequence comes from Halalkalibacter krulwichiae, assembly GCF_002109385.1. Taxonomy (NCBI): domain Bacteria; kingdom Bacillati; phylum Bacillota; class Bacilli; order Caryophanales; family Bacillaceae; genus Halalkalibacter; species Halalkalibacter krulwichiae. The sequence continues at coordinate 3,316,191 of NZ_CP020814.1, read as the reverse complement.
ATAAAGCTATTGAGCGTAAGACGGGCGCACGTGGTTTACGTTCGATTATTGAGACACTAATGCTTGATGTTATGTTTGACCTGCCTTCACGTGAAGATATTGTCAAATGTGTCATTCATGAGAAGTGTGTAACGGATAATGAACCACCGACATTGCTAACAGCTGATGGTCAAGAAATGACATTGACCAAAACAGAGCCGAAGGAAAGTGCATAAGGGCACAACTTTTGAGACGGACTAATAGTCTCTGATCGGTGATGTAATGCCTTTGTTTGTTACTTATTTTATGAGGAGAAACAAGCGCTTTAGCTTCTCACAAGAATTATTGAAGTGATACCGCTCATTGTTTTGGGGCGTCTGAAAAGGTCAAAATCAGACCATTTCAGACGCCCTTTTTAGTATTATAGAATGTCATCGAACGATCTTCTTTTTTTCTCCAATCATTCTCAAAACTTTCTTTGATTAGTGTTGTTTTTCCCGGTCATACTAAAAGAAACAAACGACTACTTCAGGGAGGTTTCATCATCATGAACTGGACTGGGATTGCACTAGTGGTACAGCTGTTTTTTGGAGTCATCATTGGTGTATACTTTTGGAATTTATTGAAAAGTCAACGAAATCAAAAGGTATCAATTGATCGAGAATCAAGAAAAGAAATGGAAGAGTTAAGAAAGATGAGGTCAATTTCGTTAAGTGAACCGCTTTCGGAAAAAGTGAGGCCGATTAGCTTTTCAGATATTGTAGGACAGGAAGAAGGGATAAAGTCATTACGTGCGGCCCTTTGTGGTCCGAACCCGCAACATGTAATTATTTATGGACCGCCTGGTGTAGGGAAGACAGCAGCGGCGCGCCTAGTATTAGAAGAAGCAAAGAAAAATGCACAATCACCTTTTTCGCAAGATGCTGTCTTTGTTGAGTTAGATGGAACGACAGCTCGATTTGATGAAAGAGGCATTGCAGATCCATTAATCGGCTCTGTTCATGATCCAATTTATCAAGGAGCAGGAGCAATGGGACAAGCTGGGATTCCACAACCCAAACATGGTGCCGTAACAAAAGCGCATGGTGGTGTTTTGTTTATCGATGAAATAGGTGAATTGCATTCAATTCAATTAAATAAGTTGTTGAAAGTACTTGAGGATCGAAAAGTTTTCTTAGAAAGTGCTTATTATAGTGAAGAAAATCAGCAAATTCCACGACACATCCATGAAATTTTTCAAAAGGGGTTACCTGCTGATTTTAGACTAATAGGGGCAACGACGAGAACACCGGATGAATTACCGCCTGCCATTCGTTCGCGTTGTTTGGAAGTATACTTCCGAGCGCTCAAGCCAAAAGAAATTATATCCATTGCTGAAAAAGCAGCGAAGAAAATTAACTTCGCAACAGAAGAAGGTGCGATTGAACAAATCGCAAAGTATGCAACGAACGGACGTGAGGCGGTTAACATCGTTCAAATTGCTGCAGGAATTGCTACGGCAGAAGGACGTGAACAAATTACATTAGCCGATGTAGAATGGGTCCTTCATGCTAGTCAAATCGCCCCTAGACCAGAAAGGAAAATTCATCACGATTCAGCGATCGGATTGGTTAATGGTTTAGCTGTGTATGGTCCTAACTTAGGAGCTTTGCTTGAAATCGAAGTAAATGTTATTGATAATCCTGGGAAGGGTTCTGTTAATATTACTGGAATTGCAGAGGAAGAAAGTACTGGAAATCAGATGCGCTCGATTCGCCGAAAGAGTATGGCTAAAGGCTCAGTTGAAAATGTCGTTACGGTGTTAAGACGAATGGGGATTCCAACACAAGACTATGATATTCATGTGAATTTCCCTGGGGGTGGTCCAGTTGATGGACCTTCTGCCGGAATTGCGATCGCAACAGGGATCTATTCGGCAATCCGTGGTGAAAAAGTAAAGAATACAATTGCGATGACAGGGGAACTAGGTATTCATGGGAAAGTAAAACCGATTGGCGGAGTAGTTGCAAAGGTTGAGGCGGCTAAACTAGCAGGAGCTAAGACTGTCATTATTCCGAAAGACAATGAGCAAGCCCTTCTACAAAATGTAACGGGAGTGGACGTAGTTGCTGTTGAACATTTAGATGAGGTTCTTGACCTTGCCATTGAACAAGCGGAAGAAGAAATTATTCCTGCAAATACTGAATTGAATACCTCCATCGCACCTGTTTAAATTAGACAAACATATGGTGATAAGATAAAATTGAAAAAGATTGTTTCTTTCGGAAAAAGTCACCAAAAGAATTTAGTCAATCGGAACTAGATTCGGAAAATGGATGTATGGAGGTGTGTGCGGATGGTCGATACAAATGAAAGACGACAAATTCCGCTTCTGCCGTTACGCGGATTGCTGGTTTTTCCTGCTATGGTGCTTCATCTAGATGTAGGAAGACCTAAATCCGTTCAGGCATTAGAACAGGTGATGGAAACGGACCATCAGATTTTATTAGCAACTCAAAAAGAAATTTCAATAGATGATCCAAGCGAGGAAGAGATTTTTCATGTTGGGACATTGGCAAAGGTCAAAAGTCTCTTAAAGCTTCCAAATGGAACGGTACGGATTCATGTTGAAGGGCTAAAGCGAGCACGTATTGAACAATTTATTCAGTTTGATGATTTTGTCGAAGTTGAAGCGTCTATGATTGAGGAAGAAGATGCCTTTTTGACGACAGAAATACAAGCTCTAATGAGAAATCTTCTAACGATGTTTGAGCAGTATACGAAAGTATCAAAAAAGATTTCAGCAGAAACGTTAGCAAGTGTGAAAGATATTTCTGAACCTGGGCAAATGGCTGATGTTATAGCAGCAAACCTTCCGCTCAAACTAACTCAGAAGCAAGAGCTACTAGAACTTTATTCGGTAAGAGAACGCCTTCTAAAATTAATTGAGGTCTTGAACAATGAGCAAGAAGTGTTAGGCCTTGAGAAAAAAATTGGCCAACGAGTGAAGAAATCAATGGAAAAGACGCAAAAAGAATATTATTTGCGTGAACAAATGAAGGCGATTCAAAAAGAATTAGGCGATAAAGAAGGCCGAACTGGTGAGGTTTCGACATTACGTGAGAAGATTGAAGAAGCTGATATGCCTCCTGCAGTAAAAGAAAAGGCATTAAAAGAGCTTGATCGTTATGAAAAGATGCCTGCTAACTCTGCAGAAAGCTCTGTGCTCAGAAATTATCTTGACTGGTTGATTCAATTACCGTGGACGTTTGAAACAGAAGATCAGCTTGATGTTATTAGAGCAGAGGAAATCTTAAATGAAGATCATTATGGTCTAGAGAAAGTAAAAGAACGAGTTTTGGAATACTTAGCAGTTCAACAACTGACACGTGAATTAAAAGGTCCGATTCTTTGCTTAGCAGGTCCTCCGGGAGTAGGGAAAACATCTCTTGCTCGCTCAATAGCACGTTCATTGAACCGGAAATTTGTACGAATCTCATTAGGTGGCGTACGAGATGAAGCAGAAATAAGAGGACATCGTCGTACGTATGTTGGTGCAATGCCTGGGCGAATTATCCAAGGGATGAAGAAGGCAGGTTCTATTAACCCAGTCTTCTTACTTGATGAAATTGATAAAATGGCTCATGATTTCCGCGGTGATCCATCAGCAGCTCTTCTTGAAGTACTAGATCCAGAGCAAAATAATACATTTAGTGATCATTATATTGAAGAGGCCTATGATCTCTCTAAGGTTATGTTTGTTACAACAGCCAATAATATTGGAACGATTCCAGGGCCACTTTTAGACCGAATGGAGATCATCTCCATTGCAGGTTATACGGAAGTGGAGAAAATTCAAATCGCCAAAAATTATCTGATACCAAAACAAATGAAAGACCACGGATTGACAAAGGGTATGCTACAAATGAAGGATGAAGCGATTCAGAAAGTTGTTCGCTATTACACACGTGAAGCAGGGGTACGTAATCTTGAAAGACAAATGGCTACACTCTGTCGAAAGGCTGCTAAGATCATTGTTTCCAATGAAAAGAAGAAAGTGATCTTAACGGCGAAAACGGTGGAAGAAATGCTAGGTAAACCGAGATTTCGTTACGGCTTAGCTGAAGTAGAAGACCAGATTGGTGCTGCGACGGGACTTGCCTACACAACGGTCGGGGAGATACACTTTCAATTGAGGTGTCTGCCGCTGCTGGTAAAGGAAAGTTAACGTTGACTGGAAAATTAGGAGATGTAATGAAGGAGTCTGCTCAAGCGGCCTTTAGTTACATTAGATCTCGTTCAGAAGAATTGAATATTGATCCTGATTTTCATGAGAAGTTAGATATTCATATTCATGTTCCAGAAGGCGCAACACCTAAGGACGGACCTTCTGCTGGAATCACGATGGCGACAGCGTTGGTTTCTGCTTTAACAGGCCGTAAAGTTAAGAAAGAAGTTGGAATGACAGGGGAGATTACGTTGCGAGGCCGCGTTCTTCCTATTGGAGGATTGAAAGAGAAGTCGATGAGTGCTCATCGAGCTGGTTTAACGACAATCATCATTCCAAAAGACAATGAGAAAGATTTAGAGGATGTACCAGAAAGCGTGCGAAGCGACTTGACATTCATTCTCGTATCTCATTTAGATGAAGTTCTAAAGAATGCGTTAGGAGAGTAAAGAATGAAAGTAACAAAAGCCGATTTAGCACATGTCGCTGTAAAGCGAGAACAATACCCAACTTCAGGTTTACCAGAAATTGCCTTGTCGGGTCGTTCAAATGTTGGAAAGAGTTCATTCATTAATAAAATGATTAACAGGAAAGGGCTCGCACGAACTTCCCAAAGACCTGGTAAAACACAAACGCTTAATTTTTATGAAATTAACGAAAGTATTTATTTCGTCGATGTACCAGGTTATGGTTTTGCAAAAGTACCAAAGCCAGAACGTGAAGCATGGGGCAGGATGATTGAAACGTATTTGCAAAACAGAGAGCAATTAAAAGCGGTTGTTTTAATTGTTGATTTGCGACATCCACCTTCAGCCGACGATAAAATGATGTATAACTGGCTCAAACATTTTGAAATTCCAGTTATCGTCGTCGCAACAAAAAGTGATAAGATTCCTAAAGGGAAATGGCAGAAACACTTAAAAGTAATATCGAATGATTTAGAAAAGATCGAATCGGATCCATTGTTGCTTTTCTCTTCAGAAACTGCTCAAGGAAAAGAGCAAATATGGAAAACCATTTTGTATTATATTTCAAAATAAGTAAAACTGGTTAAATTAGCCTTGATGGCTGATTTAACCAGTTTTTTTATACAATTAGAAGGCTTCGTGTGCACGAAGCCTTCTAATTGTATTATTTCTTCCTTATAAGCAAGAACAACCCAAAACCAATTAATAAAATCGGCCAAAGTGAAAACAAAGAAGAAAATCCTTGTTCAAACCATAAAAATGGGTTTGTTGCTGTAAAGCTGAAGAACGAAATGGTAAGCAAAACGATTGCGGGGATTAACCCTTCTTTTCTAACTTTTACATAGACAATCAAAAAGGCAATCCCTGCAATCAATGTGTACATACCCCAGTGATTAGGCCACCACATAATAAGAGAATCGAGATGGAAATGAATGGATAATCCAGTCAAAATTACACCTGGGAGAATCATCGAATTCTCTCTTCCGATATATGCTTGTAAAATCATTGCCGCTCCAATGACGAATAGGAGGGATGGCCAACTTAAAAAGGGATCAAGAACAGGAAAAGAATACTGCTGTAGAAAGAAATAAATGCCAATACCGATTAGTAAGGCGCCTGGAAAGATTCGTTGTGATTTCATCCAAATCCTCCTGTTAATGTTTTATACAAATACTAATAGTTGGGAACAATAACATTCAAGGAAGCAATTGCCTTGAAAACCAATTTGATAAAGCGATATCAACATGATAGCATAGCTTCATGATCTGTTCACAAATTTTTTTTGTGTGCTAGATTAGACATGTTATAATGTAGCTATGTTATACTGGTAGCAAGCAGTCTAGTATAAGGATTTTATTGTTGACCGTTAATGTTTTAGCATATAGATAAAGAAAATTTGAACGGATATAAAAGTTGGGGGTGAACGTCAGGTGCATATTCTTGTTGTCGGATTTAACTATAAAACAGCTCCTGTCGAATTAAGAGAGAAGTTTGCCTTTGAAGAAGTTGAACTTCCTAATGCTTTAAATAAATTACGTAATATGAAAAGTATCTTGGAGTGTACAATCATATCAACCTGTAACCGCACAGAAGTTTATGTAGTTGCTGACCAATTGCACACTGGCCGTCACTTTACAAAAACTTTCTTAGCAGAATGGTTTGATCTTCCGAAAGAAGAATTCATCGGATACTTAGATATTCGCGAGGACCAACACGCAATTGAGCATTTATTCCGTGTGTCCTGTGGACTAGATTCAATGATCTTAGGTGAAACTCAAATACTTGGACAAGTAAAAGATAGTTTTCTACTTGCACAAGAGCAAAAAGCAACAGGAACAATTTTTAATCAACTATTTAAGCAAGCTGTGACAGTTGCGAAGAAAGCTCATACAGGAACAGAGATTGGTGCTAATGCCGTTTCTGTGAGCTATGCAGCGGTTGAGTTAGGTAAAAATATTTTTGGAGACTTCTCTAATAAGCATGTGGTGATTTTAGGCGCAGGAAAAATGAGTGAGTTAACAGCAAAGCATCTACATGCTAACGGTGCTGATCAGATTACGGTCATTAACCGTACAGAAGCAAAAGCTGCTGAATTAGCAAAACGCTTCTTAGGACAAGCAAGACCGATGGAAGACTTGCAACAGACATTAAGAGAGGCAGATGTGTTAATTAGTTCAACGGGTGCGCGTGATTTTGTCATTACAAAAGACATGCTAACGGGAACAATGAAACAAAGAAAAGGACGTCCGCTATTTATGGTGGATATTGCTGTGCCACGTGATTTAGATCCAGCTCTAGCTGAATTTGATGATGTTTATTTATATGACATTGATGATTTACAAAATATTGTTGAGGCGAATCTAGCTGAACGAAAGCGCGAAGCAGAAAAAATCGAAATCATGATTGAAGCTGAAATCGATGAGTTTAAGCAGTGGTTAAATACTCTTGGAGTTGTTCCGATTATTACAGCTTTACGGACAAAAGCTCTTGCAGTACAAGCTGAGACGATGGAAAGCATTGAGCGTAAGCTTCCTAATTTAACGGAACGCGAGAGAAAAGTATTAAATAAGCATACGAAGAGCATTGTAAATCAACTTCTACGTGATCCGATTACGAAAGTGAAAGAACTTGCAGGTGAGTCTGAGGCTGATGCGACCCTTGAGTTATTTACAAAAATCTTTGCTTTAGAAGATGAGCTGACAGCTCAAGAAGAGCGAGTTCGTATTGAACAGGTTGAGAAGCAGTGGGAATCGAAGAAGCAAGAATACGTAGCGGTAGCGAAAAGGCATGAAGCAGTTGTCCGTTCTTAGAAAGAAGGACGAGCGAAGATGAATTGGATTTATCCTATTACAATTGTGCTTTACAGTTTGAGTTTGCTCGGATACTTTATTGATTTCTTACAGAACAACCGGAAGGCCAATCGGATGGCTTTCTGGTTGCTTTCTATTGTTTGGGTCCTTCAAACTGTTTTTTTTATTGTTCGAGCATCCGAACTTGATCGTTTGCCGTTGCTAACACCATTTGAAGGGTTATTCTTCTATGCGTGGCTAGTCGTTACGTTGTCGCTAGCGATAAACTGGTTCTTACGAGTAGACTTTCTTGTTCTTTTTACAAATGTCATTGGTTTTAGTATGATGGCGTTTAGCTTGTTCACACCTGATGGAGACATACCTGAATCGCTCTCTGCCTTGCTTGCTTCTGAGCTCCTCGTTATTCACATTTCCTTTATTATGCTTTCATATGCAGCCTTCACGTTATCGTTTGCATGTCAAATGATGTATGTGATTCAGCATCAAATGTTAAAAAGGAAACTGTGGGGGAAAAGGTTGCTTCGGTTCGGTGCGCTCGCAAAATTGGACTCGCTCTCATTTGGAGCAATAACAGTCGCATGGCCTTTCTTATTAATTGGGCTTATACTCGGTTTTATATGGGCCCATAGTCAGCTTACATTTGTTCCAATCTTGGATACGAAAGTGATCAGTTCATTAGTTGTATTAGGAATTTATGCGTTTTATATTTATCAAAGAGTTGTTAAACTTGCTAGGGATATAATATGGCCTTGCTTGGAATTGCAGGCTTTCTTGTCCTATTAATTAATTATTTCTTGTCAGGTCAATACTCTTCTTTTCATATTTGGTACTAATGATTTGTCAAAGGTATAATGAATTTGTTTACGAAATGCAAAGAAGAAAAGTGATTTTAAATTGGAGGAAGTTATGCGTAAAATAGTCATTGGTTCTAGAAAAAGTAATCTTGCCCTCGTTCAAACGGATTGGGTCATTGAGCAATTAAAGAAAACAGGACTTCCTTATGAATTTGAAGTGAAGAAAATTGTTACAAAAGGAGATAAAATCCTTGATGTTACCCTGTCAAAGGTTGGCGGAAAAGGGTTGTTTGTAAAAGAGATTGAGCAAGCATTGATCGATGGTGAAATTGATCTTGCGGTTCATAGTATGAAGGACGTGCCATCGGTTTTACAAGAGAACTTCACACTTGCTGCTGTAACGGAACGTGAAGATCCACGTGATGCCCTTATTTCTAACAATCATGTCAAGCTAGCAGATTTACCGGCTGGATCTGTCGTTGGAACGAGCAGCTTAAGACGTTCGGCTCAGCTTCTTGCAGAACGTCCTGATCTTGAAGTGAAGTGGATTCGTGGAAACGTTGAAACAAGACTTAGAAAGCTAAAGGAAGAAGGCTTTGATGCTATCATTTTAGCAACGGCTGGTATTCGTCGCTTAGGATTCCCTGAAGATCTCGTAACAGAGTATTTAGACCCTAGTATGTGTGTACCTGCTGTAGGTCAAGGTGCACTTGGTCTAGAATGTCGTGCTAATGATCAAGAGTTAATTGAGTTATTACAACACTTAAATGATGATGTGACAGCACGAGCGGTAACGGCTGAACGTACTTTCTTAAACCGCATGGAAGGTGGTTGCCAAGTTCCGATTGCTGGGTATGCTACTATCACTGAAGAGAATAAAATTGAATTAACCGCTCTTGTAGGATCACCAGATGGAAAAGTATTGCTTAAAGAAACGGTAACAGGAGAGGATCCGGTAGACATCGGGGAAATGGCTTCACAGTTATTGCTCGATCGCGGTGCAAAAGAGATTCTTGATCAAGTAAAGAAAGAACTTGATCAAGGATGACAAGCAAGCCATTAGAAGGCAAAACGATTCTTGTTACGCGAGCGAAGGAGCAAGCGCAACAATTAACACATTTGCTAAAAGAGCAAGGCGGAACGGTTATCGAAGTTCCGCTTATTGCTTTTAAGCCTGTTTCTTCTAATGAGATGAAATCAGTAATACATACTTTAGAAGATTATCAGTGGCTCGTTTTTACTAGTGCAAACGGAGTTCGCTTTTTTATGGAAGAAGTTAAGCGGTTAGAAAAATCGATTCCGCCACATTCGATAAAAATTGCGGTTGTGGGAACAAAGACGAACGAAGTGCTAAAACACTACCATCTGGAGGCTGATTTGATCCCTGAAGATTTTGTCGCAGAAGGGCTAATACAAGCACTAGCAGGACAAATTAAAAGAGGGGATAGAATCCTGATAGCTAGAGGCAATCTCGGTCGCAAAATATTAGTAGAACAATTAACTGAATTGGGTGCATACGTCCATGATTTACCTGTCTACGAAACCGTTGTACCAGAGGATGCACAAGATGAGCTCATAAGCGTGCTTAATACGAGGCAAGTGGATTATGTTACATTTACAAGTTCATCGACCGTCGATCACTTTAGTGAGATTGTCCGCGGAAGTCAATGTAAGACCGATTTTAAAGTTGCTTGCATCGGACCAATCGCTACTCGAACGGCTATGAAAAATGGCTTAACAGTTGATCTTACCCCACATACATATACGATTGACCATTTAGTAGAACAAATTATCAATGATGCAAAAGGAGTGTAAAATATGAAAGACTTACAATTTCGTCGTCATCGCAGACTACGTGGAAGTGCTAGTATTCGAAAAATGGTTCGAGAAACACACTTGCACCCAGAGGATTTCATTTATCCAATCTTTGTTGTAGAAGGAACAAACGTGACAAATGAAGTCCCATCAATGCCTGATGTTTTTCATTTGTCACTAGATTTATTAGATGCTGAAGTAGATGAAATCGTCTCACTAGGCATTCCATCGATCATTGTCTTTGGTGTACCAAATTCAAAGGACGACGTTGGTTCTTCTGCTTACGATGCGAATGGAATTGTTCAAAAAGCGATTCGTCAAATTAAAGAGAAGCACCCAGAACTAACTGTAATTGCAGATACATGCCTATGCCAGTTTACAGACCATGGACACTGCGGAGTTATTGAAGATGGGAAAATTTTAAATGATCCAACATTAGACTTGCTTGCAAAAACGGCTGTATCACAAGCCGAAGCGGGGGCAGATATTATTGCTCCTTCTAATATGATGGATGGCTTCGTTGCTGCAATTCGTTTTGGATTGGATGAAGCTGGTTTTACAGATGTTCCGATTATGTCTTACGCTGTTAAATTTGCTTCTGCTTATTATGGACCGTTTCGCGATGCCGCACATAGTTCACCGAAATTCGGCGATCGTAAAACGTACCAAATGGATCCGGCTAATCGCTTAGAAGCTTTACGCGAGGCAGAATCTGATATGGAAGAGGGTGCAGATTTCTTAATTGTTAAACCAGCTCTTTCTTACTTAGATGTAATCCGTGAAGTAAAAGATTTCTCAGGATTCCCGGTTGTCGCTTACAATGTAAGTGGAGAATACTCAATGGTCAAAGCAGCAAGTCAAAACGGATGGATCAACGAAAAAGAAGTTGTCCTTGAAACGTTAACAAGCATGAAGCGTGCAGGAGCAGACTTAATATTAACGTATCATGCCAAAGATGCTGTACGTTGGTTAAACGAAAGCGAATAAGAAGGGGGCAATACAATGCGTTCATATACAAAATCACAAGAAGCATTTGGAAAAGCTAAGCCACTTATGCCGGGTGGGGTAAATAGCCCTGTTCGTGCTTTTAAATCCGTGCAAATGGACCCTGTTTTCATGGAGCGTGGAGAAGGTGTGAAAATCTATGATATTGATGGCAACGAGTATATTGATTATGTCCTTTCTTGGGGACCGCTTATTTTAGGTCATGCTGATGAAAAGGTCATCGCGGCTTTAAAGGAAGCGGCTGAAAAAGGGACAAGCTTTGGAGCTCCTAGTGAACTAGAAACAAAGTTAGCGGAATTAGTCATTGAGCGTGTCCCTTCGATTGAAGTTGTCCGTATGGTAAATTCAGGAACGGAAGCGACAATGAGTGCGCTCCGATTAGCACGTGGCTATACAGGCCGGAATAAAATTTTGAAATTTGTCGGTTGTTATCACGGTCACGGTGATTCACTTCTTATTAAAGCAGGTTCAGGTGTTGCAACATTAGGACTTCCAGATAGCCCTGGTGTACCAGAATCGGTTGCTCAAAACACGTTGACGGTGAATTATAATGATCTAGAAAGTGTTCGCTATGTGTTTGAACATTTTGGTGATGACCTTGCCGGTGTTATTGTAGAACCTGTAGCTGGAAATATGGGTGTCGTTCCTCCTGAGCCAGGGTTCCTTGAAGAGTTAAGAAAGTTAACAGAAGAAAATGGAACTCTATTAATTTTTGATGAAGTCATGACTGGTTTCCGTGTAGGATATCATTGTGCACAAGGAAAATTAGGTGTTACACCTGATCTTACATGTCTTGGGAAAGTAATTGGTGGAGGATTACCTGTCGGCGCTTATGGCGGAAAGCGTGAAATCATGGAGCAAATCGCTCCGGCTGGTCCGATCTATCAAGCTGGGACACTGTCTGGAAATCCACTAGCAATGACGGCTGGATATGAAACGTTGTCTCAATTAACTCCGGCTGACTATGATCGTTTTGAAGTGTTAGCGGAGCGTCTAGCAACAGGACTTGCAAAAGCAGCTGAGAAATATGAGATTCCACATTCCATTAATCGTGCTGGTTCAATGGTTGGCTTTTTCTTCACAGATGAAAAAGTAACCAATTTCGAAAAAGCTCAAACGTCTAACCTAGATTTCTTCGCTCGTTATTTTAAAGAAATGTTAAATCAAGGAATCTCACTTCCTCCTTCACAATTTGAAGGAATGTTCCTTTCAACAAAGCATACAGAAGAAGACATTGATCAAACGATTGCAGCAGCTGAAGTTGCCTTCTCTAAATTAAAATAAATAGACCTTATGCCTGTTATGAAGAAATCATAGCAGGCTTTTCTTCGTTTGTGATAGATGGAGTTTCAAAAAATGATTTATAGTCATTCCTTTGACTAGAGGAATATGTGTCATAGTCTTCTTGTCCATAATCATAAAAATAGTTGGAAGCAATCTTACATTCTCTAGCATATTGAAGAACAACTTGTCATAGAGTGATATTGTACTGACTATGACCGTAGCAAAAGCATGAGATTATTATGAGGAGGAATGCAGCGTGACACTTGAACACCCATCTAAATTATCATTTTCGATTGAGGAATCGGTATGGTTAAATAAAGGTCAAGAAGTAGAAGAAATCTTAGGAATGTCGTTAGAACCAGAGATTGTGATAGAAGAAAGAGATCATCATGTATATATTAAGGGTGGTTTACGTCTCGTTGGCGAATATCGTTCGCAAAGTTCAGATGATGCGATTGATGTTAATAGTGCATCATTATCAGATCAAGTATCATTCCGCTCTGCAGGAGATGTGACAGTCTCATCAAATGGTACAGGTGAAATCAAGCATTTCTTTCCAATTGATGTAACCATTCCAATTGCCCGTATTCAGAATTTAGATGATGTCTACGTTCAAGTAGATTCATTTGACTATGACTTACCAGAAAAAAGCTGCATCCAATTAACAGCTGACATTAGTATAAGTGGAATGACACAATCGCTTGAATCACCAGATCGAGTAGAAGAGGTTGAAGAACCAAGTCAACCGGTTGATGAAACGCCAGAGCTAGAACAGTCGCAGCCTATTCCTACAGCTTTTTCATTTGAAGCGAGAAGAAGACCTGAATTAGAATATCCAGAACAACCAAAGCCATACCCAACACCATTGTCTACGCCATATCAAAGACCTATGCCGACTTATCAGTCCTATAATCCTAATCATTCACCACAACAACCACCAGCGTTCCAACACTCAAAAGTCGAGCCGGTAGAAAAGCAAGTTGAATTCGAGGAAACTCCTTCTGCTAGAGAACAACATCAAGAAGAGGAGGAACCAACTTTGAAGGCAACTGATTCACAATATGATGATAATCAATTGGAACTAGAAGAAGAGGTTGTAAGAGAGGAAGCGGCGGTAGAATTAGAAGATGAGGTAGAAGAAGTCGAAGCGATTGCTGAAACGGAGGAAGTAGATACAATAGCAGAAGAAGAGGTTGAACACGTATTAGAAGCTAGAGAAGAACGTCAACCTGAGCCTGAAACGAAAATAAATTTAGCGCCTTTAAAGGAAATGGCAAAGCCGCTAGCGGAAGTACAATCTTCTGCAGAGGGAGAGGCAAGTGGCGATTCAGAGACAAAGCCGGCTCCGCCTCGTGAAGAAAATGCCCTTTATTTAACGAAGATGCTCTCAAAAGGAGAAGAACGTTTTTCTAAATGGAGAATGTGCATTATTCAAGAGAATGAATCGTTGGACACGATTGCAGATCGATATGAAATCAGTACTAGTCAGCTTATGAGACTAAATCGCCTACAAGGCGAACAAGTCGAAGAAGGACAGATTCTCTATATCCCAGTTAAAATGGAGTCTCAATGATTGTTGTTAGACGCTGCAAGACAACTTGAGACCGTGGCTACATGAGCAGCGAACTGTATAGAATCGTTCATTTGTGTTATTAGAATTTAAATAAAGGAGAACGCTCATGGAATTGTTGGATCGGCTCAAGGAGCACTACCTCTGGCAAGAGGTGAGACTGGTTAATGAAGCATTAATAGAAACAGAACATGGTCGAAAAAGGTTGCGCTACTGGTCCGACAGAGCGCTCCTTGATTGGCATATTGGGTGGCGAGATGCCTGCAGTGTCTCGCCTTATATGCTGGCAGACCGAATGATCCGAAACAAAGATCAAAAGGCGGCTATTGAATGGAAAGATGGATGGTTAACTGTTCATGATGAAGTTGATGTAAGTTTTCGAAATCATCAATCGGGAGAAAAAGTGGGGCGGATGATTGCCACAATGGTGAAATATGGCCTTGAAGCAAATCCAGAAGTTACTCCAACAAGCAGGAAGCAGCCGCTTTTTAAACAGCTTGAAGAAAGCGTAGCAACCTTGCAGGAGGATAACCGTATTGTTGTTGAGTCGTTACTTAAAGAATCAGCTTTCCGAATGAAAAAGGCTGAGATGTTGCTGAGCAGCCTGAAGGAAGAACCACGGCCAATCATTGATCCACTGACAGAAGCGAAGTCGTCAAAAATGATCTATGATGTCTTTATTTGGTTTGGATCGACGATCGAGCCTGAACGAGGATATTACTCCATTCGCTGTTATCTGCTTAATTGGTTGAAAGAGAATGGCAAAGAATCATTGAACAAATTAACCGCTGAAATGTTGGAAAATGAAAGCTTCACAAGAGAACAAGCAATACTGCTTCTAGCTGAATGTTTAAAGCCTTACGAATTAGACCTTCTTGTGAAGGAACTAGCGAGTCAATCGACTGACCGCAAGATTAGATCGACAATCAATGACGTGACAAAGGAATGGGAACATTCAAAGACACTTGTTGAAGTATTAAGTACATTGATTGATCAGAAAAAGAAGGTGTTTCAAACATGATGCAAGCACGATCTCCTTATGATTCTGTACTCTTTTATTATGACTTATATCCACAAGCAATCGAGGATTTTGGTAAAGTTAAAAAAGTAACAACCAACCACGGAACTTTTGCGTTAAAAGAAACAACGATGACCCCTGCACAAGCGGATGGATTTATCCATGCTTTACGGAAACTAACGAAGCTAGGTTATACCCATGCGGTACCGGTTTATCCAACGAAGTACGGGGAATACACACTTTTTAACGGAACTCATACGTATTATCTCATGCCGTGGATGGAGCCGTTAGAATATACAGCAAGGGAATCACAGGAGCAGAAGCTTGCTTCTCAGCTTGGTATAATTCATCGTTTAACTGTGAAAACACAGCCATTTGTAAAAGAAAATGTTGATGAGTCTTATCAACAGCTTCTAAGACGCTGGGAAATGAGGAGACTAGAGTTAAACCGTTTTGCTGATGAAGCGGAACGGAAGACATATATGTCTCCGTTTGAATTAACGTTTCTCACACATGCCCATATGCTTGATCAAATGGCCGAAGCAGCAAAAGGTCATTTACAAAAATGGTATGAAACTTGTCTTGAAAAAGAAAAATATCGTACTGTACTTTGTCACGGGAGAATGAATCGTTCTCATGCCTTCTTTAATCGAGAAAATGAACCTTACCTTATTAATTTTGAACGTTCAAGCATTGATACGCCTTCAAGGGATATAGCAAGCTTTTGTCGTTATAGCTTCCGCCATGCCTTTTGGGTTGAAGAAGAAATCTTGCAATGGTTCTATCAATATGAGCGGCACTTGCCACTTTTAGAAGAAGAGAAGCATTTACTATGCGCTTATTTAAACTTCCCAGAACCGATTGCCTTTGCGGTTGATGCCTATTTAGCAAATAAAGGACAACGAGAATTCGAGCATGTCCAACGCCTTGAAAAACGCTTAACGTCAATGCGCAGAGTACAGCGACTGACGCAAAAGCTAATTGTCATAGAAGCAGCTCAACAAACACCGACAGAATAAAGTTCTCTTTCTACTTGAAAGAGAGCTTTTTATTTTTGATTTGTATGATTTAAATGATGCGTAATTTTAACGATAAATAAAAGGCGATCATGAGCGTAAGGAGAACAATATCAAAAGTAGTTGGCAACAGCAAGGTTCTCAGCAATTGAAAACAAATAAGCGGCAAGAAGATTTGGATACAAATTGCTTTAATTTGAAACCAGATTCCTGGACGTTTAGGATGAAAGTGATGATGAAAACGACCAAAACGACGCTTCATTACAGTACCTCCTCTGCAACATTCTTCTACACGGTATGCGAAACCATAGTCTAATGTGTACAATAAAGAAAGAAGTATAAGAAAGAAAAAAATGGGTAATGCTCTTATTGACGAATGAACTCGATTCGGATAGAATATAACCACAATAATATGATTGCGTTGAATAGGAAGAGTAGGATCGGAACCTTTCAGAGAGAGAAATCAGTTGCTGAGAGATTTCTTAAGATGTACGATTTGAATGTCGCCTAGGAGCAGCTTTGCTGAAAATTAATTTTGTTATCAAAGTAAGCTTAGCCGGAGACTGGCCGTTATCAGTTTAAGTGTGCAACAAGGAGCGAGAAGGTCTATTTCTTTTTGTTGCAAACAAAGGTGGTACCGCGAAAGTAACTCTCTTCGTCCTTTGGATGGAGGGGGTTTTTTTATATGCAAAGGGAGGATAACTAATGAGTGAAAAAGAGCAACTAACGATGCCAACGAAATACAACCCGCAGGAAACCGAAGCAAAATGGTATTCCTACTGGCTAGAAGGGAAATTTTTCGAAGCGACGAGCGATGAGTCTAAACAGCCGTATTCGATTGTCATTCCACCCCCTAATGTAACGGGGAAACTACACCTAGGCCATGCTTGGGATACAACTCTTCAAGATATTTTAGCTCGTGTTAAGCGAATGCAGGGCTATGATACGTTATGGCTTCCAGGAATGGACCATGCCGGTATCGCAACTCAAGCAAAAGTAGAAGCAAAATTAAAAGAAGAAGGATTAAGCCGCTATGACCTAGGGCGTGAAAAGTTCTTAGAAAAGTCATGGGAATGGAAAGAAGAATATGCATCTTTCATCCGTAATCAGTGGTCAAAAATGGGTTTGTCTCTTGACTATTCACGTGAGCGTTTTACATTAGACGAGGGTTTATCAAAAGCGGTAAGAGAAGTATTCGTTAAGCTATATGAAAAAGGGTTAATCTATCGCGGCGAATATATAATCAACTGGGATCCACAAACGAAAACAGCCCTATCAGATATTGAAGTTATCTATCAAGATGTTCAAGGGCGTTCTATCATATGAATTACCCGCTTTCAGATGGTAGTGGCCAGATTGAAGTTGCAACAACTCGCCCAGAAACGATGCTTGGTGATACAGCGGTAGCCGTACACCCAGAGGATGACCGTTATAAGCACTTAATTGGAAAAACAGTTACATTACCGATTACGGGACGAGAAATTCCGATTGTTACCGATGACTATGTTGATATGGAATTTGGTTCAGGTGCGGTGAAAATCACACCAGCTCATGACCCGAATGATTTTGAAATTGGAAATCGTCATAATCTTGAGCGAATTCTTGTCATGAATGAAGATGGAACGATGAATGCTAAGGCAGGAAAGTATCAAGGAATGGATCGCTTTGAATGCCGCAAACAAATCGTTAAAGATCTACAAGAAACCGGAGTATTATTCAAAATTGAAGAGCATATGCATTCAGTTGGACACTCTGAGCGTAGTGGAGCAGTCGTAGAACCATACTTATCAACTCAATGGTTTGTAAAAATGCAGCCATTAGCAGATCAGGCAATTGACCTACAAAAGTCAGACGAAAAAGTGAATTTCGTTCCAGATCGATTTGAGAAAACGTATTTACGCTGGATGGAAAACATTCGTGACTGGTGTATATCAAGACAACTTTGGTGGGGCCACCGTATTCCTGCTTGGTATCACAAGGAAACAGGAGAAGTGTATGTAGGTCATGAAGCGCCTGAAGATGAGGAAAACTGGAATCAAGATAATGACGTACTAGATACATGGTTTAGCTCAGCTTTATGGCCATTTTCAACGATGGGTTGGCCAGATGAACAGTCGCCTGATTACGAGCGCTTCTATTCAACGAATGTTCTTGTAACTGGTTATGATATCATTTTCTTCTGGGTATCTCGAATGATCTTCCAAGGGCTTGAGTTTACAGGAAAACGTCCATTTGATGATGTACTTATTCATGGACTTGTACGTGATTCAGAAGGCCGTAAGATGAGTAAGTCACTAGGTAATGGTGTAGACCCGATGGACGTAATCGACAAATACGGAGCGGATTCGCTACGTTTCTTCTTATCGACAGGAAGTTCCCCGGGAAATGACCTTCGTTTCTATTGGGAGAAAGTCGAATCAACGTGGAATTTCGGGAATAAGATTTGGAATGCATCGCGCTTTGCTCTCATGAATATGGAAGGTTTAACTTATGACGAAATTGATTTAACTGGTGAGAAGACAATCGCAGATAAGTGGATCTTAACTCGTCTACAAGAGACGATCACAGATGTCACTCGTCTTATTGATGCATATGAATTTGGTGAAGTTGGTCGCCTGTTATATAACTTCATTTGGGATGATTTCTGTGATTGGTATATTGAAATGGCGAAACTTCCACTTTATGGTGAAGACGAAGCGGCAAAGAAAACAACGAGATCGGTGTTAGCTTATGTTCTTGATCAAACGATGAGATTGCTTCATCCGATGATGCCGTTTATTACCGAGGAAATTTGGCAACATTTGCCGCACAAAGGCGAATCGATTACGGTTGCAGCATGGCCTGAGCGTGAAGAAGCATTAATCTTTGAAGATGCTGTTGAAGATATGGAATTATTAAAGGACATTATTCGCTCTGTTCGTAATACGAGAGCGGAATTAAATGTACCAATGAGCAAACAAATCGAATTACTCATTCATGCGAAGAGTGACAAAGTAAATGCTCAGCTAACTCGTGGTCAAAGTTACATCGAGAAACTCTGTAACCCAAGCAAATTAACAATCGGTACAGATGTTACCGCTCCAGAAAAGTCGATGTCTCAAGTATTATCAGGTGTTGACCTATACTTGCCTTTAGCTGGATTACTCGATTTAGATGCAGAAATTGCTCGCCTTGAAAAAGAGCTTGAGAAGCTTACGAAAGAAGTCGAGCGTGTTGACAAGAAGCTTTCGAATGAAGGCTTCATTCGAAAAGCACCGGAAAAGGTTATTGAAGAAGAGAAAGCGAAGCAAGCAGATTACAAAGCGAAACGTGAAGCGGTTCAAGCACGTATTGCTGAATTGAAGGCTTAATAAAGACTTGAAAAAGGGGCGTGTCAAAAGGTCAAACCAGACCTTTGATAAGCCCCTTTTTAAACATTGTTTAGTTAGGCAATAACACTTTGTCAATCACATGGATGACTCCATTTGAAGCTTCAATATCTGGTTTTGCTACTTTTGCATCGTTTATTCGAACAGGATCTAACGATATCATTACTTCTTTTTCAGCTAATGTTTTCACTTTCATACCGTCTTTTAAATCACCAGACATCATTTTTCCAGGGACGACATGGTATTGTAAAATCGTTGCTAAGTCTTCTCTTGCTAACAACTCATCGATAGTGATTCCTAATTCAGCTAACAACTGTTTAAATGCTTGATCAGTAGGAGCGAACACAGTAAAGGGTCCTTCCCCTTTAAGTGCCTCGACTAAATTTGCCTTTTCTAAAGCACCTGCTAAAATACTAAAATCACCAGCGTCAACGGCTGTATCTACAATGTCTTTATCAGCTCTAGGTTTCTCAGCTGCTAAAGCTCCTGTTGCAAACGAGATAAGTAGCATAAAGACAATGAACAGCAACCCAATTCTTTTCTTTTCCATTTCAAAATCCTCCTTTTTGTTTCCCTTTTAGTTCTTTTTCATCATCACAACCATCTCAAATTTTATATGTCATAGCACCTCCGATATGTAAGCTACAAAGGTAGTATCCGTCTAATCGATTACATTATCCGAATGTAATAGGAAAAAAATTCTGAAATGTTGCAACCAAAATCTGCTATGATGACTCTATTAAGTAAGTACGTTTAATTGAGACGAATTTTACCCGAGGAGAATAGTAAATGGAGGAGCTAGTACAGCGATTAAAAGAGAAGGATGAAGCGGCATTTAAGCAATGCCTCGAACTGTTCAGTAACGAATGCCTCAGGTTAGCTTCTCTAGTGTTGAAAGATCGCTATGAGGCAGAAGATGTCGTTCAAGATGCGTTTGTAGCTGCATTTGATCGGATTCATCAGTTACAGGATTCAAAGAAGTTTAAACAATGGCTCGTATCGATTGTGATCAATGAGTGCCGAAAAAGAACAAGGCGTTGGAGCTTTAAGCATGTTTTCTTAAGGCATGCTGATGATCATATAGAAGAGGGGACCGTCGAAGACACACCAGAAACGGAAATTCTTCGCTTACTTGATGGTCAATCTTTAGTAAAAGCAGTTCAAACCCTTGATCAAAAATATCGAGAAATCATTGCCTTGTATTATTTTCAGGAGTTTAGTGTGAAGGAGATTGTATCGATGATCGATGAAAAAGAAAGTACGGTGAAGAGTCGGCTGGCCAGGGCACGTAAGCAATTAAAAGACCGTTTAGAAGGTGAGCAAAATGACTGAACGAAAACAAATGAAACAACAACTAGATGAAGAATTGACTGGAATCGTTTTTACACAACATGAGTCTATATTACGTCAGTTGAATTCTCGTTCAAAGCAAGAAAAGGTTAAGCGCTTTTTAAATAAAGAGATCACGCTTCCAGTGCTTCCGGTAATGGCCATTATGGCATGCTTCTTCGTTGGAGCCTCAATTGATTTGATAAGCTTTTATCAAATTGAAACAAATGAGTTAATCGAAGTCCAAGGTAATATTGTTTGGAGTGACTTATTTCAGGAAAGGGTGAGGGGACAATGAGAATAAAGATTAAGCATTTGCTTATAGTCGTTGTTGCTTTAAGTATGTCATTCCTGACAATTCAAGCTTTAGTGATCCCTATATGGAAAGAGAAACAAGTAGAGGCAGCGTTTCAGGCTGGTGATCCAGAAGCCTTTGAAATGATGAAGGCTTTAATAGATCAATCATGGACAATATCGAGAAAGTTAACTTTAATCGAGAGATACATTCTTGAACCTGAGCTTGGACAACGATATGACGTCTATGTGACACCGACATCATCTTCTTGGTCAGATAGGGGTTTCAGTAGAGGGTTTAAGACAGAGGACGTTCAATCCTATATTGATGAGTATATAGAGCGAGGAAGTGCAGACCGAATTTACTTTGATTATGCGCAGGCGTTAAAAGCAAAGACGATTGCAACAGAGAAATCGAAGGAAGAAGCGATTGCTTATATAGAAGAACAGAAGCAAGTCATTTTATCGAAACGTGAATTTGTTGATGAAGAATTGCTGCTCTTACAGCCAGAATATTTAAGGCAGTTAGGAAAAAAAGAGGAAGCATTAGAGTTTCTTGAGGCTTATCGAGCTCAGGAAGAGAAGCGACTGCAACATGCATTTGTATACGTTCCTTCAGAGAAATGGATTGTTTTAAAAGTGAAATTGTTACTAGAAGAAAATCTCCTTTCAGAGGCGCTGTCTGCAATTAAGGAATGGGAACAACAAAGGAAGAAAGCAGCTACGATGGAAGAGGACTGGTATGCCGACGAATCAGAACGAGTCAGTCAGTTGAAAAAGCAGCTACAACAAATGAAGGGTGACATCGAATTTCGAACCGTTACAGGCTATGTGAAAAAAGAGGATGGTACACCGGTTGTCGGAGCAGCTGTTGTAATGCGTGACGAAGAGGAATCCTATCGATCCATTAGTCCAATCGGAGAAGAAAATGAAACGAAAACAGATGAACAAGGTAAGTTCACTCTCACTGTCTTACCAGGAGATTATCAAATCGGCATCCGATTATTTTTTGAACAAATCGATGGGTATTCATGGCCAGTAGACCAGGAAGAAATCCTCCGTGTAACAGATCAAGATATTCAGTATGACATAGAGTTACGTCGACTTATGAATGTTACATCGCCTGTGAATTCCGAAGTGATAGAAGGCGAGACGATTACGTTTCAGTGGGAGGAAACCGATGCAGCTTATTATCAAGTATATACGGCCTATCATTTTGAAAATGGATCAATGTCTAGTTTAGTAAGTGGTCCAATCACAGATGATAAATGGAGTGTGGCAATTACGGAACTATATCACAGTCCGTTTTTTGTAGACTATGAAATTAGTAATCAAGACGTTTATGAAGGCGGACTCGATCCTGCTCAACTTTTTGACTACTTGCATCCAAAAGGGTTGTTTTCATGGTCGGTCGTTGCCTATGATGAAAATGACAAAGAACTACGCCGCAGCAATGGTTACCGTTTAGACGAATCACTCACAGAGAAACTTCCTTTTTTCACGGTTAGAAACCGGTCTATAACTGAAGCTGACCAACTATTGCTTGATGGGAAGCATCAACAAGCACTTGATGCATACCGATCCTTAATAAAAGAAAACAATGACGACGATCTCGCTCTTAGAATGGCCGTTAAAGTCCTAAATATCGTCCGTCAGCAAACAAAAGATAACTCCCCGCTGTTACGAGAGGAAATGTATCACTATATCGCCAAGCTATCTGAGTTGACAGAGAAACCTTTCTATGCAGAAATGATGATGGAAAAAGCAGAGAAGGAAGGAGATGACGAGGCGTTTAGAGAGTGGATGGAAATGTATGAGCAACACGGTGGAGATGAGAATTAGCTCTTTCTTATTCAGCTCATACCAAACATCTACTATTTCATTCCCTACCATTCTAAGATAAACTTGAACTAGCAACTTGGGAGAATCGGAGGAATGTGCGATGAAAAATAGAGCAGATGTGATTAACTGGATTGAAGGGTTACTTTCATTTGGCATAAAGCCCGGACTTGAACGGATGAATTGGATGCTTGATCGATTAGACCGTCCTGATCAAATGCTTAAAGCGATTCATATTGGAGGAACGAATGGAAAAGGTTCAACAGTTAGCTTTTTACGTCACACATTAGTGGAGGCGGGCTACTCGGTTGGTACATTTACATCTCCTTCAATGGAATGTTTTGAAGATCGAATTTCATTAAACGGCACACCCATTAATGAGGAAGCTCTTCTTACATGTGCCAAGCGCATTCAACCATTAGTAGAACAATTAAGCAAAACGGAATATGGCAGTCCAACAGAATTTGAAGTCCTGACAACGATCGCTTTTGACTACTTCGGAACGATCGCCAAGCCAGATATTGTTTTAGTAGAAGTAGGCTTAGGCGGCCGCTTAGATTCGACAAATGTGATTACGCCGATTCTATCGATTATTACGTCTATTGGTTTTGATCATATGCAAATCTTAGGAGAATCGCTAAAAGAAATTGCTTCAGAAAAAGCAGGCATTATTAAAGAACACGTACCCATTGTATCCGGTGTGTCGCAAGAAGATGCGAAAAGAGTGATCCAAGCTGTCTCAAATCAAAACAAATCTCCTCTTTATGTGTTAGGAAAACATTTTGATGAAGAGGTTGTCGCTGTTAATGAAGAGAGACAAGTTTTTACTTATACTCAAATAGGAAGAGAGCCTTTGGATGTCACAATTCAAATGTCTGGACCTCATCAACGTCAAAATGCTGCTATTGCCATACAAGCACTAGAATTATTAAGAACGAATAATCAGTTGGTTATTGATGATACACACATTCAAAAAGGACTCCTTTTGACAACATGGCCAGGGCGTTTTGAAGTGTTACAAGAAAGCCCGACGGTTATAGTGGATGGTGCACATAACAAAGAAGGAATGCAAGCATTGGCTGAAACATTAAAACTACACTATCCGAATAAAAATGTTCGCTTTTTAATAGCTGCAACGAAAGAAAAAGACATGAACAGCTTACTACAGCCATTTTTAGATTTTCAAGCAAGCTTTACGTTTACAACTTTTGACTTTGATCGAGCAGCAAAGGCAGAAAGCTTATCGACACAAGCTCCTGTTCAAACGAAACGTTATCACGAGAACTGGACGCAAGCTTTGCATGAAGAAATCGAACAAACCAAAATGGATGAAGTATTAATCATTTGTGGTTCTTTATATTTTATCGCTAGAGTAAGAGAAAAATGGAAAAATTTGATCTCTGTCATGTAGGGATAAAGGGTTATATAATAAATGCATAAAGGACATTGCTAGGTCTATTGGTGGTGGTGTTTGTCTTTTTGACTCGATGAGATACCCATCAAAAGACCTGGTTGAATTTAGTTTAATTTGTCCTTTTATGTGAATAAATGGTGATTACTAAGGAAAAAGTATTGACTTTAGCAATCTCTCAGAATACAATCAAAGTATCAAAAGAATAGTTTGGAAAGCATAGAAATACGACTTTTATTTGGGCACCTTAGTCGTATTGAGCGATTGGTGCAACCGGCCTTTTATGTTCTACTTATAGATTGTAGTAGAAAAATTGAAAGGCTATTTTTTATGGCATTTTTGTTAATTTCAGTACTTAAGGACTGTGACTTTAGTTACACCTTAGATATAAAAAAACTTATATTGGGAGATGAGTAAGAATGAGAAAGTTTATTCAAAAGCGTTTAAAGAATCAAAAAGGTTTAACGTTGATTGAGTTATTGGTGGTAATTGTTATTTTGGGGATTATTGCGGCGATTGTTGTACCCATGGTTATGGGGAATAGAGACAGTGCTGAAGCAAATGCGAATGCTCAGGTAAATAAGGTTGTTCAGGATGCATCTGAAAGGTATTATGCAATGACAGGAAGCTATGCTGCCAACGCAGCTGCTTTAGTAGCTGCCGATTACCTAAGAGAAGCTCCTAAGTGTGCGGATAACTCAACTCCGGCTTTTACCATAGATAATGATACGGGATCAATTACTGAGGTCTGTGAACCAAATTCCCTACCTTCCCCATCTACTGATTAATGTGTTTATTTTCTTTAAAAAGCTGTCGCTAGTTCATAGTGACAGCTTTTAAAAAATAATTAATGTTAAAAGGAGAAAAAGATATTGATTTGCGATTCTTATTTTTGGTTAATAGGGTTACTTTTAGGAAGCTTTCTCAACGTAGTCGCCATCCGTCTACTCAAAAAAGAATCAATCGCCTTCCCTCCTTCAAATTGTCCAAACTGCCATCATCGTTTATCGGTACTAGATTTAGTGCCTGTCTTTAGTTATCTCTTCTTAAAGGGGAAGTGCCGTTATTGCAAGGCGAAGATCTCTCCTCTCTATCCTGTTGGTGAGCTTGTAACAGCTTCTTCTCTTTTCCTCGTCTATAAAGTTGTTGGTGTGCAGCTTGAATTGCTTCCAGCGATTATTTTAACGACTGTTCTTGTGTTAGCTGTTTTGACAGACATTCGAGAAAAGTTAATTTTGGATGTGATTACGCTTCCAGCAATAGCGATCTTGTTAATAACTCGGCTGTTTATTGGTTCTGAACCGTTCTGGTTTTATGTAGTTGGCGGGGCTGTTGGTTTTGTATTGCTCCTTCTCATAGCGATCGTCAGCCGTGGCGGAATGGGTGGTGGTGATATAAAGCTTTATGCAGCAATTGGACTTGTGCTCGGACCATGGATGACGCTCTTAAGTTTCATGGTTGCCTCTTTTTTGGGGGCTGTTGTTGGCTTACTCTTAATCGTTACTGGAGTAGTAAAGAGAAAACAACCGATCGCGTTTGGGCCGTTTATTTTTATCGGAACTTTGATTGCTTATTTGTTCGGATATGACGTTTGGAATTGGTATGTCAGCTTGTGGCAGGGGTGAGTAGTTTGAAAAATGAGAAAGGGCTGACGCTTGTTGAATTGTTAGTAGCGATTGTCATTGTCGGGATTATTATTGTTCCATTATTGACGATTATGACTGGCACTTTTACGCGCACGGTTAGTCAAGAAAAAGAAACGCAAATTGCGTATATTGCTCAAGAGGTGATGGAGAAGGTTAGGTACTCAACAACAGGTACATTGAGTGTTGATACATATTGTTGGAGTAATATTAACGAACAATGTGAATCGCATGCTAACCTCCCTGCTCCTTATAGCAATTTGGTGATAGATGAGCCCGTAACTGTATTTGTTAAAGTCGATCCTTATGAGCATGAAGTGGATAATTTTTACCAAATAACAGTTAGGGTTGAGAAAAATAGTTTTATTAGTAGTGGGAAAGCTGGATTACATGAAAAAGAAAATAAAATTGAACTTGTTACGGTGGTGTTTCGACCGGATGAATAATCAAAAAGGAGTTACACTTGTAGAACTTTTAGTCGTAATTGCCTTAATGACTGTTATTACGATGGTTGCAGTAAGTCTCGTAAGTTATTCATTAAAGTCTGAACAAGTTGTATTTCATAAAAATGATACACAAAGGCAAGCTCGTTTTCTAATGGAATATATGACGAGGGAAATGCGTGATGGCGCAAGATGGATTGAAAATAAAGATTTGGGAACATTGGAACTAAGAAAAAATGATAAAACTCTCCTGATTTATAAAGAGAAGATGACCACCATCCTTTTAATAAATGGAAGTAATCAAGTTGTTTCTGAATCAGCTTCTATTCTTGTTTTTGAGAATGAAGAAGATGCTAATGAAGTTCGAATAATACTAGAAATCGGGGATACTAAACTAGCATCTACCATAATGTATTCTCGTTTTTGAGAAGGCGGTGATAGTGGTGAAAGATAAATTGGTTCAATCAGAATCAGGTGCCGCATTAATACTTGTTTTATTTGTTGTTGTTTTATTGGCTTCTGTTGGTTCTGCTATGTTGTTTTCGACGAGCTATAGCAAACAAACAATTGTTAGCAATGCAGAAGTTCAAGGGGAGTTTTATCGTGCGGAAGGTGCAATAGAGGTAGCTTTAAAAGAGATGGAGATCTATGAAAAAGGTGCAATTGCTTATCTACAAGAAGAATTACCTAAACAATTTTCAATTGGAGCTAAAAACGATATTCCAATTAAAGTATCACTCGAGTCATATGATAAGGAAACGAATACTTATGAAATTGGAGCACGTTATGCCTCTGAATCCAAAGTGAATAGAAATTTACTTTTAAATATACAAGAAGAGACAATTGTAAGTGGATATCTGAAATCCCCTTTATACTTTGTGGAAAATTTCAATTATAACGGAAGTAATAATCATGATACGCTTAAACTTTATGATAATAAATTAAAAATGTCTAATACAGATTTTAATACTGTTAAGGCACACTTAGAAATTCCTAACGATGCTAGTAATTTCGGGCATGAAAAAGTTAGTAGTTCCAAAAATTACATGTCAGGTACTCATTTTTTTGAGGTTTTAGATTATAGTGGAAACGATAATCAATTGTATATTGGACCAGACGCAATAGTAATGGTAAAAGAAATGAAAGTTACTGGTCAAGGGAACACTAGTAATATAGTAGTGGATGGAGTTTTAATTGTGAATGATTTAAACCATGGAGGGAACTTCCCAATTACTGTAAATGGCGCTTTGGTTGTAACAAGCAACTATAATGGTGCTGGAAAGCTAATAATAAACTCGGGTATCATTGTTAAAAACTTCTCAACAAGTGGCAACAATGATTTTACTGGAGAGGGAAAAGGAATTGATTGTTCATTAATTGGTCTTGCCAACGCAGGGCTTTGCAAAAAAGGGTCATCTGAGGATGTTACGAACACTTCAACAATTAAAGTTGAAGATTATAAAACTACAATCGGTAATAAATAATTAACTGAGGTGCTTACATGTTATTCAACAACAAATACACAGGCATAGACGTTCGTGACAACAAAGTGACATTTGCGACGATTAAGCTAGATAAGCAAGCTCCTGTTTTAGAGGAGGTTTATGAGCATTCACTCCAAGAAAACATTGTAGCAAATGGGGTTGTGGTCGAGAAAGGCTTGTTGTCAACGGCTGTTCGTAGTTATCTAAAGGGGAATAAAAAAGCTTCAAAAAAGGTTCATTTGTCGATCCCTACTCAAAATACGCTCATACGAAAAATTACGACTTTGCCTGATTTGGAGGAAAAAGATTTAGCGAAGCTGATTCGGTTTCAGATTGGGGAATCGATTCATATTCCGTTTGAGGATCCGATTTATGATTTTGTCAAAATTGGGTCGGTCATCCCAGAACGAAATGGGGTAAGGACAGATGATGATTTTACCCTTGAGGAACTAGCGAACAATGTTGAAAAGGACATTCAGGGACCGCGAAGTGAGATTTTGTTTTTTGCGACGTCGCGTTCTATTTCAGAAGATTTAATGGAGTCATGTGAAGAGGCTGGTTATAAGCCGCTTACAGCTGAGCTAAGAGGGTTGTCACTGCAACGGTTGTTAATGTATTTGCATCCTAGCTGGTTAAAAGATACAGCGATGATTCTCGATGTTTCCGAAGAGACGGTCGATATCCACATTTTCAAACACGATCTCATTGTTTTCTCGAGAACGATGGCGCTTGAGGAGCCTGATGAGAGGAGCCCTAGACAAGATGAAGACGTCCTCGCTTTTTCGGATGAAGTTGCAGAAGAGACTGT
This sequence comes from Halalkalibacter krulwichiae, assembly GCF_002109385.1. NCBI lineage: Bacteria > Bacillati > Bacillota > Bacilli > Caryophanales > Bacillaceae > Halalkalibacter > Halalkalibacter krulwichiae. The sequence continues at coordinate 3,287,607 of NZ_CP020814.1, read as the reverse complement.
TACACAAGTTGCAGCCGCAAGAGAAGGTTCAACGAAACGTCTAGACGAGTATGTTTCTTCTGTCATTACCGAGATTCAAAGAGCGCAGAATTTCTTTAGGTATTCACTTGGGGAACGTGATAGTGAGTTTAGTAAAATCATTGTAACGGGAGAGTCTGCTAGTCTTCTTATTGATCCGTTATCTGAGAGAATGCGCATGGAGATTAGCACAATTGATTATAGTTCGATTGTAACAGCCGAGCAAAACCAACAGCTGCTCGATTCGTGCAGTGTAGCAATTGGGCTTGCCCTTAGAGCGAATGACAAACCAGATAAGAATCGAAAAGGAAAATAAATGAGACGGGTTGTAGATTGGAGCGATAGTTGTGAACATTAGTATTGATTTATTACCTGAACGAACTCGAAGGCAGGAAGGGAAACTTCCATTGATCCCGGTTTTCGGTCTCGCTTCGATCGTTGCAGGTGCGATGTTTTTAACGTTTACGTATATAAGCGTAAATAATAATGTTACGCAATTGGAAGCGCAAGTAGCGACGAAGACAGAGGAATTACTTACTCTTGAAGCAGGTGTGTTAGCCACGACATCAGGCATTAATGCTTTCAATTATGTTGATGAATTTACGGCTATGAGTACTTTGTTATCGAGTGTGTTTAAAGGAACGATTTCGTTAAAAGATCGTATTTATTTCCATTTGCCAGAAGGGACTGAGGTCACTCGTTACTCGTATGAAAACAATGGTGATCTAACTGTTCAAGTTACGTCTGTCTCTAAAGGAGATGCAGCTGTTTTTCTTAATCACCTTCTAAATGAGCGAGAAATAAGTGGAGCGGAAGTGACGACAATTGAATTGCAGAGCGAAAGCGGGATCATCTATCAATCGGATTTCACGTTAAAGCTAAAAACGTTAGCAGGTGAACAGTATGAATGAATGGTTTATACGTAATCAAAAACCGGTCTTATATTTTATTCTTCTTTTCTTTTTAGGCCTCGTTGCTTTTTATTTATACCAAGTTCGACCGTTGCAAGCGAAAGAACAAGATCAGCAGGCGGAATTGCAGCGAATAACGAACAGTCTACAAACCTATCAACAGCATTTGGATAATAGTGAGAAGCAGAAGCTAAGTGACGAAGAAGAGAGTAAGCTCCTTGCGCTTATTCCTCTACGTCCGGATATTGAGCAAATGGTTGCTGACCTTGAGCGGACTGAACTGGATACGGATGTTGTCATTGAAAGGATTGATATTGAAGTTTCACCGCTAGAAGCGCCATTTGATGAGGAGACAGATGCTGAGGTTGACCAGAACCAGAGCTGGCGACATCTGTTTTCTGAAGAGCTTTATGCCTCATTAGAGGAAGAGGTAACGGAACTTGAACATATTAACCTTGCATATGTGGAGCTAGTTTTAAGCATTTTGGGAGAAGAGGATGACCTTCATTCTTTTGTCGATGAAATCGAGCAACTTGACCGAATTGTCCACATACAAAATTATTCGTATGTGGTAGCGGAAGATTCCAATCATGTAGAGGGAGTTTTAACATTACGAGCTTTTTATTCAGAAGATTTCTCGCCATTCATGGAAGAGACGAAAGAGTTTGAGCTTGATTATCAGTTTGATTCTGCTTGGATTAAGTCTTATCTAGAGAAGGTAACGACTGTAGAGACGATAATAGAATCTAGTATGATTGGTTCAACGGAAATAAATGGAGAGCACGCTCAAACTTCTATTAATTCGAATACGAATACGAATCAGAGTAATGATTCAAGCTCACAAGCTGATTCAAATGCAGAGCAAACGAACGATCCCCGTCAAACTCGCTGCAGGAGGAAGATCGTAATCCGAGTGGTTCAGACGCTGAACCTTCCGTCAATGTTGGTGTGAGCAGGTTGGAACTTTATTACCAGCCAGAAAATTTCAATGCTCAGATTCAAGCTGGAGATAATGCTTTTTATGTCGTGCAAACAGGAGCGTTTAATACAGAATATTATTTTCTTAGACAGTTAAGTAATTTAATGAATGATGGAATTTACCCGAGGTCGGTTGTGAGAGAGCATGATCCGACGTTAGCCTCATTGGTCGTTCACACTGGTTTTGCACACGATCGTGAATCAGCAGAAATGGTGAATCGACAAGTATCAAGTAAAGGGGAAAGCTTTCAATCGTGGGTCGATCGTATTCCGTTTCGTCTATTAGAAAATGAACAAACTACGGTCCTTCCTGTAGCAATCGATGCTGTCACTCTAGTAAGCAAAATGTCTACAGCTGGGTTCGGGCGTGCTCCCTTTGATTCAAACGATCAGACAAACTTGTCTACGATTGTTGCGAATTATGAGCAAGCTGTCAAACAAGCGATAAATCAAGGAACAACAGAAGAACGCAAGGACCAATTGGAACAGACGGTCACCTTTTTACAGTTAGCTAATAATGCCATTAATGAGTATACTCGAACGAGTAGAGAAGAGTACTTATGGCAAACGCAAGCAGCAATGCTTGACTTTGTTCATACATTAAATGGATACGAACGCTACCATTTAAAATAACTCCATTCAGACAAGCTAGTTATTTAGATAAAGGAGCTATGTGTATGGCTACGCAAAAAAGAAAACGCCTTGGTGATATTCTCGTTGAATCAGGCATGATCACATATGATCAGTTAATGGCTGCGTTAAAAGAGCAAAAGGTAACAGGTGCACGATTAGGGGATCAGCTTGTACAAATGGAAGTGGTCACCGAACAACAAATTATTGAAGTACTAGAGTATCAATTAGGCATCCCCCATATTAATCTGTACAAACAAAAAATTGATCCGAAAATTATTGGGATTATTAATGAAGAGTTGGCTAGGCGTTATCAACTGCTGCCAATTGAGCGAATTGGAGAGCGTTTAACGGTTGCCATGGTTGATCCTCTCGATATTTTTGCATTAGATGATTTAAGACTGAGTACCGGATTTCACATTCAACCAGCGATCGCTAAGAAAGAAGAGATTCGCTTAGCGATTAATCGCTATTACGGTATGCAAAAGTCAATTGACCAAATGGTAGATAACATGGCTGTAAAAGAAGACGAATCGGCTATGAGTGATCTTCAGCAGTCCGATGATTCTCCTGTTGCGAAGATGGTCAATCAGTTGATTTATCAAGCGACCGAAGAAGGAGCTAGTGATATTCATATTGATGGGCTTGAATCAGAGACGGTTATCCGCTTTCGTGTCGATGGAGTGTTGCGTCAAGAACGAACGCTTCCAAAGAGTATGCACAATGTGTTAGTGTCACGTATTAAAATTTTGGCTGACTTAAATATTGCCGAAAAACGCTTGCCGCAAGATGGTCGGTTTAAGGTTGACCTTGAAATTCGAAAAATTGATTTGCGGGTGTCGATATTGCCAACAGTTTTTGGCGAGAAAGTAGTCTTGCGATTGCTTGATACTGAAAATGTATCGTTAGGCATTAAGCGCTTGGGCTTTTCAACCGCAAATGAACAGAAGTTTCGCAAGATGTTAAATAGTGCTTATGGAATCATTCTTGTAACAGGTCCAACGGGTTCGGGGAAATCAACAACGTTGTACTCTGCATTGTCTAAACTTAACTCTGAGGATGTAAACATCATCACGGTTGAGGACCCTGTCGAATATCAATTAAAAGGAATCAATCAAGTTCAAGTTAATGCCAACATCGGTCTTACTTTCGCGTCTGGTTTACGATCCATTTTAAGGCAAGACCCTGATATTATTATGATAGGGGAAATTAGAGATACGGAAACAGCAGAAATTGCATTACGCTCAGCTTTAACAGGTCATTTAGTTTTAAGTACATTGCATACAAATGATGCCATAAGTGCAATTAACCGTTTAATGGACATGGGAATCGAACCATTTCTTGTTTCATCTGCTCTGTCTGGAATCGTGGCCCAGCGTCTAGTCCGTCGTGTCTGTTCCTCTTGTGCGGACCGATATGTTCCAACTAAAGAAGAACGGCAAGTATTTGAATCAGTTGGCATGACCGTTTCGAACCTTGTAAAAGGAAAGGGTTGTGCAAACTGTAACAGTACTGGTTATAAAGGGCGCTTAGCAATTCATGAGATTGTCGTAATGGATGATACACTACGAGAATACATTACGAGAAAATCTTCTTATCAAACTTACCGAGCGTATGTGGAGGAGAAAGATTTCATTAGTATGCAGCATGATGGGTTAATGAAAGCTGCTCAAGGGATTACGACACTTGAAGAAGTCTTTAGAGTAACTGTTGAATAAGGTGGAAATAAGCAATGGATATGAATAAATTGTTAGAGTTTTCTTTTCGAAATGGTGCCTCTGATTTACATATTACCGTTGGCACCACTCCAACAGTGCGGATAAATGGAAAATTAAAACGTGTCGGATCTACAGTGCTAAGGCCGCAAGACACGTTTGAAATGGCAAAGGAAATTACAACAGATGCCCAAATGGTGCGCTTTGAGGAAGAGAGCGAACTTGATTTTTCCTATGCGATTGAAGGGGTTTGTCGCTTTCGTGTAAATATTTACAAGCAGCGAGGCTCTATTGGGATTGTTTGCCGTGTCATCAATGGTCAAGTGCCTACGTTTGAGTCATTGCGGTTACCAAAAGCATTAGAATATTTTGCGAAACAAACGCAAGGTCTTATGTTAGTTACGGGTCCAACAGGTTCTGGTAAGTCTTCGACATTAGCGGCGATGATTAACTATATTAACCAAAATATGAGCAAACATATCCTAACATTAGAGGATCCGATTGAATATTTACATCAGCACCAAAAGAGCATTGTCAACCAGCGTGAAATTGGGCTTGATAGCAAAGCATTTTCAGTAGGGCTTAGAGCGGCTTTAAGACAGGACCCTGATGTGATTCTTGTAGGGGAAATGCGAGATTTGGACACCGTTCGAACGGCCATTACGGCTGCGGAAACAGGGCACCTCGTTCTAGGGACGTTGCATACAACAACAGCTTCTCAAACGGTTCATCGAATCATCGATGTTTTTCCACCAGAACAACACCAACAAGTACGGATGCAGCTTGCAAGCTCTCTTGTAGGAGTTGTGTCACAACGTTTATTGCCAACGGCAACGGAACAAGGACGAATTGCGGCTTTGGAAATTTTAATCAACAATCCGGCTGTTGCTAATTTAATTCGCTCAGACAAAATTCATCAAATCTTAACCGTCCTAGAGACAAGCAAGAGCCAAGGGATGCAGACGATTCAGATGGCTGTTATGGATCTCGTTCGTCAAGGTCTTATTACACGTACGGTTGCCGATGAATTTGTGCCAGGTTGGGACAAGCATGAATAAGGAAAGGGGGCATGAACAATGAATTTTCTTTATAAAGCAATTGATTCTCGGACGGGAAAAGAAGTGAAAGGGAAGCTTCATGCCTCTTCAGAAGAAGTGGCTATTCGAGAGCTGAAAGGGAAAGGATTATTTATCGCTGAGTTAAATGAACAAGTAGAGACGATCTGGAATAAAGATTTAAATATTACGCTTGGGAAACCTGTGAAAAACCAAGACTTCGTCGTGTTTTGCCGTCAACTTGCTACGCTATTAAAAGCGGGAACGACCATTACAGAAGCGATTAATATTCTTAGTGACCAAGTGACTTCAAAAAGATTTAAAGAAGTTTTAAATGATGTCTATTTCCACATCCGTTCAGGTACACCTTTCTCTGAAGCTTGTGAGAAGCATCCGAAAGTTTTTGATAAAGTTTTTATAAACATGGTACGTGCTGGTGAGACAAGTGGAGATTTAGAAAATGTCTTAGAGCGATTAGCGACATTTTACGAAAAGGAACGTCGTGTAAGGGAAAAAGTGAAATCTGCGATGATGTATCCAATTGCTGTCTCCATTATTGCCATTGGAGTTGTAATCACTTTATTAACGGTCGTTCTTCCCAATCTACTAGCGAATTTAACGTCAATGGGAGGGGACATTCCACTTCCGACTCAATTGGTGATGGGAGCCTCGGACTTTCTGATCCAACGTTGGTATATTGTCATGCTCCTTGTAACCGTGTTAATTCTGGCATTTATTAGCATCAAACGGAACCAAACAGGGAAGTATATGCTAGATTATGCCAAATTAAAGATTCCTATATTTGGATTGTTGGCTCAGAAAACGATTTTAGCTCGAGTCACAAGAACAATGGCTTCTTTGTTTTCTAGTTCGGTTCCGGTTCTACAAACATTAACGATGAGTGCGGAAATCTCTGATAATGAAGTAGTAAAAAAAGTGTTACATGACTCCAAAGAATCGTTACGAGCTGGTGAAAGCTTATCGGGCCCTCTTTCAGAAAGTTGGGTTTTCCCGAAGCTAGTCAGCCACATGGTGAAAGTGGGAGAGGAATCTGGTCAACTAGACACGATGCTTGAGAAAGTAGCCGATTTCTATGAAGAAGAAGTGGAACAAATGGCTTCGCGCTTAAGTGCGATCATGGAACCTCTTATGATTGTTGTATTAGGATTAATCGTTGGAACAATTGTGTTAGCAGCAATTTTACCAATGTTCTCAATCTATGATAATTTCGGTGGTTAATAGACAAGGACAAGACTGAATGTCTTGTTCTTTTTTAATTTAATAGATTAAGAAGGAAAGAGAGAAAAATCGTCAAACTAATTTATTAGACATGTTCTATCTGCAAGGCTCACGTAATAGAATAGAGTTATAAAGGGAGATTGTGGAAAGGAGTGATACGATGAATCAGGATAAGCACAAAATATCGGTTCGGTTAAACGGCAAGGAACAGACGTTAAAAAGGGAGACTCAGGATCGAATTCAAGTGGATTCTGAAGTGTTCTCAAATGAGCAAGTGCGTTCCGAAGAAATTGTCCCGACCCGTGAACAAGAAGAAATCGACGTAGCAGAAATCATTCCTCAACCAGACAATGTCATTCATTTCGAAAAAAAGCACGAGGAGCGTAAGAGAAATGGACAACCATTTTGGGACGATGGCAATCGAGAGAAAAGTCCAAAGCTTCCGTTTAAAAGAAAAAAGAAGTCCGCCACAAATAATAGCAGACCGAAAATTCCATTGATGATGGTCGTAGCAGTCTGTTCTGCTATCATTGTAGGTCTTGGCTTTGGTACGATGATTCTCACTGTTTTTAAAGGGAGCTCCGTTCCGGTTGTTCAAGGAGTAGAGCAGGAAGAAGCAACTCAAGCAGCAGCTTCCGTTGATGCGACTGTAGAAGGAACAGCTCTTCCAACTCTGTCTATAGAAGTTGTCCAAGGTGCTGCCTTTACTGAACTAGCACAAGGAGAAGAAGTAGTTGCACGCATTCACGAACAAGGGTTAGCAGGAACACTTACAAAAGGAACTGATCCAATTTATATGTTTATCGGAGCTGGAGGGGATCGTGCACAGGCTACGAAGATCGGTAGTTTATATGAAGAATATGGACAAGATACTTATTTGAAGTCATACCAAGTCGATGGACAAGATATCACAGGTCAAGCTGAAGAAGTCTCTGCTTGGTTTACAAATGCGATAGATCATTATAAAAAGGTGATGCAGTTATCAGTCGATGGCTTAAATGGTGGTTCGCTCATAACAACAGAAAGTGTTAAGTCAATTGAAGAAAATGCCCAAGCTTTACAAGCTGAGCGGGATGTAGCTTTTAGCCATTTAACAGGTGACTCGCAACAGCATGCTCTTGAAATGGGAGACAAATTAGTGCTAGCAGGTCAAAAATTAAAAGAATATGAATCAAAAGGTGAACAAGACGCATTATGGCAATCACAGCAAGCTATATTAGACGCCTTAGTAAGCTATGAACAAGTTGTCCAATCGTTACAATAAAAGAAGATGAAGAAACAGCTGGAAATAAATGAAGCCACTGAAAAAGGTGAAAATAAACCTTTTTCAGTGCCCTCAAATAAATCTAGCTGTTTTTTTGTATGTTTCCATGCCCCTTGTTAAAAGAGTATTATATATCTCGTTATGTTATCTCACACATTGATCGTTCTAGTTGCAAAAATTTGGTATTCTAATTTTGAACCTGTACAATAGAATTAAAAATTGTAGAGGTGACTCCCTTCATGAAATCTTTCATTTTAGCCTCAGGATCCCCAAGACGAAAAGAGCTTTTACAACAAGTTCATTATTCCTTTGAAGTGAAAACAAGTGACGTTGAAGAAAAAGTCGAAAAAGGACTGACGCCAAGTGAAGTCGTTCAACAGTTAGCATTGCAAAAAGCCGAAGATGTCTGGTCGAAGCATCCAACTGAAATCGTACTTGGAGCAGATACAGTTGTAGCTTATGACAATGAAATTCTTGGCAAGCCTATGGATGAGCAGGACGCAGGAGCGATGCTTCGGAAACTGTCTGGCAGCACGCATAGCGTCTATACAGGTGTTGCTATTTGTTCGCCAAACGGAAAAGACACTTTTTATGAGAAGACAGATGTCGAGTTTTATCCGCTTACAGAGGATGAAATCAACATGTACGTTAAAAGTGGCGAGCCAAACGATAAGGCAGGTAGTTATGGCATTCAAGGATTTGGTGCGTTTTTAGTTAAACGTATTATTGGCGATTATTTTTCAGTTGTTGGTTTACCATTAGCAAAAACGGTACGAGAACTTCGAAAAAGAGGAATTCACCCCGATACGTAAACATTCATAAATTTGCCTCGTTTTGTTCAAAATAGAAAGGAGCTGCTTGCTATGCGCCAATCCCCTTTCCTTATTCGAGATGTTCCTCTTCGAGAAAGGCCGCGTGAACGATTGTTGCAAGAGGGTGCACAGGCATTAACGAATCAAGAAATCTTGGCAATTTTGCTTCGAAGTGGTACAAAGCAAGAGTCTGTTTTAGAGCTAGCTCAACATGTGTTAGCGAAGTTTGATGGGATCTTACTGTTGAAAGAAGCTGCAATTGAAGAATTATGTTCAATCAAAGGAATTGGAGAAGCGAAGGCGGTTGAGTTATTAGCAGCGATTGAGCTTGGGAAAAGAATTCATAGTATGCAGCCCGAGGAACGATATGTAATTCGTTCGCCAGAGGATGTATCTAATTATGTCATGGAAGATATGCGTTTTCTTCAACAAGAACACTTCGATTGTTTGTATTTAAATACAAAAAACCAAGTGCTTCATCGGAAGACTATTTTCATTGGCAGTTTAAATGCAAGCATTTGCCATCCACGTGAGATTTTTAAAGAAGCCCTGAGGCGCTCAGCGGCTTCTGTTATTTGTCTTCATAATCACCCATCAGGAGATCCATCTCCTAGTCGTGAAGATATTGAAATGACAAAGCGACTTGCCGAGTCAGGCAAAATGATTGGCATCGAACTTCTTGATCATATTATTATTGGAGACCGTAAATTTGTTAGTCTTAAAGAGCAAGGATATGTCATATAATAAAAAGGATTTTTCAGGAAAAAACAAAGATAGCGATGGAGGGGAGAGAATGGTAACATAAGTTTTGTTGCCTTTTTTATTTGAAAGAAGCAATTTGCTTAAAACTTGGGGAACTTAAGGCTATTTTTTTTATGAATTATTCGTTATAATGAAGGTTATGATTTCGGTTTTGTATGAAGGGAGATACATAGATGTTTGGTGGGTTCTCAAAAGATATAGGAATTGATTTAGGAACAGCAAACACGCTTGTTTACGTGAAGAGTAAGGGAATCGTCGTTCGTGAGCCGTCAGTTGTTGCATTTCGAACGGATACTGGCTCCATTGAAGCTGTTGGGAACGATGCAAAGAATATGATTGGTCGTACACCGGGTAATATTGTAGCTTTGCGTCCAATGAAAGATGGTGTCATTGCAGACTTTGATACAACGGCGACGATGTTAAAATACTTTATTCGTCAAGCGTTAAAAAATCGTTCAATGTTTACACGTAAGCCGTCTGTTATGGTTTGTGTACCGTCAGGAATTACCGCAGTTGAAAAACGAGCTGTGGAAGATGCAACAAAGCAAGCAGGAGCAAAGGAAGCATATACGCTTGAAGAACCATTTGCAGCTGCAATTGGAGCAGACCTTCCAGTTTGGGAGCCGACAGGTAGCATGGTTGTAGATATTGGTGGAGGAACGACTGAAGTTGCGATTATCTCACTTGGTGGGATTGTGACAAGTCAATCGATCAGAGTTGCTGGTGATGAGATGGATGAAGCGATCATTCAGTATATTAAGAAAACATATAACTTAATGATCGGTGAACGAACGGCTGAAGCGTTAAAGCTTGAAATTGGATCGGCTGGTGCTCCTGAAGGCGTTGATGATATGGACATTCGAGGTCGTGATTTATTAACGGGTCTACCAAAGACAATTAGTGTATCAGCAGAAGAAATTGCAGGTGCATTAGCTGATACGGTGACAACAATTATAGAATCGGTTAAAAATACGTTAGAACAATCGCCGCCAGAGCTTGCAGCGGATATTATGGATCGTGGGATTGTCCTCACAGGTGGGGGTGCTTTGCTTCGCAATCTTGACAAAGTACTAAGCGACGAAACAAAAATGCCTGTCCTAGTTGCTGAAAATCCTTTAGATTGTGTGGCAATTGGAACAGGAAGAGCACTAGAAAATCTTCATTTATTCCGTTCAAAGGCTGGAATAACTTCTCGTTCAGATCGGAAAGGTTAGTAGGTGTAACGCATGCCGTCCTTTTTTTCAAACAAAAAATTAATTATTCTTCTCGTTGCTATCATTATTCTTGTTGCACTAATTGGTTACTCAAGACAAGATCGTGAGCAGATTACAGGACCAGAACAAGTGATTAGAGATGCTGTTGGATGGGTGCAAACCATTTTCACGAAACCCGCATACGCTATTGCGGGTTTCTTTGAAAATGTTCGAGACATCCAACATATTTACGAAGAAAATAAAATATTGAAATCAAGACTCGATGAATATGCTCAAATTTCGGTCGAGCGAAATTTACTGAGAAATGAAAATGAAACATTAAAAGATATGCTTGAATTAGATGAGAGCTTAAATGATTACTTAATGAGATCAGCTGTTGTCATTCATCGAAGTCCGGATAGATGGAGTGAATACATCGGCCTTAACCGCGGGTCGGAACATGGCATTGAACCTAATATGGGTGTCGTTGATTCAAAAGGCGGGCTCATTGGAAAAGTGAAAACAGTAAGTGAGTTTTCTTCTAGAATTCAATTGTTATCTGACAATGACCGAACAAACCGTGTGTCAGCAATGATCTCGATGGATCAACCTGAATATGGCTTTATTGAGGGATATGATGAGGAAGCTGGATTGCTTATCATGAGAAAGATTGATCTTGAAGCCGATATTGAAGAGGGACAAACTGTCGTAACATCAGGTAAAGGTGGCGTCTATCCTAGTGGTTTATTAATTGGGGAAATTGTTCGTGTTGAACCCGATGAATATGGGTTGACACAAAATGCCTATATTGAGCCAACGGCAGACTTCTTTGCAATAGACTATGTATATATTATTGAACGTACGAGTACGACGTTAGATCCAGATCTGCTTGAGGAGGAACCATCGTGAGCCGTTTCTTTATCCCGACGCTCGTTTTTGTTTTGCTTGTGCTAGAAGGAACGATCTTTCAATTGCTTACACCTGCGCAAAATGAAATGGATGTAACGCTCGTACCGCGTTTTGTCATAATTATGCTCGTATTTATCGGGATTCATTTCGGACGTTTTAGCAGTATAGTTTATGGATTGGCATTTGGTCTTATTTACGACATTGTCTACACGCAATTGTTAGGTGTGTATATGTTTGGATTTGGATTGATTGGCTATGCATTTGCTTTTAAATACAAACAAATACAGGATTCACTCTTATTTCACTTATTATTAATGCTCGCAGCTGTCGCTCTTTTTGATTATTATCAATTTGGGTTATATAAGTTAATTGGCATTACTGATTTAGCTGCAAATTTGTTCTTCTATGAACGGTTTATACCAGGGTTAATTTTGAACTTTGCTTTTGCAGTGATTATTTATTATCCAGTGAAAAAATTAATTTCACATGTGATGAAACAGGCAAGTCTTAGATAGATAAAATACGACAAAATCTATGTTTTTTTTCTTTTTCTTCTCTAATTTAGAAGGATTTACGCAGTATCATGTTGAATAAACGTATCATCACTGTTTTTTTTCGGTATACTCGTAAACTGAAAAGATGAGACGAGTGACGGATGTAAGTGAGGCTGAGGTGGACATAACTATGGTTCAAAAGAAGCAAAATGTTACGATAAAAGGGACGAAAGATGGATTGATTTTTATACTGGATGATCATTGTTCTTATGAAAGTTTGCTAGAGGAGTTAAACGAGAAGCTTTCGTCCAAGCATTATCAGCAGTCAGAGGGCCCTGATGTGCGAGTGAAAGTCGATATTGGATATCGTTACTTGCAAGTCCATCAGCAAGAAGAATTAGAGACGATGATTTCAGAAGGTCGCAACCTCGCTGTTGATCAGTTTGAATCTCGTGTTCTATCAAAAGAGGAATCAGAAAAGCTGCGCCAAGAGTCGCAGACGGTTACTTTAATGCGCATTATTCGTTCAGGACAAGTCCTAAAAGTAAGCGGGGATGTGCTGTTAATAGGAGATGTGAATCCAGGCGGTACTCTTATGGCTTCGGGAAATATTTATGTGATGGGAGCACTTCGAGGCATTGCTCATGCGGGTTGTGATGGCAATCATAAGGCCGTCGTTTCTGCTTCATTATTAGCACCATCACAACTGAGAATTTCTGATCAAATTAAGCATTTTGATCGAGATGTGGACGAGGAAAGAATTATGACAAGTGCTTATTTAGATGAACAATATAGATTTCATATCGGAAAAGTCCAGCAGCTTGTGCATTCTCATCCAGAGCTTTCAAAAAATGAAGCACAGTTGCAACGATAAGTTACTTCAATATAAGGAAGTCTTTTCTATTCCTGTATATGAATTTTAAGAAAGCACGATAGAAAGGGGTCATCAACGTGGGAGAGGCAATCGTCATTACAAGTGGAAAGGGTGGAGTCGGAAAAACGACGACTTCAGCAAATATTGGCACAGCCCTTGCACTTTCGGGGAAGAAAATTTGCTTAGTGGATACAGACATCGGGCTCCGCAATCTTGATGTTGTCATGGGTCTTGAGAATCGAATTATTTATGACCTCGTTGATGTAACGGAGGGCCGCTGTAAACTTAAGCAAGCTTTAATTAAAGACAAACGATTTGATTGCTTATACTTATTGCCTGCTGCTCAAACAAAAGATAAGACATCCGTTCAACCTGAACAGATGAAATTGATTATTGACGAGTTAAAGCAGGAATATGACTATGTAATTATTGATTGCCCAGCGGGAATTGAGCAAGGTTTTAAAAATGCTGTTGCGGGTGCTGATCGAGCTATTGTTGTTACAACGCCTGAAGTCTCAGCCGTTCGTGATGCAGACCGTATCATTGGTTTATTGGAACAAGAAGATGTAGAAGCTCCTAAACTTGTAGTGAACCGAATTCGTGGACATATGATGAAAAGTGGCGAAATGTTAGATGTCGATGAGATTGCATCTATTTTAGCTATTGATCTTCTCGGAATTGTTGTTGATGATGAAGAGGTTATTAAACATTCAAACAAAGGTGAGCCTATTGCTCTTCATACAACGAGTAAAGCTTCTATTGCATATCGCAACATTGCAAGAAGAATATTAGGAGAAACTGTTCCACTTATGTCGTTAGATGAGCAAAAAGGGATGTTTGCGAAAATTAAATCATTTTTTAGTGTTCGCTAAATTTATGAGCAGAGAATGAATCCTCTGCTCTTTTTTGTTGGTCAAGCTTCTACGTATAATTCGTTACATTCTCGGTAGTCATATTCAGCGAATATTCAGGATTATTCTGTCTATTCCATGCTGAGAAGAGGTCAGTGTGAGAAAACTTTATATCTGTCACTTTTTGAGCCGCGTACCAATTATTTGAAAGCATTCAATAACAGAGTGAAATGGCTGTGTTACTATAAATTCAATGAATCAATGTTCGATAAGAGGAGGCTAATTAAATGACGATGATGGAAGAGCACTGTGATCAGGTAACGAGGAGCATTCGCTGTATGGTTTTAACGGTGTCAGACTCTAGTACATATGAGAATGACCAAAGTGGTGCGCGGATTCGTTCGCTATTAGAAGAGAAAGGGCATAGTGTTTCTGAATACCAAATAATAAATTCAGAATATAGTTTAATCCAGCATTGGATCAAAATTGCAGCGACACGAGCAGATATTGATGCGATCTTGATTACGGGAGGTACAGGTATTGCTCTTCATGATACAACACATGAAGCTGTCAGAGATAGTTTGGATAAAGAAATGCCAGGATTTGGCGAAATATTCCGCCACTTAAGTTTTCAAGAGGAAATTGGTACAGCTGCCATTCTTAGCAGAGCAACGGCTGGAGTTCGAGACGGGAAAGCGATCTTCTCCATGCCGGGAGCAATCGGAGCCGTAAACCTAGCCATGAAACGCATCATCCTACCAGAAATCGGCCAAGTCATGAAAGAAATCCTGATGGACAAAGTAAGAGCCTATTAAAAAAGGTCGCCCTTTACCTTTTTTAATAGGCTCAGCTTTAAGCGGAGCCGCTGCCAGGTTTTAAGTGCCTCTGAGTGGTCTTCTCAGAGGGACGCGCAGCGAGAGGAGCCAAAGCCCACCCGAAAAAAGGAGGAGCGTCTCAAAGGTTGTTATTGACCTTTTGAAACGCTCCTTTTCCTTATCTATGCTGTTCGTATACATCTAGTTTTGTTTGTTTTTTTAACCAATTAAGCTCTTCGGTATTTAGCGTACCCTCTTCAAGTGCTTGGACATTTTCAATAACTTGCTGAGTGTTACTAGCACCTGCGACAACGGATGCGACGACAGGTGACGCTAGACAATATTGAAGCGCAATGGCTTGGACTGAGCGACCGTTAAGAAGTTGATCTGAAATGGAAGAACGAAGCGCTTGTATCTCTTCAAATTGATAATTTAAATATCCTTTTTCTTTAATCGACGTTGACAGCTGATCGATTGGTCGATTAGTTAAGATCCCTTTGGCGACAGGCCCTCTAGCAACAACGCTAATTTGGTTCTCTTCAAGTAGGGGGAAGAGTTCTTCAGGTCGTCTATCAAGCAAGCTGTATTGCATCATTATACTAACGATTGATGAGCGCTTAACATATTCACGAATGACATTTGGTCGTATTGAAGATAGGCCATAATAGCGAATAAGACCTTCTTGTTTTAGTTCTTCAAATGCCTCTATTGTTTCCTCAATATTGTCTTCAATCATTCCACCATGTAATTGATATAAATCTATGTAATCAGTTTGAAGGCGTTGTAAGCTCTCCCTTACCGCATGATGAATATGTTTTTTAGATGGGTCCCAAGACCAGCCTTCTTTACCTTTTTCAAATCGATTCCCGGCTTTTGTAGCGAGAATGATGTCTTGACGTTTTCCTTTTACAACCTCACCAATTATTTCCTCGTTGAAGCCTTGGTTATATAAATCTGCTGTGTCCAAATAATTAATTCCTTGATCAAGAGCTGTTTCAATCGTAGTACGAGCTTGTGTTATATCTGTTCCTAGGCTCATACATCCAAGTCCAATTTCACTTACATATAATTGTGACGAACCTAACTGACGTTTTTTCATTAAGAATCCTCTCCTTATTAAATGGTCATTGTTCAAGATAACAAAGAAGTAAATTTGTTTTTACTCTATCATAATGATAGAGGACAAGTCATATAGTTTAAGTAAATAAGCTTGTCAAAAAGGATGGGGAAGTCTATGTCCAAGGATTTGAATAAAGTAAGGAGAAAGCTTGAGACAAGGAGACGTCAAATTAATCACAGTGTGAAGCAAAGGGAACGTACTGTGCCTATGTTAATGAACCGGCACGATGAGGAAAGGGAGGAGCCGGACTTTTATATTCCTCCAAGCGATAAGCAAGATGAAAGCAAATCGGTGAAGAAAAATGAATTTTTCTTATTTCGAGTGATGGCAGCAGTTTGTTTGTTCTTAATGACAGCAATTCTGTTTCAATCACAAGTTCCTCAGGCAGAAGGTCCAAGAAATTTAGTTAAACAAGTGTATGAGCAGGAGCTACAATTTGCGGCGATTGCAGATTGGTATGAAAATCAATTTGGGAGACCATTGGCACTCCTCCCCATTAATCAGAACATTGCGCAAGGAGACCCAAACGAGCAAGTTGATGTGGCTTACGCATTACCAGTGTTAGGGACAATTAGCCAAGATTTTGAACATGATGGACGTGGTATTCTAGTTGAGACAGGGATGAATGCAGAAGTTGAAGCAGTTAAAGGTGGACATGTGATTGCTGTTACAAACAATGAAGACCAAAGTTTAGGGAAGACAGTTACAATTGAGCATTATGATGGAACGGAGTCTGTATATGGAATGTTAGATACAATTGAAGTAAACAAGTATGATCACATTCAAGCTGGACACCTAATTGGCACAGTATCCACAAACGAAGAAGCAGAAAAAGGAATGTTCTATTTTGCTCTAAAAAAAGACAATCAGTACATTAATCCAACTGATGTTATAACATTTGATTGATATGAGAGAGATCTTATCAAAGATCAAGATCAATCCCTTATTCTGGTTCATTGTCGGTATAGGTGTCGTTACTGGATATTTTCGAGAAGTTCTAATGATATTTCTTATTGTTTTCATTCATGAGATGGGACATGCGCTTGCAGCTCATCTGTTTAAATGGCGCATTCATAAGATTGAATTACTTCCTTTTGGAGGAGTAGCAGAAGTAGAAGATGCTGCAAATCGTCCATTTCATGAAGAGTTGATTGTAACATTAGCTGGTCCACTTCAGCATGTATGGATGATCCTTTTGTCTTATGTTTGTGTTCATTTTTCTTTTTGGACTACTACAGATCACCATCTCTTTATTTGGCACAATGTGATGATTTTATCTTTTAACCTCCTTCCTGTCATACCGCTGGATGGTGGGAGACTCGTTCAACTATGGTGTACGTATCACTTTTCTTATGTAGATGCGTTAAGGTTTTCAAGGTGGTTGTCAGGAGCAGCATTGGCTATTCTTGTTGTGATAAGCGCCATTTGGTTTCCATATCATTTGAATTTATGGGTTGTGCTCGTGTTTCTTTTTCTAAGCAATTACTTAGAATGGAAGCAGCGTCATTATCGCTTTATGCGTTTTTTAATGGCGAGATGGTCCGCCAACCGTCAAGATCCATTTAAGAAAACAATAGTGGTGCGTGATTCCTTGCCATTACGAGAAGCGATGAAACGAATTAGAAAAGGTCGCTATCACTTGTTTCGAATCGTTCAAATACAAACTGGAAAATCACTTATCGTGGAAGAAAAAGAAATGCTGCAACTGCTCTTTGACCAAAAAAAGCCAAAAGCCCCTCTCTCGCATTTTTTCTCTAGGAAGCTTTAATCTACTACGACTTTGGTTAGTAACCTGTTACAATAGAGTAAAGAAATTTGGAAAAGGGGCATTATGCTGTGAAAACAATCTATTTTAACATGGCAACGAGGGAGAGGCGGGCTGCTGTAGTTGAAAACGGACGTGTTGCTGAATTGATGGTCGAAAGAAAGTCTGAGAACCGCATTGTCAGTAATGTGTATCGAGGAAGAGTAGTGAATGTTCTACCTGGAATGCAAGCGGCATTTGTTGATATTGGACGTGAGAAAAATGGTTTTTTATATCGAGATGACTTGCTTTCCTATCATCTGTTTGACGAAGAGGAAGAAGTAAAAAAGCAAAGAAGCATATCTGAATTTGTTCGCCAAGGAGATGAGTTACTTGTTCAAGTAACGAAAGAAGGTTTCGGTACGAAGGGACCGAGACTCTCTGGTGTCATTTCATTTCCGGGACAATTTCTTGTCTATATGCCAGAAGGTAATTATGTCGGTGTGTCACGCCGTTTTTCTAGTGAGAACGAGCGTGAACGCTGGCGGAAATTTGGTGAACAACTGCTCGAAGAAAAAGAAGGGCTAATCATTCGTACGTCTTGTGAAGGACAAGCTTCTGAATTGGTCGAACAAGAGTTGCAATTTCTCCGGAAGTGTTGGAAGGAAATTGGAAAAGAGGAACGGACGAAAAAGGCCCCTGTTCTCATTCATCAAGATTCTGATTTAATTGAGCGGATGATTCGTGACTTTTCATATGAACAAATCGATCAGATTGTTGTGGATGAACTTCAAGCGTATAAACTGCTGCAGGAGCTGCTCGAACCCTTTCCAAAATTGCGTGAAGTGTTAACCTTTTATCGAGAAAAGGAAAATCTTTTTAGTGCTTTTGGGATTGAGAAAGAGTTGGAACGTGCCCTTAGACGACAAGTTTGGCTAAAGAATGGTGCCTATTTAATGATTGATCAAACAGAAGCGCTTACGGTCATTGATGTCAATACGGGTAAATTTACTGGGAAGACGAATTTACATGATACGGTTCGAAAAACAAATAGTGAAGCTGCAAAAGAAATTGCAAGGCAGCTTCGATTACGAGACATTTCTGGCATTATCATTATTGATTTTATTGATATGAAACGAGAAGAAGACCGTGCACATGTCGTTTCGGTTTTTGAACAAGCATTAAAGAAAGACAGGACCAAAACGAATGTACTTGGTATAACGGGACTTGGTTTGCTTGAAATGACGCGAAAGAAAGTTCGGCAAAACTTGCAAGCAAGCCTTTCAAAAACTTGTCCAACTTGCCAAGGAAAAGGTGTGGTCTTATCTGATGAAGCACAAGCCTTTAAAATAGAGAGACAGTTATGGGAGCATAAAGGGATGGACAACGAGGCTCTTGTATTAGAACTGCCTTCATCAGTAGCTACTGTTTTATTTGGAGCAAAGAGTGAGCATTTAAAACGATTAGAAGAAGCCCTCGGCTTCCGAATATTAGTCTATCCGAATAAGAGATTATTAGAAGAGCAATACGCGATTCGATACATCGGTGAGATGACGGAAGCAACGGCACAGCTCGAACGATTAAAAGCAAATAGTTGATTGACAGTATCGAAGAATCTATGCTACAATATCGTTTGTTAGTTATTTGGTCGCACCCAAACAACTACAACCGCACAGAACAGGTTTTGAAATGACATTTTGTCTACCTAGGATGGCGAGTCTGAGTATATGAGGAGGTGCAAGTATGTACGCAATTATTGAAACTGGTGGTAAACAAATCAAGGTTCAAGAAGGCCAAGAAATCTACATCGAAAAATTAGACGCAGAAGCTGGTGAAACAGTTAGCTTCGATAACGTTCTTTTAGTAGGTGGCGATGAGGTGAAAGTAGGTGCTCCTTACGTAGAAGGCGCTACTGTAACGGCTAAAGTTGAAAAACAAGGCCGTGCTAAGAAAATCATCGTTTGGAAGATGAAGGCTAAGAAGAACTACCGTCGTAAGCAAGGTCACCGTCAACCTTACACTAAAGTTGTAATCGAAAAGATTAACGCTTAAGTTGTATGATTACGGTAGACATTACTCGTAACGACGATCAAAAAATTGTCTCTTTTACGATGAGTGGACATGCTGGCTCTGGCCCGTATGGACATGATCTCGTTTGTGCTGGAGCTTCAGCTGTCTCATTTGGCTCTGTCAATGCAATCGCTGCCCTTTGTGGAGTAGAGCTTGATATAGAGATGGAAGATGATGGCGGCTTTCTCCGCTGTTATGTTCCAAACGATTTGGATGAAGTAACATTTGAGAAAGTCCAGCTTCTTCTTGAAGGGATGTTAGTATCTCTCCAGTCGATTGCTGAAGAATACAGTCGCAATATTCAAGTCAACGATACAATCGGGAGGTGAATTCCATGTTAAAAATGAACCTTCAATTTTTCGCATCGAAAAAAGGGGTAGGTAGTACAAAGAACGGACGTGACTCTGAGTCTAAACGTTTAGGTGCTAAACGTGCTGACGGTCAAACTGTAACAGGTGGATCGATTCTTGTTCGCCAACGCGGAACACGTATTTACCCTGGTGTGAACGTAGGTAAAGGTGGAGACGATACACTATTTGCGAAAGTAGACGGCGTTGTTAAATTCGAGCGTCTTGGTCGTGATCGCAAACAAGTGAGCGTATACCCTGCAGCTCAGTAATAATAGTTGAGGAAGCTCTTTAACAGCATTCGCTGTTGAAGGGCTTTTTTATCTGTTAGTATCGACCCTTTCAATGGTTTGAGGTAACTAGTCAGTTAAATGTTTATAAAATTAAAAATATGTCTATAATGTATAAGGGATAGAGTGTAAATGAATGTCTCTACGATAGAGAATCAGACAGGGTTACAGAAAGGAAGTTATTCGTGAGGAAATCAGGACACGATAAATTAAAGCGCTTGCAAGAGTGTGTAGCAGACTCAAATACAGAACATGAACAAAAGAAATTAATGACGGAACTAGCCATTTTAACTGAAAAAGAAAGAATTGAGCAAGCTGAAAAATAGGGGAGTGAACGATGAGGCTGACAGTAGTTGGATATTGGCATGGATATCCGGAAAAAGGAGAGGCGACATCTGGCTACTTGCTTGAGGACGGCGATGTGAAACTTTTACTCGATTTTGGAAGTGGAGTCGTGTCGCAACTGCAGAACTATTGCAGCGTACAGGATTTAGATGGTATCGTTCTTTCTCATTATCACCAAGACCATCAAGCAGATATTGGTGTTTATCAATATGCAAGATTGATAAATAACGGGATGAACAAGAGGTTGAAGGAGACGACAATCTATGGTCATCAAGATGACGAACAAGCTTTCTCGAAGCTTTCCTATAAAAATGCCGTGACATCACAATCCTATCAGGAGGGTGTGCCTTTATCAATAGGCCCATTCACATTTACCTTTAAGAAGACGATGCATCCAGTTCCTTGCTATGCAATGCACATAGAAAATAAAGGGAAGACAATCGTTTATACGGCTGATACAAGTTACTTTTCTGGATTAGCTGACTTTACACAAGGAGTTGACCTGCTTATAGCTGAATGTAGCGGCTATGAAGGAGACCAAATCGCTCAATATGGTCATATGACCAGTGAAGATGTAGGAAAGTTAGCCAAACAAGCAAAGCCTGGAAAAATTGTTTTAACTCATTTGCCTCACGCTGGAGAGCATGAACAATTGCAACAAGAAGTAGCGAAACATTTTTATGGAGAGATCATTCTTGCACGATCCGGCTCGCAGTTGACTTTATAGTGGAAAGAGCATAGGCTCTTTCTTTTTTAGTTTCTTCAAAGTAAAGGAGTTGCCCATACTTCTTTACAAACTCTTAATAAATAACTAGAAACCTAGAGAGGAGTGGAATGAACAGTCTTTACATAAGATAAAAAAGCGTTACAATAAAATAAGTGAGTTGCTTATATAAGTATATGTTTATATAATATAACCATGTTAAAGAAAGGACTGACGTAACTTGAGTGAGATTACAACATCTTTACCAATTGAAAACGCAGCGAAAGTATTAAAACTTTTAGGTGATAAAACGAGATTAGCAATGATTGCAATGCTAGCTGAGGATGAATGCTGTGTATGTGAGTTTGTTGAATTATTTCAAATGAGTCAACCGTCTGTCAGTCAACATTTGCGTAAATTACGTGATGTAGGACTGGTAGAAGAAAACCGAAAAGGTCAATGGATTTTCTATCGTCTAAATCAAAATCATGAAATGTATCCATTGGTACAAGATCTTTTAAAGCATCTTCCAAGTCAAAAAGAGAAATTAAAGGACTTAGAGGAGCGCGGTTTACGCGTAAGTTGTTGTTAGGGAGTAGAAAAAAGAGGAGTGGAGAACATTGTCAGAGGTTATTTTGGCATCGATTATTTTCTTAATTACACTTGTACTCGTCATATGGCAACCTAGGGGATTATCAATTGGCTGGTCTGCCTCAATTGGTGCTACGCTCGCATTGCTTGTCGGTGTGGTCGATTTTGGCGATGTGATAACTGTAACTGAAATCGTTTGGAATGCAACGTTAACGTTTGTCGCAATCATTATTATATCTCTTATTCTAGATGAGATAGGTTTTTTTGAATGGTCTGCCTTGCATATGGCGAGGTTTGCCAAAGGAAATGGAATTAAAATGTTCCTTTATGTTTCGCTACTCGGGGCGATAGTCGCTGCGTTATTTGCAAATGACGGAGCAGCACTAATCCTAACCCCAATCGTTTTAGCGATGGTAAGGGCTTTACGCTTTAAAGAAGCAATGGTACTGCCTTTTATTATGGCAAGTGGATTTATAGCTGATACAACTTCATTACCGCTAATTGTGAGTAACTTAGTTAACATCGTGTCAGCAGATTTTTTTGGAATTGGTTTTGTTGAATATGCAACGAGAATGATTGTTCCAAACTTCTTTGCATTAGGTGCGAGTATCCTTGTTCTCTATTTATATTTTAGAAAGGATATTCCAAAAAATTATGATATGGGCCAGTTAAAACAACCTAATGAAGCTATCAAAGACCCTCGGCTGTTTAAGTTATCATGGTATATTTTAACTGTTTTATTAGTTGGTTATTTTATTAGTGAGTTTATTCACATTCCTGTTTCCTTTGTCGCGATGCCGATTGCGTTTATCTTTTATCTTATTTTCCGTCAGTTAAGTGCGAAAAACCCAGCGTTAAGCTCTGCTGGCATCATTAAAGGAGCACCTTGGGCCATTGTTGTATTTTCGATTGGAATGTATGTGGTCATCTTCGGCTTAAGAAATGTTGGTCTTACAGATGTGTTAGTAAGTGTGATTGAAGCAGCTGCAAGTCAAGGAATGTTTGTAGGAACCATTTCGATGGGCTTTATTGCCGCTATCTTGTCATCGGTTATGAACAACATGCCGACTGTTTTAATTAATGCATTGGCAATAGGGGATACTGCTACAAGCGGTGCGATGCGTGAAGCTTTAATTTATGCGAATGTAATTGGGTCTGATTTAGGACCGAAAATAACCCCTATTGGTTCATTAGCCACTTTACTATGGTTACATGTCCTTGCTCAAAAAGGCATGAAAATTTCATGGGGTTATTATTTTAAAGTCGGAATCATCTTAACGGTGCCTACTTTATTTATTACTCTTGTCGGGTTATATCTCTGGTTAAATGTCATTCTGTAAAGAAAGCAAATGACCTTGCTTTTTAATTTAATAAAAAACACGAATAAAAAGGAGCAATTATTATGTCTAAACCAATTATTTATTTTTTATGCACGGGAAATTCTTGTCGTAGTCAAATGGCTGAAGGGTGGGGAAAGAAATATCTGTCAGATAAATATGATGTCTATTCTGCAGGCATTGAGGCACATGGAGTGAATCCGAGTGCGGTGAAAGCAATGGCTGAAGCTGGTGTGGATATTTCAACTCAAACATCGGATACGATTAATCAAGAAATTTTGAAGAAGGCTGATTTTGTTGTTACTCTTTGTGGTCACGCAAATGATGTTTGTCCTGCAACGCCTCCTAATAAAGAGCGTGCACATTGGGGGTTCGATGACCCAGCAAAAGCAGAAGGTTCAAAAGAAGAAAAGTGGGCTTTCTTCCAACGTGTTCGTGATGAAATTGGCGAGCGCATTAAAACATTTGCAGAAACAGGTAAATAATGAAGTCTTGATTATTAATCGAAATCCGAACGCAATAAGTTAATGGATAGCAGCCGCTCCGGAAATATCCTTGCTAAGATTGTTGTCGTTCGTATTCTTAATAAAGCACTATAGTTATGTACCCGTTTCATAGAAAGGAGAATGATTATGACAAAAATTCGTGTGTTTGATCCAGCAATGTGTTGTGATACTGGTGTTTGTGGTCCGAGTGTAGATCCTGAATTAACAAGAGTCGCAACGGCTATATTTATGTTAGAAAAACAAAAGGTTGATATTAAACGATTCAATTTAGCATCGGATCCTCAAGCATTTGTCGAAGAAACACAAATTCAACAATTGCTACATCAAGAGGGGATAGAAAGCCTTCCGACGATCATAGTAGACGGAGAAATAAAGCTCAAGGGTCGTTACCCGACTAATGAGGAATTAGCTCAGTGGGGTGATGTATCAGCTGAGTTTCTGACAAAGCAACCGAGTAAACCCAAAGGAATTGAATTGTTATGAAGCCACGTTTTCAACCAAGTTCGAGTTCAATGAGCCCTTATTTGTTTTTTACAGGCAAAGGTGGTGTCGGAAAAACATCAACTGCTTGTGCAACAGCGCTGGCATTGGCGGATGAAGGAAAGAAAGTATTAATTGTCTCAACCGATCCTGCTTCAAATTTACAGGACGTATTTGACCAAGAGATTGGCTATGGAGCTACTTCAATAATAGGAATAACGGGTCTTGATGCCATTAACTTAGACCCAGAAGAGGCTGCAAGTGCATATCGTGAGAAGGTTGTTGGGCCTTTTCGTGATAAACTTCCTGGCGTTGTCGTAGCGCAAATGGAGGAACAACTCTCAGGAGCATGTACGGTTGAAATTGCTGCCTTTGATGAGTTTGCATCGATATTAACGAATACGGATCGCACGAAAGAGTATGATCATATCATTTTTGATACTGCACCAACGGGTCATACGTTGCGGTTGTTGCAGCTTCCATCAGCATGGTCTGAATTTCTTGAAGATAGTACCCATGGTGCTTCATGCTTAGGTCCACTTTCCGGTCTTGCAGAAAAAAAGGAACTGTATGCAAAAGCGGTCAATGCGTTAGCCAATGCAGCTGAAACAAAGCTGATCCTTGTATCTAGGCCTGATGAATCAGCATTATTAGAAGCAAGTAAAGCAGCAAAAGAACTTAAAGAGGTTGGTTTGGAGAATCAGTTGCTGATTATTAATGGTTTATTGCAACAATATGAGCAGACAGATTCAATTGCAACAGCGCTTTACAAGCGTCAGCAACAAGCATTAGAACAAATGCCTGATCAGTTAAAAACGATGCATGGTTACATATTGCCTTATGTTCCGTATCAGCTGACTGGTATAGAAGCGTTAAGAGCGTTTTCTAAGCAAGATCGTATGGAGCAAGAAGAACAGTTGAGCACACAGGCAGCTTCTACTCTTCCTTCACTAAAGAAAGTTGTCGAGAAATTAGGAACTAAGCGCAAAGGTCTTGTTTTAACGATGGGAAAAGGTGGAGTCGGAAAAACGACTGTTGCCGCTTCTGTTGCAGTTGGACTAGCTGAACTTGGCCATTCCGTTCACTTAACGACAACAGACCCTGCTGAGCACTTGTCTTATGTCCTAGCGGAAACGAAGGCAAATGCAAATTTAACTGTGAGCCAAATCAATCCGAAAAAAGAAGTGGAAGCTTATACAGAAGAAGTTTTGCAAAAAGCGAAGGAATCACTTGATGAAAATGGGCTTGCATATTTAGAAGAAGATCTACGTTCCCCATGTACAGAAGAAATCGCTGTATTTCGAGCGTTTGCAAATGTTGTTGATCAAGCTGAAGATTCTTTTGTAGTTATTGACACTGCACCAACAGGTCATACTCTTTTGTTGTTAGACGCCGCTCAGTCTTATCATAAAGAGATAGAAAGATCGACGAAAGAGGTTCCAGAGGCTGTAACAAAGCTTTTGCCTAGGCTAAGAAATAGAGATGAAACAGACGTAATAATCGTAACGTTGCCAGAAGCAACTCCTGTACATGAAGCAACACGCTTAGAAGAAGATTTGTCACGTGCTAAAATAAAACCTAGTTGGTGGGTCATAAATCAATGCTTTTCTGCGACCAAAACGTCAGATCCAATTTTAACAAGTCGTGCTAGGGCAGAACAGAAGTGGATTCACTTTGTTACCAATCAGCATGAACAAGGTACAGCTGTGATTCCGTGGCAAGCCAATAAATTAATCGGTTATGAGCAGTAAAAGGAAGAAAGGAAGAAAGGAATAAAGGAAGAAAGGAATAAAGGAATAACTATAGAGTTCAGCATACTAAATGAATAATTTGGTATGCTCTTTGTTAGGAAAAAATCCCCCATCTCTTAGATTTCTTTAGTAAAATACAAACAGAGTTGAAGCTTGATTAAAGGAGAAGGGTATGCTTGTACTATTCTTACTAGTTTTACTAGCAGGAGGCTTCTTTTTTGAAATGATTCGAAAGGTTGTGTATCCAAGAAAAGAAGTAGCTATTCAACAACTTTGGGAGGAGCTTGAAAAGGAGGAGTGGTTTCAAGCTTTAATGGCTAATCCTCATGCAAGGGATTGGATATTGTCTGATAAAGAAAATGGGCTGCTGAAGGATCCATATTATGTTCGAAAAATTATTGATAAGGAAGTCCACCGAGATATTTTTATTCATTATATAAAGGATAAAACGAAACAATAAGGCTCTCTGTATTAGGGAGTCTTGTTTTCATTGACAAAGAAGAGGCAGACATGATATATTTATCTCGAATTAAAGATATTCTAAATTGAAGTATTAAACCATAAAAAAGTACTATATACGGAGGAATAAAATGAATCATTTAAAAGGAATTCACCATGTAACAGCTATTACAAGTAGTGCGGAAAAGAACTATGAGTTTTTCACATTTGTATTAGGAATGAGATTAGTGAAAAAAACGGTCAACCAAGACGATATTCAAACGTACCATTTATTTTTTGCTGATGACAAAGGAAGCCCAGGGACAGACATGACATTCTTTGACTTTCCTGGTATTCCAAAAGGTTCCCATGGTACAAATGAAATTGCGAAAACTTCATTTAGAGTACCAACAGATGCAGCATTAGATTATTGGGTGAACCGGTTTGATCGCTTGGAAGTGAAACATACAGGGATCAAAGAACAATTCGGGAAAAAGACGTTATCATTTGTCGACTTTGATGATCAGCAGTATCAATTAATTTCTGATGAATTGAATGTTGGGATTGAATCCGGTACACCTTGGCAAAAAGGACCGATTCCTTTACAATATGCGATTACTGGTCTAGGACCAATTTTTATTCGAGTGGCTCAATTTGATTACTTTAAAGAAGTGTTAGAAAAAGTACTGTTGTTTAAAGAAGTCGCCAAGGAAGGGTCACATTACTTATTTGAAGTTGGCGAAGGAGGAAATGGAGCACAAGTCATCGTTGAACATAACGTCATGCTTCCGCAAGCGCGTCAAGGCTATGGAACGGTTCACCATGTGGCATTTCGTGTAGAAGATCGCGATGTATTAAATGAGTGGATTGAACGGTTACCGCAATTCGGTTTTCAAACTTCTGGCTATGTTGATCGCTATTTCTTTGAGTCCTTATATGCACGAGTAGCACCGCAAATTTTATTTGAGTTTGCTACAGATGGACCAGGTTTTATGGGGGATGAGCCGTATGAAACACTTGGAGAAAAGCTATCTTTGCCACCGTTTTTAGAACCAAAACGTGAAGCGATTGAAAAAATGGTTCGACCGATTGATACAGTGAGAAGTACGAAAGAGTTCGTAAAAGAATAAATCAACTTAACTAAGGACGCAGCTGTTGGGATAGAGTTGCGTCTCTTTTTTTTGTTTGGATTAACTTCATGGATGAGCAATTTTATGTGTAGGTATTTTGGTTGAATACCAAATAGGCAAGAAAAAGATAGTATCAAAGAGAAAAAGAAAGATAAACAAATATGAAAAACGCTTACATGGGTGTTTGAAGTTTGTGGAGAACATGTTACTATACGATTGTTAACAACGGACCGCGACTTTTGTGAGAGTCAAAAGTCGAACAAAATAATTAAATAGAAAAAGAGGTGTTAGGTTGAACATTCAATCTATTAAACAAGAATGGTTTGGGAATGTGAGAGGCGATGTATTGGCCGGCCTTGTCGTTGCTCTTGCACTCATTCCAGAAGCAATCGCCTTTTCAATCATTGCAGGGGTAGACCCAATGGTTGGGCTTTATGCTTCTTTTTGTATCGCTGTTGTTATTGCCTTTGTCGGTGGTCGACCAGGGATGATTTCTGCTGCAACAGGAGCAATGGCTTTAGTTATGGTGACACTTGTTGCTGAGCACGGTTTGCAGTATTTGTTAGCAGCAACCATTTTGACAGGAGTATTCCAAATTCTTTTTGGTGTCTTTAAGCTTGCTAGAATTATGAAATTCGTACCACGATCGGTCATGATCGGTTTTGTAAATGCTTTAGCAATCTTGATTTTTATGGCTCAATTAGAGCAATTTGAAGGCGCGACTTGGGTGATGTATACACTGGTAGCAGTAACGTTATTTATTATCTATGGTTTGCCTAGAATTACTAAAGCTGTTCCATCTGCTTTAGTTGCCATTGTTTTTATAACGGCATTTGTTATTTATATGGGTATTGACATTCGCACAGTCGGAGATATGGGTGCACTTTCTCAGGCATTACCTGTATTTTTAATTCCTGAAATCCCGTTAAATCTTGAAACATTAATGATCATCCTTCCTTATTCCCTTGCTTTAGCGATTGTCGGCTTACTAGAATCTCTTCTGACGGCTAATATCGTAGACGATATGACAGATACAGAAAGTGATAAAAATAAAGAGAGCAGAGGGCAAGGAATTGCCAATATCGTAGCGGGATTTTTTGGTGGAATGGCAGGTTGTGCAATGATTGGTCAGTCAGTAATCAATGTGAAATCTGGTGGAAGAGGTCGCCTTTCTGCTTTGGTTGCTGGTGCAGTCCTAATGTTTCTGATTCTAGTTCTTGGTGGACTCGTCGTTCAAATTCCAATGGCTGCTTTAGTTGGAGTTATGTTTATGGTTTCATTTAGTACATTTGACTGGGGATCTGTTCGCAACATTCATAAACTCCCACGTACGGATGCAATTGTCATGGTTGTCACAGTTGTCACAGTTGTCGTGACACATAACTTGGCGATTGGTGTATTTGCTGGAGTATTATTGAGTGCCATTTTCTTTGCTGCAAAGATCTCGAAAGTTCATGTTGAAAAGAGTGTCATAAATCACTTAGATAAAAAAGTTTACAAGGTTACTGGACAAATATTCTTTGCCTCTGTGACCGATTTTGTTAATAATTTTGATTACAAAGAAGATATTCGCTATGTTGAAATTGATCTATCAAATGCACACCTTTGGGATGATTCAGCTATTGGTGCCCTTGATAAAATAGAAGCGAAATTCGAGCAAAACCATGTCGAAGTTAAGTTTATTGGTTTAAACGCTGAAAGTGAGAAGTTAAAAAAACGATTAGCTGGAATCTCTAAAGCTTCAGGACATTAAATATATAAAAAGACAGAAGCAATCCTTCTGTCTTTTTGTTATGTTAGAAGGTTATAACGAAAACTTCCTTTACAAAGAGTGAACTCTTGATTAACATTAGATTCAAGAATAGGAGGGAGGTCCACTCATGTTTAAAAGTATTCTGTTGGCATCAGATGGTTCTACGCATTCCATACGTGCAGCCGAAAAAGCAATTGCTTTATGTAAGCTACATCATGCAAAAATGGATGTTGTTTATTCAATTGATGAATCTACCTCTAAGTCAGATGTACTGACAAATAACAGTAAATTTGAAGTAGAGAAAAAGCGTAAAGAAAAGCTCGCTCCTGTTGTTGAATTATTAGAAAAAGAGGGCATTACCTATCAAGTACATATGATTCATGGTGATCCTGGCCCTTCAATTGTAGCGTTCGCGAACAAAGGTAATTATGACTGCGTAGTAATTGGCAGCAGAGGTTTAAATAAGCTTCAAACAATGGTGCTTGGAAGTGTAAGTCATAAGGTTGCCAAACGAGTACAAGTCCCTGTTTTAATTGTGAAATAGTGTAAAGAGGTTGAACGTACAATGTTCAGCCTCTTTTCTTCTACTTAAAGGAGTTTAACCGTTGAATAGAGAACTAATATGAATCACTCTTAACAAGCAAAGGAGCGTCCGTATGGAAGTCATTCCTATAAATGAAGATAAATATTTAGAAGCAATTCGGTTATCTGAATATGCTTTTCAATACAAGGTTCCAAAAGAGGATATAGAAGAAATAATGGAAATGCTCAAGAAACAGCAAGTAATTGGATTTTTGGATGAGAAGCAGTTGGTTGCTAAGCTACATCTTCTCTCATTACAGGTATATTTAGGAGACGACCTATTAAAAATGGGCGGGATTGCTGGTGTTGCAACCTATCCAGAATATCGGAGAAATGGCTATGTGAAAGAAATGCTAATCCACATTTTAGAACAGCTGAAAAAGGATGAATTTAGGATCTCAATGCTCTTTCCTTTTTCTGTACCATTTTATCGCAAATTTGGTTGGGAGCTGTTTTCAAATAAACAAACGGTTACGATGACTAAGTCTGATCTTATGTTTCAGCGTGAAGCAACGGGGACGGTGAAGCGGAGTCAAGAAGGACAAGTTGCTGATTTAGCTATTGTCTATACTCAATATGCTACTAAACTTTTTGGAATGCTCCACCGTGATCACGATTGGTGGAGAAAGCTTGTTAAAGATCAACAAATGGCTATTTACTACGATACGATGAAAGTTGCGAAAGGATATATAATCTATACAGTTCAAGATAAAAAGATGAAAGTAAAGGAATTTGTTGCTCTTGGTGGTGATGCAAGACGGGGCTTATGGAATTTTATATGTCAGCACGATTCCATGATTAATGAGTTGGAGATGGTTTTACATGAAAGAGATCCGCTGCTATTTTCATTAAAGGAACCTCGGGTAAAGCAAGAGTTGACCCCATACTTTATGGCACGCATTGTTGATGTTAAGCCATTTCTCGAGGAGTATCCATTTCATTGGAAGAATGCAACGAAAGAAACAAACATTTTGATAAAAGTAACAGATGAATATGCACCGTGGAACAACCAAGTATTTGAAGTAAAACCAAACACGATCAACATCATCCCATATCCGAATACAGAAGAAAAATTGATTAGCTTATCAATTAATACGTTAACTACATTGCTGTTAGGGTATCAAAAAGCAAGTGAGTTAAAGGAGTTGGAGAGAATTTCCGGTGATGAACTAGCACTTGAACAGTTAGATCAACTGATTCCGAAAAAAGTACCATACTTTTATGATTTTTTCTAACAAAAATGTAATCAGGGGCGGACAAAAGAGTTTCTAGAGTTAGAAGATCTAAACGGTGTTAAAAAAGGTGGTAGGGTTGAAATTATCGTTCAACCCTGCTTTTCTAACTCGTTATTCGTTTGAGTTACAGTAAAACTATCTAGTTTATAATTCGCATTCAAGTGACAAAATTGACACTTACAGGCATTCTTTCGTGTTTGGTTTTGGTCTAGTTTATAAACATGTGGGACCACTAGACTGTCTAATCCGTTTTTTACATGTTTTGGACAAACAGAAACCATTTATTCTTCACTCCTTCTTTAATATATGAAATGAGAAAGATGCAAGTACATTAAAAGATCTACTTGCATCTTTTACTACGTTAATTAACTTCCAGCTCTATGATTAGGTTGTTCAACTGCTTGAAGTTTCGCTTTCTCTTTTTTGGACGGTCATCGGCGCTTTCGTGATTCACTAACTCATTCGTTGCTTTTTTAAACTCCTTTAATGTACTTCCAAACGCCTTTCCGATCTCGGGCAACTTGGAAGGGCCAAAAATCATTAGGGCAATCACTAGAACAAGGATGAGTCCAGGAATGCCAATATTTGATAGCATGTCAAAGCCTCCTTACAATCGTTAGACTTATAGTGTGACTCCATGACGGTCTAAGACGGCTGCAGCTAGTGGTGAAATACCTTCCTTTTCAGCATAAGCGATCACTTTCTCTGAAATTTGTGGTGCAAAGCTAGCCGGAGGAGCTGCATGACTCATTGCAAATTGACGTGCTGAATTTCGACGTGAAAAAGGACCCCAAACAGCAATCGTAAACCCAGGAGTTTGCATATTTACAAACATCGTTTTTCCATCAGGTGAGAAGCAAACTCCAGCGAATTCAGAGTTGTTATATACATTTTGTGCAAATTCATAGACATTCCCTTCAGGAGTTAAGCCAATAATGCGGTCTCCACGTGGGTTGCCATCCTCTGCAATCCAAAGGTCACCCCAAGGAGTAATCGTTACATTATCTGGTGCATGTAAGTCATTGGAATCTTGAGACTCGAAGAATAGCTCTAACGTATTAGTTGCTGGAAAATATCGATACACTCGACCAAATCTTCCTGGTGCTGTTGTTGTACGAGCGCTCGTATCATCAAACCAAAAAGCACCACCGCCGAACCAAGACCCTTCCAAACGAGTAAACTGAATGCAGCCTAAATCTCTTGCATCTTCCTTCGCTCGTTCTGGGTTTACCTTCTTCCATACAACACCGACCTTTTGTCCTGGGGTGAACGTACTTGCTGAATGATTTGGAAGCTCGTCCAATGCAGCCGCTTCTAAAATTCCTCCTTCTTGAAGCGAACCTAACTTTTGGCTGCGATTATGTGGAGTAAAGCGATAAAGGAATGAAGGTTCGCTATCCTCTGTTAAATACCAAATCCCTGTTGCAGGGTCAACACTACAAGCTTCATGGGAGAAGTATCCCATGTCACGTATTGGCGTTATAGACATTTCGTTTTCTGGGTCTAACGGATTGACTTCGAATACAAAACCGTGACCGAGGTTACGAGTTTCTTCACAGGTTAGCCATGTACCCCAAGTAGAAGCTCCACCTGCACAGTTACGGATCGTACCTGAATTAGTTACATATTCATCAACGACTTCACGATTTGGACTAATTACTAGAGCTGTTGTACCGCCAGCTGCGCCTTTGCTCCAAGGATTTTTTCCATTGACCGCCCATTGATGGTTTGTCCCACATTCATGATTTCGTACGAGTATAGTAGAATTTTTAGGTCCTTGATAAGCGGCCATTCCATCAGGAAGTCCTGGTACGACATTTCCACTTGGGTTCACCATAGCTTCCCCACTGGATGAGAGTATTTTATAGTTGAAGCCTTGTGGCAAATCTAGAAATCCATTTGGATCCTGAACCAATGGACCGTAACCACCCCAACCTTTCCCTTTCGTTGGATCGGTTGCATTTGCTAATGCTTTTGAGCCATCTGCAAGTGAGAATACACCTGTTGTACCAAGAGTTAAGGCAAGTGTACTCATTCCGCCCATTTTTAAAAAATCTCTCCTATTCATACCGGTGTTCATCATAATAATGCCTCCTAATTTTTTTTAGGGGTGTGTCGATCAAAGAAGTGGTTCTAAGAAAAATGTAGCAGATGATTATTAACGAAATACGGACATATGATTTCAATTATGTAAAAAGCTGCAAAATACTTATAAAGTAAGTGATAAGTTTGAGAGAAGAGTGTGACAAACGTCCACTTCTAGTCTTATGACCTAAAAAGCAATAGGGAAGGAAAGGATGCGAGTGTCATCATATGCAGAATGCATGACTAAAGTAATGCTTTTAAAAAAACGAGGAGGTACACCATTAACCACGTGTTAAATTTCAATAAACACTTTTTAAAGATTAATTACACTTAACACAAGAAAAGAGATAGCAGATGCCTGAGTAGGGCTACTATCTCCTTTAACTTGTTATAATTCTTGAACTTTCTTTTGTTTAACAGCAAGCTTAGTAGAATTTGAATTCATTTTATTAGTTACATAGCTATGCAAGAGCATACCACAGACGATAATGAATAAGCCGGTAATGGCTAACCCATTTGGGAACGGAGCTGATAGAAGGAGAATTTCTCCAATTAGAACAAAGAGGACTTGTGTCGATTGAGTTGCTTCCACGGCGGCTAATTTTCCTTGATCACCTCTTACTCGATCGGTAGCAATAAAGAATAGAGTAGTTGCAATGATCCCTGATGACACGGCAACGATAAAGGATTGAAGAACTTGGTCGGAAGAAGGTGCGCCGACAGAAACAAATCCAAAAGCAGCAATGACAAGCCAAAATGGGATCGTTGCTAAAGTCATTCCAAGTACTCGTTGAAACGTATCCAACCTCCCTCCACATACTTCCATCATTTTACGATTACCTAATGGATAGGCGAACGCTGCAATAGCAACAGGAATCACACCAATTAAGATTGTTTGCAAGGGCAGGTTGCTAGCTCTTTCTACTTGAATGAGAACGACTCCTATTAAAATAATAGATGAAATTGCGAGTGCTTTTAATGGAATGCGACTTCTGACTTTTGTTTGGCCATTTTTTGTTTGAATGGTTTGCCAAAAAAGGGGACCGAGTAAAGTACCAGCGACAATGGTTAATTGCCAAGTGCCAGCGACAAGCCACCCGGGACCATAGGCAGCTGCAAACGTAATAGGTGCGTAAAACAAAACAAAGCCAACAAAACTCCATAAGAGCCATTGGAAAGGTTGTTTCTTCATTTCATAAAATAATTGCTTGATGTTATTCCGGTAGAAGACGATCAGGACAAGAAAGGGAACCATAAAAAGAAAACGTAAAGAAGAGCTCCATAGCCAGCTACCTCCAGACAATTCCATTGAACGATTCAGAATAAATGTAACAGCAAAAAAGATTGAGGCAATGATACCAAGACCGATTTCTTTCATGAGATCACCTTTTTCTTCATGGAGTATATTATGATATATTTATAGTTAAGTATAGTATACTACAGGAGCTGTAAATTGATAAGAAATGATTAGGAGGATCTCAAATGAAGAGTGCCGATTCTATCGCTAAGCAGGTAGGAATGACGTTAAGGAAAATAAGGCAAGATCGTGGAATCAGCTTGCAAGATTTAGCTGATAAGACGGATGTCAGTAAGTTAACTCTTGGGAATATTGAGAGAGGCGAGGCGAATCCATCACTTTCAATTATCTGGAAAATAGCAAACGGCTTGTCAATTCCGATATCTACTCTTCTTCAAGAAAATAATCAAGTGACTATTTCGCGTGCCCACCAAGGAAATAAAGTCGTAAGTGCCAATCAGGTGTGTGTGCTCGAACCAATGTTTGAAGTTGCGAATTATGGTCAAAGTGAACTGCATAGAGCCTTTTTAAAGCCGAATAGTGAATACAAACCAGGGGCACACCAACCAGGTGTTATCGAGTATGTAACCGTCATGTCAGGGGAACTAATCATTCAAATCGAAAATGAAACATATCACCTTTTTGCCTATGATTCATTAAAGTTTAATGCTGATCGAATACATGCCTATATAAATCCAACCTCATCCACGACGATTCTTCATTTCGTTATGACATATTTAAAATAAGCAGAGCTGTGATCGTAAGTGGATGATCGTTATTCCGTAGATGGTGAAGGAAAACAACGATTCCGTTTTAAAGGTAGGATGAAAGCCATAACGGAATCGATGCCTCCTGCGTTGTAACAAGAAAAGAAAATCAAGTTTGTGCTTCAGTTTGCGCTTCTGTTGTTTTCCCCTTACTCTTCTTTTTATCGCTTACGGAGAGCAACAGAATCGAGACGAGTAAGACAATTGCCCCAGTGATATTTTGCCAAGTTAGCTCAATTGGAAAAAAAGGAAAAGAGATGATTGCAAGTAAGACCGGGCTAAAAGCTCTTGTCACATTAGCAACTGAGAAGCGTAAATATTTCAATGCTTCATATAAGAAAATCGTAGCAATAAAGCCTGAAAATAATGATGAGACGACGATAAAGCCGACAGCCTCTAGTGAAACAGTACCAGTGAAAAGTTGGCCAGAAAAGACAGCGTAGATTGATACAAGAAGCAACGTTGTACAGCTGTTTGTAAATAAAATCGAGTTAGAGCTTCTCTCTTTTGAAATCGTTTTTTTAATATAAACATTCGTTAGCGCAAAGAAAAAGGTATACAAAAGGGCAAAAAAGCTTCCTAATAAATTGGCTTGATAGTTACCTCCCTTTTCAACAAATAAAAACACACCAACAATGGCAAACAAAATAAAAACGATTTCATTACGAGTCAGTCTTTCTTTTAAAATGAAAACGGAGAATATTACTGCGAAAACCGTATAAAACCTTCCGATAAAGCCGATCTCAACAGGAGTGAGCATATCCATGCTGACAAATAAAAAGATAACCCCAAGTGTATTAAAAAGTGCGAGCATAAGCATGTCTTTTTCAAAATAAAATTGGACTCTCTTTTTCGTGAAAAGTCCAAGTAAAAAACTTGCAACAATAATAGTAAAGGCATTGATCATCGCTGCCTTGGCTGCAGATATTTCAAGTAGCCCGAATTTAGCGAGTAAAGGTCCTGCTGCCACCGCAAGTACGGATAGCAAGTTAAAAATATGCCCTTTTTGTGTAGAACTCATCTGCTTCCCCCTACAAAATACTCTCTGTATATAAAAGGTGATATAGTAACTTCTATACTCTAATTATATTCCTTGTGAAAATTGAATAATAGTTTTTTTTACAATTTTAGAAGATATTCTATTTGTATTTGGGAAATTATGTTAAGTTTATAAAGGAATAATGTGATGAAACCTGTTTGTTATTTGATTCGTATTTCTAATAAAGATTCGTATAAGGAGATGAGCGTAATGGGATTAGAAATAAAGGAACTGACGAAGAAATTTGGTTCCTTTACGGCTGTAAATCAATTGACGTTAAGTGTTCCTGAACAAGAGATGTTTGGGTTTTTAGGCGCGAATGGTGCAGGGAAAACAACAACATTTAGAATGATTCTAGGATTATTAGATCAGAGTAATGGTGAAATTACATGGAATGGACAGTCCATCAGTTATGAGACTACTCCAGAGATCGGTTATCTTCCTGAAGAAAGAGGTCTATATCCGAAGATGAAGGTAAGTGATCAAGTTGTCTATCTTGCGCGCTTAAGAGGGATGAAAAAGAAAGAGATTTTAAAAGAACTAGATTGGTGGCTTGAAAAGTTTAAGGTTCCCGAATATAAAAATAAGAAAATAGAAGAACTTTCGAAAGGAAACCAGCAAAAGATACAATTTATCGCTGCTGTGATACATAAACCGAAGCTCTTAATCTTAGATGAGCCTTTTAGTGGGCTTGACCCTGTTAATGTTGAGTTATTAAAAGAAGCAGTGAAAGAAATAAAAGCAAATGGTGCAACAATTGTCTTTTCAAGTCATCGAATGGAGCACGTTGAAGAATTATGTGAAAATCTTTGTATCATGCACAAAGGAGCTCCAGTTGTTCAAGGAAATTTAAAGACGATTAAACGCTCATTTGGTAAAAAAAATGTGGCTATTCATGCTGATTTTGATTTGTCCTTTCTTAAAAATTTGCCGGGAGTTGTAAAGGCAATGGATACGACGGAAGGAATTCGATTGCAAGTTGAATCGGAAGAAATTGCAGAAGGGGTATTTAAGGAAGTGACAGCAAAAGGGTTTGTGAGAAAGTTTGAGCTAGAAGATCCTTCCTTACATGATATTTTTGTTGAAAAGGTAGGTGCTAGTTATGGGTAACTTTTGGATTATGATGTCGCACGCCTTTCTTTCTAAAATTAAATCAAAATCATTCATTATTACAACAGTCATTATTGCCCTTGGTATTATTGTCCTTGCTAATATTGAAACAGCGATTAAAACGTTTAGTGGTGACGAGCGACAAGATCAAGTTGCTGTCATTGATGAAACGGGAGTGTATTATCCACTATTGCAACAAGAGCTAATGATGATCAATGAAACAATTACGTTAGAAGATTCATCTGCTGAATTGCAACAATTAGAGCTAGAGGTAGAAGAAGGGACTTATGAGGGAGTACTGCTGCTGACAGAGGGGGATAATGGATTTCCTCAGGCTGTTTATCGATCGACTTCACTTACTGCAGGTACGATTCCAGCAAGTCTTCAAACGGCCTTACAGCATATTCAAACAACTCTTGCTGCAGAAGACCTTAATTTAACACAAGAACAATTAGCGATACTCAATGCTCCAGTATCTTTTGTGAATGAGGCGATTGTAGAAGGAGCGAAATCGGAAGAAGAATTAAATCAAGCAAGAGGCATAGTATACGTACTATTGTTTTTTATTTATTTCTCGGTCATTATGTATGCAAGTATGATAGCAACAGAAGTAGCAACAGAAAAGTCTTCTCGAGTAATGGAGATTTTAATTTCAAGTGTTTCGCCCGTTAAGCAAATGTTCGCTAAAATTATCGGAATTGGTTTCGTTGGCTTAACGCAAATGGTTGTGCTTCTGCTCGTTGGTTATTTCGCTTTAAGAAATAGCCAAGATCTATTAATGGGCGGATTTTTAGAGTTTTTCGGCTTTGGAGATCTGTCTGTTGCGATTATTTTCTATGCTGTGATCTTTTTCTTGCTAGGGTATTTCCTATATGCGACGTTAGCTGCATTGCTAGGTTCAGTAGTAAGTCGAATAGAAGATGTGCAACAAATGATCTTTCCACTAGTGTTTCTAGTAATGATTGGCTTTTTTATAGCTATGTTCGGATTAGGGGCACCAGATTCGTCCTTTATAACGATCACTTCATATATTCCATTCTTCACACCAATGGTAATGTTCTTACGAGCGGGAATGTTAAATTTATCGCCAATAGAGCCTATTCTTGGGATCGTCATTCTACTAGCTTCCATCATTATCCTTGCAGTCTTTGGAGCGAGAGTTTATAGAGGTGGAGTATTGATGTATGGAAAATCAAACTCGTTTAAAGACATTAAAAAAGCAATTGACTTAACAAAAAAAGAATAAGGGATAATAAAGAGGAGTTGGAATAGTTTCCAGCTCCTTTTTGTTATAATGTAATAAATAAAAAAGGAAATAACGAAGAATCAGGGAATAATCTTATAGATGTGGAGAAAATGAAAAAGTAAGGTACTAGGTATGCTAGTGACGTGAGAGGTATGAAATGAATAATTCAGAAAAGGAAATTTTAGATCGAATATCAGACGGCTTTATCGCTTTAGATGAAAATTGGAATTTTACGTATGTCAACAAAGAAGCAGCAAAGATCTTAAATCGCAAAAAAGAAGAATTTAAAGGAAGGAGCATTTGGAAAGTATTACCCTATGCAGCTGACCTCGGGATGTACAAAGAATTTCAGAAGTCATTCAAAGAGCAGGTCACGGTAACTTTTGATATGTATTATCCCCTTTAAAAAAGTGGTTTAATATTCGGGTTTTTCCTTCTACTAATGGTTTATCTATTTATTTTCAAGATGTTACAAAAGAAAAACATATGAATTCTAAGCGCGAGCAACATTATCGCTCGTTATTTGATAATAATCCTTATGCCGTGTATTCATTAGATCTTGAAGGAAATTATTTAGATGTCAATCCAGCGATGGAACAACTAGTAGGCTATAGTGAAAGTGAATTATTAACGATGTCATATAAATCAATCATTACTGAGGATGAGATAGAAAAAATAAACGGTTCTTTTACGAAAGCGACGCTAGGGATCACTCAGAATTATGAAACGAAAGTAAAGAATAAGAGGGGAGATGTCATTGATACAAGAGTTACAAATATCCCGATTGATGTTGAAGGAAAAATAGTAGGAATTTACGGAATTGCCAAAGATATTTCAAAAGAGAAACATACAGAGAACCTTTTGTTCGAATCAGAGAAGCTTACTGCTGTCGGTCAATTGGCTGCATCAATTGCTCACGAGATCCGAAACCCATTAACTTCTATTAAAGGCTTTCTAGATGCTTTTAGGAGCACTGAATTAGAATTTAAGGATCATTATTTAGAAATCATGGCTGAAGAAATTACGAGAATTGAAATGATAACAGGAGAACTGTTACTGGTGGCAAAGCCGCAAGCGCATAAATTTCAGGAAGAAAGCTTAGAGAAAATCATTGATGATGTCGTCCTTTTATTAAGGTCACAAGCATTAATTAACAATGTTGAAGTGGTCGTTCAATCAAGTAATATACCACTGATTAAATGTGTTCCAAGTCAATTGAAGCAAGTGTTTATTAATTTAATCAAAAATTCAATTGAAGCAATGCCAGATGGAGGCCGTGTAACTGTTGTAGCATCAACGACTAATACTACAAGTATATTAGTCGAGGTAATCGATCAAGGTTGTGGCATTCCAGTAGAATTTTTAAAAGATATTGGTACACCTTTTTATACAACAAAAGAAAAAGGAACGGGTCTTGGGTTAATGACAACCTTTAAAATTGTTGACTCACACCAAGGCCATATAACGATTTCGAGTAAACCAAATCAAGGAACAAAAATAGAAATCTTACTACCTATAAATCACGCTGCTTCTTAATATTACATACATGTTTTCGTAAGCCACGGTAATCCTAAAGGTAAATGAAGGAGGGATTGAGATGGATAATACTAATGAGTTTGTAGAAAAACTTCATAATAAACAAGAAAAAGATGAACGTAATCGTAAACGTCAAGGAAAAGGAAATCCTAGTCAAAAGCTTCCTAATAAACAGCATTAATGGATGTTCTTTATAGAACTTATATGTGTTAATCCTAGGTTGTATCATACTGTCAATAAATAGACAGTGTGGTACAACCTTTTTTCGTTAGGGTTCGACATTGATTTACAAAAGCTTTACATTCAGACCATACCGCCTTAACATTCCTCGACTATACTTCAAATTGTGAGGGGGAGACAGCCCCTTACATAAACATTTTCGGAGAGAAAAGGGAGGACAATTCAGTGAATCTTAAAAGGTATGTAGTGTTCTTAGTAATGGCAGCACTAATGGTGCTAGTTACAGCGTGTGGGGGCGGTTCAGATGAGCCAACTGCTGCTGAAGGTACAGATACAGAAGAAGCACCTGTAGAAAATACAGAAGCAGATGCAAATGAGGAAGCAACTTCTCTAGACGGAAGTGTTGTAGTTGATGGATCGGGTACGGTGTATCCTTTAATGTCACTTGTTGCTGAAGAGTATATGTTCACTGAGCAAGAAAATGTATCAGTTGAAGTAAGTCGTGCTGGAACAAGTGCTGGATTTGGAAGATTCTTAGTTGATAATGGAACAGACTTTAATAACGCATCACGTGAAATTAAAGAAGAAGAACAAGCAGAAGCAGATGAAATTGGAATAGAAGTAAAAGAAATGAAAGTAGCACTTGATGGTTTAACTTTTGTTATTAACAAAGAAAATGATTGGGCTACAGAATTAACAGAAGAAGAATTAATTAGTATTTTTCATAGCGAAGGTGGCGTAACGAAGTGGTCTGATATTCGCCCAGATTTTCCAGATGAAGAGATTCACCCAATGGGTCCTAACGAAAACCATGGTACGTATGAATTTTTCTATGAAAATGTGCTTGATAAAGCAGATTTAGTTGACGGTGTGAATTTACAGCAAGAATATTCAACTTTAGTAAATCTAGTATCTGAAGATGTGAATGCAATTGCATTCTTTGGATTTGGATACTATGTAAACAACCAAGAAAAGTTAACAGCAGTAAGTGTAGATTTTGGAAATGGTCCAGTTGAGCCAAGTCTTGACACAATTGGTGAGGATGCTGAATATGCGACGTTCACTCGTCCGGTATTTACGTATTTAAATGTAGATATGGCTAAAGAAAAGCCACAAGTATTAGACTTTGCTTTATACGTTGCCAAAAATGTAAATGATTTTGCTGGAGAAGCGGGCTTTGCTCCGTTACCAGATACAGAAGTACAAGAATATATTGATTTCCTAGAGGGTTTAAAATAAAGAGTAGAACTAAGTAGAGTGATAGGATGAGAACTTCAACTGTTCTCATCCTATCACTTCTAAAGCTGATGATGGTGGAAGGGGTGCCTAAGGGATGGAAGCAAACAGCGCAGTGAATAAGGGGAATGCTGTTAACGTTCGAGATATGATTGCCGACAAAAAAAGGTCAAGAAATCTTTCAAATGTAATGGAAAAGGTAATGCCAAAAGTTCTGTTGGTTATTGCAACGATTTCAATTCTGACAACGATAGGGATTTTATTTACATTATTAACGGAAACAATTGAGTTTTTTCAGCGCATACCATTTGTTGAGTTTTTTACTGGAACTGTATTAAAACCTTTAAGTCAAAATCCGGAGTTTGGAGTATTACCTTTACTTACGGGCACATTGATTTCATCAGGAATTGCGATGTTTGTCGCAATTCCAATTGGATTAATGACAGCTATTTATTTAAGTGAATATGCATCAGATAAAGTTAGAAGAATTGTAAAACCAATTCTTGAAATTCTTGCTGGAATTCCAACGATTGTCTATGGATTTTTTGCGTTAACGTTTGTTACACCGATTTTAAGAGAGTTCATTCCTGGTTTACAGGCAACAAATATTTTAAGCCCTGGTATTGTGATGGGAATTATGATCATCCCAATGGTAGCGTCCTTATCAGAAGATGCAATGAGTTCAGTTCCGAATTCAATGAGAGAAGGAGCGCTAGCATTAGGATCTACAAAGCTGGAGGTAACTGGAAAGGTCATCATTCCGGCTGCAATGTCAGGCATAATAGCTTCTTTCGTTCTTGGGATTTCACGTGCAATTGGCGAAACAATGATTGTAACGATAGCAAGTGGAAGCTCCAAAAACTTTACATTCGACATTACTCAATCTATGCAGACGATGACTGCATACATTGTTGAAGTAACTGGTGGGGACGCCCCGGCTGGTTCAACTATATATTACAGTTTATATGCTGTTGCGATGACGTTATTTGTTTTCACGTTAATAATGAATTTACTAGCTCGATATATTTCTCGTAGATTCAGGGAGGAATATTAATATGAAATATGTAGACACAGCACAAGTACAGAAAAAAATGAATACACGCTTGTTAACGAATAAAATTGCAAAATCGCTATTCTTCCTCTCAACGTTATTTGGACTAATTGTTCTAGTCGTTCTTATTTTTAGAGTGATCTCACAAGGGATTGCCTGGATTAATCTTGATTTTCTAACTGGGAAACTATCAAACAATCCAGAGCGAGCTGGAATTATGGGAGCGATTCTTGGGACATTGTGGCTAATGGTCGTAGTGGCTCCAGTAACAATGTTAATTGGTGTAGGTACAGCCATTTACCTAGAGTGTTATGCCAAGAAAAGCCGCTTTCATTCATTTATTCAAACGAATATTTCTAACTTGGCAGGAGTGCCATCGATTGTCTTTGGAATTCTAGGACTAACCGTTTTTGTTCGTACGATGGAATTAGGCAACGTTGTATTAGCTGGGGGATTGACGATGGCCCTACTTGTCCTACCCATTGTCGTAGTTGCTAGTCAAGAAGCGATTAGATCAGTACCTTCTCAATTAAGCGAAGCGTCTTATGGAATGGGTGCGACAAAGTGGCAAACGATAAAAAATATCATCTTGCCAGCAGCACTTCCTGGAATTTTGACTGGGGCGATTTTGTCGCTTTCACGGGCAATTGGAGAAACTGCTCCTCTTGTTGTAATTGGAATTCCGGCGTTATTAATCCCGTTCCCTGGAAGTCTAATGGACCGATTTACGATTTTACCAATGCAAATTTATTACTGGACCATTGATTCGGCTCTAGTGGCGGAATATGCCAATCTAGCAGCAGCAACTATTGTTGTGTTACTCGTTGTCCTGTTCGTATTAAATTCAGTTGCCATTATTATTCGCAATAAATTTCAACAAAGATATTAATTATAGGAGGGGTTCGTGATGGCCGTTGCATCGCAAAAAGTAGAAGTAGCGTATGAGAAAAGAGTGGATTCTTCTAAAAATGCTCAAGCAGATAAGAAGGTTGTTTATGATACGAAAGATTTAAACTTATGGTATGGAAAAGACCATGCATTAAAAAATATTAACCTTTCTATATATGAAAACGAAGTAACAGCTATAATTGGACCTTCTGGTTGTGGGAAGTCAACTTATATTAAAACATTGAATCGTATGGTTCAATTAGTACCAATCGTGCGTATTTCAGGAGATATTACGTATCGAGGAAATAGTATTTTAAATGATAAAGCTTATAAAGTAGAAGATTTAAGAACGCGTGTTGGAATGGTCTTCCAAAAACCCAATCCATTCCCGAAATCGATTTACGATAATGTCGCATACGGACCAAGAATTCATGGCATTCGTAATAAAAAGATATTAGATGAAATCGTTGAACGTAGTCTACGTGGTGCAGCTATATGGGAAGAAGTAAAGGACCGTCTTCATGAAAATGCTTATGGATTATCAGGGGGGCAACAGCAACGTTTATGTATCGCACGTTGTTTAGCGATCGAACCAGATGTCATTTTAATGGATGAGCCGACATCTGCCCTTGATCCAAAGTCAACTTTAAAAGTTGAAGAGCTTATTCAAGAGTTAAAGCAAAACTATTCAATTATTATTGTAACGCATAACATGCAACAGGCGGCGCGTATTTCAGATCGTACAGCCTTCTTCTTGAATGGAGAAGTTGTTGAATTTGATAAAACGGATGTGATTTTTTCGAATCCAACGGATAAAAGAACTGAAGATTATATTACTGGTCGATTTGGATAGGAGTGAAAAAAGTGGCTGTTCGTGAAAGTTTCCATTCCAAGCTTCAGCTTCTGAAACAGCAATTGCTAGAGATGGGTGAGCGTGTGCAGATCGTCTTAGATGAGATGAAACATGCGTTTTCATCATCGAATATAAGAGCAATGGAAGAAATCATTCATAGAGATGAAGAAATTAATCAGTTAGAGCAAGATGTCCATGATCAAGTGATTTTGCTTATTTCAAGACAACAGCCAGTTGCAACGGATTTGAGGCAATTGATTGTAGCACTTAAGATCTCAGGTGATCTTGAAAGAGTAGCGGATTTAATTGCTGATATTGCTAAACAATCAAAAAGATTAAAGAAAAACAGCCTTTTGCCATATCAAGTTAAAATTATTGCGATGCTCACAATTGCTCAAGAAA
The DNA here is from genome assembly GCF_002109385.1 of Halalkalibacter krulwichiae. Lineage (NCBI taxonomy): Bacteria > Bacillati > Bacillota > Bacilli > Caryophanales > Bacillaceae > Halalkalibacter > Halalkalibacter krulwichiae. The sequence continues at coordinate 3,242,975 of NZ_CP020814.1, read as the reverse complement.
TGATTCAAAAAGCATTGATGGCATTTCGAAATACGGATATTCTACAAGCTCAAAAGATCGCTACAATGGATGATAAGGTTGATCATTTATATGGTGAGTTTATAAGAGACTTATTCCAATTAGTAGATCATGAGATTGAGATTGATCAAGTCACACAACTTGCCTTTATTGGGAGATACATCGAGCGTATTGCTGATTACGCAACCAATATTGCGGAATGGGTTGTATATGAGGTGAATGGTAAACATTTTGATTTAAATTAACGAAAAACAGACCTTTGTTGCATTTCATGAACAAAGGTCTGTTTTTTTGACTAGTTAAATTGTTTGAAGTCTTCCTTTACTAATAAGCCGAATCATCCATAAGCAAAAGAAAAACCAGCTAATGGAAATCGTAATAGCAGCAAAAATATCAGTTGGAAAATGAGCACCAATGATCACTCTACTCATGGCAATGGTTGCAATAGACAGAAAGAAAATGATGATCATCGTAACTTTGCTTTTGAAACTCTGTAAAAAATGATAGCTAATAAAGATTAAAAAGGAAAACAGCAACACACTCCTCATAGTGTGACCACTAGGAAAACTGTAAGAAGCCATCTCGAGAGAATAACCAAACACTTCTATGACAGTCATCTCTCCAGGTCTTTCCCTTTGAAAGCTAATTTTAAGGATGAAGTTTAAAGCAATTCCGCCAAACGTGAGCGCAAAGAAAAAAACAAGATGAGACCACAGTTTCGTGAGCAAAAGTATGATCCCAATACCCAAAGTTGCTATAAGGATAAATTCTCCAGATCCTGCTTTCGTTACAGCTTCCATCACAGGGATGGAATAAGAAAATGTATTTGTTAACCAATTAATCAGAAATTGGTCAACTGCAACTAAATTATTTTGTAACGATAGGAATGTAATGAAAAGAAAAAGGAAAAAGCAAGTTACCATAATGAACAGATTGTTTTTACTAATTGACATTAATCTTACTCTCTTTCTACTAAAAAGTTAATTTATGAAAGTACATTGTATCATTCTATCAATGTTGAAAAAAGAGAAGATAGTGGGATTTAACTTGAGTAAAAAATTTACAAAATTTGCATTAATATTACAAAGTTAGCGAACAAGCTTTACATTGAATTTGTACTATTACTATGTAAGAGAAAAAACATATAGAAGACATAACGAGGTGGTAAGAGTGGATCGTAATCGTAGAAAATTTTTAACTTATGTTGGGACAGGAATGACAGCCTTAACTTTTGCTTCAACTGGTTTAACGGCATTAGCTCCTAAAGCAGCAGCTGCAGACAAAGGTAGAGAAAGTTTATTTGGTTATGAAAATAGAGCTTCAAGAATTGACTTTAAACCAATTGAGGCATCTACCGCAGATGAATTATTATTACCGAAAGGGTATACATATGATGTGATTGCCGCATATGGCGATGTTATTAATAGGAAAGGTGATACATTCGGATTTAACTGTAAGTCAGCGTGGGTTACTTCTAGTTAATCATGAATATACGAATCCATTATTCGTAGAAGGACCGATAGTCGGTAGCTATACAGCAAAACAAATCGAAACGCTTCTATATAACCAAGGGTTGTCAATTATTGAAGTGTACCAAGATCCGAAAACGAAAACTTGGAAAATGGATACAGAATCAAAATATGCCCGTAGAATTTCAGGTCTTGCAACTTTTCAACTAACAGGGGCTGCAAAAGGAACCTCTGCGGTCAATGGGGCAACACAAGTACAAGGTACATTTGCGAACTGTTCTGGTGGCGCGACTCTTTGGAACACGGTCTTGTCATGTGAAGAGAACTGGGAAAGTACAGCGGATAAAGCAGGATTAGATACCACTCATTATGGTTGGGTTGTTGAAGTTGATCCGTTTGATAAAGAGGACCAATATTTTAAACCACGTAAACATACGGCTTTAGGACGTTTCCACCATGAAAATTGTGCAATGGGCTTATCTAAAGACCGTCGAGTCGTTGTATATTCTGGAGATGATAAAGCGGGTGCATGTGTATATAAATACATTAGTAAAGGCAAGTACAATGAAGCCAAAGGAAAAGAGAATTCCAAGCTTTTAGAAGATGGAACGCTATATGCTGCTGATATGGAAAATGGAAAATGGCTTGCTTTAACACTTGATAATGTTAGGGAAGCAGCAAAGGAAGATAATGAGTTATTGAATAAGTTTAAAACACAAGCTGATGTACTCGTAAATGCTCATGAAGCTGCCATTTTACTTGGTGCTACGCCTACAGATCGTCCGGAAGATGTTGAAATTAGTCCGATTGATAATTCGATCTTTATTGCCCATACGAATAATGCAAGTAAAGGAAATTTCCATGGTCATATTACTCGTTTCTTTGAGAAGGATGGTGACCTAGGGGCATTGAATTTCACCTATGAAATTTTCGCAGCTGGTGGAACACAAAGTGGGTTTAGTGCACCTGATAATTTAGATTTTGACCGCCATGGTAATTTATGGACCGTAACAGATATTTCTACAAGTAGTTTAAATAAAGGAACGTATGAACCATTTAAGAATAACGGTATGTTTGTCATCCCGACAACAGGAAAGGACAAAGGACAAGCATTTCAATTTGCCTCAGGACCAGTTGAGTCTGAATTAACAGGTCCATGGTTTACACCTAATGAGAAAACGTTGTTCTTAGCGGTTCAACATCCAGGTGAGCAAACGAAGAATCTCAACAATCCAACTAGTATGTGGCCGCATCGTAAAGGTGATACGATGCCAAGACCGTCTGTTGTGGCAATTAAAGGGTTCTAGAGAGGAGAGGAAGAAGGATGTTACAAAATATTGGAATTCCAGGTCTTATACTTGTCTTAGTGATTGCCCTCATTATTTTTGGACCTTCTAAGCTCCCAGAAATTGGTCGAGCTTTTGGCCAAACATTGCGCGAGTTTAAACGCTCTACAAATGAAATCATGAGTGATGACAAAAAAGAGGAAGAAGACTCGATGAAAAAAGAAAAAACGGTGTAAATAACGAAAGAGGATGTAAGAATTTTTAGCATAGCTTACATCTTCTTTTTTCAGTTAAATGGAAGGAGAGAGTGAGATGAATGACAACACGTTCCAGTTGGTTGATCATCTTGAAGAACTAAGGAAAAGAATCATTGTGACTCTATGTGCTTTTGTTGTTTCATTAGTAACTGCATTTATCTTTGTTGATAAAATTTATGTATTTTTAGTAAGAGATTTACCTAGTAAATTAGCTATACTAGGGCCCAGTGATATTTTGTGGGTCTATTTAAAAATTGCAAGTGTGTTTGCTATTGCAGTGACGATTCCTATAGCCGCTTATCAGATTTGGTTATTTGTACGCCCAGCATTAGATGCAAAAGAACGGAAAATCACACTCGCCTATATACCAGCTTTATTTCTATTATTTTTACTTGGAATTTGTTTTGGGTATTTTATCTTGTTTCCACTAGTCTTGCAATTTCTAGTTGCATTAGCTGGGGACTTATTCGAGATGTTCTACACAACAGAAAAGTATTTTCAGTTTATGATGCAAATGACCTTGCCTTTTGGATTTCTATTTGAAATTCCAGTCGTCATAATGTTCTTAACAAGCCTTGGTATTCTTAATCCTTATGCACTACAAAAATCTCGGAAATATGCCTACTTTATTCTAATTATTATATCAATATTAATTACTCCTCCAGATTTTTTATCAGATGTATTAGTGATCATCCCACTCATCTTGCTTTATGAATGTAGTGTTATTTTATCAAAGTTTGTTTATAAACGAGCAAAGGCAAAGTCTGTTCGTTCCGATTTATCAAATGATATTGCGTAAATAAAGGGGGCGTCTCCAAGGTTTACTTTTTACCTTTGGAGACGCCCTCGAAGTAATATGTGGAGCCTTTTTTAAAAAGTCTTGAAGGGGGAGGTTCTCCTTCTCAAGTTGTTCGACGTATGGGCCAATGGCGATCTCTAAATATGGTTGGCCCTCTTGAGAGGGGGTATGAGCTTAGGTTAATCTAAACAAATTCTTTTTAACTCATGAAGGGCTGTTTTGGAGTCGGTACCTTCAGCATGAACACATATTCGTCCATTAAGGCCATGGAGCATACCAACACTTAACAAACTTTTTGCATTTAGTTTTTTTTCATTTAGTTCAATTAAAATGTTGCTTTCAAATTGATTTGCTACACTTACTAATTGAAATACTTTTTTACTACTGAAGTTCTGAGCAATCGAAAAATGCTCTGTTGATTCCATTTATATCCCCTCCAAATTTCTTGTGTTAGTTGTATTATGATAGATGTTAGCGTGTTAGGTAGCTAAGCACTTGCTCTTTAATCATAGCAAAAGAGCATGGGATCTAAGTTAATTGATTGTTAAATTTAGATTAATTGTTTTATTTAGGTGGCTTAAAGAAAGTATAGGGAAAAAAGCAAATGAGAGGGAAATTTTTGATAGATTTTCTACCGAACAAATTCATGAAGTTCGTAATCGTTTGGAATTTGTTAACGGTTCATGTTATTACTTCTGTTTGTTTTCGTTTATAATAGAGGAAGTGCTATTTAAAAAGGAGGGTGAAATATGGTAACTGGGATGTATCATGCACATGTTGACTCATGGTGGCTAACCATTCTTTTGTTTGTTATTGCTTATTTCTTACTTAAAGCTGGCAAGCAAAAAGGTGCTAAAATTGTACATATGATCTTACGTTTATTCTATGTCATTATGATTTTCTCTGGTGTAACGCTCTTAATCAGTTTGCAATTCCCGTTTGTATACGTATTAAAAGGTATCTTAGCTCTAGTACTGATTTATGCCATTGAAATGATTCTTGTTAAAACCAAAAAAGGAACGATTGGTTCAAGAGCACCTATGTATTGGGGATTATTTGCTCTTACCCTTGTACTTGTTGTATTACTCGGAATGGGCATTATCTCTTTTTAACTTTAAAAAAACTAGCTAGTGAGTCCTCTCTAGCTAGTTTTTTTGCCGTTGTTTATTTGATTCAATTCACTTCTTTTTCTTTCTTGCTAAAAACGATTGAACTTGATCGGTAAATGGACTTTTGTCATAAGAGAGATAAAGTGCTGATGATAAACGAATTGGATCACCAAAAAAATAACGCTCGTATTGTGTTTGTCTTGATCCAAAGGGACTCATCGTTAAGTCCCATGCTAATCGAAATAGTTGAACTCGGTCATCAGCAGAACAATTTCTTGCTTGTAAATACTTTTCTAGGTCCTTGCCAATTTCAGAACGGAAGTCTTTCTCTGTCGGCAAGGCAGTCAAGCCACTTGCTCCTAGTAAGTGTAGAACCTCGACAAGACGTGGGTATGTTTTTTGATAATAGCTGGAGGCAACCATTAAGGGCTTTGCATCGGGTACCATCGTTCCAAATTCATTTTGTTTTGCTTCTACTTCTGCTTTCGTAAGTAGAGATTGCATGATTTCTAGAGTCATGATCAGCTCTGTAAGTTTTTCTTGAACATGTTGATACTCAGTGATAGCGAGCGTTTGAGCAAGCGTTTCTGTTAACCCAAGTAAAAACTCTGTTTTAACAACTTGCCTGCAAACGGCTTGAAATAAGAGCATGATATTTAAATTAGGTATCGTATAAATTCGACCAACGGCTTCCAAATCTTTATAGAGAAAGACACGGTCCCACGGAACCAAAACATTGTCAAAAACAACAATTGAATCAATTTCATCAAAATGTGAAGTTAAAGGATAATCATATTCACTTGTAACCATTTTTGCATAGGATTCTCGACATAGGAACTTTAAGCCAGGTGTATTCGATGGAATGGCGAAAGCATACACATAGTCAGGATCGATCGTATTTCCCCCAACAGGCAGAACTAATATTTCATCTGTCAATCCTCCTTGAGTTGCAAGCAAACGTGCTCCTTGAATAACAATTCCTTCCTCGGTTTCATCAATGATTTTTGCAGCAATAATATTTTCACGATCATCGGAAAATTCAAGATAATGTGGAGAGCGATTAACTTGCGGGTTGATAAACGTATGGGTAAAGGATAGATCGTTTTTTCTCGCGTGTTCAAAAATTTGCTTAATGTTCGTTGAATAAGGCTCTTTAAAAAATGAATGGGAAGATCCTAATGTCATAATAGCTGTATTAATATAATCTGGTGAGCGGCCGATGGTTCCCCCACTTTTTCTAGCCCAAAATTGAGTTGCCATTCGTCTTTTCGTAAGCTTTTCAATCGTTGTTGGTTGCTCAAAGGCAAAATTATAGCAATCATCACTTGTAGAAGAGGTACAAGTAAGGAGGTGTGTTAATTTAGGATCGTGTTGCAAATCATATAGTGCGGCTTTGCTATGCAAAATGCCTTTAAAAGCAAGGTGTTCAGATAACTTTCCCGTTACTTGCTCTCCGTCTATCCATACTTCATTTTGTAATTGATCAATCCGGTCAATATAATCACTACCTTTTATGACTGCCATGTGATCGCCACCTCATTTTAAGTTTCTTGCTAAGATTCTTCACAGTATATGCGCCAAAAAATACAAGAGTGCCCAGGAAATAAGAGGACACTTTTTAGCGTGTTTTCTTTTTTAGTCATGACGTAAAATGCTAAAATAGTAATATTCAATTCTAGGGGATATAGAAGTGTTAAATTGGAAGGTAAAAGAATTTAATCAGTTAACGGTTGATGAATTATACGAACTCGTTCAATTGAGAATAGAGGTATTTGTAGTTGAACAAGCTTGTGTCTATCAGGAGCTTGATGATAAGGATCAGATTGCCTTTCATCTTTTAGGTTACAAAGATGGAAAGCTTCAGGCGTACAGTCGGTTATTTAAAAGCGGCACACTTTATGAGGATGCTTCGATTGGAAGAGTCATTGTAAGAGAAAGTGAACGTGCTAAAGGATATGGACAAGAGTTGTTAGAACATGCAATATCGTTAATTACTAACGAATTTCATGACGATTCCATTTTAATTCATGCGCAGGAGTACTTAACGTATTTTTATCAATCTTTTGGCTTTCAACCAGTTTCGGACATTTATTTATTAGATGGAATCAATCATCTTGATATGCGCAGGTGGAGGGGTAAAAATGAGTAAACATGTCATTTATGGCACTCATGTTACAAAAGTTGCAAATCAAACCAGGTTAAAAGAAACATTTTCGATTCAAAAAGAAGAAAAGAAAACGGCATTTTACGTTTTGCCTTCTCATATGTGGTTGCAAGAAGCGAGGAGGAAGCAACCGAGTTTGCCTTTTACGACTTTTGATGACATTGCCAGTTACATCTTACAACAAGCTAACGTTTCTTATATACCTTTAACAGAAGAAGAACGAACGTTGTTTTTCTTGCAATTTATTAGAGAAGACGAGATGTTACGGGATGACCTAGTTGTATCAGGGAAAGCACGCGCTTACGCTGATACTTACGGGCAAATAAAACGTCTTGGTTTAGAGGTTGATCATAGTCCGTTGTCTCTACAGCCACTTGTTTCGCTTTTTAAAAGCTATGAAAAGGAAACGATTCATAATCGTAATTTGTTAGATCCTGAAAATATTTTGTTAAGAGCGATCCGCGTTTTATTAGACGAGCCAAGCCAGGTCGAAATTTCCCTTGTTGTTGTTGATGGCTATTATGATTTTAGCCCTCTTCAAGCTCTTTTCATTGAAGCGTTAAAAAAAGCAGGTGTTGCCGTGAATGTTTATATTCCGCATCATCCAGCGCTTGAGCTTGTTGACAAGACTGTTAGTGAATTAATTAAGATGGGGTTTGAGGATGAAAGAGGAAGTTTAGAAGAAGTTGAAGTTATGGTTGAAAACGAACTAGTAGCTGCGTCAACTGAAGAAGAGCAATGGAGAGGAATCCTTGAGGAAATAAGTTTGAGCTATAAGAATTATGAAGAAGCAGGAATTCTTGTAGTCGATGAGAGTAAGGGGATGGAACAGCTTGAACGATTTGCAAAGATGTATGAAGTCCCTATAAATAAAGCACGAAAACGTAAAGTGTCCACCACCACGATTCATTCATTTATTGTCGCTATACTAGAACGAGATGGTAGGCCTAAGTCAAAATGGGAGCAGCTACCTCTTATTGAACTCATATTAAGGTTGTACCAAGTAAGTGGGCTAGATTTTGCAAAACAAAAACAAGCCTTTCTGCAAACAGGTGAGTGGTATGACGAGAAGATTCAGGCATTTTATGAACAGGTAAGCCAAGTGCGCTGGAAACAACAAAATTCATTTGTTGAGTATCTAAAAGAAATACGAGAACTTTTAGAAAAGTGGACGTTTGAAACAAACTGGATAAATAGTATGAAGGTGGAGGAAGACGTCTCCAAATTGCGTGAATTGGCAGATGAGCATAAAGCCTTTACCGAACTAAAAAATGAATTGCAAACATATGAACAGCTTTTACGTGAAAAGGGCTTAGGCTCTTTGATGATGACTCATGATTTACTTGTAGAATGGGTTGAAAATCTTGGTGAGAAACTTCACCTTTTTGAAGCACGGGGGTCGAAAAAAGGCCTTGCAGTTCATACGTGGAGAGACGTAGGTCTATTTAAAGGGAAGAAGCTTTATGTCGTTGGAATGAATGAAGGTGTTTTTCCAGCCGTTCATCGACTGAGCGGTTATGTTCAAGAAAGGGATTTAACCGAAGGCCTCGTTCGTTATAGTCCTCCTACTCAAGAGCATTTTAGACTGAAGCAGCAAGCTCATTTTGCACAATTGCCTTATGTTGCAGAGTCGGTAACGTATACGTATGTTAAAGGCATTGATGTTAACCATCCTAAGTTGCCGTCTCCATTATTAGAACAGGTTGGAAAAGCAGATAAAGTATGGACGTTAGAGAAAAGGATTGAAGCAAAAGTAGCTTATTCCACTACAGATCAAATCGAAAAAATTTCTTATCATGTCGGAAAGGGTTGTTTGGTTGAAGAGCAACCAGAAACAATCGAGCATCTATTACACAGAATTAAGCGAATAGAGGAAGCGGAAGAGCCGATTTCACTTTACAATGATAAACCTCTTCAGCCAGTTGTGTCGGTTACAGCTTTAGAAAGCTATGCGCGATGTCCATTTAAGTATGGAATGGAAAGAATTTTGCAAGTAGATGAACCGCAAGCACTCCAAGAAAAAGTTTCACCAATTGATATTGGTCATTTGATGCACTCAATAATTGAACAGTTATATATAGAAACTTCTGCGATTGGCAGATCGTTTATAGAGGCAAGGGAAGACATACTGAAAATACCCGAACGTTTAGAGGGATTATTTGAAGAAAAATGGGAACAAATTGAAAATCAAAGTCTAGAAATATCACGGTTTGATTTAGAACTAACGAAGGCTGAATGGAAAAAACGACTATTACGTTGGTGGATAGCAGAGCGAAAACACTTTTGGGACAATGATCATTTGCAAAAAATGGAAATGATGGCACTTGAGAAACCTATCCGTTTTGAAATACAGTTATCGAACGGTCAAAAGCTTGTTTTGACAGGAAAAGCGGACCGGGTCGATCGTTTAGATGATTCAATTGTTATTTATGATTATAAATCTGGTCAAGCAAGTGTAAAAATGGAGGACGTGAAGGCAGGTTTGAAACTGCAGTTACCGTTATATGCCTATGCGATAAGAGAAGAAATAGAGCGTATAGAGGAAGCGACAGTAAAAGCAGACGGAGCAACGTATATTTCTTTAAAAGAGCCAAACAAACGAGCAGGAAATGGAATTTGGCGAAGTGAACATGTTGGGAAGGAATCTCGATACAAAGTCTCTTCCCACTGTCGTAATCGCGAAGATGAGTTAGGAACGGAGCAATTCTTAATCTCCCATAATCTAATCGAGCGAATAGAAGAACTATGGAGAGGGATGCATTCGAACTTCCCAGTCGCTCCTTTAGAGTGCTCTCAATTTTGCCAGTATCGCTCGATTTGCAGAGTGACCGATGAAAAGAGAGAACAGGCCAATGGATAGGGCTATGAGAAAGGAGTACAATGATGAAATTTAATGATTCGCAACTTCGAGCTATTACTAGTGAAAAAGCGCTTGTTCTCGTTTCTGCAGGTGCTGGTTCAGGTAAAACTCGTGTGTTAACAGAGCGTTTTATTCACCTATGTGAATTGCAGTTGAAAGATCCGAGCCACCCTGTCGGTGCGACGGTTGAAGAGATTGCTGCGATTACCTTTACCGAGAAAGCAGCTAGAGAGATGAAGGATCGAATTAGAAAACGACTTGCAGAAAAGGAAACTGAAGCTGATGATAAACGGGCACAAATGTATTGGCAGGAACAAAAAGAGGCGATTGAACGTGCTCATATCTCAACGTTTCATAGTTTTTGTCAACGGCTGTTAACGCAACATGCAATGAAAGCAGATTTAATTCCTAATAGTCGTGTCATTGATGATGTCGAGGCAAGGAGTCGTAAACGTTCCATATTAAAAACAATGTTAGAAGAAAAGGAACACCATGAATTGGCTCTGCCACTTCTACAAGTAATGAGTAAAAATCAATTGTTTGAATATGTAGAAAAGGTTCATGATGACATTCGTGAGTTTGTAGTTGGCGAACAAGCAATTATGACATTACATGTGGATGAAATGCTAGAAAAACAAAAGCAAGCGAAATTACAAGCTCAAGTTGAGATAGTAAAGCATTTCCATGAAAATGCGGTTCGGTGTATCGAAGCATTTCCTCTAGGTGGTGATTTAACAAAAGCTCAAAAAAGTCATGTCGAAAGAATCACAGAAGGTTTTCAATCAATAACAGGATCAGAAGAGCCAACACATTATATGAGCAAAGTTGAACCATTAATGCCTTCGCGTTCAGATAAACGATGGTCTGAGAAAGTTACATCTTTATACGAACTATTTGAAGGCTATTGGAAACCCTTTAAGGAAAAATGGAAGGAAATTGGGGGAGATGGTGTCGTAGATGAACAAACAAGAGAGATTACTAAACGGTTTGTTCAATTGTTGAAAGAGTTCTCAAGGCGATATATGTATGAAAAGAAAATTGCAGGGATGCTAGATTTTTCAGATTTACAGCAAAAAGCGGTTGCTTTATTGCAACATGAGGCTATTAAAGAAGTGAGTCAAAAACAATTCCGCCATATGATGGTCGATGAATTTCAGGATACAAATCGACTTCAACTTGAAATGTTGGAACGAATAGAACCAGCTTTTCAATTTATTGTTGGAGATCAAAAACAATCGATCTACCGTTTCCGCGGAGCAAATGTGAGCTTAATGAATGAACGTGAGGATTTGGCTCATTCTCTTGAAGATGCAGAGGTAATATTAATGAACCAAAATTACCGAACTCAAGCACCGGTTATCGAAGCTGTAAATGAATTGTTTTCTTATGCAATGGTCTCAAAAAGAACACATTCATATGAAACGGTTTATGCACCACTAGAAGCACATAGACAAAGCGAACAATTAAATGAGAAAAGAGTCGAGTTAACCATACTTGAGAATGAAAACGAAGCTGATTGTCTTCATTCATATGATGTGTTAGCCAATCGTTTAGTAGAAATGATTCATACTGGCTTCCCACGAGTCAATAAGGATGATCGTTGGGTCAAACCGAGCTGGGGAGATATTGCCATTCTTATTCCCGCAAGGTCACATCTTCTTACACTTGAACGAGCTTTAATGAATAAAGGGATTCCGTATGTTGTCAGTGGTGGGGTAGGATTTTATGAAAGGCAAGAGATTATAGATTTTGTCACCTTTCTGAGATGGCTAAACCGTCCCTTTGAAGAATTACATCTATTGGCGATTCTTCGTAATCCGATCTGTGGCTTAACAGTCGATGATTTTCTTACGTTGAAATCTGAAATAGGGGAAAATGAAGCTCTTTATCAATTGGTTTATGATCAAAGGCATTCTTCATACAATCAATTACCTACTCATATCCAAAAGGCATGTCAATTTGTGCAAAAGTGGCTAGAAACCTGGACGCCATTTAGACCCAAAGCAACATTAGAAGCCACGCTGGACTCTATTTTTAATGAGACAGGATTACGGACGGCTCTTTTTCTTCAACAAAATGGTTTGCAGAAAGTTAGAAATGTAGAAAAGCTTATTCAGACAATCGCTGGAACGAATAACAAAGATTTAGAAACCATTCTAATGGAGTTAGAGGAGCGTATTGCTCTTAGTGAAAAAGAAGGTGAATCTGAGGTTGAGCGGGTAGATGGTGATGTCATTCAAATTATGACTGTTCATGCTTCCAAAGGATTGGAGTTTCCAATTGTCTGTCTTCCGCAACTAGAAAGACAAAACAAAGGTGATAAAGGGAGTATTCGATTCCATGCCGATTTTGGGATTGTTCTAAATGTCGAGATGGATTTAAGTGAATTTGAAGAAGACTCAATTGTACATGAAACACCTGCTTTTGGAATCGTCAAAGACCGTGCAAATGCTGAGGCAAGAGAGGAAGCAAAACGTTTATTTTATGTTGCGATGACAAGAGCGCGTGATTATTTGTATATGATTGGTGAACAGTCAAAGGCTTCTCATACATGGCTTGACATGACTCAAGGAGCGCTTGAACAAACGAACTTGTCAAAGAATATCGTCACAAATAATGAGATAATAGACCAAGAGAACGTTCAAGATCTTCAGTCTATTTACACTCCGCCTACAAAGGTTGAAAAAAATAAAGTACCTATTAGCTTTTCCGTTTCTGAAGTGATGTTGTTTATCAAGGATCCTATTGCTTACTTTAATAAGCATGTGATTGGTATACCAGAAATCATATTATTCAATGATGAACCTCGTTTGTATGATAAGAAGTATCAAGTAGATGCTTCAAGATTGGGCTCTTTGGTTCACCGTGCATGTGAATTACGTGATAGTGGCTTACCTCAAGAACAAGCATTAGTCCAGGCTCTACGTGAAGAGGAGTTGGATGGTAGTCTTCAATATGAAACACAAATGCAAAAATTAATGCAAGTGTATACGGACGAAGTGAAGGAACATTTGGGTGAAACACTTATTAACGAGTGGGGGTTTTCCACGTTTATTGAAGGAGCAGAAATCATCGGTGAAATTGATAAAGTGGCGATTAAAAATGGAAAACGACATTTGATTGATTTTAAGACGAACCATATAAAAAAATCTGGATCCGAACTACTAGAGTTTTACTGGCCTCAGCTTGTCCTTTATAAAATAGCTTATGAGCAAGAAACGAAGGAGTTAATAGATGAACTCTCGTTATTTGTGTTTCGTGATGAAGCTGCGCCATTGCATTCACTTGAGAGTAACACTAATCAAGAGAACAAGATTCGCAAAGCAATTCGAACGATGGTTACATTACGAGAGCAGCAAGCGCCTAAAAGCGCTTATCAAGAGTTGGTATCCACTTTTGAGTCACTGTAGCTATTTTGAAGGATAAGGCTGTCTTAAAAGTCTTACTCATAGATGAAATAGCTTGATTCGTTAGACACCTTGAGAGAAAGCTTTTTTAAAAATATAGCGATTTCGCTTATTGCTTCGGGGGCGTTTCAAAAGGTCAAAAGACCTTTTGAGACGGCCTCTTTCACAATATTCCCCTAAAGTATTAAAGTTGTAACAATCATTACCATTTTATGTTAACTTTGCAAGAAAGCAGTTATGATAAAATATAGGAGTGTGACGATGATGACATTTAATATGTCTTATGTCGTTGGGCTTTAAGTTGTTATGTGGAATGTAACTGGAACTCTAGTTTGAAGAAACAGATTAATTTTATAGGAAAACATATAATGTTGCATGTGTGTTACAGTTTTACATAAAAAGTTTGTTATTATCATAAATTCCACTTAAGATTTATTAAAAATATACGATATAAAAGAAGAAGCCAGAATTACTGGGCAGAAAGTGATGTGAGAAATGAGCGGTACTGAAAAATGTAAGGTAGTAAAAAAAAGTGAACAGTATTATCAATCTCTTTTCTTGCACAGTCCAAGTGCTATATTTCATTTAAGTTCGTCTGCTCTTATTACTAAGATTAACCCCGCGGCTAGTGAGATGACAGGATATGGTGAAGAGGAACTTCTCAAAAAAAATTTTTATAGTCTTTTTAACAAAGAAGATCATCGACAATTGAAACAATTATTTCAACTTGCTTTAAGTGGTCAACGTGTTACCGTTTCAATGCAATTCAATTATGCGGTGCCCAATCATCCAATAGTTAATGTTTCGGTCATTCCCATTCAAGAAAATGACAAGGTGCATGAGGTGATTGGAATTATCGAGGACATTACTGACCAATTAAAAGTAAGTCAATTGGCTATGGAAGATGAATTAACAGGACTGCCAAATCGAAGATATTTAATGGAAAAGCTAACAGCATCTCTTGCAAGTACAACTGTTAGGAAAGAGAAACTTGCTGTTTTATTTATTGATCTAGATCGTTTCAAGCTTGTGAATGATACGTTAGGGCATTATTTAGGGGATCAAGCTCTTAAGCTAGTTGCCTTACGATTGCGGGATGCATTGCCTGATTCTGCTATTATCACAAGGGTTGGTGGGGATGAATTTGTTGTTCTTTTACCTGAGTTGGAAAATGTTAATGAAGCAAAACAAACGGCGGAGAAACTGCTTGAAGAAATTCGATATCCTTTATTGATCGATGAGTATGAATTCACGTTAACAGGTAGCATTGGTATAGCTATTTTTCCAGAATGCGCTAAAGATGCAGAGTCGTTAATTAAATCAGCTGATGCTGCATTGTACCGAGCTAAGGCCGATGGTGGAGATGCCAATAAATTGTTTCAGAGTGAAATGAGATTTTTGCTACATGAAAAATTCTATGTTGAAAATGATTTGCGCCGCGCGTTAGAAAGAGGGGAGTTTTCTCTTTATTTTCAACCGCAGTTTGATCTTAAAACGAATCAATACTGTGGTGAAGAAGTGTTAGTTCGCTGGAATCACCCAACAGAAGGTCTTATAAGTCCAGTGAAGTTTCTTACTGTGGCTGAAGAAACCGGACTCATTGTTTCGATTGGAGAGTGGGTTTTAAGAGAAGCTTGCTATCAAAAGAAAAAACTAGTTAATATGGGCTTTCCGCAAGTTCCGATGTCTGTCAATCTTTCATTACGTCAGTTTCTCCATAGAGACATTGTCAAACAAGTTGAAGGTGCCCTCCATGATTCTTGTTTAGCGCCACGTTTATTAGAACTCGAAGTTACTGAAAGTGTAACAATCGATATTGACCGTACGGTCAATATATTAAATCGTTTACTGGCTTTAGGAGTGAAAATCAGTTTAGATGATTTTGGTACAGGTTATAGTTCATTACAATATGTAAGTCAGCTTCCAATTCAAGAATTGAAAATAGATCAATCTTTTGTCCGTAATATTGGTCAGGGGAAACAAAGTGAGGGGATCATTTCGATGATTATTAATCTCGCTCACTATCTGGAGATCTCAGTAATTGCGGAAGGCGTTGAAACAGAACAACAGCTTATGTTTTTGCAAAAGCAGAATTGTAACAAAGTACAAGGCTATTATTATACCAAACCATTATGTATGTCAGATTACCAAAAATATTTAAGGACAAAAATAATTTAAGATTTTGTGACGGGTCATACAAACTAATACAAATCTCCTATGCCTATATACTTTTTTACAAAAAGGTATGCTATGATGACAAAAAGTACTTCTTGTCGATTAATGGAAAGATTGTATGTGTATGCAATGGTAGAGAACATCGAGGTGAATGAGATCTTGATCAATACAGAGTATTTAGACTTATTTATTGATGAAAGTCAAGAACATCTGCAGGCAATCAACGATAATTTATTAAAACTAGAACAGGCTCCACATGATCGATCAATTGTGAGTGAAGTTTTCAGGTCCGCTCATACGTTAAAAGGAATGGCTGCAACAATGGGATTTGAAGACCTTGCTCATCTAACGCATAACATGGAGAATGTGTTAGACCTAATTCGCAATGACAAACTAGAAGTCAATCCTTCTGTTTTAGATGTTGTTTTCTTAGCGCTTGATGATTTAGAAGCTATGGTAACAGATATAGCTTCAGGTGGGGAAGGGAAACGCGATGTCTCCGAAGCGATCAAGCAATTAGAACAGATTGAGAATAGAAACGCCAACGATGTAATAGCACCATCGACAAAGAGCATAGAAAGTGACACTGACCTTCAGACGATCGAACAATATGATCAATTTGAACGGACCATTATAGAGCAATCATTTGAACAAGGGTACAATATCTACTTGATGAAAATAACACTTGATCCACAAGTGGTGTTGAAAGCTGCCCGTGTCTTTATGGTCTTTGATGTATTGGAGCAGATAGGAGAAGTTATTAAATCTACGCCAGTTGCAGAAGACTTAGAGCAAGAAAAGTTTGATTCAGACTTTTTAGTAACAGTCCTTTCAAAGATTCAAATGGAAGAAATTAAGGATCGTATTTTAAACATTTCTGAGATTGATAGCGTAGATATACAAGGCGTTGAAGTTGGCAAACTTTCTTCTTCAGAGGAAGTACTAGAAGAACAAGTGGAAGTTAAGAATGTAGAAATGCCAATTGAGACAGTGAAACCGGATGGAATAGAAAAGCCACCAAAGCAGAAAACAGAACTTAACAAAACGATACGTGTGAACATTGAACGACTAGACGTCCTAATGAATTTATTTGAGGAATTGGTTATAGATCGTGGTCGACTTGAACAGATTGCCAGTGAATTGAACAATAATGAATTGAATGAAACGGTTGAAAGAATGTCACGCATTTCCGGAGATTTACAAGAAATCATCTTGAATATGAGAATGATGCCAGTTGAACAAGTTTTTAATCGTTTTCCTAGAATGGTACGGAGTCTATCAAAAGATTTAAATAAAAAGGTTAATTTGCAAATTATAGGGGCCGAAACAGAGCTTGATCGAACGATACTTGATGAAATTGGAGATCCTCTCGTTCATTTATTACGTAATTCCATAGACCATGGTATTGAAACACCAGAAAAACGACTAGCGGCGGGCAAGCCTGAAGAAGGAACAGTGCTTCTAAAAGCCTTTCATAGTGGCAATAATGTCTTTATTGAAATTGAGGACGATGGTTCTGGAATTGACCGTGAAAAAGTTCTGAAGAAAGCACTAACGAATGGTGTCGTAACAGAAGAAGAAGCTTCTAAAATGTCCGACCAACAAGTATTTTCTTTGTTATTTTCTTCAGGATTCAGTACAGCTGACAAAATAACAGATGTATCTGGACGTGGTGTTGGTCTTGATGTCGTGAGAAACACGTTTGAATCGTTAGGTGGAGTTGTGACAGTCAACTCTGAGGTAGGGAAAGGCTCTGTATTCTCCATTCAACTGCCTTTAACACTCTCGATTATAGATGTAATGCTCGTTGAATTACAAAATGAGAAATATGCAATACCATTATCATCTATCATTGAAACGGCAATTGTGAATACAAAAGATGTTTTTAACTCTCATAATCAAAAGGTCATTGATTTCAGAGGGAAAGTTATTCCTCTTGTCTTTTTGAAGGAGATTTTTGAAGTTCCTGGTAGTCAACTAGAAGAAGAGTCATATTCATTAGTTATTGTTCATAAAGGAAACAAGGTAGCAGGACTTGTTGTCGATTCTTTGATCGGTCAGCATGATGTTGTTCTAAAATCACTTGGGAATTATTTGAAAGAAGTATTTGCGATTTCAGGTGCTACTATTCTTGGAAATGGGCAAGTTGCTTTGATTATAGATACGAATGCTTTAATCAAGTAATGAACATGAGGAGGTCAACGGAGTTGTCTACTGAAATAATTAGTAAACAAGAAATGAAAGTGATTATCTTTCAATTAAAAGATGAAGAATATGCAATCGAAGTGGATTATATTCAATCTATTGAGAGAATGCAGCCCGTTACACGTATTCCTCGTACGTTTCCCTTTGTAACAGGGGTAATGAATTTACGTGGAGTGATAACCCCAATCATTGATTTGAGAAAACGATTTGGAATTGAAGAAAAAGAAATCGATGATGCAACACGCATTTTGGTCATTTCAAAAGGTCAACTTGAAATGGGAATGATTGTTGATGGGGCTAATGATGTAATTGATATTCCAATAGAAAAGATAGAGCCTCCGCCGGAAGTCATTGGAGGAAAAGAAATCGATTATTTAAGAGGTGTTGTAAAGCTTCAGAATCGATTATTTACGTTACTAGATTTAGACAAAGTAATAGCATAATTTTGAGAATTGTAATGAGGTGAATCGAATGGCGTCAGTACTAATTGTTGATGATGCAGCGTTTATGCGAATGATGATAAAGGATATTTTAATGAAAAATGGTTTCGACATCGCGGGTGAAGCCGCTAATGGAGCTGAAGCAGTTGAGAGATACAAGGAATTAAAACCAGATCTTGTAACAATGGATATTACGATGCCAGAGATGGATGGGATTCAAGCATTAAAGGAAATTAAACAAGTAGATGCGAGCGCAAAAGTGATTATGTGCTCTGCAATGGGCCAACAATCAATGGTAATTGATGCGATTCAGTCCGGTGCAAAGGATTTTATCGTAAAACCTTTTCAAGCAGACCGTGTAATAGAAGCAATTAAAAAAGTGTTAAGCTAATGTCGGTACACCCTCAACGATTGGAATAAAAGTTGAGGGTGTTTTTTTAGCCTCAGGAACGATCAGTAAACATGGTCAGCAAAATAAATACATAAGATAGGGAATGGAATTTCGCTGAGCTAATAGATGAATGGTATAATGAGAAATAGAAAGAAAAAATGAACATGAAGATTCTCATGGTAGAGGAGAGTAGAATAAAATGGTAAAAAAACAATTTGCTGTAATTGGACTCGGGCGATTTGGCAGCAGTGTTTGTAAGGAACTTTATAAACAAGGTCATCAAGTTTTAGCCATTGATTCTAATGAAGAAAAAGTAAATGAAATGACACGCTATTCGACTCATAGTGCCATTGCTAATGCGACGGATGAAAAAGCATTACAGTCGTTAGGGATTCGGAATTTTGATTATGTAGTCGTTGCGATTAGTGGGGATATTCAATCAAGTATATTGTGCACGCTCGTTCTAAAAGAATTTGGTGTCGAGAACGTTTGGGTCAAAGCACAAAATTATTACCATCAAAGAGTCCTAGAAAAAATAGGCGCTGATAGAATCGTTCACCCTGAACAAGATATGGGGATTCGGATTGCT
This sequence comes from Halalkalibacter krulwichiae, assembly GCF_002109385.1. NCBI lineage: Bacteria > Bacillati > Bacillota > Bacilli > Caryophanales > Bacillaceae > Halalkalibacter > Halalkalibacter krulwichiae. The sequence continues at coordinate 3,223,806 of NZ_CP020814.1, read as the reverse complement.
CAGCATTTAACTTCAGAAAAAATTGTTGATTACATAGAGCTTTCTGCTGATTACAGTATTGTCGAATTAATTGCAACGAATAAAGTAGCGAAAAAATCTTTAATTGATTTAGATATTCGTGCAAAGTATGGCTGTACAATATTAGGAATCAAAAGAGGCGAAGACATCAATATTGCTCCGACACCTACTGATCATATTGAAAGAGATGATATTCTTATAGTGATTGGACATAAAAATGACTTGAAACGTTTTGAAGATGAGGGAATGTAGAGAGCTAATCCTTTTTTATTTACATTTATGATTTTAAAAATCCCAGACTAGGGTTTTTTAGTATGATAATAGAAGTTACTAGCTTGTAAATGATTTGTAAGAGAATGGAGAGAATGACGTTGAAACAAAAATATCATGAAACATTAGATACCTTTTTTATAAAAGTTGTTGATCGTCCTGAGGAAATTCGAGGACTTGATTTAAATCATATAGTAGAAAAGCAAATGCTCGAGTCTCTTATTGAAAAAAGAACGGAATGCATTCAGGCGACTGACCATAGAGCAGGTGGGGCAAATATGATGAAGTGGTTGGGCAATTTAGTAACGGCTCACCTTTACTTTCTATTTGTTGAAAATAAGTCGTTATCTTATCAGCAATTAGCCTTCGTTGATGAAGGGAAAGATGCATATATGGAAGTCATACAACCTATATTAGAGGAGGTTCCGCTGGCTGGACGACTAGAGTATATTCGAGAAAACCTATCACAGCTTTTTGCAACATGTAGACCGTTGTTTGAAGGTATTTCAAAATCGTCTGGACTTTCCATCCAACAGACATGGGGACTAATAGCCAATCCTTTTTATAATCATATTGATTCCTGGATCAATAATGGGGATGCAAAACAGGTCGAAATAAATCTTGAACTGCTAAAATCAATTACACCTAGCGTTTTTGGATTGAAGCGAAATCCTTATGATGTAACATTCCGTTATGTTTCTAGTTGGCAAGACGCGAATAAATCAGTGCGAATAAAGGCGGCTTGTTGTATGAGTTATCTGAAGGCAGAAGGTAATTATTGTTTTTCATGTCCAAAGCTCTCACCTGAGAAACGATTAGCTCGTGGGGAACAGTCGTCTAGCAAATAGGAACTAACATTTACCTGTATCACCTTAATCTATACTTCTGGTTATGATGTTAATAATTTTCATGAATAAGATGTTTGAAACATTTACCAAACGGGTATTTTAGAAGTAACAGATTACAGGAGGGATACATATGTTGAATGATTTTGCGATGGACCCTAATGTTACGAGACAGTTGAAAGTAATTCGCAGTTTAGAATCAAGATCTGAAGATACGGTAAAATCTCTTTACGCACAAGCTGTTCTTGAATACTCCTTTTATTATTACAAAAAGAAACAGTTATACGATCGGATCGATCATGCTCTAGTTACAAAAGATGAGCAATTATTTACAGAAGCAACAGCAGAATATATTCAGCTGATTGAATCACATCAAGAAGGAAAAACGGTTAGTGAAAACGGGTTTGAGCTTTACTTGAATTTTGACTGACTTATATAGTAAGAAATAAAAAAGACATTTAGGTCGAGGCCTGAATGTCTTTTTTATGCATCTAAGTGAATAAATAGTAAAACGGTGTGCACAAGAGAAATGTTTAGGTTATAGGTATTTAATGCTCTTTTGAAAAATACATATTTACAAAAGATGAAAGATTTAAGATAATAGTGTAAACGGTTACAAAATAATCAATTGACAATAATTGAAATATTTTGTAAAATCTCTAACAGACTAACCAGTCGGTTAGAGATTGTTAATTTACCATAACTGAAAGGCGGGTGAGGTTGAATGAAGAAAAAACCGACAAGAGAACGAATAATTGAAGCTGCTTTACTTCTTTTTGAGGAGAGTGGATTTCATGCTGTAACAGTAGATCGCATTGTCAAGGAGAGTGGAACTTCGAAGGGCGGCTTTTATCATAACTTTAAATCAAAAGATGAGTTGCTTTATACAGTTCATGATTCATTTATTACATACATTCTAGATAAAGCAGAAGATGCTTACCAAAGGTATTCAACTCCCGCTGAACGATTGTACGAAACCGTTAAATCATTTGTGATGATGTTCGAAATGTACCGGCCACACGTGACCGTTTTTTATCAGGAGTCTCTATACTTAAGTAAAGAATATTTTGAAACGATTAAAAAGAAACGAAGTCGCTATAAGAAGATGATGTTTCGTTTAGTAGCTGAAGGAATTGAATGTGGAGAATTTCGCGAAGAGATTCCTGTACCGATCACATCTATGGCAATCTTTGGAATGACGAATTGGACGTATAAATGGTACAAAGAGACTGGGCAATATACAATTGAAGACATTGCCGATATTTACGCAGACCTTGTAATGAATGCTGTACTGACAAAAGAAGCAAGTGTAAAGCCTGAATATAAACGCTTTTTCTTAACGAATAAACATGCATTAAAATAACGTCTAAGGAGGCAACTTCAGATGGATATGATTGATTATATTAATGAGATGGAGGACCGTCGAGAGAAAGTGAAGCTTGGTGGAGGTTACGATCGGATAGAAGCACAGCATGATAGAGGGAAATTAACGGCTAGAGAACGTATTGATTTGCTAATTGATGAAGAGACATTTGTCGAGCTTAACCCATTTATTGAATATCGCGGTGCAGAATTTCATGCTTCTGAAGCTCCAGGCGAAGGAGTTGTAACAGGTTACGGCAAGGTGAATGGAAGATTGGTTTTTCTATTTGCCCAAGACTTCACTGTGTTTGGTGGGGCGCTAGGCGAGATGCATGCCCTTAAAGTTGCGAAGATTATGGACTTGGCTGTGGAAAATGGTGCTCCTATCATTGGTTTAAATGACTCTGGTGGGGCGCGTATCCAAGAAGGTGTTTTATCATTAGATGGGTATGGCCATATCTTTTATCGCAATTCAATTTATTCAGGGGTTGTGCCGCAAATTTCAGTTATATTAGGACCGTGTGCGGGAGGTGCGGTCTACTCACCTGCCATAACAGATTTTGTCTTTATGGTCGAGAAAACGAGTCAAATGTTTATCACAGGACCTAAAGTTATAGAAAGTGTAACAGGAGCCAAAATCAATACAGAAGATTTAGGCGGGGCTAAAGTGCATTCAAGTGTTAGTGGAAATGCACACTTCACAGGTGAAACGGAGGAAGAAGTTCTATTAGCAGTAAGAAGGCTAATTGACTTCTTACCCTCCAATAATGAAGAGAAAGCAAAACGTGTGGAACCAAACCATAAACGTCCTGTTCACGAAAGAGTTCAAGAACTAATAGATGTGGTACCGGTCGATGGAACAAAAGTTTATGACGTACGAAAAGTCATAAAGTTAATTGTCGATGATGAAATGTTTATGGAAGTTCAATCCTCTTTTGCTAAAAACATTGTAGTTGGTTTCGGAAGAATTGAGGGGGAAACGGTTGGGATTGTCGCAAACAACCCTAAGATGATGGCTGGAGGATTAGATATCAATTCTTCAGATAAGTGTTCGAGGTTTATTAGATTCTGTGATTGTTTTAATATTCCTCTTATAACATTCGAAGATGTAAGCGGTTTTATACCTGGAATTCAACAAGAGCATGGAGGTATTATCCGACATGGAGCAAAAATTTTATATGCTTATTCTGAAGCAACGGTTCCGAAAATTACGGTGATAGTAAGAAAGGCTTTTGGTGGAGCATATGTCGCATTAAATAGCAAAGCAATTGGAGCAGATTTAGTGTTTGCATGGCCAAATGCTGAAATTGCTGTTATGGGACCAGAAGGTGCAGCTAATATTATTTTTGCTAAGGAAATAAAAGATAGTGAACAACCAGAGGAAACTAGAAGACGGAAAATTGCTGAGTACAGGTCAAAGTTTGCCAATCCTTATGTTGCAGCTGCTAATGGGATGGTCGATGATGTCATTGATCCTCGTGATACGAGAAAGAGTTTGGCACAAGGATTGGAAATGTTACGAAATAAAAAGAAGCAGTTACCAAAGAAGAAGCACGGGAATATCCCACTATAACAAGAAGGATTTGGGGCTAGCGCCAAATGCTTTACTAGTGAAAAGAGCACGCTCCATACAAATAGGCAAGGAGGAGTGAGCGGTTTGCCCTTTTGGTAACCGCGCCAATTATGAATAATAAACTTGAAAATACACTTTCTCATGATTTTCCAATTCCAACCTATCAACAGTGGCGTGAAACGACAGAAAAAGCTCTTAAAGGTAAGCCTTTTGAAACGTTATTGACAAAGCTTCTCGATGATATTGTTATTGAACCAATGTATCAGCAAAAAGATTTGGAAAACTGTTCAACGTTACGGATGGAACCTGGTGTCTACCCTTTTATAAGAGGAAATGAAGTACTTCCAAAAGCATGGAACATTTCTCAAGAGTTAGAAGCTCCAACTCCAAAGCTATTAAATGAACTTATTAAACATGATTTAAAAAGAGGACAGAATGTACTTCACATCGTTTTAGAGAAAAACATGAAAAATGGAAACATCCCTAGTGTGAAGGAAAATGGTTATGGGGTACCTATCTATGATCTAAATGATGTAAAAACAACTATTAAGGACATAGATTTAACAAGTTATCCTTGGCATATAGATGCGGGCATGGTGAATATCCCGTTATTAGCTGCATTAAGCGAAGTAACAGACCGACTAGAAGGTACGATCGCTGCCGATCCAATCCATCAACTTATTCAAGAAGGAAAAGGGTGTTATTCTTTCAAAGCAAGCTTTGATTATATGAAAATAGCAGTAGAGTGGGCAAAGGAAAAGCATAATGGGCTTAGAACCGTACTAGTCCAAACACACGCATACCATAATGGTGGCATTAGCCCATGTCAAGAGTTGGCGATTGCCCTTGCTACCGGAGTAACATATGTAAACGAGTTGATGGATCGAGGTGTGTCAGCTACGGATGCTGGGAAGTCGATCACATTTTCGTTTTCAATCGGCAATGAGTTCTTTACTGAATTGGCGAAAATTCGTGCTGCTAGATTATTATGGGCAGCAATTATGAGAGAATTTGGTGCGAGTGAACAAGGTCAAAAAATGTCTGTTCATGCACGCACGTCATCGTTAACGAAAACGAAACAGGATCCATATGTAAATTTGCTTAGAGGAACAAGTGAAGCTTTTGCAGCAGCGGTTGCTGGAGTTGATAGTATCCATGTGAGTCCACTTGATGAAGCTCTACACAGACCATCTGCCTTTTCAAGAAGAATAGCTAGAAATACATCTTTGATTTTACAAGAAGAAGCATATATTCATGTAACGAAAGATCCTGCAGGAGGCTCTTGGTATGTCGAAGCGCTTACTGAAAAGGTAGCTCAAACTGCTTGGGCAATTTTTCAGGAAATTGAAAAGGCTGGAGGAATGATTCCGGCCTTAAGGAAAGGTCTGATTCAAGATTGGGTAGAGAATAGCTGGGAACAAAGGAAAGTCGAAATAGAACAGCGAAAAAAAACCATTGTAGGTGTGAATCGATATGTAAGCGAGAATATTGCTATGCCTCCAAATGCTGATACCTACCGAGCAGAGGTAAAAGAATATGCCTCTAAAGTGATAGAGGATGTTAATGATATAGGAAGATTAAAACGAATATCAATGGAACATATACGTGCTTTATTAATGAATAAGACTCCTATTCATGTTATACACAACCTTTTACAAGAAGGCTGTAACGGTGAACAGTTATCACCAATAGAAACAAAGCGATTAGCTGAGGCATTTGAACATCTAAAAAAGCAAGCAAAAGTTCTGAAGGAAAAAAGAGATGGACAGTTGATTGTTCAATTGATTGGGGTAGGGGTATTTGCTAATCACAAAACTCGTGTAGATTTTTCCAGTGAGTTCTTTCGTAGTGGTGGCTTCGATGTTCGTTATTCAAGTGTTACAAATGAAAGCGAAATAGTTGAAGCTGCAGGAGATTCCCAAATTATTGTCCTATGCGGTGATGATCAATCCTATCATGAGCATGCTATACGGTTGGTCAGCGCTTTAAAAAACGATCCAACGAAAATCATTCTTCTAGCAGGACGCCAAAACGAAGTATTTGAAAAACAACTCCTTTCAGTGGGGGTGGATCAATTTATCCATATGAAAACAAATGCTTATCGTGTGCTAAAAGAGTTACTAACTAAGATAGGGGGAGAGTAAAATGAGCCATAAGCCAAATTTCAAAACGATGCCCTTCCCGTCTCAAGTAAATAATGGAACGAGCGAGAGTAAATGTGTGGATCAACCGACAGCATCTTTTCAAACAATGGAGCAAATACCCATTAAGCCAGTCTATACGAATAAAGATACAGAAGGAATGAACCATTTGGATTATGTTGCAGGAATAGCTCCTTTCTTCAGAGGACCTTATCCTGCAATGTACAAAGCGAGACCGTGGACAGTACGGCAGTATGCGGGCTTCTCAACAGCTGAGGAAAGCAATGCCTTTTATCGTCGTAATTTAGCAGCAGGACAAAAAGGTTTGTCAATTGCCTTTGACTTAGCTACCCATCGAGGGTACGATTCAGATCACCCGCGGGTTGTAGGAGATGTAGGGAAAGCAGGGGTTGCTGTAGATTCTATTTTAGATATGAAAATCTTGTTTGATAAAATCCCGTTAGATCAAATGTCAGTCTCCATGACAATGAACGGTGCGGTTCTTCCAATTATGGCATTCTATATTGTTGCAGCAGAAGAACAGGGTGTAGCACTAGAGAAGTTATCAGGAACGATTCAAAATGATATTTTAAAAGAATACATGGTTCGAAACACATATATTTACCCACCCGAACCTTCAATGAAGATTATCGCAGATATCTTTGAGTACACATCTAAATATATGCCTAAATTTAATAGCATTAGTATTTCAGGCTATCACATGCAGGAGGCAGGAGCTACAGCAGATATCGAACTTGCATACACATTAGCTGATGGACTAGAGTATGTCCGAACAGGAATGAAAGCAGGATTAGACATTGATCAATTTGCTCCAAGACTTTCTTTCTTTTGGGCGATAGGAATGAATTATTATATGGAAGTCGCAAAAATGCGGGCGGCGAGGTTAATATGGGCGAAGTTAATTAAACCTTTTAATCCTAAAAATGATAAATCATTAGCGCTTCGCACCCATTCACAAACGTCAGGGTGGAGTCTAACTGAACAAGACCCCTATAACAATGTCGTGCGAACGTGTATTGAGGCTATGGCTGCCGCTTTAGGACATACACAATCTCTTCATACAAACGCCCTTGATGAGGCGATTGCATTACCTACAGATTTTTCTGCGAGAATCGCTCGTAATACTCAGCTGTACTTACAAGAGGAAACTGGAATAACCAATGTACTTGATCCGTGGGGCGGCTCTTTTTATTTAGAGACATTAACGACAGAATTAATGAATAAAGCTTGGTCGCATATTCAAGAAATTGAGGAATTAGGCGGGATGGCCCAAGCAATTGAAACAGGGTTGCCTAAGATGAGGATTGAAGAGGCAGCAGCTAGAAGACAAGCACAAATTGATTCAAAGAAAGAAACAATTATAGGGGTTAATAAATATAGATTAGACCATGAAGAAGAGTTAGATATTTTAAATATTGATAATACAGCAGTAAGAGAAGCCCAAATTCAAAGGCTTAAAATGTTGCGTCAAAATCGAGATGAAAAACAAGTACAACTAGCTCTAAATGAACTAATGAAAGCTGCTAAAGAAGGAAAAGGGAATTTATTAGAACTTGCTGTAAATGCTGCAAGAGCACGTGCTAGTCTTGGAGAGATCTCGATGGCCTATGAAAAAGTAGTGGGTCGACATAAGGCTGTCATTCGTTCTATTAGTGGAGTGTATCGATCAGAGTTTGGAGAAAAAGAAGAGATGGAGAAAATTAGGGAATTAACAGATCAATTTGCTGAAAATGAAGGAAGGCGCCCACGAATTATGATTGCAAAGATGGGCCAAGATGGCCATGATCGTGGGGCGAAAGTTATCTCCACGGCATTTGCCGATATGGGATTTGACGTTGACATTGGTCCTTTATTTCAAACGCCAGAAGAAGCTGCACTTCAGGCAGTTGAAAATGATGTGCATATCCTTGGGATGAGCTCGTTAGCAGCAGGTCATAAAACGCTTTTGCCACAAGTAGTTGAAGAACTAAAAAGATTAGAAAGAGAAGACATTATGGTTATTATTGGTGGTGTCATACCAGCTCAAGATTATCAATTTTTAAAAGAGAAAGGCGCTACGGCCATTTTTGGTCCAGGTACTGTCATTCCAGTAGCGGCACAGGAAATTATGAAAGAGTTAAATAAGAGACTCGGTTATGATAGGTAAGAAGAGGAAGAGGGTACTGAGAAAACTCCATAGAACGGTAATAGTTTTCTTTCACTGTACAACCTGATACGAAAGAGTCCTTCGTATCAGGCTTAACATAAAGCGGTAGCCTTAAGAATGCATACTTCCTCTTTTTCTCACAAGCAAAAGGAGGTGGATAGATGAGGCGAAATGTACTTACCGTCGATGAGTATGTAAATGGAATAAAAGCTAACAATAGAGCTATTTTGGCTAGAGCGATCACTTTAGTCGAAAGCAATGCAGACCGCCATTTTACTTTAGCGCAAGACGTATTAACGTCTATTATGTCAGCTACAGGTCAATCGATTCGAATAGGAATAACCGGAGTTCCTGGAGCCGGGAAAAGTACGTTTATTGAAGCACTTGGAGTTATGCTGGCGGATAAGGGACATAAAGTCGCTGTTTTGGCCATTGACCCATCGAGTTCTATTTCACAAGGGAGTATCCTTGGTGATAAGACTAGGATGGATCAATTGTCAAGGCATCCTAATGCTTTCGTTCGTCCGTCACCTTCAGGTGGAACATTAGGAGGAGTTGCTAGAAAGACAAGAGAGTCGCTGTTGCTTTGTGAGGCTGCAGGCTATGACATTATTATTGTTGAGACAGTAGGGGTGGGCCAAAGCGAAATAACGGTGCGCTCAATGGTAGATTGTTTTCTCGTATTGATGTTAACTGGAGCAGGAGACGAGCTACAGGGAATGAAAAAAGGAATTATGGAAATGGTAGATATTATGCTCATTAACAAGGCAGATGGTAAGAACAAAATCATAGCTGAAAAGGCTAAATTGGAGTTTGAACGGATTGTTCATATGCTTCCAAAAACGACTGAGGGGTGGCAGACGGCTGTAAGGGCGGTTTCTTCAATAGAAGGAACAGGAATTAAAGAGAGTTGGGATACGGTTGAGCAGTTTTGCAAGCATATGAAAGAGACAAATCAATTCCAAGCAAGAAGGAAAGAACAAGCTGCCAATTGGTTCCATTCGCTATTAGAAGAACAGATTTTAAAGAACTTTTATGAAAATAAAGAGATTCAAAGAACCTTGCCCCAGCTTAAGCAAGAGGTAGTAAATGGTGACATTAGTGCGACGTTAGCTGCTATTACTTTGCTTACTAAATACAATCAAGACTCTGGTCAACATTAATATATAAATTGTAGATCAAGTGAAGTAAAATAGTCCTATAGTCATTGTGGAGAGAGGCTGAATATTGTAAGGACTTAGGTATTCCTCTTGCTCAAGGTTATTACTTCGGGAAACCAAATGAAAGACCTATACAGGCTGATGAAGTTTATGAGAGAGACATCCGTTGTTTCCTTTGAATTCTAGCAAATGAAAGGTGACTAGAAAGGATATGTAATCCTTACTGTCACCTTTTAAAATGTTACTGGGAGTTTACAGTTAAATGTTCAAGTGGAGTTGGAAAGACAAGTGTCTTATTTGTTTTTGGATGGAAATAAGCGATGATGAGGCTGTCACCTTGCTTTATTTCGTTATTTGTTAAATGAAATGGTACCGTCTCAATCATTGTGTGTTTGTGCAAGTCTTTTTCACTTAATGCTAATTCAGCAAATTGTGAAGAAACAAGAGTTGGTTGTTTGGCAATGACTTTTAAGTAATGAGATTGTTCTTCCTTAGATAAAGAGAAGTTCCACCATGTTTTCCGTGGTTTATGTTTGTGATTCTCAAAGAAATCAATCATCATTAATCCACGAATTGTTTCTAGATTCTTCGTAGAACGATCCATTAAAAATTCGTTTAATCTAGCAAAAAGGTCTTCTAATTGGTGTCCAATTCTTGCCCAGCCTCGCTTGTCCCAAAAGTCGCCGAACTCTTGAAAGAAGTCAAACGCTGAATCAAATTCTTTTTCAACTAAATATTTAATTGTTCGGTCCATTCGATGATCATTCCAGTATTTTTCAAGAACATCTTCTACACGCTTCATTCTGATAATCTCATCAAAGCTCAGCACATTGTTTTTTAATATTTCATATGGGGAGTGGTCCATATACACATAGTCGTGTTGTTCTGCACGGATTCGTAATCCTGTCCCGCGAAGCATTTTCAAGAAACCTAATTGTAGTTCTTCTGGTCTCATCTCAAATACGTCATTAAAGGTTTTTCGAAACGATTGATAATCTTCTTCGGGCAAACCTGCAATTAAATCGAGATGCTGATCAATTTTACCGCCTTCTTTTACCATCGTAACAGTCCGCTTTAACTTTTCAAAGTTTTGACGGCGCATCACAAGCTCATTTGTCGCATCATTTGTAGATTGAACGCCAATTTCAAACCTGAAAATTCCTTTAGGTGCATGTTCGTTAAGGAAAGTCAGTACTTCAGGTCTCATAATATCTGCCGTAATCTCAAATTGAAATACGCAGCCCTGATGATTGTCTATTAAAAATTGAAAAATCTCTAAGGCATAATCACGCTTAATATTAAAAGTACGATCAACAAACTTGATTAATTTAGCACCATTTTCAATTAAGAACAATAAATCTGCTTTCACCCGGTTGATATCAATGTATCGAACTCCAACTTCAATAGATGAAAGACAAAATTGACAACTATAAGGACAGCCGCGGCTTGTTTCGAAATACGTAACTCGTTTTGTTAATCCATCCAAGTCTTCAGGAAAACGATAAGGTGTTGGCACCTCGTCAAGTTTCAACTTAGGTCTAGGGGCAGTGAGAATCACTTCCCCTTCTTTACGATAGGCAAGGCCAAAAACCATATGGTATTTCTCAGTTGAATTGATTTCCTCAAGCAAGTGTTTAAATGTTTCTTCTCCTTCGCCAACGACAATAAAGTCAACATTTTCAAGTGAAGTTAGCCATTCTTTTACATCGTAAGAGACTTCTGGTCCTCCTAGGATAATCTTTGTATTAGGTAATACCTTCTTTAGAAGGTTGATCACTTTAATGGTTTCTTCAATGTTCCATATATAACAACTAAACCCTATAACATCAGGCTTTTTTTCAAAAAGATCTGAAACAATGTTCATGGTTGGATCTTTTATTGTATATTCAACCATTTCTATCGGAAACTCAGGTTCTGCATATGCTTTTAGACAACGTAATGCTAAACAAGTATGAATGTATTTTGCATTTAACGTCGTAACGACGATTTTCATTAATACCCCTCAATTCTATTCTTTTACTCCGTACTGTATCATAACACAACTTGAAGAACTTGATCAAAAAGGTCATTTACAAGGAGGAGAAGACCTGAAATATAGAACGGTTCCTAACAAAAAAAGTGTCCCAAAGCTTTCTTGACTTTTGAGACACTTTCCATGTGTTATTCAGTATACATTTGATAGTTTTCGAGGTTTTCAGCTACAATTGGTTCACTTGTGTCAATATGTCCAAACAACTCTGGATGGATTTCACCATTAACTAAAATTTGAGTTTGATTATAACCAAATTGTTTCATGATCATCGCGATTTGTTGAAGGAGCATGTGTTCAGTTCCAGCACCGACTTGTGTTTCTAAGAAGGAATTGGAAAACGATACATGAGCAACTCCATTTTTGATCTCGACCGATTGAACTTCAACGTTTTGTTTAATAATTGATGTTAATCCGGAAATGCCTGGTCCTTCCATCCAAGCTTCTAACGTATCTTTATAGATTGAATCGTTAGAAGTTTCAATTGCTCTTTCAACACGATACATGTCCATAACATTATCATCTGAAAAAATTAATTGTACAGTAGTAGTAGACGGCTCTTCAACAGTTGCTTCTTCTGTTGTTTCACTGTCACTAGTATCTTCTTCTAGTTCCTCCGTAGCAATAGTTTCTTCCGTATGTTCTTCAACAGGCTCTTCAACAGGCTCTTCTGCATGTTCTGTTTCAAGTTCTTCCTCTTCAAGATTAGCCTCTTCATTGTCTGATTCTTCAAGCTCAGCTTCATCGATTGCCGGCTCTTCAGTTTCAGCTGTTTCGGTCCCTTGATTTTCGTTGGTACCTTGCCCGCAAGCACTTAGAACAAGAATAAATAGTCCTAGTATCATAAACCATGATAGTCTTTTCATAAATGCTTCCCCCTTTCGTAGTAAGAAACGTTTCCAATGATTCATTATACAGGAAATCTTACACATTAAATTCTACATGAATCATGTCGAATTACAATGAGAAATTTGGTGAAAAGAAGAATTGAGGTTGTTCATATTGATTTAATGTGTAAAAGAAGAAGATTTCAGCAGAACATGGTACAATAAGAAAAGAATTACATACGAAAGGGATTTTGCGATGCCAAATACGAAGGCTTTTCGAATCGGATATGGAATTGTGCTTGTTTTCGTTATTATTTATCTTGGCTCTTTAGTCGATTGGGTGTTTAAGCCAATAGCAATTCTAGTTCAAACGTTATTTGCTCCAATCGTTCTGGCTGGTGTATTATACTATTTATTACGTCCGTTTGTTAGGCTGCTTTCAATAAGAATACCGAGAACACTTGCCATTTTGATCTTGTATTTAAGTGTTTTAGGGTTGTTAACAGCAGCTTTCTTAATCATTGGGCCTGAGTTGCAAAAGCAATTTTATAGTTTTACACGGAATATGCCTGTTTTTATTAATGAAATTCGTGATATGTTTATCAGCCTTCAAGAAAATGAATACATAGCAAGATTCCAAGAAGGTGAAAATTTCACATTTGAAGAAATTACAATGGAGCTTGCGAATTATGTTAATAATATTTTTTCTAATATTGGCCATAATTTAGCTAACTTCATTGGATTTGTTGCAAATGCACTAATTATAGTAGTGATTATTCCATTTGTATTGTTTTATATGTTAAAGGAGGGAGAGAAGGCTCCCAATCAACTACTAAAGCTTTTACCTGAAAAAAGACAACAAGAAGGAAGAGAAATATTAAAAGCGATGGACTTTGCATTAAGCTCGTATATCCAAGGGCAAATTCTTGTGAGTATTTGTGTAGGGATTCTCGCTTATATTGCTTTTCTTATTATTGGCCTAGATTATCCGTTAGTACTAGCGTTAGTAGCAATGTTTACAAATGTTATACCGTTCGTTGGTCCATGGATTGGGACGATTCCTGCTGTTATCGTCGGTTTGCTGCATTCTCCATTCATGGCATTACTAGTAATTATTGTCGTGGTCATTGTTCAGCAAATTGAAAGTAACTTAATTTCTCCTCAAATTATGGGTAGAAAATTATCGATTCATCCTTTAACGATTATTTTCTTACTCCTAGTTGCAGGTCGCTTTGCAGGTTTAATTGGACTATTAATTGCTGTCCCAACGTACGCGGTTGGAAAAGTACTAGTATTACATATTTATCGATTGTGGTTATTAAGAAATACTAAGCTTGATTAAATGATAAATTGAGGTGGAGCTAATGGGATTTGAACAAGATGGAATTATTCAAGTTGAAAAAGAAGAACTAAAGGAATTAATCAAAGGAGATCGAAAAGACCCTATTATTATTGATGTTCGTGAATTGGAAGAGTATGAAGAGGCGCATATCCCAGGAGTGCCATTAATCCCTATGGGAAATATCCCAAATGTTGTGAAGCAATTAGACAAGGAGCAATCTTATCTTTTTGTATGTCGAAGTGGGGGAAGAAGCCAAAATGTAGCGATGTATTTACAAAGCCAAGGCTTCAAACATGTTCAGAATTACTTTGGAGGAATGTTAGCTTGGGATGGAGAAGTTCAATCAGGTCTGGAATGGGTAGTAAAAGATGTAAGTGAACTCAAAAAATAAAATAAAAGATTCAAGGGGCTTAAAACCTCTTGAATCTTTTTTGTAGACAAAAACAAAATTCTTATAGGTGATCAGTCTTTTTAGAATAACTATGTTTTCCTTGTTCAGCATTCATGTGTGCCTGTTCATTCTTTTGTCTGTTAAGTGCATTGTTGTCTTTTTTCTTTTTATTATTATCGCCTGTTCGAGACATGTAATCACCTTCTTTCGCCAAAAGTTTATTTTTAGTTTGTCCGATTTTAGCGATTGTATGAAGATGATGTTTTATTTTCAGAGAGCAGGGTAGTTAAATAGTAATACAACTGAAAGGTGGAGATGAAAATGGTAAAAAAAGCAATCGTTGCTTCAGCGGCGGCAGTAGTTGGTGCCGCGACGGTTTTATTAGGAGATCGTAATCGCAGAACAAAGATATCTCAATCTGTTCAGAAGATATTACCACTTAGGCAAAAGGAAAAGAACAAATTAAATGTTGCAGAAAAGAAGAAGAATCTTGGCCATTCTCATCCTTATGATTATGAGGATAATAAAATGGTTGGAGAAGGAGCACTTACAAGTGTGCAATATTATAATAAAAAACAACAAACAAGTTAAATGAGCTTTACGGTTAAGGTGTCTTTAAAGGTTAAACATTACCTTTTGAGACACCTTTTTTGTTATGATTCAGTTAGCAGTAATGTGAATTGATAATTATGGAATGCTATAATTAGAAAATGATCTTGGTAAAGGATGGGAGTAGTATTAATGATTACAATTAAAAATGAAACAATTACACAGATTCCAACGTTACATGTAGTGAAAGAAGAAATTCAAGATCAACAAGAACTACCAACGGTTTTCTTCTTACATGGGTTTACAAGTGCGAAAGAGCATAATTTACATGTTGCTTATTTATTAGCGGAGCGAGGCTTCAGGGTGTTCCTCCCAGATGCATTACATCACGGGGAACGTGAAAAGAATATATCGGCTGAACAACGCAATTTATCTTTTTGGGAAATTGTCTTAACATCGATAAAAGAGTTGAACATGATGAAGAAGACACTCGAACAGCAATCGGTAATCAACGGGGAGAATATAGGTGTAATTGGTACTTCGATGGGCGCGATTACAATGTTTGGAGCGTTAACACAATATAGATGGATCGAGACAGCTGTATCATTTATGGGGACAGCCTATTATCAAAGGTTTGCCCATGGACTTCTCTCGACAGTAGAACAAAGAGGCTTAACGATCGAGGACAACCTGAAAGAAGAAATGTTTAAGCAGATTATTCCGTTTGATTTATCAACTCAGTTACACAAGATAAATGGTCGTCCTTTGTTAATATGGCATGGAAAAGAAGATGAGGTTGTCCCATATCCTCTTTCAGAGAAGCTATATGAAGAATTAGCCGCGAATTATCAAGACGCTCCAGAGCATCTTCAGTTTTTAGCAGAAGAGAAAACAGGACATAAGGTTTCAAGAAGAGCAGTTTTGCATTCTGTAGATTGGTTTGACCGACATTTACGAAAGGTTACATCATAATGATGAGATTTGGAATATGAAGCAAAGAACATTACAAGAAATTCAAAAAATAATAGCAGTCATAGTCGGAGCCTTTTTTCTTGCAGCTGGATTAAACTTCTTTTTGATTCCCGCAAATGTGTTTGCGAGTGGATTTACTGGGGTTGCGCAAATCATTGCAGTAGTTGTCCCACTATCTACTGGTGTATTACTTTTCTTATTAAACATTCCAGTCGCTATTTTAGGGTGGTTGAAAATAGGGAAGAGCTTTACGATTTATAGCTTTATAAATGTTGCTTTGACAACTTTCTTTCTTGAATTATTACCAGTTTGGCAATTCTCACCTGATATTTTATTAAATGCGGTTTTTGGTGGTGTCATACTTGCTATTGGTGCAGGAATTCCGTTGAAATGGGGTTCTTCCTCAGGTGGTCTTGACATCATTGCGTTAATCTTATCTAGAGTTAGTGATCGACCGGTAGGAATTTACTTTTTAGGATTAAACAGTGTGATTGTGATAACATCTGGACTGTTGTTTGATCCTGAGAAGGCGTTGTATACTTTAGTAACATTATATGTTTCTTCTCGCGTAATTGATGCGATCTATACACGACACGTAAAGTTAACAGCTATGATTGTTACAAAAAATGCTGAGCAATTACGAGAAGCAATTCATAGACGTGTAACGAGAGGGATTACTAGAATTCCTTCCATCGGAGGGTATACGTCAGAAGAACAAGAAGTCTTAATGATTGTTATTACCCGTTACGAATTATTTGAACTGAAGCAAGTCATACAGGAAGTAGATCCAAAAGCTTTTACAAACATTGTTGAAACAGCAGGGATATTTGGCTTCTTCCGAAAAGAATGAAAGGAGGAAACGTAATGAAGTGGGCATGGTTCATTGCTTTCCTATTTATCATAACAGGCTGTGGTACGGGAGTGAACGCTCCTGTTGAATTAAAAGGTGGAGATGATTCAATGGAAACAACTGATTGGTTATTTGATGTGGTAACTGAGCAATCAAATGGAGAGCTAATCGTCACAATGGCTGTTACGAATAATCAAGAAAAAGATTCATCCATTGATTTTTCATCAGGACAAAAATACGAAATTGTTTTATTAGATCAAAATGGAGTAATTAAGTATCGATATTCGGAGGGGAAAATGTTTACGATGGCACTTGTTCACGAAACTTTTGCACCTTCTGAAACAAAGAAATATCAAGAGACGATTCAACTTGAAGAACTCGAGCCAGGTACGTATATGATGGAAGTGAAATTCATTGTCGCGGCAATAAATGGCAAAGCAAATGATAGTGATACATTTATGAAACAAGTTGAAATTGAAATTAAATAATAACGAAGAGGGCGGGCGTCTCAAAGTTGTAAATAAAACTTTGAGACGCCCTTCTTTTCATACTAACGTTCTTTTTCTGATTGGACCTCCGCGTTCCATCTTCGGTTTGCTTCATGTTGAAGCATTTTTTTAAATTGAGTGTACGGCTCGTCGTCTTCGGATTCGATTGTAGCTTCAGGTGTAATCAAGTCAGGCTTTCGTGTTTTTTTACTATGCCAATACTCATCAAAAGGCTTTTTAAGCTTTTTCATATGGTCTAATAGACTCCTTTTGTTAATTCCTTAATTGAATAAGCTCGAGTATTTCATCGTTTGTTAGTTCGGTGATTTGTTGTTCACCTGCAGCCAAGATATGGTCTGCTAATGCTTGCTTCTTAACTAGCATCTGGTCAATACGTTCTTCTAAGGTGCCAGTTGTAATTAGTTTATGGACCGTTACATCCTTTGTTTGGCCAATCCGGTAAGCGCGATCTGTTGCTTGGTTTTCAACTGCTGGATTCCACCAACGGTCATAATGGATCACATTTGTGGCAGCAGTAAGATTAAGTCCAACACCACCAGCTTTTAGTGATAGAACAAAAAATGGAACATCACTTTGTTCTTGAAAAGCTTTTATCGCTTCTTGTCGTTTCATTCTCGTTAGACTTCCATGAAGAAACGGGACTTGTTTCTTAAACTTATTCTCTAGTGTTTGAGTGATGAGCATTCCCATTTCCTTGTATTGTGAGAAGATCAATACTTTTTCCTTTTTTTCATGTAGGCTGCTTACAAGTGAAATGAAGGAATCCCACTTTCCTGATTCATGATCATCCAATACACGATCTTTTAAAAAGTGGGCTGGATGATTACAGATCTGCTTAAGTTTCGTTAGGCTTTTTAAAATTAATGCTCTTCTTTCTAAAGATGAAACCTCATCAAGCTTTCCGACAATATCATCAACTACTGCTTGATAGAGCCCAGCTTGTTCCAAAGATAAATGAACATGATGAACCTTTTCTTTCTTTTTAGGTAATCCGAGCTGTAACGATTTGTCCGACTTTTTACGTCTTAGAATAAGTGGATGGATAAGTTTCTGTAATTTTATTAATTGCTCATCATCTTGATCACGTTCAATTGGTCTCATGAAATTCGATTGAAAAGATTGATAGGATCCCAGATAATTTGGATTTAATACATCTAGTAAGGACCATAGTTCACGTAATCGATTTTCAATTGGAGTACCGGTTAATGCGATTCGGTGAATCGCATTAATTCCCTTTATAATTCGTCGCTGTTTCGTTTCAATGTTTTTAATGTGCTGAGCTTCATCTAAAAGCAAACCGTTCCAACTCACTTGTTGAAGCAACTCACTATCTCTTACACTTAATTGATAAGTGGTTATAACAAGATCCCATCTTTTAGAATCAATGTCCGCTGCGCTTAGTCTTGAGGGACCATGGTGTACAAATACGCGAATACTAGGGGCAAATTGTTGACATTCATTTACCCAGTTATAGAGTAGGGAAGTAGGACAAATGAGAAGAAAAGGAGCATGATTTTCCTGAGCTTCTTTTTGTGCCTCAATAACATATAAAATATATGCGATTGTCTGTATTGACTTTCCAAGCCCCATATCATCGGCTAAACAACCACCAAAACCCGACCTTCTTAAATGAACTAACCATGAAAGACCTTCATGTTGGTAAGGGCGTAGGGTTCCTGTTAATTTCTCTGGAATAGGAACGAGATCTGGTGATGTAGTGTATAGTTCTTTTAAAGCAGTTGTTAGAGACTCTCCCCATGAAACATCCCAATCGATATCTAGTTCTAGTTCATTGTTTGCTTCATTCGTTTGGTCGAGCCTCCAAGCATCTAAGAAGGAGGTTTCATTTTCTACACGATCTAAGTATTGAAGAAGCTTATCAGCAAGAGACTTGTCCCAAGCAGTCCATTCACCATTTGAATAAAGGAACGGTCGTTGGCCGTTTACATATTCTTCGAACTCTTGTTTATTAATTTTTTGATTACCGAGTGCGATATCATAAGTAAATGAAGCTACACTTTGCCAATCAAGCAGAGGTTCGCTTACTGCCCCACCTCGTTCTGGTTGCTTCATAATTAAGTTTACGCGTGGTTTCTTATTTTCTCTCATCCATTTTGGCACAATTAAGTGGAATCCAAGCTGTTTTAAAAGCTCATCTGACGTTGTGAAAAGTTCATATGCGTCCTCTGCCGTTAAGGATAATGTAGGAGAAGACAGACGAAGTGGTTTCAAAATATCTAACGTGTTTTGAGCCTTCTTTAAATCTATTTTTAATTGCGCAATCGGATTCTCACGCCAAGGATGTTCTCCTCTTTCTAATTGATCCATTTCAATCATCATAGAAGGACGTTTCCGGTCAACCATACAAAGTGATACTTTCCATTTCCCTTCCTTTGAATTTGGTTCTTTTAACGCTAACCCTGATTTAAAAGGTTTCATTTGCAGAACACCAGTCTGCTGTTGGAAGACAGAGGTAGACTCGCTCTTTTCTGCCGTTCCTTTCTCGAACAATTTATTAACAAGTGGTGTCCAGTCAGAGCTAACCGTTGTTTTCCAATTGTTAAATGCATCCGTGACGGAATCATTTAGGAGTGAGCGAATGAATGCGTCTGCGATCTTATTCACAATAAGATGAAACATTTCCTCCGTCAGTATGGTTGCTTGCTCATGCTGAATATAACTAGTGTTAGCTCTAATCGCTTTTCCTGACATGGGCAAATATTGAAGCCATTGATCATAAGGAAAGTGATCAAGTTGCCACTCTCCCGAACCTTTTGGTGAGAATGATCCAATTTTAATACAATCTTGAATTTGTTTATATACAGACAGCCAAGCTTTAAAATCGGGAGCAAGGTACAGCTCCTTTTCATCGTTCCAAGATTCAAACAATGGAATATATTCAGCTAAAGAGTCCACTGATAAAACAAGACCCTCTAGCGGGAATGAATATTGTTCCATAGAAGATTGGGCCTGATAGACAGTAATTTCCCCTGCTAGTGATGAGTACATTCTAGAATCAATCGGTACATCAATAATCGCTTTATCGGTTTCGATAAACGTACCAAAAAAAGAAGCCTGATCTTTTCGAAATAATAGTAGTTTAAGCTCAAAAGGCGAATAAAGAAATGGATATTGAAAATTGACAATTTGGTCAAATCGCGAAGTAGGTGAACGCTCTCCCCAGATAAAGAAAGCTTCATTAAGCCATCCTCCATGAACAATAATTTTAGAGGCCAATCCGTTTCAACTCCTCGATAAATGCTCGGTATGTTTTATACATTTTTTTTAGTTTTGAGACAAATGTATGAAAAAGCTCTTGGTCTTCAAGGCTTACATAAACTTCTTGTAAGTCTTTCATATAAAGTGCTGCTTGCTCATAATGCGCTCGAGATTTCTTCTCAACAAGACGAACGATAAATTGATGATAAATCGGTCGTGCTAAATCTGGTCGAGATGCTTTCAAGGCGTATAAAAGTTCTTCTTTTTCTTCACGAAGTCGATGGGCGTCACGTTCATGGCGAAGAAAATAGTGCGAAGCTTCTTCAAACTTCTCGTAAGAAAGCAGTAATTTTTCATATGTTTTTGCTGCTTCTAATTGATGTAGTCTCTGTTCGAGTTCAGGCAATAAACGCTCAACAATCGTCAATTGCTGCTCTTCACTTAAATGACGTGTATAAGTAATGAACCTTTGATAATTGGGAGAAAGCAGCCAGCGATTCCAAACAGATTCTTGTTCTTTTAAACTTAGTGGTATCGCAGAGTTTATTTCATCGACATATTTTTGAAGCGATCCGTATTGTCCACTACTTTTTTTAGGGAAAAGAACAGAAAGCCATTGTTTCATTGTTCTATAGCGAGCTCTCGTTTTCATTAGTTCAAAGTGTGGAACTACATCATGCTCTTTAAATGCTTTGTTATTCCTCTGTAAAATCCTTAAAGCAGTAACTTCTTTTCCAGCTATTAAAGCTAAGTAGCTATATGCAAGTGCGACTGTAGAAGAACACTGCGATGTATCTATATTTTCTGATAGGACTTGATATAAGTAATCAATATGAGCAGCGGGGATGGTTGGCAAAAGCTTGATAAATAAATTCCCCCAAGGTTCATTAGCATGGTTGCCTTGCTTGATTAACAGGACAAGCAATCTTTTCAAAAATAGCCGATACGACTTTGATTGTAAATTTTTTGTGAGACGAATGATCTCAACAGTAATCGAATGATAAAAATAGTCAAATCTTCTTTGAAATTCCTGATAATTGTCAAGGCGGGTTGAGTACTGAAAGACTCCCTTCATATATGTAAGATAATAAAGATAAGGATAATCACTTTTCAAATTTGTTACGGCTGTAACCGTTTCATGAACGATTTGCTCTAAATGACGATTTGTCACGTATCTCGAAGCAGTAATGGTTTGGTACGTTAAGAGGATTGGTTGTTCTATGTCTTGATATAATTCTGATTCTTTCTTTACCAATGAACGAGTCATTTTACATTCTCACCTCTAATACGAAAAATTCCATTCTTTCATTGTATCGTGTTCAACAAAAGAAAGAAAGGGAACGGCAAAAATCATCATGGAATGAAAGGGGAAGCAAAGGAATAGTGAAAATAAAAGAGGACGTCTCAAAAGGTTTAATTTTACCTTTTGAGACGCCTCCGAAGCTATTACCATCTCTAATTCGACTTTTAGCCAGTTCTTTTATTAAAATAGCCAGGACAAAAGCATTAACATGGCAATACTACTCATGACAACAATAATGAGGTTTGCCCCTAAATATCCAACAATAATAGCTGTTATGGCCCCGCTGATCCCAAACCAGGTATTTTCATGAACGGTTAGCACTCCAGGGAAAATAAGTGCACCTAGAGCCGCATATGGTACATTTCGTAATATCGCTTGAAACCAATTGGGGATTTTTTCGACATCCATGAAAACGAGTGGAAGCATTCTTGGAATATAGGTGACAATTGCCATACCTGCAATGATTAGAAACATTGTCATATTCATTTTGAATGTCCACCTTTCTTTGTCAGTATTTCGATTCCGGCAGAAGCTAATATCGTTGCCCCGATGATTGACCATCCGCTAGGAAGAAACAACGATAAAAGGCTATTAAACACAGCTGCACTAATGGCAAGTGCGGCCACTTTACGGTGTTTCTTTAAAGATGGCATAAGAAGAGCAATAAACATAGCGTATAAGGCAATGGCCATACTTTCTTGAAGGGAAGTAGGTAAGATCGATCCAACATAATAACCAATTCCAGAGTTAATAACCCAACTGCAATAGGCAATTAAGGCAACGCCTGCTACGAAACCTGACTTAATCTTGCCTTCTTGTGTTGTTGTGACAGCAAACACTTCATCAGTAATTCCAAAAGAGTAGACAGCTTTAATAATAGGGTGATCATCTTCAACACGTTCTCGAACGGAAGCGCTCATCAATAAATGCCTTATGTTTACAATAAAAGTCGTAAAAATAATTTCAAATGCACCTGTTCCGATTGCTATTAAATTAAGCGCCATGTATTGAGCTGCTCCGGCGAAAACAAACAAACTCATCGCCAATGTTTCAGCAAATGTTAAGCCAGTACTTTTGGCTAATAGCCCAAAGGTTAAAGCTGCTGGTAAATAACCAATTGCGATGCTTATTCCTGCTAATAGCCCTTGTGAAAAAGATGACTTCTGGTGGGAAATAGCAGTCGTAGCCATGTGAAAAACTCCTCTCTAACTAACAATATATGTAATCAAGCTATATAGATTGTATGTGAAAGAACAAATTTGGACAAGAGTGAAAATACAATGAACGGGAACGGAATTGTTATAGCTAAGTGGAAAGGAAACAAGTTAGTCAAATTAAATGACTGAATGATGAAGAGTGATTAAGCGAAGATTTTATAACGTTATTCAATAGGGATTTCTTTCCCTATTTGGGCGCCCGAAAAAATGCAAGCACATAAGTGGTGCTTGCATGTTCCGCTCATATTGGAGCAGAGATTAATCATTTATAGCAGCTGTTCGACTTGTTCGCGACGAGACAAAAGCTTCTTTAATTTCTTCTTATGTGAGCTAATCAACCATTCATCAGAATCGAGTAAAGCTTCATGTAATTCCATTAATACATAGTCAATCTCAAGATTCATCATGTTATATATGATCCTAGGCTCAAGTGATTTTCCATCATCTTTGTACTGAATCATCGATCCATTTCGGTTCATCATGACCTTTTCACTCCCATCAATTTCGATCATAGACTCAATATCACCGGACTGGTATGACGTAATATAAAGGGGCCTTCAGTGGAACGTTTGACTATACCATTGCCTTTTTCATGCTGTAGTAGTTTCTCAAGCGCATTTGCTAGTACATCATCATAGATCTGAAGATTAGCAGCTGAAAGTGTGAGAAATTCAGAATTGCGGATAAAAGGGAGCTCGTGGACAGAATCGTCAAGTTCGATCATGAGGTAGATTGTTTTAGCATCATAGCGCCAAAAGAGGGAATAATGCTGACTCATCATTTTCTTAATAAACTGATGTAGCGCAGGTTTCGAAAGCTCAATATAAATATCTGAAAACTCCACTTCTATAAACGAATCTCTCATCATTTTGTAACACTCCTTTGACAGCTTCGCAGTGCTAATGGTTAGGTTGCTACATCATATGTTGAAAAGTCAGAAAAAAGAAGCGAAACGCCCAGTTTCAAGCGAAATGGGCGGATAAATTAACAATATGGGATTGGACGAATGAACCAAATAAGCTAACCAGTGGGTAAATGGCTCAAGTGATTTTCTCGAATAAATAAAAAAACTGCTGAATGAATCAGCAGTTAATAACGAAATCCGTAGCGCTTGGAAATAATATCATAGAATCCGAGTGAATTATATAGTGATTTTGTCGCTTCGTTGTTTATTCCAGTTTCTAATTCTATCCCTTTGATTCCTTCACTTTCTGCCCAGTAAATAACTTTAAGGAGCAGTTTTTTTGCGATTCCTTGATTACGGTGTTCTTTATGGACATAAAGATCATTAAGCCATATGTAATGACCGCCTTTATCTATGCTAAGTGCAACGTTAAAAAATGCAGCCCCGACCAACGTTTCTTCTTTTTCTGCGACGAAGATATGAGCTTGTGAATCTTGTTTTAAGGCAAGTTCAATTGTGCCCATTAATTGATCATACATATCTTTTGGGCCGATGGGCTCTAACTGACCCATAAATAAATTGGCAATACGTCGTTTGAATTGGATATCTACGTCTTTATCCACCTCATACACCTTAAGCATTCTTTAAGTTCCCCCTACATTGTTAACCTATTATAACTATATAAAGGGTAACACAAATTGCTATTAGTGAGTAGCAAAATTATTACTGAAATATAAAGGGCGTTTTTATAGTGAGACGATTATTGATAGAGATCGTAATCATAAAGATCATTAAGAAGATCTTGCATATGAATAATCTGATCCTGTTCAGCAGGGGATGAATAAGGAAAGGCTGAATTTAGAATCATTTTTGCACGATGTAATTCTTTTTTGACAGCTTCACGTTGAGTATCTGTTTCTGCAGCAAAAGCTAATAATTCTAAACGGGCAATCGTCTGCCTTGCTTCTTGGAAGTAGGGATTATCCATTAGTTAATCACTCGAAATGTTTGTGTATTCATAAAGTTATTCGGCTTACGGTTTAATAAGATACTCATTTCTTAACTCCTTTAGCATGTAATGGTTTACGTTTTTTAACATTCCCATTCATGTGAAGTTTATCCTATTATAAATTAAGTGCTTCTTCTAGATAGATCGCAATGCCATCTTCTTCGTTTGATAGTGTAACGGAATTAGCTAATTGTTTCAGTTCACTAATTCCATTAGCCATCGCAACACCTTGCCCTGCAAATTCAATCATTTCAAAATCATTATCCTCATCACCGAATGCAATAATTCGTTCCTTAGGAATGTTATAAAAATCAGCAACTTTCTTTAAGCCAACTGCTTTATTCATTCCTGCTTTTACGATTTCAATGACGTTAAAAGGAGCTCCCCAAACTCGTTGATCAATTACTTCAGCATGTGCATCAACCAGTAGCTCTCTTAATTGCTGAACATGATGATCTTGTGGGTGAATTAAAACACACGTAGGGTCTTCTTTTAAAATATGTAATAAATTTCCGTGATCAACGGGGGATTGTCCAGCTAGAAACGTTTCTAACAATACTTGGTCAAAATATCTAAGGTAAAAGTCATCAATAACTTCAACCATAATATTGCTAACATTAAAGGCTTCGCACGTTTCTATGACTGTTTTAGCTGTTTGAAGATCAAGTGGAGAGTGATGCGTACCAAAGCTTCTATCAAATGGGTGGTGAACAAATGCCCCATTAAAATTTACGATAGCCGTATTAAGTTGTAGTTCTTGGTAATACTGGATGCTGGCTCTATAAGGACGGCCTGTTGAAATGCATACAATATGTCCCTGAGCTCGTGCTTTAGCAATTACTTCTTTTGTCCGTGGAGATATCTTCTTTTCATCGGTTAGTAAGGTACCGTCTAAATCGAGTGCAATTAAGTGCTTTGTAGACATTTAAATCGTCCTTTCGCTGGTTGATTTTTCTTATCAAAGATTCCCGATTCGTTCAATTTTCAAATGATAAAAGTATGATATGATAGACTTGTTTTCTAAGGTATGAAAGGAACATTCCCTTATAAAGGAGGTAAGGAATGTGAGTGTATTATTTGAGAACTTTGGTTTTCGAGCTTTATGGACTCCAGAGTTGTTAGTTGGATTGCTCATTATTGGAATACTTTACTTATTAGTAATAACAAAGTGGCGACACCGCTTCAAGGATTCAAAACCTGTAAGTCTAAAGCAAAAAATCTATTTCGTCTTGGCGTTAGTTGCTTTATATATTGGTTGGGGAAGTCCACTTTATGTTGCTGGACACATTATGATTAGTTTTCACATGACGCAAATGGTGTTTGCGTACTTTATTGCAACACCTCTCTTTCTATTAGGAACCCCTAAGTGGTTTTTCCAAGCGGTAATTGATCGTTTTCGATCTCCGGTAACAGAAAAAGTTTTTCGGGTCATTTGGAGCCCAATTGTTGCACTTTTCCTATTTAATGGGCTTTTTTCATTTTATCATGTCCCATTAATGTTTGATACGTTAATGCAGTCTGTGGTATTGCACAGCTTATATGAATATTTATTGCTTTTTGCGGCTGTTTTAATGTGGTGGCATATGATTGCTCCTTTACCTAATGCGTTTCCTTTGTCAGATTTAAGGCGTGTAGGTTATATTTTTGCAAATGGTATTTTAATTACACCAGCTTGTGCGTTAATTATTTTTGCTGGAGCTCCATTGTATCAAACATATACAGACCCTACGATTTGGGCAAGTGTTATGGCGTTTTGTTTACCGGCTGGAGCCGAGGTTCCAATGGCTCTATTTTCCGGTCCAAATTCATTTGCTTTCCTTGAGACGAGGATGGATCAGCAGTTGGCTGGTGTGTTAATGAAAATAATGCAAGAGATTACGTATGGCATTACGATTGGCTATGTATTTAAGCAATGGTTATCGAAGGAAAAACAACAAGATGGTGAGTTAACGATCAGCGATATACCAACAGTGAAATCGTAATAGAAAGGATAACAATAATGAGGTTCTTAGTACCAATCATGTTAGTAGCGATGCTTAGCGGCTGTGGCTGGGTCTATCAAGTTGGAAATGGGGGTTCTTCCGATTACGATATTTCTGAAGCTAAAATAGAAGTTCAAGATTTTGAATTTACTGAGCAGAGCGGGGAACCATTTGGTTCAACAGAGTTACAAGGTCAATATTGGCTTGCCAGCTTTATTTTTACGTACTGTCCGACTGTATGTCCTACAATGACACCGAATATGAGTCGGTTACAAGCCGTCATGGAAGACGAAGGTGTGGACATGTCGTTTGTTTCCTTTACCGTCGACCCAGAACGAGATACATCAGATCATCTTTATTCTTATGCTGAAAACAACGGTGCAAACCATGAAACTTGGAAATTTCTAACTGGTTATGAGTTTGAAGAAATTTCAGAGTTTGCTCTTGAAAGTTTCAAGGTTCCTGTTCAGCAGATTGAGGATAGTGAAGATATTTTGCATCCAACAAGCTTTTTCTTAATTGACCCTGATGGAACGATTATACGAAAATATGATGGATTACAAACAAACCAAGAATCCATTATTGATGACTTATTAAAAACAATTCAATAGAGTGTATTCTTAATGTGTGTGAAAAGGAGAGAAAGATGAAACAATTTAGAAAATGCATATGGCTCTTTTCACTTTTAGCGATAGCAGCACTTGTACTTTCGGGTTGTGGTGATTCTACTTCTGAGAATGAGGGAGAACTTACAGCTGTTAATGAACAAGGCGAAGAAGTATCGCTATTAAATAAAGAGCGCGCTACCATTTTATTTCATTTTACAGAAGTTGGCTGAGGACTTTGCCAACAGCAACTAGTTGAGTTGCAAAATAACATTGAATTATTTGATGGGATTGATGCTGACCTTTATGCGATTAGTACAGATAGTCCTGAAAATTCTAAACGTCTAAAAGAAGCAGGGGCATTTACTTTTTCTTTTTTATCAGATAAATCATTTTCTGTCCTAGATCGAACCAAAATGAAAAATGACCAAATATCTTACCGCGGAATTAGTATTCTTGATCAAGATGGGACATATATTCACCATGAAATAAATGATTTTTGGGGTGACCAGATTGAACAAACAGCAGATATTATTTATGAACAATTGAATAAGGTAAATTAAATTAAATGAATTGTATAGAGACATGCCTAACATAGGCATGTCTCCTTTTTTTATCAAGAACTCTTTTCTCAATAAGTGTTGCTCCAATAGCAATAAATTTCCGAAAAAGCTCTTATGAAAGGACAATTATGACAGACACAAATTGCTAAGTTAAAAAGTATGATAATTTTGTGAATTCGGCCATTTTGTTATCGTTTGTTTTTGATGGAAATATATAAATTTTTAGATATGAGTAAAAATTAAATAAAATAAAATAAAAATACAGTTGAATTAATTTTTATACATAGATATAATGATTACCAAGATCATTAGAGCAGAGATAGATAGTTGGGAGAGATTTAACATGAGAGTAGGGATTATTGGAGCAACAGGATATGGCGGTGCAGAACTATTAAGACTGTTAAACCAGCATCCTAAAGTAGAAGAGATTGTTTTATACTCATCATCAAAGGAAGGCATGAATATACAAGAATCTTATCCACATGTTTCTGGAATTTATAATAAAGAATTGAAGTCAATTAAATTACAATCGATGAAAGAGGAAGTAGATACAGTTTTTCTTGCAACGCCACCCGGAGTTTCAACAGAGTGGTCAGGAGCTATTGCAAAAGCTGGTTGTCAAGTTATTGATCTATCAGGAGACTTGCGCTTGCAAGATCCGTTAGTATATGAAACTTGGTACAAGCGAGAAGCTGCTCCCTTATCACTTATAGAAAATGCTGTGTATGGACTTCCTGAATGGAATCGTGACTATATAAAAAAGGCTAAAATCATTGCTAATCCAGGTTGTTACCCGACAGCTACTCTATTAGGCTTAGCTCCACTTGCAAAAAGTGAAATCATCGATGTTGATTCAATCATTATTGATGCTAAGTCGGGTACATCTGGAGCCGGAAGATCGCCTTCTGCGGTTACACATTACAGTGAAATGAACGAAAACTTTAAAATTTATCAAATTAATACACATAAACATGTTCCAGAAATAGAGCAACTTTTGAATGAATGGAATAACAATATTCAAACTGTGACATTTCAGCCTCACCTTGTACCGATGGTTCGTGGCATCATGGCAACGATTTATGTCAAAGCAAAACGACAAACAAGTGAAGAGGAATTGAGAGAACTTTACCAGGAAGCTTATCAAAAAGAACACTTTGTTCGAGTAAGACCTAAAGGTCAGTTCCCGGCTACGAAAGAAGTATATGGTAGTAACTATTGTGACATAGGAGTTACGTATGATGAGAGAACGGGACGAATTACGGTAGTTTCTGTAATCGATAATGTCGTTAAAGGAGCTTCAGGTCAGGCAATACAAAACTTTAATATCATGAACGGATTTGAGGAGGAACTTGGAATTAATAATGTTCCAATGTATCCATAATGAAGGGTGGTCATCTTGTGAAGGGAATAGCGAATGCGCCAATAGTAACGGAGATTGAGAATGGGAGTATAGTGACACCAAGAGGATTTCAAGCATCAGGCCTATATTCAGGAGTAAAGAGAAAAAGAAATGATTTGGGCGCTATATTCTGTGAAGTACCTGCTAATGTAGCAGCTGTGTATACATGTAATAGAATTCAAGCGGCTCCACTGAAAGTGACAAAAGAATCCATTGCTAAAGAAGGCAAGATCCAAGCTATCGTTGTGAATAGTGGAAATGCAAATGCTTGTACTGGAGAAAAAGGATTAAAAGACGCATATGAGATGAGAAAGCAATCTGCAGATCAGTTTCAAATTCCAGAACATTATGTTGCAGTGACGTCAACTGGCGTAATTGGAGAATATCTAGCAATGGATAAAATAATAAAAGGGATCAAACAATTGGATCCTGCTTCAACGTTAGAAAGTGCAGAAGCATTTAATCAGGCGATTTTAACAACTGATACATGTTATAAGAAAGTTTGTTATCAAACGGTTGTGGATGGAAAAACGATATCTATCGGAGGAGTTGCAAAAGGATCGGGAATGATTAATCCGAATATGGCTACAATGCTCTCTTTTGTTACAACTGATGCAAACATTGAAACTGCTGTGTTACAAAACGCCTTATCAGAAATTACAAACAAAACATTTAATCGGATTACAGTTGATGGTGACACTTCAACAAATGATATGGTTGTCGTGATGGCTTCGGGACTTGCTAGAAATCATTCGCTTACTCCAGTGCACCCTGACTGGGACGGTTTTTACCATGCGTTAAAAGAAGCTTGCGAATCATTAGCAAAGCAGATTGCTCGTGATGGCGAAGGAGCAACAAAGTTAATTGAAGTGTGTGTAAAAGGTGCGTTGAATGATGAGGAAGCAGGAAAAGTTGCAAAGAAAATCGTAGGGTCAGATCTAGTTAAATCTGCGGTGTATGGAACAGATGCGAATTGGGGCCGGATTATTTGTGCAATAGGTTATAGTGGTTGTGAGATCAATCCTGATACGATTGATATTGCGATTGGTCCAGTTCAAACGCTAAGTCAAAGTCAGCCAACTGCTTTTTCAGAAGAAGAAGCAAAAGCATATATGGAAAGTTCAGACACGATTGTAATTGCTGTAGACCTTCATTTAGCGGATGGAACTGGAAAAGCTTGGGGTTGTGACCTGTCTTACGATTATGTACGTATAAACGCTGGATATAGAACATAATTCGTTTTCAACTAAGGAGGAGAAGCGTGTGAAGGATGTAATAGTCATTAAATGCGGAGGAAGCACAATTGCTGAATTATCGCCAGAATTCTTTAAAAGTGTAGTGAATATGCAAAAAAGCGGAAAACATCCTATTATTGTTCATGGTGGGGGCCCAGCTATTAATCACCTTCTCGAAAAACTTGATATTCATTCAGAATTCGTGGATGGATTAAGAAAGACAACTGAGGATGTCCTTAACACTGCAGAAATGGTCTTATGTGGAAAGGTTAATAAGCAAGTCGTCACGAGCATTCAGCAAGCTGGGGGTCAGGCGGTTGGATTATCAGGTTGCGATGGTAGGTTGTTAGAGGTTACTCCGGTTAATGAAAAGGTGCTTGGCTACGTTGGTGAGCCTACAAAGGTGAATACCAGTTTACTTACAACGTTATTTGATTTAAGCATGATTCCTGTTATAGCGCCAATCGGATTGAATGAAGATGGAGTTCATTATAATGTCAACGCTGATAGTGCGGCTGGAGCAATTGCTAAGGCTTTAGGTGCGGAGCAGTTAGTTTTTGTCACTGATGTAGATGGGATTTTAAAAGATGGTCAGTGTCTGGATAGAGTAACTAGTAACGATATTGAGGAATATATCGCCGATGGCACTATTTATGGAGGGATGATTCCTAAAGTAAAAGCTGCTCTTTCTACATTTACCGGTGGGATTCAGTCGGTTATGATTATGAATGGAAAGTCGACAACTGTTGGAGAAGATGGCTCTGTCCAAGGAACGATCATTGTTAAATCAAAAATAGAGCTTTCTATTTCTTAGGAGGAATAAGTAATGAGTGCATTGTTTCCCACATATGCAAAATGGGATGTTAAGCCGATTAAAGGAAATGGTTCAAGGTTGATTGATTCAAGGGGGAAAGAATACTTAGATTTCATATCAGGTATCGCAGTTTGTAACCTTGGTCACTGTCACCCGAAAGTTAATGCAGCTGTAGAAAGTCAATTACAACAATTATGGCATGTATCAAACCTTTTTCAAATTGAAGGTCAAGAAAAAGTTGCACAGATACTTGTGAATAATAGTGTAGGTGATTATGTTTTCTTTTGCAATAGTGGTGCAGAAGCAAATGAGGCGGCTATTAAGCTTGCTAGGAAATCTACTGGTAAACACCATATTGTTTCAATGAGAAATTCCTTTCATGGGCGTACACTTGGGAGCATGGCTGCAACAGGTCAGGATAAAATTCATCAAGGTTTTGGCCCCTCTTATCAGAATTTACGTACATCGAAATGAATAATCAACAAGCTCTTGAAGAGGTAGTAACGACTGAAACAGCAGCGATAATGGTTGAAGTTATTCAAGGTGAAGGCGGAATTCAATTGATGAATGATGACTTCGCAGAAGCATTGAAAAATGTTTGCGAGAAATATGGTTGCTTATTAATAATCGATGAGGTACAAACTGGAATCGGCCGAACAGGAACAGCTTTTGCATATGAACAATTTAATCTTTCACCAGATATTATTACTGTAGCAAAAGGTCTTGGAAATGGATTTCCAGTTGGAGCACTTATTGGAAAATCGCATTTGAAAGAAGCCTTTAGCCCTGGAAGTCACGGTTCAACATTTGGTGGAAATCCTTTAGCTATGGCAGCTGCAGAAGCTGTAGTAAATGAGGTCTTTAGCCCGGAATTTCTTGTTGATGTTAAAGAAAAAGGTGAGTTGTTTAAAGAAGAACTTGAACAAAGTTTGCGTTCGCTGGAGTTGGTTGAAGAAGTAAGAGGAAAAGGTCTAATGCTTGGTATCGCTTGTAAAACGGAAGTTGCACCTATAATTGAAGCTTGTCGCGAAAAAGGCTTACTTGTTTTACCTGCTGGACCAAAAGTCGTTCGTATTTTGCCGCCTTTAATTGTTACAGAAGATGAGATTAAAACGGCTATTGGTATTTTAAAGGATGTATTATCAACCGTTGATCAAGCACCTAAAGTAAGTGTAGAAAACTAATCACTACAGTAGTAGTGATTTTAAAACAGAAATTATGTATAAAAATTGAACTTGTAGTATAAGTATTCGTCAAACAAGGGTGGAGGGAATGAGATGAAAGGATACGTAGTATTAGAAACCGGTGAAGTATTTGAAGGTATTCTTCATAACAAAACACAAGAAGTACATGGAGAGATTGTTTTTTTTACTGGAATGTCAGGCTATCAAGAAGTATTAAGTGATCCATCCTTTAAGGGGCAAATGGTCGTGTTCACGTATCCATTAATAGGCAATTATGGAGTAAATGATGTAGATTTTGAAAGTATTACTCCGCAAGTAAATGCGCTAATCGTTAGTGAAGTTTCAAATGAAGGCTTTCACTATGAGTCTCGTATTTCTCTAATAGATTATTGTGACAAACATTCAATTCCACTATTATCAGGGGTTGATACGAGAGCGATTGTGAAAAGGATACGAGAACAGGGCGATATGCGAGCAATTATTACAACGGATCCTAATAATGTAGTCTTTAACCAATTCCCTTCACTAGGTCAACAAGATGTTGTGCCAATGGTTTCAACTTCGATGATTGAAACGCATGGAGAAGGAGAAAAACATGTTGTTATGGTCGACTTTGGTTATAAAAAGTCAATCTTAGATTCTTTAGTAAAGTTAGGAAATAAGGTAACAATCGTGCCTTATAACACACCATTTTCTACAATTGAGCAATTAAATCCCGATGGAGTTCTTTTTACGAATGGACCAGGTAATCCAAAACAATTGGAAGCTGTGTTGCCTACGATTAAGAAGATAGCAGAAACATACCCATCTATGGGAATATGTTTAGGGCACCAATTGTTAGCTCTTGCTTTTGGTGCAGATACAGAGAAATTAACTTTTGGTCATCGTGGAGCAAATCAACCTGTAATGGATGTTACAACAAATAAAGTTTATATGACTTCGCAAAATCATAGTTATGTTGTGAAGGAAAGCTCTTTAGAAGACACAGGGTTTGAAGCGAAATATATTAATATAAATGACCGTTCAATTGAAGGTTTAATGCATAAAGAGCATCAAGTATTTACCGTACAATTTCATCCAGAAGCTCATCCAGGGCCAGCTGATAGTGAACAGCTCTTTAATACATTCATTGAAATGCTAGGTAATAAAGGGAGAGAGAAAGCGTATGCCTAAACAACAAGATTTAAAGAAAGTGCTTGTCATAGGATCAGGACCGATTGTCATCGGGCAGGCTGCTGAATTTGATTATGCAGGAACACAAGCTTGTCTAGCTTTAAAAGAAGAAGGAATAGAAGTAATTCTAATTAATAACAATCCAGCAACGGTTATGACAGATGAATCGTGTGCAGATCGTGTATATTTTGAACCACTTACAATTGAGAGTGTAGAAGCTATTATTCAGAAAGAGCAGCCAGATGGAATTTTAGCAACATTAGGTGGTCAAACAGGTTTAAACTTAGCGCTCGATCTACATGATAATGGAATTTTAGAGAAATATAATGTTAATTTACTAGGAACGCCGATTGAGTCTATCAAAAAAGGTGAAGATCGTGAAGCGTTTCGAGCTCTTATGCAAGAGCTAGATGAACCTGTTCCTGAAAGTGAAATTGTCACAACGGCTGAAGCGGCTTTACAGTTTGCTGAAGAAGTTGGCTATCCAATCATTGTACGTCCAGCTTACACACTTGGTGGAGCTGGTGGGGGTATTGCCTCAAACGTAAATGAATTAAAACATATTATAAAGGCTGGGCTCTCGCTCAGCCCAATCAGTCAATGTCTAATTGAGAAAAGTATTGCTGGTTTCAAAGAAATAGAGTATGAAGTGATGCGAGATAGCAACGATACTTGTATTACAATTTGTAACATGGAAAACATTGATCCAGTAGGGATTCACACGGGTGATTCAATTGTTGTTGCGCCGTCTCAAACTCTTACAGATGTTGAGTATCAAATGCTTAGAACTTGTTCAGTTAAGATTATTCGGGCATTAGGTATCGTTGGAGGATGTAACATACAATTTGCGTTAGACCCTCATAGTAAGCAATATTACTTAATTGAGGTAAATCCTCGAGTTAGTCGTTCGTCAGCTCTTGCTTCAAAAGCAACAGGATATCCAATAGCTCAAATGGCTGCAAAAGTTAGTATCGGCTACCAGTTACATGAGTTAATTAATCCTGTAACGGGTCATACCTATGCAAGCTTTGAGCCAGCGTTAGACTATGTTGTCGTAAAGTTTCCGCGATGGCCATTTGATAAGTTTGTTCACGCTGAGAGAAAACTTGGTACTCAGATGAAAGCTACAGGAGAAGTAATGGCAATTGAGCGAAACTTAGAGGCTGGCATTCAAAAAGCAGTGCGTTCTCTTGAATTAAAAACATGCGGATTATCACTACCTACTGTTTCAAGTAAGACAACAGAACAATTATGGACTTTATTGAAAAATCCTGATGACCGGCGTTTCTTTGTTTTATTGGAGCTTTTGAGAAGAGGAGTAACACGCAAAGAAATTCATGATGCAACTGGTATTACGGAATTTTTCTTGCAATCCTTCGAACGCTTAATTCAGTTAGAACAAAAAATTAAACAGACTCGTTTTCAGCAGTTGGATCCGGAGTTTTTACAAACGGTAAAAAAAGCTGGATTTGCAGATGCTTGGCTGGCTCATGCATGGGATGTTAAAGAAGAAGAAGTTCGCCAAAAAAGAATAAATTTCGATATTGTTCCTTCTTACAAAATGGTTGATACGTGTGCTGGTGAGTTTACAGCATCAACAGCATATTTTTATTCAAGTTGGTCCGGAGAACATGATACGATTGCTCAGTCAGGTAAAAAGAAAATATTATTAATTGGTTCTGGTCCAATTCGAATTGGTCAAGGGATCGAGTTTGACTATTGCTCTGTACAAGGGATTCAAAGTTTGCACCGTTTAGGCTATGAGGCAATTATGATGAACAATAACCCAGAAACGGTAAGTACGGATTATGCGACTGCTGATAGATTATATTTTGAACCTTTAACGGTTGAAGATGTCTTAAATGTTATTGATTTAGAACAAGTTGAAGGGGTAATTGTTCAGTTAGGTGGACAAACAGCTATTTCTCTTGTTGAAGGATTAGAAAAAGCTGGGGTAAAGCTTTACGGAACAAACCTTGACACAATCGATCAATTAGAAGATCGTGGCCGTTTCTATTCGTTTATGAAGCAAGTAGAGGTTCCGCATATTCCTGGTGTGACAGCTACTGATGAACAAGATGCATTGGCCAAGGCAGCAGAAATTGGCTATCCTGTCTTAATTCGTCCTTCTTATGTTATTGGCGGTCAAGGGATGATGCTGTTTGAATCGGAGAAGGAGTTTGTCTCTTATTTAGCTGATGAAGAGCATACTGTTGCTTACCCAATATTAATTGATGCTTACTATCCTGGAATTGAGCTGGAAATTGATGCATTAACCGATGGTGATAATGTATGTATAGCTGGGATGTTTGAGCACGTAGAACGTGCCGGAGTTCATTCGGGTGATAGTATTGCTGTGACACCTTCTTTTACTATTACAGAAGAAGTGAAACAACTTGTTTATGCATATACGAAACAAATTGCAAGAGGAATGGACTTTAAAGGTATCTTTAATATCCAATTTGTATTATTTGAAAATCAGCTTTATGTTATTGAAATTAATCCTCGTGCATCTAGAACGGTTCCAATCTTGAGTAAGATTTCTAACCAGTCATTAATTGATTATACGGTTCAATTGCTTTTAGGATCTTCATTATCTGATTTAAATCTTACGGAAGTTATTCTACCAGAACCGACATTCTATACGGTAAAAGCACCTGTTTTTTCGTATCAAAAGTTAGCAGGCCTTGATCCAATTCTAGAAGCAGAAATGAAATCAACAGGGGAATTAATGAGCATGAGTGCCAATCTTGATGAAGCTTTTTACAAAGCGTTTGTTTGGTCTCAACAGTCAAAGCCAAAGTTCTTTACTCAAAAGAGCGGATCGATCTATATTGATATTGCAGAAGAGTTTCAAGAAGCATTTGCTTCTTACTCAACAAAATTAGAACAATTAGGCTTTAATCTAGTAAATAATGATTTCGGGAATTGGGTTCAAACAGATGAAGCGATTGCTTTAATAAGTTTGCCAAAACTTGGAACAAAGGACGGAACTGAGAAGCGACAAGAAGCGTTAAGACAGCGTTGTACAGTTATTTCGGAACTAACGACTTTGGATGTCATGCTAAGAGGATTAACCGTCTCTAATGTTCGTTACAACGCTATTCAAGACTGGTGGGCAAAAGAAGAAGCATCAATAAACTAGGGAGTGAATTAGGTGAATACAGTAGTTAATAATAACAATAAAACGTTATCTGGACGTGATTTTCTTACGTTATTTGATTATACAGCAGCTGAAATTACTGAACTTATAGAGTTGGCAATTGAACTAAAAAAAGATAAGGCTAAATATGCTGAAGCATTAAAAGGATTATCATTAGGAATGATTTTCGAAAATGCTTCAACGCGTACTCGTGTCTCATTTGAAGTCGGAATGACACAATTAGGCGGCCATGCTTTATTTTTAAGTCCAAAAGATATGCAAATTGGTCGAGGGGAGCCAGTCGTTGATACGGCAAATGTTCTTGCGCGCTATGTTGATGCAATTATGATTCGCACAAACTCCCATGAGCTTGTAGAAGAGTTGGCTCAATATTCATCTGTTCCGGTTATTAATGCCTTAACGGACAATTATCATCCTTGCCAAGCTATGGCTGATTTATTAACAATCATCGAGTATAAGGGCACGTTAGAAGGATTGAAGTTAGCATATGTAGGCGATGGCAATAATGTTGCACATTCATTGCTAATAGCTGGAGCGAAAGTAGGCATAGATGTAAGCATTGCAACTCCAAAAGGATATGAAGTCAATTCAGAAATCTTTGCGAAAGTGCAAGCTGTAGCACAGGAAACAGGTGCCCAAATTGTTCAAACAAATGATCCAATTGAAGCTGTTCAAAATGCTGATGTTATTTATACGGATGTTTGGGCGAGCATGGGTTATGAACAAGAGCAAACGGAGCGAGTGAAACAATTTCATGAGTTTCAAGTAAATGATCAGTTAGCAGCTCATGCAAAAGATGATTTTATCTTTTTACATTGTTTACCTGCACATCGCGGCGAAGAAGTAACAGCAGAAGTGATTGATGGAAGTCATTCAGTTATTTACGACCAAGCTGAAAACCGTCTTCATGCTCAAAAAGCAATATTAGTCGCATTACTAGGTAAATAATTCTAGTTCCTTTCATGAATGCAAGCTTTTGTGGGCATTCTAGTCATGGAAGGAGGGATAATTATGGGGCAAAGCCGAATGTTTGAACCGGGTCAAAAAGCGCCAAATAACGGAATTTACGTTGAAATTGGTGAAACAGGCGATATGGTTCAAAGTCCGAAATCTTTAAAGTTGCAAGCTGGTGATACGTTCCCAGATACTCAAAACCATAATCGGAAATGGACGTATAAACCGAAGCCAAAAGCAGGCTTATAAGTTGAAAACTCTCCGCACTACTCATAGTGTAGGAGAGTTTTTTTTGGCGAAGTTTTTCAAGTGAATTTTGCTTACACCGGGTAAAGAATGTGAAGGGATAATGTGAATATTTCAGTTATGAAATTCATAAGCATAAAAATTAAACGCTTTTATATACGTAATAACTTCCTTTTTTAAAAGTTTTGCATAACGTAGTAACGTAGGGAGTGAAACCATAGAATGATTGGAGAGACGTAATGCAATGATACATGCACGTTTTATTCGTATAGAAGAACAGTGGAACGTCATCTATCTTCCAGAACGTCCAAACGGATTTGCAGTATTTTTACTTGGAGACAATGCAATGGGAGTAGAGGAAGGGACGAGCGACTGGGAACAACATCCTGAGAAACATCTGTTTTTAAAAGGGCTGCTAAGTAGAGGTTATACGGTTGTTGCTTCGTCGCTATACAATCGCCACTGGGGCAGTCCAAAAGCTTTTTATTTAATAAAGCAACTTTATCATTTAGTTTTAAAACAAGAGATTCTAAATAAAAAAATTCATCTATTTGCAGAGGGGACAGGAGCACTATTAGCGGTACAAATGTTGAATACACTCACAGACAAAGTGCGTTCATGTTATTTTGTTAATCCGTGCTTTTCACTTTCTCAATCCTATTTACAGGAAGAACAGAATAAGCTCTATTATAAAAGATTAAGGAAAGAATTAGCGAATTCCTATGATA
The DNA here is from genome assembly GCF_002109385.1 of Halalkalibacter krulwichiae. NCBI lineage: Bacteria > Bacillati > Bacillota > Bacilli > Caryophanales > Bacillaceae > Halalkalibacter > Halalkalibacter krulwichiae. Next base: position 3,185,103 of record NZ_CP020814.1, on the reverse strand, counting down.
TAAATGAAAAAGATATTAATATAAAATGGGTTGAATCTGTTACACCGAGGTTAGAAAACAATCTCACTCCTCCACCGATATCAATCCATTGTCATATGCTTGAAAAGCGTTTCCCTTTACAATATCATAGTAGACCATTTCAAAAGCAATTGGCAGATAATCAAATCTTTGTGAATTTACGTATTCACGTGAATGAACAATCTTTTTATAAAGCTGCACAATCAGCCTATCCCTTTTATAAAAAATATGAGCAACAATTATAACCTTTCTCTAATGTAGACATAAGAGAAAGGTTTTTACATAAAGTGAATTATAAGTGTTTAGCATTCTGATATAAAAGCTCGCACTAATTGCGAATATGATTATAAATGAGAAAGGAGATGCATATGAAAAAAGCTGTAGTAACAGGGGGACTAGGATTCATTGGATTTCATTTAGTACAAAAGCTACTGCGAGAAGGTGTGGAAGTTACGGTTATTGATCAAATTATAGAGGAGAAAAAGGAAGAGCAAGAGGAAAAGTGGATGAGAATTGGACGAAATGATTTAGTATCTTTCGTTAAAGAAAATATAGACCATATTGATTTGAAGCAAACATTTAAAGATGTTGATGTTGTATATCATTTAGCCGCGTCTACTTCTAATGATAGTCGCTGGCAAAAACTTCAAAAGGTAATTGAAAACAATGTCAACACTACGAAGAAGATATTAGAGAATCTCCCTGACCGTACAAAGTTCATTTTTGCATCTACCATAGAAGTGTATGGGGAGAGACCAGGAAAGATTACAGAGAAAACGCCTGCTAATCCGACAACTCCATATGGAATAACAAAATTAGCAAGTGAACGCCTAATTCAACAAGATTGTTCAAAACGCAATTTACCTTATATAATCATCAGGTTACCTACAGTATATGGACCTTGGCAACGAAGTGATATGACATATCAGCAAGTGATAATGGGCGTTGAAAAACCGAATGTAGATCGCTCCACACTAGATGTTCTATTTGTTGAAGACTGTGTTGAATCTTTTTACTTAGCTGGCAAAAAGAAGGTTGAGAATGAAATATTTCAATTAGCATCAGGAATAGAAGATGCGTGGTTTAAAGGGTTAGAAGTGTTAGGGCAAAAGGAATTATTTCCTAAAAATCCAATAAAAACGGTCCTGCTCGGAAATAAAGCGCTGGATATACTCGGGTTTAACGCGAAAGTTTCATTAGAAAAAGGTCTTGCCAAACAAAGGGAACATGTGACACAATGGCACCATCAAAGACGGATTTGATAGGAAGTGAACAGGTGCAGACGAAGCAAGCAGTAATAGGGATATTGATATTTGCGATAGTAACAATCCTCTCATATAGTTTATTGTATGCGATCTTAAATATCGGAGAAGGGTTAAGTGTGATTATTGCTTTAGTGCTTGGTGGCGTAGTTGAGTTTGCTTATCGCAAACGTACAAAGAACAATTAACGTTTAAAGCATCTTGGTTGCACGTAATAGCTTTGTCCCGTAAATCTGTAGAAGGGGTGTCTCACAAGGTCAAAGAAGACTTTGTGAGACACCCCTTCTATTTTGTCTAAATCAACCTTCGCGAATAAATGAATTCTCATGAAATTTCATATCTGGATATTTTTCAATTGCGGTCCGCATTTGAAATTCATTTTCAAAAAGAACTACGATTCGTCCATCGCGATCGGTTGCTAAGTTCCTTTGAGTACGTTTGAACGCTTCTAATGCTTCAGTAGGACCAGATACCCAACGAGCAAAAGAAAAAGGTAGTCGTTCAAGTTGGATATCAACATGATACTCATGTTTAAGACGGTATTCTAGTACTTCAAACTGTAAGACACCGACTACACCGACAATTTGCTGTTCAGTAAAGCGATTATACGTTTTGAATAGTTGAATGGCGCCTTCTTCCGTTAATTGTTGTAGCCCTTTTTCAAATGACTTATGTTTCAGAGCTTCTTTTACTGTAATGGCACTAAAAAACTCAGGAGAAAAGTGCGGCATTTCATCAAATTCAAACGCCTCTCCCTCTACAAGGGTATCACCAATTCGAAAAGTACCGGGGTCAAAAAGCCCAATAATATCTCCAGCGTAGGCCTCGTCAATAATACTCCTGCTTTGTGCAAGGAATTGTGTTGGTTGAGAAAGCTTTAAATTTTTTCCAATTCGAACATGTTTGACATTCATCCCTCGTTCAAATTTCCCAGATGTAATTCGCAAAAATGCAATGCGATCACGATGGGCAGGATTCATATTAGCCTGGATCTTAAAGATAAATCCTGAGAATTTTGAGTGAGTCAGAGGGTTAATGATACCAGATGAGCTCTCCCGAGGTGTTGGTGCTGGTGATAAGTTGAGATAATGCTCTAAGAAAGTTTGTACGCCGAATGAGGAGATAGCACTCCCAAAAAAGATCGGTGTTAATTCACCTTTTGCAATAAGGTTCGCATCATATTCATCTCCTGCAACATCTAAAAGTTCTAACTCTTCTCTAAACTGAGCAACAAGGCTTGCATCACCAATTGCTTCATCTAACTTTGGATCATCTGGACCTTCTAATTGAATGACATCAATTTCTTTTGGGTTGTTTGGATTATATAATTCTAATCTTTTATTATGTCGGTCATAAACTCCTGAAAATGATTGGCCCATTCCAATCGGCCAACCCATTGGGTAGGAACGAATTCCTAATAAGTCTTCAAGCTCTTCCATTAATTCGAAAGGGTCTCTTCCTTGTCGGTCCAGCTTATTCATAAATGTAAAGATTGGTATACCCCTCATTTTACATACTTTGAAAAGTTTCTTTGTCTGTGCTTCTACCCCTTTGGCGGCATCAATTAACATCGTAGCTGAATCAGCTGCTGTTAAAGTACGATACGTATCTTCACTGAAATCTTCGTGACCAGGAGTATCAAGGATGTTCACGTGATAACCATCGTATTCAAATTCAAGTACAGAACTAGTTACAGAAATCCCACGTTGTTTTTCGATCTCCATCCAATCACTCATCGCATGTTTAGCTGTTTTCTTTCCTTTTACCGATCCAGCTTCACGAATGGCACCTCCGAACAGAAGGAGTTTCTCCGTTAAGGTTGTTTTTCCGGCGTCAGGATGGGAAATAATCGCGAATGTACGACGCGACTCGACTGCCTCTTTATAATTCTTCATATTGAACCTCACTTAAAAGATAATTTATTTAGAAATAATTCTTACAGAAGACCTTTATCAAATGTCTCGGTTCATTATAACAATGTTGATCGAATGTTTCATCTTGAAATTAAGATTACAATCCTATTACAAGTATGTTTCACCTTGAATGTTAGAGAGGAAATGGAAATATGTTTAACGAATAAATGGACATTAGTTTAGATTGAAATTGAAAAAAGTTAAAAAATCGATTGTAAAATGTTTTATAATAAAAGTGGTGCAAACAAATAGGGAGAGTGTCAACATGTTTATTCAACGGATTTTATTGTTACTAGTGCCAGTAATACTATTAATAGGCTGTGCCAGTCCGAATGCTAGTAATGGAAATAGAGTAGGATTATTACTCGAAGATACAATTGATGACCAGGGGTGGAATAGTAAAGGATATCAAGGGTTGCTAAACATTCATTCAAATTTAAATGTAGAAGTGATGTTTAAAGAAGATATGAACACAGAACCAAAAGTGAAAAATGCGATAGAAGACTTTGTCAAGGAAGAAGTAGAGCTTGTTTTTGGACATGGTCGTTATTACGCTGATTTATTTACAGAAATTGCACCTTTATATCCTGATGTTCATTTTGTCAGTTTTAACGGAGAAGTTGAAGGAGACAATGTCACAAGTCTTCATTTTGATAGTTATGCAATGGGTTATTTCGCAGGAATGATTGCCGCGGCAATGTCTGAAACAGGACATATTGGAGCAATTGCAACATTTCCATGGCAACCTGAAGTACAAGGTTTTGAAGCAGGTGCAGCACTATATGGAAGAAATGACTCCAGTGTCCACATTGAATATGTACATGACTGGTTTGACAGTGAACTTGCTTCTTCATATTTTGAGCAATTAAAAAGTGAAGGCGTCGATGTATTCTATCCCGCTGGTGATGGGTTTCATGTCAGTGTAATTGAAGAAGCTAGAAATGAAGGATTATATGCAATTGGTTATGTTGGTGATCAATCTGATTTAGGGGAATCAACGGTTCTAACGAGCACGGTCCAGCATGTCGATTATTTATATGAATTAATTGCCGAGAAATATTTTAATAGCGAACTAGAAAAAGGAAATTTGCGATTTGACTTTGATGACGGTGTGATTACGTTAGGAAACTTTAGTTCGAAAGTGCCAGAGGAATTTCAGATAAAGATAGGAAATGCTGTAAAATCTTATATTGAAACAGGAGAGCTTCCACAAGAACCTATATAAAACTGTGACTTACTTGCTTTTCATCTACTTATCATAGTATGGTATTGTTGACACATTTGAGAGAACGAGGGGGATCATAATGAATAATCCTGAAATGAATATGAAATTTATGCAAATTGCAATGAAGCATCTTCCAGAAGGAAAGAAATTTCTAGATGCAAAAGGGATAGAGCTTAATATGGAAGACCTTCAACCAATGCTTGAGCTCTTACTAAATGTAATGGATGAGGCTTACGAACTTGGAAAATCAGAAGCAGTAGAACAACCTAAATAAGAGTATTCGAATAGCTCGACCGAAGTAAATTTCGGACCGAGCTTTTGTTTTGATAGTAGATCAAATGATCGAGATTATTAAATTTGAATTTGGATAGGAAGATTTAGGAGGAGTTGAAATGGAGAAGAAAGAGAAATTAAAAGAATTTGCACTGGAAATGAAAGAAGGTTTTCAGTTAGTAAAAGAAAAACGGGACGAAGAAGCGATACAGAAATTGCAGCCCTTTGTTGAACTAATGAGAAGAAGTAAAGCTCCTAATATTCGTTTATTTTCAGCGTATAGTATTGCACAAATTAGAACAGGGGATTTGGATGGTTTTCTTCAAACCTATAGCGAAGTCAAAGACATGGAACCGAGGTCAGATGAAGAAACGAAATATAAGATGCAACTAGATGGATTCTTCCACGACTTAATGACCGAATTGCAAAAGCAAGAATAGATTTTTTAAATAATAAGAACGCTAACTTAATCGTTAGCGTTCTTATTATTAGATAAGTTGTTTTTTTTATCATCGGTGTCTTTTTTGTTCTGCTTCATGTAAGACGAGATTGCAGCTGCAATTGGTCCGAGTTTATCAATTACAGGTGCAAGAGATTGAACGAGTGCAAAAATGCTTTCTAATTGATCTGGCTGTTTATTTTCTTGTGACGTATTGGAAAACGGTTGTTGTTCGCTTTCATCATCGATATTCTCTTGTTGCTCTTGTTCGGCAGCTTGAGGCGGTCTACCGAACATTAAATCTGAGAAAAAGTCACTTTGAGACTGTGGTTTCTGATCTTCACTCATTATCTTCCCTCCTATCTTAGCCCTTATTGTATTCTATGGAGAGGTTCTTGTACGGTGTAAAGACAAAAGCCTATTTACAAGGTGTGTGAGCGTGGTTGAAACGATCATCTAGACAGACAAGGGATCTTACGTTAAAATTAGTATCAGGTACTAATACAAACCCAAACAATCGTGTTTTACTCTGGAAGGGGAATGAATGATGACAAAAGCCGGAATTATTGGGATGGGTAGCTATATTGGAGAAGAGCTTGTAACAAACGCTGACTTTGAAAAGAAAATTGATACAAATGATGAATGGATTAGAACGAGAACGGGCATTGAGGAAAGGCGTTTTGCCCCTCAAGGAGTAGAAAGTTCAGATATGGCTTATATCGCTGCAAAGCAAGCATTAGAGAATGCAGAGATTTCGGCAGAACAACTAGATTTAATTTTAGTAGCTACGGTAACACCGGATATGCCATTTCCGACCGTTTCTGCTTTAATTCAAGATCGTCTCGGTGCAAAAAATGCTGCAGCTATGGATGTTAGTGCAGCTTGTGCAGGGTTTATCTATGGTTTAGCTACGGCTCAACAATTTATCGAGAACAATGCATACAAGCATATTCTTGTTGTTGGAGTTGAAAAATTATCGAAAATAACGAATTTTGAGGATCGAAACACAGCAGTACTATTTGGTGATGGAGCAGGTGCGGCTGTCGTTGGTCCGGTATCTGAGGATAAAGGTATACTTGCATTTGAACTAGGTGCTGATGGCTCTGGTGCAATGCACATTAATCAAAAAGGACCTTACTTAGAAATGAACGGAAGAGAAGTCTTTAAATTTGCAGTACGTCAAATGGGAGAATCATCTCTTAAAGTTCTTGAAAAAGCAGGGTTAACAAAAGAAGATTGCGACTTCTTAGTACCGCATCAAGCAAACATTAGAATCATGGAAGCTTCGCGGGAGCGTTTAAATTTACCACAAGAGAAAATGTCAATGCAAATTCATAGGTTTGGGAACACCTCTTCAGCATCAATTCCAATAGCTATGGTTGAAGAATTAAATAGTGGTAAAATTAAAGATGGAGATGTAATTGTTCTAGTTGGATTTGGAGCAGGGCTTGTATGGGGATCTGTTGCAATTCGTTGGGGTAAATAACAGCTATACTAGTATATATTGAAAAGGAGAGAGCATTCGTGGAAAAAAGACGTGTCGTAATAACCGGAATGGGAGCAGTAACTCCATTAGGCCTAGATGTTGAAACAACTTGGAATAGTGCAATAGAAGGCAAATCTGGTGTTGGACCTTTAACGAGAGTACCTGCAGAAGACTTTCCGATGAAAGTAGCTGCAGAAATAAATGAATTCGATCCAGCTACGTTTATGGATAAAAAAGAAGCGCGAAAAATGGATCGTTTCACTCAATTTGCAGTAGCTTCTGCTTTAATGGCATTAAAGGATTCAAAGCTGGAAATTACTGAAGAGATTGCACCGAGAGTAGGGGTGTGGATTGGTTCAGGTATTGGTGGAATGGAAACTTATGAACAGAACTTCCGTCAATTTCTTGAAAAAGGACATCGTCGTGTAAGTCCATTCTTTGTGCCGATGATGATTCCTGATATGGCATCAGGTCAAGTATCTATTATTACAGGGGCAAAGGGAATTAACTCTTGTTCTGTAACAGCTTGTGCTTCAGGGACAAACTCAATTGGTGATGCATTTAAAGTCATCCAACGTGGAGATGCTGATATTATGATAACCGGTGGTTCAGAAGCGCCCATAACCAATATGGCCGTGGCTGGTTTCTGTTCAGCTAAAGCTGTTTCAACTAGTGAAGATCCTTCTACCGCTTCAAGACCATTTGATGCTAATCGTGATGGTTTTGTTATGGGAGAAGGAGCTGGAATCTTAATCCTTGAAAGTCTCGAATCAGCACAAAAGCGTGGGGCAACGATTTATGCTGAAATTGTTGGATATGGTGCTACTGGAGATGCGCACCATGTAACTGCTCCTGCTCCTGAAGGAGAGGGTGGAGCAAGAGCTATGAAACAAGCAATTGATGATGCTGGGCTAAAACCTGAGGACATCGATTACTTGAATGCTCATGGTACAAGTACGCCATACAATGATAAATTTGAAACAATGGCTACGAAAACAGTATTCGGTGAGCATGCCTACAATATGGCAATTAGCTCAACGAAATCAATGACAGGGCACTTACTAGGAGCAGCAGGAGCTGTTGAGGCAATTTTATCTATTAAAGCTATTAAGGAAGGAATTATCCCTCCAACAATCAATTACCAAACAGCAGATCCTGATTGTGACCTTGATTATGTTCCAAATACTGCACGTAAACAAACAGTTCGTGCTGCAGTAAGTAACTCATTAGGGTTTGGTGGCCATAACGCAACCCTTGTGTTTAAGGCTTATCAAGACTAAGAGAAGACTGACCATCGTCCGATCAGAGACGAAGGTCAGTCTTTTTATTTATCTTCATCCATTGATTCTTCAGATTCCTCAGAAAAAAAATCCTCCATTGCTTTTATGTTTGCACTCATATCCAATTGTAAAACAGAGCCGGCATGAGGGTAATAAGCATCTTCAAAGTTTCCACCAACTGGGATTCGCATTGTCTCGATGTCTTTTACCGGATGTAATATGAAATTTCGTCCAAGATTAAGCATTTTCGTTTTTTGAATATTCGTCTCAATCAAAGGTTCGATCATGCCAATTAATTTTGGGATTTTCGTCATGCCAGAAAAGGTAAATAGTTCATTTTTTAGAATGGTAATAATTTCTTGCTGTCTTCTTACACGTCCAAAATCACTCTCGCTATTTTTACGAAAACGAACATAGTTTAATGTATCTTCACCATTTAATATATATTGACCTGGTTGGTAGTCCACCGAATGTTTAGGGTCATACATTCGTTCCTGGATAGTTACCTGAAGTCCACTTGGAGCAATTGTATCAACTAATTGGATGAAACCAGAAAAATCAATTAATGCGTAATAATGAATGTTTAAGCCGAAATTATCTTCAATTGTCTGTCGAAGTAAATCAACCCCACCAAAGGCAAATGCAGCATTTATTTTGTTCTTGGAGTGTCCTGGAATTTCAACATAAGAATCACGCATAATAGAAGCGATTTTACTAGCACCATTAGAAGGATTATATTGTCCAATCATAATGGTATCTGTTCGTGCAATACCATTGTTTGATTTATCGACTCCTACTAACAAAACATTCATTGGTTCATGATTGGTGGGTTCCTTTTTCATAATTGTTTTAGCAAAAGAATTCTTTTCTTCTTGATATTCACTTTGACCCTTATGCATAATGTAATTTTCTGAGGCCGTTTTTCCTTCTTCATATTGTATAAAAGAGTACGTCGTAACGGTTATGAAAGCAAGAGGTATAACGAGGAATACTGATAATATTAAGTATTTCCTTTGTGTTTTACGTTTTTTGTTCTTTCGCTCTCTTCGGGTAGACATTTGGACCCCCCTAACGTTTCCCGTTTTTGTACATAGGATTGTCTAAAAATAAACACTATATTATTATAGAGATTATATGGTGATAAGCATTATTTCACTGTATATTATTTGTTGAAGAATTTGTTTTCATGAGCAAAATCATGAATGAATTTATATATATGGGTAGGAGGAACGAAATGGAGTTGCAACATTTATATAAAGTAAAGCGCTCACAAACTGCGCTGGAAGCGGTTTCGATCATAGAATGTCAAGAAGATATCGTTGTGCCACTCGCAATTGGGGAGCCGGGTGAATTAATAAATGCGTTAGGAAGCCATGAGGGGCTTAACGGTAACAGGCTTTTTCAGATGTTATCTTTTCGTCCTGTTCTTGATGTGCCTCCCGAGAAATTGAAGATTGTGTCGATGTTTTTAAACAAAGATGAGCGGAGAGCCTTCTATGACAAAGAGATCGATTTATTACCAAATCACTTTTCTGATGTTCCAGAGATTTTAAAGGAAATTACCAATGAGATCGTAATTATGGCGACAGTATCTCCTATGAGTGAAGAAGGGTATTTTTCTCTCGGTACAAATTGCGACTATGTTTCCTCGCTCATTCCATTTGCTAAAAAAGTAATCCTTGAAGTTAATGAGTTCATGCCCTATACATTTGGAGAAAATCAAATACACATTACACAAGTTGATCAATTATTTGAATCGAATCAGCCACTTAATGAAACATCTGATATTACTTTAAAAGAAGAAGATGTGATTATTGGGCAAAAAGTCGCTTCATTAATTAAGGATGGTGATGTACTTCAAATAGGGTTTGGAGCCATTCCAAGTGCAATAATGAACTTTTTAAAGTCACATCGTGATTTAACTATTTTTACGGAGATGTTACCAGATAAAATAGTTGATTTATATGAGGCTGGTGCAATCTCAAATCTTAAAAACCCTTTGAAGCCAGGTAGTATGACTGCAACGTTCGCTGTTGGAACAAAGAAGTTATATGATTTTATTGATAAAAATAATTACGTTCATTTGTTTCCGGTCAATAAAACAAATGATAGCTGTTTAATAGCAGAGATTGATCAACTTGTTACCATTAATGCAACAATTGAAATCGATTTCCTAGGACAATGTAATTCTGAATCAATAGGTGGGAGGTTGTACTCTTCCACAGGTGGCCAAAGTGATTTTGGTATAGGAGCAAGAATGGCAAATAACGGAAAAGGGATCATTTGTTTACATTCTACAGCTAAAGGAGGTACGATTTCCAAAATTGTTCCAACTTTAGCTAAAGGTTCTGCTATATCTACTTCAAAAAATGACATTGATTACGTTGTTACAGAATACGGAGTAGCGAAGTTAAGAGGTAAGACCGTTAGGGAGCGGCTGAAGCACTTATTTCGATTGCGCATCCAACATTTAGAGGAGAGCTCCGTAAACAAGCCGATGCAATGGGGTTATAAAAAAACAGAGTGAAAACAAAAAGGTTTTCACTCTGTTTGTGCAAGGTAAATTATCGAATCTTTTTATGGAGAGTCAATAACCAATCGTGAGCTTCTTCTTTTGTGTTAATCTCTTCGTCTAATTGAAGACAAGTTAATTGGTGAAAGATATCTGAATAAGTTGGTCCTGGTTTAATACCATTAGCCATTAAATCTTTGCCTGTCAGTAGTACTGGTAATGTTGATGCTTTTTCAATATATGTTTCTAATAAAGGTTCCTGTGTTAAAAGAGCAAAAAGATTGACATTGTTGTTTTGATAAGGAGCAAACACTTCATGAAGCTCACTAAGTGTAGCTTTAGAGTCCCAGTTAATTTCTTCCATTGCTTCTAATTGTCTAATAAGTTGTTGATTGTTTGCTGTAAGCGCATAACGGCTAACCAGATGTTTCCAATTGCTTTTGTCAAAAATGAGAGCTAAAAGATAAACAAAAGGGTCTTCTTCATTTCGTCCTTTCACCGCTCTTATGATGTCTAACTGTTTTTCAGTCACATTTATTCCAAATAGCGATTTCCAAACCCCTAGTTCGTTTAACATGTCAATTCCAGAAATGATTGCATTCTCAGACAGGAGAAGTTTCAATTCATGAAGAAAGCGGGTTGCGCTCACTTGTTTTAATAAGGCACTAGCATCAATTGCAAGGTTACGAGTTTGTTTAGCTAATACATAATTAAAACGGGTAGCAAAACGAACAGCACGAATAATTCTCGTTGGATCTTCAATAAAGCTTAGGGTGTGCAGGATTCTAATTTTTTTACTCGTTAGGTCATCTTGACCTTGGAAGTAATCAATGATTAATCCAAAGTTATTTTTATTTAACTGGATGGCCATTGCATTGATAGTAAAATCTCTTCTTCTTAAGTCTTCACGTAGGTTGGATGCTTTAACTATAGGAAGAGTAGCCGGGGAATCATAATATTCTGTTCGGCATGTGACAATATCGAGTTTCAAAGATGTTGGAGTTGTCCAAACAGCAGTCCCAAACTTTTCATGAACCTTTACTTGTCCACCTAGTTTTTGTTCAAGTAACTGAGCAAATTCAATTCCATTGCCTTCCACGACAATATCTATGTCTTCATTTGGTCGATTTAATAGTAGATCTCGGACAATTCCCCCAATCAGATAAATATGAATGTCATGTTCATCTGCAAGGGATCCAATTTGTAGTAAGAGCGCGTAAACTTCTGCAGAAACTTGTTTTTCAATCAAACCTTTTATCGTGTTTTCTTTAGGACTAGCGCTTTTATGCAATTGTTCAATTACATCTGTCCTAGATAAGATTCCAACCAATTTCTGTTCGTTTAAAATGGGGATACGACCAATATTGTGTCTCATCATCGTTGAAGTAATCTCCTCCAAACTTGCTGTTGGAGGTAGAACAATGAGGTTAGTTGACATGTATCCTTTTACAGGGGCATGTCCTAATCCGTGATGCGTTGCTTTATCGACATCTCTTCTAGAGATAACCCCGACTAGTTCTTCATTTTCATCTAAAACTGGGAAGCCAGTATGGCCAAATTGATACATTTTCTCATGTACAGATTTAATGGAATCTAGCGGTGAAACGGTTTTAACCGGCTTTGCCATTAGATCAGCTGCTGTTACCGTTTCCATTATTAGATCATTTAAATGATCGTTAACCTGTTGAATGACGATTTTAAGTTCTTGTTTCTTTACCGTTGCAGAAGCGGCTTGAGCATGCCCTCCACCGCCAAGTTTTGCCATAAGAGGACGGAGATCCACTCGTTCTGAATTAGCTCTGGCTACCACATAGACATGGTCTTTCATCTTTACGACAGATAGAGCAGCATCTACACTTGCCGAATCTAGTACTTTTCTTGTAATTGTGGCTAATCCACCTAAGTAGTCTGGTTGTTCATGGCTAGTTACAAGAATATTCAATCCTTGTATATCATATTCTTTTCCGTTTGTAAGCAAAGTTTGAAGCAGTTGTTTTTCGTCTGCTGTTAGGACTTGTTCTTTGAAACGATCAATTAACGTTACATCCATATGCTGCTCCTTAAGAGTAGCACCGATAAATAAATCTCGTGCAGTTGTCTGAGAGTAGGTGAAATTACCTGTATCAGAATATAAACCTAAGCCAAACAAGGTAGCCTCGAACGCACTAATTGGTATGGCTCGTTCAATCAATTTCTCGACAAGTAGAGTGATCGCAGCACCGTAAGGCTTAATATGGCGTTCGCCTGTTGAAATATCGCCCTCTTTAGGAGAGTGATGATCATAGACAATTGTATGAACGGTTATTGGTAGTTCCTCGATAGGAATTCCGGTTCGCTTAAGTGAAGCTACATCTACCAGAATTAAAGTCCGAAGCTCTTTCCAATCAATTTTCTCATATTCGATAAATCTCAGCTGATCTCGGTATATCGCAAGAAATGATTTCACAGTAGGATGTTGTTTATCAGTCAATGCTACTTTAGCATTGGGATGGAGTTTTTGAGCTGCAAGTAAACAGGCTAGCCCATCAAAATCTAAATTCATATGCGAAACAATTACATCCATGATAATAAGCTCCTCTTTTTGTGTTCACTTTTTTTTCAGTGTAACAGAAATTGACAATATTTAATAAATAAAAAGGGTTACCCTTCTTTTTCAAATAATAACCCTTTAATATTCAATGATCTAGTTGAGTATGAATGTTCTTCTTTTGATAGATCTCTTGCAATATCATAATATTGGGCTAAGAGTGATTTTTTAAATATGGAAATTACGTGATAAATTTGATCATACGACTGTTTTTTTACGATAGATGGTTTAAAGAAAAGGGTATATTGGGATCCCTCAAATATACCGATAGATTTGAGCTCTTTAGCGTATGCTAAAAATAGCTGATAAATGGTCTGTACATACTTTAATCTGGTATGTGCGTCATAACTAGAAAGGGAGACGATTGTCTGATTATAACTACTTACAAAATGGGAAACAATCTTTTCAAGTTGATTGTCTTGTTTTTGATAGTCAACAAAGGATTGGTTGGGTTGATTTGTTGCAACTAGATCGCGGTTAAAATATCGTTCATAGGAAAGCAACTGGTTCTCTGAAGGGTGGTTCGTCCGATTTTCTCCTTTTTCGATTCGTTGAATGTGTTCAATTTTTTGAATGCTACCGGACGCTGTCATCCGATTAACATAGGAAGAATGGATGCGCTCAGCGTTAAGTTTTGATAAGCGAGAAATCCGTGTCATTTTTAAGTCCACCTCGATTTCCGTAGAGTTATTAAAAAATATTCTTCAATGAGTTCAATTGTTCCTGTCTTTCCTAAGATTTCGAAGGGGGAAATTGTTATGGATGTAAAAAAGCTCGAGAGTGAACATGTGGAGTCATTTCGCACGATTAGACTACAGGCGCTTGAACAAGTACCAAAAGCTTTTGCGGCAAGTTTTGAAGAGGAAGCAGACAAGCCGATAGCGTTTTTTGAAGACCAATTATTGTCTGGTTCGTGTTTCTATGGGTTGTTTAATCATGGGGGAGAACTTGTTGGGATCGTTAGTCTAACTCGGTCAAAATTAAAAAAGATGAAGCATAAAGCGAGTATTGGCAGTGTGTTTATTAAAAAAGAAGAAAGAGGAAAAGGTATGGCAAAAGCATTATTACAATATGCTATGGAATCAGCTAAAAACGAAGGAGTAGAACAGATTCAGTTGGTTGTTGCTGCCAATAACCAAAAAGCCAAACAGCTATATGAATCACTTGGGTTTAAAACGTATGGCTATGAAAAACGAGCGCTAAAGCTTGATCAAGTGTACCTTGATGAAGAACATATGGTGAAAATAGTAAAGTAATTCGTAATTTTGATGCCGGCACCATCTCCATTCTAGTTATTCGCTCTATGTTCATAGACAAAAAAATCCGCTTAGCATGTCTAAGCGGATTCTGCCTTTGTTTAAGGATTAAGAGCTCATTATTTTATTTAGCGAATACATGGTTACCGATTCGAACAGTTTCTGTTCTTGTAGCATTCCAATGGTTTGTTGCGATTGTTGGATTATAAAAGAATACGGAACCAGCCCCTTTTCCATGAAATGCTAGCGCTTCTTCTACCGCACGAATTGATTCAGCATCTGCTGCGCGATTAATGCGACCGTTTTGAACTGGAGAGAAGGCATAGTAACCATTTGACACTTCATTGATGACTCTTGTAATGGAATTAGGAAAATCTGAATGATCCACTCTGTTTAGTACCACTGTAGCAACAGCTACTTTACCAGCATATGGTTCACCTTCAGCTTCTGCACGAACAAGACGAGCTAGTAAATCTTTTTCAGCTGCAGAGATTGAAGCTGGAATGACTAGTTTTTCTCCAACGAAAATAGTTGAAGATGATTTGCTATTAGCTTGTTGAATTGCCTTGGCAGATACACCATATTGCTGACCAAGTTTATAAAAAGTATCACCAGATACAACTGTATGAGTTTTTGATTGTGCATTTGTTTCGGTAGCACCTATCATTAGCAATGATGCAGTTGCACATAAAGTTATTAAAAGTTTTTTCATGAATAACGCCTCCTCGGATAATATGACTCTACTAAACTATCATAAAAACCGAGGGTGAAACCGGTCCAACTTTTTCCAATCAATTATCATAGAAGTCAAACCTTATGGCGGCGTAAGTCTGACTATGCTTTTTTACAGTTTTGTAACGAATAGAACAAAACGATTACAGAACCAACAGAAAAAGGGAAAGGCACCCTTTTCTAGGAAGTAAATCGAGGAAGGCAATGGCTCCGCACGCTGCGCGCTTACCTTGAGAACCCCACTCAAGGTGAGCTTAAAAGAAGGTAGCGGCTCCGCGCATTGCAAAGAACCAACAGAAAAAGAGAAAGGCACTCTTTTCTAGGAAGTAAATCGAGGAAGGCAATGGCTCCGCACGCTGCGCGCTTACCTTGAGAACCCCACTCAAGGTGAGCTTAAAAGAAGGCAGCGGCTCCGCGCATTGCAAAGAACCAACAGAAAAAGAGAAAGGCACTCTTTTTCTGTTGGTTCTTTTACATTTTTTTTAAATGGACTTCTTCGACTTTGTGGTGTTTTCCTTTTTTTAGAATTAGGTCTGCTCTGTGGCGTGTTGGGCGGATGTTTTTTTCGAGATTGATTCCGTTTATTGTTGTCCAAATATCTCTTGCAAAATCATGTGCTTCGGAATCTGATAAATGACGATAACGATGAAAGAACGACTCTGGTTGTTGAAAAGCAGTCTTTTGTAGTAATTTAAATCGTTCAATATACCATGTCAGTATGTCATCTTCTTCTGCATCAACAAAAATAGAGAAGTCAAAGAAATCTGAAACGAACACATGGGGGATTTTACGGTTTTTCTTATTAACTTGTAAAACATTGATACCTTCTACGATCACGACATCTGGTTCGATAATATGTTGAACTTCATTTTGCAAAATATCATAGGTTAAATGAGAATACATAGGGACTTCCATGTAAGCGGAACCAGATTTTAATTCGTACAAAAAGCGTATTAAACGTTCAATATCATAGCTTTCTGGGAAGCCTTTGCGTTTCATTAGTCCTCTTTCTTCAAGTACAGAATTGGGATAAAGAAATCCATCCGTAGTGACTAAATCGACTTTCGGTGAATTTGGCCATTGTGAACAAAGTGCCTGGATAAGTCTAGCTGTTGTGCTTTTTCCGACTGACACACTTCCTGCTACGCCAATAACAAATGGAACTTTTTTCGTTTCCTTTTGTAGAAAGCTATTGACACTTTTATGTAATTGTACTGATTTGGTCATATGCATAAACAGTAGTTGAGATAGTGGTAAATATATGTCAGAGACTTCTTCGGCAGAAATCGTCTCGTTGATACTACCTACTTGTGCTAATTCCGAAGGTGACAAAATAGCCGTTGACGTTTTCGATAATTTAGCCCACTCAGCACGAGTAAAGGGTGTATACGCTGATAAAGGCACGGACTTATTTAATGTAGTCATCGTTTTCTCCTTTTATTGGGAAAGAATTTATCTCTATTGTATAGTATTACTTATTTATTGATAAGTAGTAATTTTCACTAACTGATAGTCGAATACGTTATAATAGATAAAAATATAAGAGAGGAACGAGCGCGATGAAAGTAATTATAGCAGAGAAGCCAGATCAAGCAGTGAAATTGGCAGCCCCATTTTCCTCAATAAAAAAGACTGGATATATCGAAATAAAAGCGACTTCTCTGTTTCCACAAGGTGCATACATTACTTGGGCTGTTGGGCATTTGTGTGAATTAATTCCTCCAGAAATGTATGATCAAAAGTGGAAGACTTGGAAATTAGAAACGCTTCCTATCATTCCAACAAAGTTTGACTTTAAAGTTTCAAAGGGGAAAGAAAAACAATTTAACGTTATAAAAAAGCTAGTAAATGACCGCAATGTATCTGAAATTATCATGGCAGGAGATGCAGGAAGAGAAGGGGAATTAATTGTACGCTTAATACTTAATCAATGCAAAGTTAATAAGCCGTTAAAACGGTTATGGTTATCTTCTTTAACGAAGTCAGCTGTGGAAGAAGGGTTTAAATCTTTGCGTTCTGAAGAAGAGACAAGGCCGTTATACTTTGAAGCAATAAGTAGAGCTTGTGCAGACTGGTTAGTCGGAATGAATGCCTCAAGAGCGTATACTTTGCATTTGCAAAGGAAGGGAGTGAACGATGTCTTTTCAACTGGCCGTGTACAAACTCCTACTTTAGCACTCATCGTAAAAAGAGAAAGGGAAATTGAGGCTTTTAAACCAGAACCATTCTGGGAAGTAATTAGTACTTTTAATATAAATGGAAAGAAGTATCAAGGAACATGGCATAAAGACGGACAAACGCGTATACAAACGGCGGAGATGGCGAAGAAGATAGCCGCTTTTTGTGAAGGCAAAGAAGCATTAATTACAGACGTGAAAATAGAAGAAAAACGGTACCAACCTCCTTTTTTGCCGACACTTTCAAGTCTTCAAACAGTAGCAAATCAGCGCTTTAAATATTCGCCTAAAAAAACACTCGACTTAGCACAAAAGCTTTATGTGAAAGGTTATATTTCCTATCCAAGAACGGATTCAGCCTTTGTGACAAAAGGAGAAGCAAGTACATTTCCTAAAATACTTAAGGCGCTTTCAAATAAAACAGAGTATGCCCCGTATTTTCCACTTCCCAAACAATCGCTAATTGGCAATACACGATACGTAAATGACAGGAAAGTTACTGATCATTATGCGATTATTCCAACGGAACAAATCCCTCAATTGGATCGTCTTACTACCGAAGAGCGAAATATTTATGATTTAGTTGTCCGCTCTCTCTTGGCAGCTCATGAAGATGAGGCTATTATATCGACGACAAAAATTGAAACGCTTTGTGACAACCGAGCAACATTCCAATCAAAAGGGAAAATGATTAAACAACAGGGATGGCGTATTGTTTATTATACGGATAAAAAGAGTGGAAAAGAAGAAATCTACTTGCCGAATGTGGAAAAAGACGAAAGAGGCATGGTTCAAAAGATCACAGTTAAAGAATCTGTGACACAGCCGCCAAAGCGTTTTACTGAAGGTCAATTGATTAATGTCATGAAAACAGCTGGAAAACAAATAAATGATCATGAATTAGAGAAGATTTTAATGGAATCACAAGGATTAGGAACTGAAGCAACAAGAGCAGGGATTATCACGGTTCTAAAAACTAGAGGCTACATGACAGTTAGCCGAAATATAGTTGCACCAACAGAAAAAGGGCGCTTACTTATAGATGCTTTAGGAGAAAGTTTATTAACTTCAGCTGAGATGACTGCAAAATGGGAACAGCGACTTAGAGAAATCGGAAAAGGACAAGCGTCTTCTACAGATTTCCTTGAACAGACGAAGAAGCTAGTTAATCACTTAATCAGTGAAGCAGAACAACAGATTACGTTGTTGGATCTTTCAAGTCATGATCTCTCTGGATTTCAAAGAAAAACAAAAAAGGGCAAGCGAAAACCTGCTATAGTCGGGATGTGTTTAGAATGTGGAGGAACAATAATAGACCATGGACAATTCTACGGTTGTTCCCAATATAAAGCGAGCAATTGCCGCTTTACTATTTCGAAAACAATATTAGGAAAGAAAATGAGACAAAAAGATATAAAGGCACTTTTAAAGGATGGCAAAACTGAGGTATTATCAGGCTTTTTAAAAGAGGGTCAATCGTTTCGTGCGGCTTTAGTATGGGATAAAGAAAGGAAAAAGATCACGTTTCATTATACATGACAAGGTTTATCTCAACAGCCGGATCAGTGCTGATAAGAACACCGGCTTGAGTAAACACACTCTAGCGAAGCTATAAAAATTGTAGGGATTCTGCTCATTGCTTAGGGATCATCTCAAAAGGTCAAACAGACCATTTGAGATGATCCCTATTTATCTTTTAGTAAAGAAGATATAAAATCA
Source organism: Halalkalibacter krulwichiae (assembly GCF_002109385.1). NCBI lineage: Bacteria > Bacillati > Bacillota > Bacilli > Caryophanales > Bacillaceae > Halalkalibacter > Halalkalibacter krulwichiae. The sequence goes on along the minus strand of NZ_CP020814.1, from coordinate 3,166,224 downwards.
CCAACTGGTACATCACGAACCTGATCGACAAGTTTATCTAATTCAGATTGTTTTTGGACTTGGAGCGAGCCTTCAAGTAGTACCTGAATCGTTTTATCTTTATCAATTAATATCGATTGAACACGTAAGGCATTTGTTAAAAGTGCTGTAATGACAGCAATTTGGTTGGGAGTAATTTTAGCTTGAGGATCAATCGCCCTCCTTGGAGGCTGTTCTGCATTTTGTTGTTGTTGTATATTTTGTTGTTGCTGCATGTATTGCGATTGTTGTGCTGGATATATTGGCGGAGGCTGGTATCGATAAGGATTGTGATGATAAGGTGGGTCATTGCGTCGCATCCAAACCCCTCCCTAAATAGTATTGTAATTAAAATAATAGTAAAGGACTTTGAGGAGCATCAGATTCCACATCTTCATATCTTGTTGTAATAAAACTGATTACTAAAAAAACCGTTACAACTAACAGAATTTTTTGACTGAAGTCTCCGTCCATACTTCCACCTCTTATTATTAATATTTATGTATCCTATTCATGCTTCAATCATTTCGTTCATCTCTAGTTACTATTCATACAAAAACGATGGTAAATTGATCAACCTGCCTTGAAAAATCAAGAATAGGTGTCACGTTATTTCACATCTATAATGCTGATGCCGTTAGCTATAGCTATGTACCTAGTTTTAACGATTTTAAAAAAAGAAGGCGGAAGTTGGTTCATTCTAGACAGCCTCTTCATATAGTAATAATAAGGGGGATATCATCACATGGGTGTTGTTCGTACGGATAAGTGGCTAGAAGCATATTTGTTTAAGTGGAAAAAAGCAACTTCTATACATGAAAAAATAGAGTGCCAACGTGATGTCATAATCCAACCATTAAGTGAGATTTTCTTAACGGAAGATTTGTTTGGACTTCAGCATTATTTAATACAAATGGGGTTATTTGGTGCTGAACAGGCAATTGAAAAGGAATATGAAAAATGGACGCAACAGATGCCTTGGTCTACCATACAACGCCAGTTTGAGGAATTAAAACATAAATGGGCTGGTCCTGACGTGAAAATATATGTATTGCCATTAAATGACCAAAACTCCTTTCTAGAAAAGGAATTAGGTTCTAAGACAGGATTAACGATTGGGAATGCGATTTTGTTATTTATACGATCATACACAAAAGAAGAAGATCTAAAGGCTTTAATTACTCATGAATACCATCATGTATGCCGATTAAAGCAAACAAAGCAAAAAGAATCATCGATGATTCTTTTAGAGTCAATGGTGATGGAGGGGCTTGCTGAAATTGCAGTTAAAGAAGAGGTTGGTCAACATTATTGTGCACCATGGACGACTCGTTACGACCAAGTGTGGGAAAGTCAATTGTATGAGCGCTTGATTAAACCCAATTTATATATAAAGGGCAGAACAAATCATCACATCTTTCTTTATGGTGATGAGCAAAGAGGAGTACCTTTATGGCTTGGGTATTATGTTGGCTATAAAATGGCCGACACGGCTTTAAGAAAGATAGATAGAAGAGATTTAATTTCAATTCCAGCTGAAATCATCCTTGAAAAGTCAGAAATCTAATGAAAAGGAGGAGAATAATATGGGGTGGACGGTTTGGCGTGATAGCTCATGATTCGATTATTCTTTGTGTTTTGTGGGTTTATATTTGCTGTAGTAGGGGAATAAGCATTTTAGCCTATTTAAATTTATTAACAGCAGGGTATGAATTCTCAATGTATGTTCATTTCATTTTAAGAAGTGTTGAATTTTATGTTTTTATAGTTGGAATTTTGATGATCATAGGTGCCTTAGTTTTTCCGACTAAAAGAAAGGCCAAACAGAAAAAATAATGTTAAATTGGAATGAATTGAGAGTCTGTGGAATAAACTGGGTGTCCCTTGCCTATACTGAGGAATACAAAAGGATTTTTACGGTAAGGGGGTCTTATATGGTCCATATCAGGGACGTATGGGTTAATTGGTTTGAAGGTGAGGAGAATGGCTATAATGTATGTGATTTTCATGAATGGAGAAGTGATGACAGAATTGAAGTATTAGACCAAGCAATACTAGTCTTGGTTAGTTCAAAACTTTTTCATTATATTGAGAATAACCTCTCAGATTTGCCTGATGAATTGTTAGCTGAAGTTCACCAAGAAAGTTACTTACGTAAAAACATGTCACGGATTCAATTAGATTATTGCTTTATTGCAACTGACGGTGAAAAAATCATTGCAGTGGATACAATGGGTTATAAAACACCTATTCGAAAAAGTCGCCTCACGCCAAGGCAAGAACAAATGGTGTATGAACAAGTAAAGCAAAACCAACTTGAGATGTTCGACTTACATGGGGAGTATGAAAAAGAATATCACATTTTGTCTCCACATCCAGAGGAGTTAAGAGGTCTAACGCGTAAAGAACGTCAATTAAAACAACTGTTGTATATGGCTTTAGATCAACTTTATTCTCAAGGTACAGATGCAGAAGTTCGCTATTGGTATACAGAGTGGAGTCCAAATGATTATATGCGAATTCAAATGCTTGAAAGAGATCAAGCTTGGGAACAACTATATGCAGAAGTTCTTGAAGGTTGGTCGGAAAGGCATCTTCAACTTTGTGAAGCGATGGTAAAAGGACAAGCATTTTTTGAAAAGTTGTGGGAGCTTGAGCAAGGTGCAAGTGTAAAATAATGAACGGTTTGTGAATTCGTCTTTTCTTCAATTTGAAAAAGGACAAGATCTATTTAATCATCCATTTACATCGAATGTGAACTCTCCTATAATGTTGAAGTAAGTGCTATCATAAGGAGGGGACAATATGGATAACTTTGCTTATGCAGTGATGCAAATTTTAACAGTTGTATTATTAGTAGGAACTCTTGGCCTTTCATTTTTCGTTGGAAAGGTAATGAAAAAAAACGCAGGTTATTAATAAAAAAAACAAGGACAGGTCTAACGCCTGTCCTTGTTTTTTATTTAAATTGGTCTTTTACTAATGATGTTATTTACGCTTTTTTCGACCGAGACCCATTGCATTTTCTGCTTTCTTAATCATTTTAAACGCGACTTTATTCGCTTTTTCAGCCCCGTGGTCAAGAATTTCATCAAGTTCATCAGACTCAATTAATTCGTAATAGCGTTGTTGAATAGGCTGAAGAGTATTCACAACAACCTCAGCTAAATCAGCTTTAAATTCTCCATAACCTTTTCCTTCGTAGCTTGTTTCAATTTCGTTTATCGATTTACCCGAACATAAAGAGTAAATTGATAACAAATTTGAAACGGCGGGCTTCTCGTCACGATCAAATCGAATACTTCCTTCTGTATCGGTCACCGCGCTCTTAATTTTCTTTGTAATTGTTGATGCATCATCCAGCATTGAGATATAGCTTTTAGGATTAGGGTTTGATTTACTCATTTTTTTCGTTGGATCATTTAATGACATGATTCTTGCCCCGACTTTTGGGATCTTTACTTCTGGAATTGTAAAGATGTCATTATATTTCTTATTAAATCGTTCAGCTAAGTCACGAGTTAATTCCAAGTGTTGCTTTTGATCTTCGCCAACAGGAACAATATCTGTTTTATATAAGAGAATATCCGCCGCCATGAGAGGGGATAAGTAAGGAGGGCAGAGGAGACAGCTTCCTTACCATCAGACTTATCTTTAAATTGCGTCATTCGCTCTAATTCACCTATGTATGAAACGCATTGCATCAGCCATCCGAGTTGTGCATGAGCAGGTACTTCAGATTGAATAAACAAAGTAGCTTTTTCATGATCAATTCCAACAGCTAAATATAAAGCAGCTAAGCTTCGAATGTTCTCTCGTAATTTTAAACGATCTTGAGGGACTGTAATTGCATGTTGATCGACAATACAGAAATAACAATGATAATCATTTTGCATCTCAACAAAGTGCTTCATTGCTCCTAGATAATTTCCCAGTGTAAGTGTTCCACTAGGTTGAATCCCTGAAAAAACGGTTTTCATTAAACATTCATCCTTTCCAATTCAAAGAAACTTTTCATTTTTCGATTTCCATATAATCCAAATCATATCAGATTGTGACGCAAAAACATAGGACTGTGAAGACCAAATTTTTCAGGCTATTTGAATGAATGTAATTTTAGATAAAGCAAAAACTAAGTTTACGTTAAATGGACCGATTGAGTGTACTGTGAAGAAAGTGAGGTTCGCTTATGAGTCAGATTACGATCTTTTCCGCATCAATCGGGAATGGTCACAATGAAGCTTCAAAAGCGTTGAAGGAGCAGTTAGAACTAGAAGGTGAAAGTGTACAAATTATTGATACATTTCAATCCATTCACCCATTGTTGCATAAGACATTTTTAGAGCTCTATTTAAAAATGATTGAGAAGACCCCTAGGTTATGGGAAGGCTTTATAGATATAGTGAAGAATATTCATGGTTTTTAGTAATGGATCAATTGGGAACATTTTTCTGTGAGAAATTAAATGGAATAATTAAGAATCAACGAACGAGTGTCATGATTTCAACACATCCCTTTGTTACGGCTTTTTTGTCTAAGTTAAAGAGAAGAAAGAATTTATCCATTCCTCTCTATACAGTCATTACAGACTTATATCTTCATCCTGCTTATGTGAGGCCTGAGATTGATGGATACTTTACCGCTTCTCCACATATAGATCAGTTTGCGAATGACTATAATGTGCCTATTAGTCAGTTGTTTTGTACTGGGATTCCGATAAAATCGATACCCGATGTCAGTGTACCAAGGTGGAAAATTCGAAATGATTTACATCTAAAACCAGATGAAAAAACAGTCCTAATTACTGGGGGAGGTCTTGGGTTAGGGAAATATATTGAGGTATTAGAGAAAATTGAAAATCTAGAAGATCAAGTCCAAGTGCTCTGTATGACGGGTACAAATAAGGATTTAGAACAAAAAATTAAAAATTTCACGAGTAAACATCGGGTTCATGTCATTTCTTATACAGACCGGTTTACCGATTATTTAAGAGCAAGTGACATTATTTTATCAAAAGCAGGAGGGCTAACGATGGCAGAAGCTCTTGCTTGTGAAACACCTATCTTAATTTATGAACCCGTACCAGGACATGAAGAGGATAATGCAAAATTTTTGATAGACTTTGGAACAGCTGTTAAGGCTGAGATTATTGAAGATATTCCTATATTACTTGAAAGAATGTTATATGATGAAAAGCATTATAATCAGTTAGTAAATCATGCAAGAAAGTTAAAAAAACCTGATGCAGCTAAACACATTGCATATGTTATTAAAAAATTAGAGTTAGCTAATCAGCAAATTTTATAATAAATGAAGGGTGGCTAAGTGAGCCACCCTTCATTTATTAAGACATTGGTACTTGGCGTTGTATTTTCCCTTCAATTCGATTAAAGATGTTTTCAAGTGAAGGGCCGGTTATCGTTAAACCGTGATTTTTTAATCCAATAATGGTCTCGGAAGGATTATTAGATTCTCGAATTAATTTTGCAACTGTCTCGGCCAGTTCAATCGTTCCGCAAGGATAATTGATTTCTGTTGCAGTAATTCCATCCATCCAAGCATGGATATGAACAATCGCTCCGACGTCCGGATGTTCCTTGTAGATCATCCAATGTTCAATAGCATCAACTGAGGCTCTTTTAGGTGTGACATTTGGAGGAATGCTTACTTCTATAAAATTATCATGATCGTTATATCCTTTAATGTAGAGAATATCTCGACCGATTTCTTTCATGTTTGCTTTATCGATTCCACTTGCGCTCATCCAAAAATGATCTTTGTCCGATCGAGCGCTGAGATTTCCGTAGCTTAATCCACCAAGACCATAAAGTTTCTTTAAATGACGCATATCACGATCATTTAAATACTTATCAAGAGGAAACGGTGCTGGTAATAAGTCCAAATCATCTAATTTCTTTCCGGATTTACTTAACTCATTTGTAATCTCATCACCTTGCCAAAGTGATGAAGGTAAGTCCTCGATAAAATGGTTATCAATAACGAGACGAGAACAAGTTAATGGTTCTAGACGTTTATAAATCTTGTTGAGAAAGGTTTGCTCATCATCACCTTCATGGTAGGAAATAGAATAACAACCTTGCTCAGGTGTCAAGAAATGCACATCTGTTTTTCCATGTTGATGATTGATATACATAAAGTGATTAGCTAAGGAACGAACTAGAAATGGATATATGTCTGTAAATAGATCATAGGGTTTCCCTTTGCTTTCTAAAATGCCAACGACAAAGGTTGCCTGAGCTTTCCGACGAAAAGGTTTGACCTCGTCTTCGGTTACAAAATGAAAGACGAGTTGTAACGGATCATTGTGATTGTCCGTGTATGAAAATCCATTTGCTGAAAAAGTAGAAACTAACCCTTGCGACATCCATTGCAGAAATGAGCTAGAAGGACTTGAGCTTAATGTGAAATTTTTCATTGTCAGCCTCCAATAGTAGTTTGATCATGGTTGAAGATTACTTTTAAGGCATTTTCGCGATTTCTTTTTTTAATTGTATTAAAAGCTACTTTATATTCGTTTAGCGGATACTGGTGCGTAATCAAAGGAGAAAGATCGACTTTGCCTCTCTTCATTAATTCAATAGCAATTTGAAGAGTATTGATTTTTCTTCCTTCAAATTCGTTAGTACTATAGGCAAAACAACCTTTAACTGTTAATTCATTTAACCAAACTGTTGTCCAATCTATTTTTTTCATGATGCTTGCTAATCCTAATATGACAACAGTTCCCCCACTTTTAGCAAAACGAAGAGCGTCTGTCACACTTTGTTTTCTGCCGACACATTCATAAACAATATTAGCTCCTCCTTGAACAACTTCAGGTCCAAAGACAGGCTTTAATGTTTCTGCTCCAAAATGATTGGCGGTTTCTTCTACATAATCTCGATTTAAATAGATAACCTCATCAGCTCCAAGCGTTTTTGCCATATCTCCTTGGAACTTATGTTTGACTAAAATAGCTACACGACAGTTATAACCAAGAGCTTTAATGGCAGCAACGACCGATAGTCCAATGACACCGGCTCCGATAACAAGAATTCGATCGCCATCTTTCGGAGGGTTTCTTAGTACTGCATGTAGAGCACAACTAAATGGTTCGACAAGAACTCCGTTTAAATCATTGACCTCATCGGGTAAGGGAAGAACCTGACTTTTATGAGCAACTAAGTAAGGGCTCCAACTTCCACCTGTATCACGACACGCTCCAATCAACAAACCCGAGTCTATTTCACCTTTTGTTTTTTGTTCACATAAGCTTTCATCCCCTCTGAGACATGAAGGGCAAGGTTCTAACCCCCTGCTTTCACACGATAAAATAGGATTAACCACTACACGTTGACCGGTTGACAGCTTTTCTACTTTTGTTCCTAACTCCGAGATAGTTCCTACAGCTTCATGGCCAATCGTAAAAGGAAAAGAAACGTATGGAGAAGTAGAAGGGCTGTCATGAAGAAAAAGTAGGTTCATGTCACTACCACATATCCCGCCGTATTTAACTTTTATTTTTATCCAATCTTGATTAGGTAGGCGGGGTTCGTCAGTCTCTCCCCAGTGTAAACACGAAAATCGTGGGTTCCAATGAATAGAAGGGACCCAACGTCCAAGGGTCTTTGTAAGAATGTATTTTGGAATGTTAAAATTAAACTGTAACGCGTTCATAAGATCACCTCCCTAATACATATTTCAGTAGTAACGTAATTACTAGTAATTTGTACAAAATAAAGGATATTATTCATATTCTTCCTTTTAAATGGCATAATTATCATTGTATATTTAGAGTGGAAGTGGGCAAAATACGTGCAAAAAGGGGGTGTTTACAATGTATTATTTTATTGTAAACAAGACATCAGGGAATGGTCGTTCAGTCAAGGTATGGAGTGAGATTGAAAAAATACTACAAAGAAAAGAAGTTGAGTATTCGGTAGTGCTTTCTGAGAATAAAATTGAATTATATGAGTTTATTACAGATTTGAGACAGTCAAATGAAACAGTAGATGGAGTGATTGCGCTTGGGGGAGATGGGACCATTCATGAGATTATTAACCATTTGCTTGGAATGAAAGTTCCCTTTACTGTACTCCCTACAGGTTCTGGAAATGATTTTGCTCGTGCAAGAGGGATAACGAAAAATTATGAGCAGGAAATTGATAAGATATTGAAAAAGGAGCATCAAAAAATAGATTTATTGAAAGTGGGAGATAAGCATTGTATGACCGTTGTGGGGATTGGTTTCGATGGAAAAGTAGCGAAAGAAGCGAATGAATTAAAATTAAAAAAGTGGTTAGGCGGGCTAGCTTACTTAATCATAATATTTAAAGTATTAATATGTTATAAGCCTACTTATACGAAACTTATGCTAAATCAAGAAGAGCGTATTATCGAAAAAGTATGGCTAATCGCAATTGCTAACCACCCTTATTATGGTGGAGGAATGAAAATATGTCCTCAAGCTACGAGTGATGATGGGAAACTTGATATTTGTATTATTCATAGTCTTCCTAAATGGCGATTGCTTTTTCTACTGGCTGCAGTCTTTAAGGGTAAACATGTGGACATGAGTGGGGTAGAGTATTTACAAGTAGAGTCAATTGAAGTAGAGACAAATGAACCTTTATATGTAACGGCAGATGGAGAAATCATGGGTCAAACACCCACAGCCGTTACGGTAAATAAGAATGCCCTACATGTTCTATCATAATGAATGAAAGAAATCTGACCATTTATAAATAGAGGGTCAGATTTTTTATGTTTACGTTTTATGAATGGAAGTTGACATTTTTGTAGAGCGTTTATTTATGGGTTGTTCTTTATGAAGGTCTTCATACTCTAAAATAAAGAGGAGTTTAACAAATTGACTTAAATAGGCTTGCATTGTTGTAACCAAATTATTCATACATATTACCTCCTTATGTAGAAATGGTTGTAAAGATAATATGTACAGTACGAAGACTTTTCATGCGGTACGTTGTATAAAAAATGTTTCTTTCTCTTTAGTTCTTCCTCCTCTCATTCATTCTCAAAATCCAAAGGACAATATTAATAACTGCGATTAAATAAAAAAGCCAAGTAACGGTTGCCTCTGCTTGGTAAGAATAAATCACAAAAATAACGAGTGCTAAAATAGCTACTAATTGAAAAAGTTGAATCTTAGTCAAAGCAATCTTCCTCATTTCGCATTAATTTTCTTATTTGGACATACGTTAGTATAACAGACATTTTAGAAATGAGAGTGAAAAGAGGCGTGTGTATGAAAAAGAAGCAAGCGTTTTATCGGAGTATTCTTATTATCCTCTTATGTAGCGTTGGTTTTATGTATAGCCAATCTGAAAGTTTATATCAGAAAGTTGAAGAGGCAGTTGCAGCTTCCGTGCAAAAAGGTGTTCAAGTAGGTCAAGAAGCGTTACCGATTGAGCTAACGACATTAAATGGAAAACAAGTTTCATTGGATGATTATATCGGTAAGCCTGTTGTTATTAATTTTTTCGCAACTTGGTGTGCTCCTTGTCAAGAAGAAATGCCTGTGATTGTAGAAATGGACAAGAAATTAAAGGAAAGGGGAGGAGTTCTTTTAGCGGTTAACATGACGAGTCAAGAAACAAGTAAGGAAGAATTACGGCCATTTCTTCAACATTTTCATGCAAGCTTTGACCCTTTACTAGATGATAAAGGAGAGGTAATGAAAAAGTATCAATTAATTGGAATACCCACAACGGTTGTCATCGATGAACAAGGCGTCATTATACAGCGGATTAATGGCATACTAACATTTGACCTGATGGAAGATTTAGTCATTTTCCGCGATTAGCGTTAAAGAAACACCACCGATAAGCCTCGGTGGTGTTTCTTTTATTATTGGATAAAGATTAAATAGGACGAAATAAAGTATAAAATAACTAGTATTAATGATGGAATGGCATAGCGAAATGTTGATTCTCTTGGCTTACGAATAAGTGAGTAAAGAATGACAACGGATAAAATGCCAACAGCAGCAGCTGTAATTTGATGAACATTAGATACAGCAGAAATGATCGATCCTTTTTGATAGAAAATGTCAGAAGCTCCAAGAATTAAAATGTTAAAAAGATTACTTCCTAAAATTGACCCGATCGCAAGGTTGTAATTACGAAGTTGAAGCGCAACTAACACGGCAACTGCTTCTGGTAACGAAGTCGTCGCGGCAATGAGAAAGCTTCCAACAAAACTTGCCCCTAAACCTGTGATGACGGCTATCTGATCTCCTGTAATGGTTAGGAGTGTTCCGGCACCCATAATAACTAACGCTGCAACAATAAAGCCGATAATAGCACGTCTGAGTGAAATAGCAGACATGTTGTATTCTTCTGGTTCGACTACAGGTTCTTGAGGATTTTTCTTCGTTAAATATGACACATACCACATTCCACCCACATAGATTGACATTAGAATCCAAACATCAATCCCAATACCCATGAAGGAATAATCAATTCTAAGTGATAAAGCAAGGAGAGCAACAATTGCAAGTATTAATCCAAGACTTGCAGTGTATAGGTGAGATCTCTCTGCATATTGGAAGATCTGTTGCTTTCTAAAATATAAATCAAAGCTTGCGATGATTAATAAATTAAACATGTTACTCCCGAACACATTACCGACGGCTATGTCAGGACTATCAAGGACAATGGCAGAAACACTTGTTGTCACTTCCGGTAAAGACGTTGCACCAGCGAGTAATAGTGTTCCTACTAGCATGCCGCCAAGGGAAGTTTTTTCCCCGATTGTGTCGGCATATGTAGATAATTTAATTGCAGCGATTACGGTTAGGATGGCTGCAAAGATAAAGCCTAAAAAAACCATAAAATAATTCCCCCTAAGAAAAAAATGACAAAAAAAGACCCTTTTATGAGAGTCTTCCCCAAAATAAAGACTCTCATAAAAAGGTCTTGCGTACTTTAAGTAAAAGAAATACTACTTAAAGCTCAATGAACCGAGTGATCGTAAATCACTGTCATGACGACTCATTGACCAAAAAGGTCGCTACTCCCCTTTTTAGGGTATTTTCTTGTGAAATAAATGTAGCATGGTATCTAAGGAACGTCAATCTATTTTTAATTGTCCCCATGAATGAATTGAGAAATTCACGGGGCTCTTAATTATATTGATCGTTTCATTTCTTCTGGATTCATAATACTGTTAATTTGATCATCTAGACGAATTAGCATTTTTCTTGCACGCTCGTCTGATATCTTTCGATAGTGATGTTCTCCACCAGGTTCTTCATCTAACGAATCTGCCATTGCAACAACATGCTGGAGTGGATTTAATTTTAAATAGCCATCCGGTAAATAGGAGTCGGTGTGTAAAAGGATAGCTAATGCAATTTCTTTTGCAGTACGTGGGTGCTCTCCCAGCCGTATTAATAATTTGTGCGCTCGCTCAGATCCTTTGATCGCATGTATATCGTTTTCTTTGTATAAGGCATAGTCCCACTTCCCATCTCGGTACCAAGTATAGTGCCCAATATCATGAAGGAATGCAGCTTTCGTAGCAAGGTCTGGATCTACTTCGTACTTTTGAGATAGTCGAAAGGCATGATAAGCACAAGCAACTGCATGGGCCATCCCTGAACGTTTTACATATTTTTGAGTAATAGGGTGATCAAATAACTGCACTAACGTAACATGTCTCATGTGACATTCCTCCTTATCTAAGTTGTCAAATAATTTGACTTCTAAAAAGTGTATTTTATCTATTATATAGATTTTTTGTTATTGGTGCAAGATATAATAAATGTGCTAGAGTGGAAAATTTGTTCAAATTAGGTGTATAATGAATGAGCAAGTTTTTTAGTGGAGAAGGGAGTCTCTAACATGGCAACAACACACACTTTTTCTAAAGGTGAAGAAATAGCTAATGCCATTACCCATGGCATAGGTGCTTTATTAAGTATTGCTGCATTAGTCTTACTTGTCGTTTTTTCAAGTTTGTATGGATCGGTATGGCATATAGTAAGCTTTACCATTTATGGAGTGACGATGTTATTACTGTATTTTTCATCAACGATGGTTCACGCATTACCTGCGGGGAAAGCAAAAGATTTATTCGAGATATTTGATCATTCGTCGATCTATTTATTTATTGCTGGAACGTATACTCCGCTATTATTTATTGTCGTTCAAGGAGCCTTAGGCTGGACGTTATTTGGAATTGTGTGGGCGATTGCAACAGTCGGGATTATCTTTAAGGTTTTCTATGTGAAAAAGTTTCTTTTTCTTTCAACGATTTTTTATATCGTAATGGGTTGGCTTGCCATTTTTGCAATCAAACCGATTGTTCAAATCTTACCAACTAGTGGAATTGCCTTATTATTCATTGGAGGAATTTGTTACACCGTTGGTACTGTTTTTTATGTGTGGCGTGGCTTTAAATACCATCATGCCATTTGGCATTTATTTGTTCTAGCTGGAACGATCTTTCACTTCTTCTTAGTACTATTATATATTTTGCCAATTTCGTAAGTGATTACTTGTTTGGCCGATTAGAGCTGACATATAGGGGATAGTCTCTATTTATGTCAGCTTCTTTACTTGAAATTGTCACTTTCTGAACAAGAGTAATGTTAAAAAAGGAGGGAAATTAATGTATGTGAATGTCAAAGAGTTAGCAGAGTTTTTAGAGTTGGCAGAAGAGTACTTAATAAGGCAAATTCAGGTAGGTCATATAAAAGCTGTCCATGATGGCAAACAGTACTTAGTCAACAAAGATCAATTCATTTGGCATAAGGAACAACTAGACATAAAAAGAAAACAGCTAGCACTGGAAACAGAGGAACCGATTCCTGAAGATTGGGATGCTAAAGATGAGGATTAATACATAAAATAATGATGTGAACACAAAACCAAATAAAAAGGTGTGGTTTTATGCGAAAGGTGGTATTTGTGCTCATGCTTTGCATTCTTGGCTTAGTCGGGCCTTTTTCTGCACAAGCAGAGCAGACAGAGTCAAACGTTGCAAGAGAACATCAGTTTAAGTTTGGGAAGAAGACGCCTTTTAGCATTCCCGATGAAGCAACAAGATTCGCTTTTCAATCAGGTTACACATTTGACTATCCTGAAGACGGGGTGCGAGGGATTTATGTCACTGGAAATACTGCTGGCGGGCAAAGATTTCAGACCCTCTTAGATTTAATTAACTCAAGTGAGCTGAATTCTATGGTTATTGACATAAAAGATGATCATGGGTATTTAACTTATCTTCCTGAAGAAAGCTCACAGTTTAAAGACGTTTCTAAGAACTACATTACTGATCCGAACCAATTAATGAAAACTCTAGAAGAAAATCAAGTATACCCAATTGCGCGGATCGTTGTCTTCAAAGATTCAGTCCTCGCTAACAAAAGACCAGAGTTATCATTCAAAGAAAATGGTGATGTTTGGAAAAATAATAGAGGTGAAGCTTTCGTTAATCCCTTTTTAAAAGAAGTTTGGGATTACAACATTCAGATTGCTGAAAAAGCAGCCAAGCTAGGTTTTAAAGAAATTCAATTTGATTATGTACGCTTTCCCGAAGGTTTTGAGCGTCGAGATGAAATGTTGGAATATGAAGTAGGCACGTATAAAGACGGTGAGAATAATGTAGAAAGACGAGTGGCTGCTGTATCAGATTTTGTTGCTTATGCAAAAGAACAGTTAGCTCCTTATGGAGTGGATGTTTCTGTCGATATATTCGGATATGCAGCAACAATTGAAGAAGCACCAGGGATTGGACAAAACTTTGCTAAAATCTCAAGTCATGTCGATGTAATCTCTTCCATGATTTATCCAAGTCATTGGACACCTTATTTTGGCATTGATAAACCTGATTTATACCCTTATGAACTGACAAAAGCTTATGCAGAAGTTGAAAATAAGGTATTAAATAATATAGAGAATCGTCCTACTTCCAGACCCTGGATTCAGGATTTTACAGCAACATGGTTGGGTACAGGAAACTATAAACAGTATGGAAAAAAAGAGGTTGAAGCCCAAATTAAAGCGTTGCAGGAAGAAGGAATAAATGAGTTCCTGCTTTGGAACGCTTCTAATCAATATACAGAAGGTGTTAATTATAAACCATGAGTACTCAATAGATGGCTTTAAGGTAATTCCTTATTGTCATCTTTTTGTTTGGCAAACGATCATGGGCTACGTGTTAAGAATCAATTGTGACAGGTTAAGGAGGAATGCCGTGTAATTGTATGTCACAGATGCATAAACTATAGAAGTTACGGCAAAAGCAGAATCTTCCTGTTAAATGATAAAATAAGGGAGTTTATGCTTTTTTAAAAGATGAATATACTATAAGTATCATGAGTAGACGGAGGTCGAATAATGAACTGGTATGAAAAGCTAAATAAATACTTTCCGATAGAAGAGATGAAATCAAAAGAGCATATGGATCTACTGTTAAAGGAAAAGGCCGATATTTACCATAAAGATGAAGGCCCTAATCATGTTATGATGTATGTAGAAACAGATGATTTCGTTTTTGTTGATTATCTATTTGTTTCGAAAGATGCAAGAGGGCAAGGGCTTGGAAAGAAGCTGCTTAACGAACTAAAGGAAAAGGGAAAGCCAATCATTCTTGAGGTTGAACCTGTAGATTATGAAGATACTGATACAAAGAAAAGGCAGCGCTTTTATGCCAGAGAAGGATTTAAGCACGCAGAATCAATAGGTTATAAAAGGCGGTCTCTTGCTACAAACGAGGTAAATGAATTAGAAATTCTTTTTTGGTCTCCAACGGATGATACAGAAAAGAGTATTTACGAAAAAATGAAGCATACGTACGAAAATATTCATACGTATAAAGACAAAGAATTATATGGTGAGGCATATGAAGATGTAGATGTTGTCCTAACGTATGAAGCTGAGAAAGATCAAGCGAGTCTTTAAACTGAATCGTTCAATAAAGAGGTGATTCGAATGAAGAGAAAGACGTTACAGCGTAAGAAAAAGCGTGGTTGGCTTAAAAATCTATTGAAGAAAAATGCCGGAAAATGGCGTCTTAAACCGAAAAGGAATCCGATGCCGCAATCAAAGAGAACAACTGCATAAGTTATACTTTAGTAATATCGTGATAAATGGTGACTGTAAAGGTGAATTCCCTTTCAGTCACCATTTTTTTAATTAATGTTTTTCTTATCACTTGGTCGTTCTTTAAGATGTCAGTTGCGTAATAATGTAAAAATCTATTTGAATTATTAAGAAGTGTGTAAAAAGATATGGAGGGATTCATACACATTATGAAGGTGTGACATTCATGTGACAAGTATTAGTCTAAAAGAAGAATTATTATAAAAGAACTAAATAAACATATTTGTTTAGAAAAGATTTTCTTGTTATAATAAGTTTATAAAATCATATAGAGGGTATACATTTTGTATAGCGTTTAATAAATGTATAATAATTTATCGATAATATATATACAAAAGTTAAACAAGAAAGTATAATGGCTATGTGATAAATATTTGATAATGACAATAAAGATCTCAAACTTGAGAGGAGAGGTCCGATTATATGGTTACATTGCTTACATCACCAAGTTGTACATCATGCCGAAAAGCAAAGGCATGGTTAGAAGAACATAATATTCCTTTTGAGGAACGAAATATTTTTGCTTCTCCATTGACGGTTGAAGAAGTAAAACAAGTAGTTAGAATGACAGAGGATGGAACAGATGAGATTATTTCAACTCGTTCTAAAGTATTTCAAGAGTTAGAGGTTGAGTTAGAGGCGTTGCCTTTACAAACGTTATTTAAGATTATTAGTGAGAACCCTGGCTTACTTCGTCGCCCAATTATCTTTGATGAAAAGCGTCTACAAGTTGGTTATAATGATGCAGAAATTCGTCGTTTTCTTCCTAGGAAAGTACGTACTTTCCAATTGCAAGAAGCTCAACGACTAGTTAATTAATTTGGAAAACCCTTCTATTTAAGAAAATAGAAGGGTTTTCTTCTTATTGTGCTTTTGCCCATTTAACACGGATTATACCGGCTATAATGACACCAGCTATGATGATGACTTTAAATAAAAACGTGAATAATGGATGTTGGCTAAATAATGGAGCAAGCATTACCTCATGTGTAATCATTCGGCTTGCAGTGAAAGCAAGAATGCCTGCACCAAAGTAGACGATAATCGGAAATCGATCAAACGCTCTTAAAATTAATTTGCTTCCCCAAATAATGATAGGAACTGAAATAATTAGACCTAGCATTACTAATAGAGTGTCTCCATGAGCAGCTCCGGCTACGGCAATGACATTGTCAAAGCCCATAACTAGGTCTGCAATAATTATTGCTTTGATTGCACTCCATAAATTCGTTCCGCCTTCAATGTTCCGATCATCTGCATGATCGGTTAATAAACTATAAGCGATATAAATCAGCAGGGCTCCACTTATTGCTAAAAGGAAAGGGATTTCTAGTAATTGAACGGCTACAAGCGTTAAGCACATTCGTGTAATAAGTGCTAAGCCAATACCGAGAACAATTGCTTTATTCCGTATTTCTTTAGGCAAATTTCTACAAGCGAGAGCTACTACAATCGCATTGTCTCCCCCTAATACAATGTCAATTCCAATAATCGTTAAAAGTGAAAGTAGAAAATCCATATCCATGTTTTTTCATCATCCTTTGGCGTATCCACATTATTTGTTTCATATTGGTCAATATGAACTCATACAATGATCTTAGCTTAGTAAGTTTGAGTGAGAGGGCTTGTCTCCCTACTAAGAAACAATATGGCCTATCAAAAGAAAATATGATTGGAAACAATGTTTTTTCAAAAATATGATCGATTCTGGTTTTTAGATTTCCAATTTCA
This sequence comes from Halalkalibacter krulwichiae, assembly GCF_002109385.1. Classification (NCBI taxonomy): domain Bacteria; kingdom Bacillati; phylum Bacillota; class Bacilli; order Caryophanales; family Bacillaceae; genus Halalkalibacter; species Halalkalibacter krulwichiae. Next base: position 3,149,347 of record NZ_CP020814.1, on the reverse strand, counting down.
AAGGATTTATCATAAAATAGAAGTAAGCATTCTTTGCTAGATGAGGAATAAAAGGTTGCCCACAAGATTCAATCATGCAGGAAGGTAATTAGAGCACGAATAACGAATTTAATGATGTAAGAAGTTATCTGTGTGCAGCATTATCCTTACTAAGGATTTGAAGGGGGTTAGAACAAAGGCCTCATCAAGATTTAATCCATGCAACCAATACGAGTAGGAGGGAGAGCGAAAATGGATATTGAACGCGTAAATGATACAACCATTAAGTTTTATATAACGTATACAGATATTGAGGATAGAGGCTTTGATCGAGATGAAATTTGGTACAATCGTGAGCGTGGAGAAGAGCTCTTCTTCGAAATGATGAACGAAGCAAATGATCGAGATGATGAGTTTGAGTTAGAAGGACCACTCTGGATTCAAATTCATGCACTAGATAAAGGATTAGAAATTGTCGTTACAAGAGGTCAAGTCTCTGATGGCAATGTTAAGCTTGAAATACCCGTTTCAGATAGGGATTCAGGAGATACTAATCTGATTGATTTAATGGCTGGTAATGAAGAGGATGAATTAGAGCCTGCTAATGATCATCTTGAGATAGTAATTGGCTTTAGAGATTTCGAGGATATTATCTCGCTTAGTCATAATTTCTTTATAGATGATTTATATAATGAACTTTATCATTTTGAAGGAACGTACTATTTATATGTAGTCTTCAATGATGAACGCTATAACGAAGATGAACAAGATGATATGCTTAGCCAAATGCTTGAATACGGCTATGAGTCAGATATATCAATTTATCGAATGATGGAATACGGTAAAGAAATCGTTAAAGAGAATGCATTACCTGTCATTCGAACTTCTTTCTCAAAATAAACTAAATGAAGAAAGATTTTAACATTTTAGGGGAAGATCCTTTTGGGTCGATTCCCCTTTTTTAAATCCAAAAAGCTTTGATGGTATCGTAATGATAGTTTGGGGACGGAGAGGAACATGAAAAATCAATTAAATGTAATAGTATTCTTGGCTTTATTACTGGCTTTGCTTTATATGACTAGAGGACATTGGGAGGGCTGGGTCGTTGGTGCGCTGAGTGTGGCTTTCTCTTTATCGGTTGTGTTTATAGCTGTTGTCATATTTTTTGAAAATCGTCATCCTACTAAAACATTAACATGGTTATTGGTGTTAGCTGCATTTCCTTTATTTGGCTTCTTTTTTTATTTGTTATTTGGTCAAAATCATCGTAAAAATCGTTCTTTTTCAAATAAAGCAATACAAGACGAACAAGAGTTTAAAAAGATTGAGGGGGACAGACAGTTAAATGAGGACCAAATTAATAGTATGGGAGAACATCAACAACTTCTTTTTCGATTAGCCCATCGATTAGGGAATAATCCCGTTTCTTTTTCAAGTGAAACAAAGGTACTGACAGATGGAAAAGAAACCTTTACTCATATTTTACGAGCTCTTCGACTAGCAAAACATCATATTCATCTAGAATATTATATTGTTCGTGACGATAAGCTCGGAAAAGAGATAAAAGACATATTAATGGAAAGAGCAAAAGCTGGTGTAGAAGTACGCTTTCTTTATGATGCTGTTGGGAGTTGGAAGTTATCAAAAGCGTACATTAAAGATTTACGAATGTCAGGGGTTGAAGTCGTTCCATTTTCCCCGGTAAGGCTTCCATTTTTAAATCATAAACTTAATTATCGAAATCATAGAAAAATCATTGTGATTGATGGAGTAATTGGCTTTGTTGGTGGGTTAAATATCGGAGATGAATATTTAGGTAGGCATTCATATTTCGGAAAATGGCGAGATACACATTTGTTCGTTAGGGGAGAGGCTGTACGAACACTTCAACTTATTTTTTTACGAGATTGGTTCTATCAAACAGGAGAGAAAATATTAAGTCCAACTTATCTTTCTCCATCTCTACCAACCGTTTCTGGAGATGGTGGGGTACAAATGATTGCGAGCGGCCCTGATACTCGCTGGGAAGTTAATAAGAAGTTGTTTTTTTCGATGATTACGTCAGCCAAGAAATCGATTTGGATCGCAAGTCCTTATTTCATACCAGATGATGACATTTTAAGTGCATTAAAGATTGCAGCCCTTAGTGGAATAGATGTCCGGTTACTAGTTCCCAACCGTCCAGATAAGCGCATTGTTTTCCATGCTTCTCGATCGTACTTCCCTGAGCTGTTGGAGACAGGAGTTAAGGTGTATGAATACAATCGAGGGTTTATGCATAGTAAATTAATGATTGTTGACCATGAACTTGCTTCGATTGGCACCTCAAATATGGATATGCGTAGCTTTCACCTTAATTTTGAAGTGAATGCTTATTTATATCGAACAAAAAGTGTAACAAAATTAGTTAGTGATTTTGTCTATGATTTAAATCATTCCAATCAGCTCGATTATAAATTATTTAAAAACCGTTCTATCTTCCATCGAATTATTGAATCAACATCTAGATTGTTATCTCCATTATTATAATTGAAAGCTGTTGTGTTAATAAGACAACAGCTTTTTATGATGTTTATTTAAATGTTGCAGGAATTTTCTTAGATAAAATCGAAGTAAATTAACTACTATTGAATATGGAGGTGGTAATTCATTGTTTAATGCAAAATTTGAAGATGGTACGATCATTTCTATGATTGATGATTGGCGAATCGATGAATTAAGGGAGCTACGCAATAAAAGGAAGTTTTATTGTCCCGTCTGTAATTCTTTGGTTCAACTTAAACTAGGGGTGAAGAAGTTATGGCATTTTGCTCACAAGGCTAATGTGAACTGCGATGAGTCCTTAGAAAGAGAAAGTATGTATCATCTTAAAGGAAAGAAAAGACTTTATCATTGGTTACAAAATCAAGGCATTGAAGTGGCACTTGAATGTTATCTTCCGATTATTCGCCAACGGCCAGACTTACTCTTTCGTTATAACAAGATTCTTTATGCGATAGAATTTCAATGTTCCCCCATTAACCTGACGCTTTTTGAAAAACGTACAAGAGGATATCAAGAGATTGGGATTGTTCCCATTTGGATTCTCGGAGGAAATCGTGTAAAGCGTCATGGCCCCAAAACGTTCACCATTAAATCCTTTGAATGGCTCTCGTGCCAAAAGAGTACAAATCAACTTCATCAACTCATTTATTACTGCCCTGAACGCGACTGCTTTGCTCGACTTAATCAAATCACCCCATACACCTCAATAAAAAGCTTAGCCTCATATCGAGAGATTCCCCTTCTTAAAACTCCTGTTGATTTCATTGTAAAACCAGATACTCAAAGAAGCTTTAATCTGTTTGAACAATGGCTTGTCATAAGAAAACATTGGAGATATCAGTTTTTAACCCCTTATCCCGTCAAAGCTGAAAAGATGATTAGAAATGTATTATATAAGTATAATGTACCTGTAAGTCTTTTTCCGTTAGAAGCGGGATGGCCTACTGACTACCACTACCTCATTTCAACTCCAACACATTATTGGCAACTTTACTTGCTATTTGAATGTCTCCTGCAACAATCAATTCACCAACCATTTTCACGTAATCTTGTGATCCAATCTCTATTTCCTCATATTCACAATAACATATTTCCTCTTAGGCAAATGCTGGAGGGAAGGAGTTGGACTCTGGCCATAGACGGGTATCTTTCATTTCTTGTACAAATTGGTTTCTTAATGAAAGATCCTGAAAGTAGGGGAGAATATCAACGTATAAGAAATATTGAGATATCTCCTTCAATTGAAAAAGCCATCGAGAAAGACCAATCATTAAAATTAAAACATCATTCGAAGCAATCAAGGTTACATTAGAGGAATAAGTACTTTAGAGGAGAATATATACTAAAGGGATGATCCTTTATTGTAATTTGGAGGTGCGAAGTATTGGCAAAATCATTACTTAAACGCGAAGAAATTCCTGTGGAAAAAACATGGGATTTAGAGGCGGTTTTTTCATCAAACGAGGATTGGGAAAAGGAATATAAAGCTATTTTAGTACAGCTTCCTTACTTAGAAGCCTGTAAAGGAACACTCGCAGACTCGGCAGTGTCACTGTTTGTTGCTTTAGAAAAACAAAATGAAATAACAGAAAAGTTAGGTAAAGTCTATGCGTATGCTCATATGCGTTATGATCAAGATACAACAAATTCATATTATCAAGGTTTACATGATCGGGCAGCTAGTTTGGCATCGCAAGTAGCAGAGGTGGCATCCTTTATTGTTCCTGAATTGTTGTCAATTGATGAAGCTAAAATTAGTCGTTTTGTAGATGAACATAATGGGTTAAAGGTCTATAACCAGATGTTTCGTGAATTAAACAATCAACGAGCACATGTGCTATCTGAAAAAGAAGAAGCCATTTTAGCTCAAGCAAGTGAAGTTACGAATAGCCCAAGTAATACATTTGGTATGTTGAATAATGCCGACCTGAAATTTCCTACTATAATAGATGAAAATGAGGAAGAAGTTGAAATTACACACGGACGCTTTATTCGATTATTAGAAAGTGAAAATCGTCAAGTCCGTAAAGACGCTTTTAAAGCCGTCTACGATACGTATGACAAATTCAAAAACACATTTGCCTCTACACTGAGCGGACAAGTAAAAAGAGATCTCTTCTATGCAAAAGTAAGGAAGTATAAATCAGCACGAGAGGCTGCTCTTAGTGCCAATCATATACCTGAAGTTGTATATGATCAACTAGTTGAAACGGTTAATAAGCGATTAGATCTGCTTCATCGTTACGTTCGTTTACGTAAGAAGGTGTTAGGGGTAGATGAATTACACATGTATGACTTATATACACCGCTTGTTAAAGATGTGAAAATGGAAATTCCGTATGATAAGGCCAAAGACCTTGTGATAAAAGGTGTTGCGCCGTTAGGGGAAGAGTATACTGCATCATTAAAAGAAGGGTTTGAAAAGCGTTGGGTCGATGTTGAAGAAAATGCAGGGAAAAGAAGCGGAGCATATTCTTCTGGTGCGTATGGAACGATGCCATATATCTTAATGAATTGGCAAGATAATGTGAATAATCTATTCACATTAGCACACGAATTTGGTCATAGTATGCATAGTTATTACACAAGAAAGTATCAACCATATGTGTATGGTGATTATACAATCTTTGTTGCAGAAGTTGCTTCAACTCTCAATGAAGCACTGTTAAATGATTATATGGTGAAAAATACGCAGGACCCTAAGGAGAAGTTATATCTTTTGAACCACTTTTTAGAAGGTTTTAGAGGAACGGTCTTTCGTCAAACGATGTTTGCAGAATTTGAACAACTCATCCATGAGAAAGCAACAAATGGAGAGGCGTTGACACCAGAACTATTAACGAAAACCTACTATGATTTAAATGTAAAGTACTTCGGAGATGATCTTGTTATTGATGAAGAAATCGGATTAGAATGGGCGCGAATTCCACATTTTTATTATAATTTCTATGTGTTTCAATATGCTACTGGATATAGTGCGGCGGCCGCTTTATCTAAGCAGGTTCTTGAGGAAGGAGAGCCAGCTGTTAATCGCTATTTAGCATTTTTGAAAGCTGGTAGTTCGGATTATCCTATTGAAGTTTTAAAGCAGGCTGGTGTAGATATGACGTCACCAAAACCGATTGAGCAAGCGTTAGTAGTATTTGAACAAACATTGAACGAAATGGAGCAATTGCTCGAAAATGGGAATTAGTTAGATACATGAAAAAGGGTGAGCCTCTATATTTGGGCTCACCTTCTTCCTTTTACAATTTAACGAAATCCTTTAAAACGCTTTTGAACAGCAAGCGGTGAAAGGGTGAGACAAAGAGAACCGAATAAAAAAGGTACGGAAATCCAAATTGGAAATATATTCATCAATGATAAAATGTAGAAATAGAAACTAACTATTGTTAGTATTAGTCCGACCATGACAATATAACGATTCAATCTAGTACCCCCTAACAATCCTATAACATGTGATTTTCTACATGTTATGCCTATTTGTTACAGTTTAGAAGGTGTCTCGTTTTATTTATTAATCTGTGAGCGCCAAAAAACTCCATATTTCACCGGAACAGCTTCTACTTTTTGTTGTAGGACAAGAGCTTTTAACTGTCTCTCTGCTTCTTCTTCAGTCAGGTTTAATACAACGGATACTTCAATTGTAGCTACTAGTTCAAAGCGTTTAATAAAATCTTCTAGAGTAATTTCTTTTTTAGGTTTAGGTTTGAAACCTAGCATTTCTTCAAGTATTTGTACATAGACACTATATGGATAATTACCGGAAACTTTTATCCCATCATCTTCAACGTTAGCGTTAAAGAACACAAAAGTTGGAACGATTTCAACTTCCATTTCATTTGTTGTATGAATGTCATGTTGTAGCGTTCTTGCGGCGGTTTCTGACGATAAGTCGTTTTTGAATTCATCGACGTCTAATCCAGCTTTTCTAGCACAGTCTATTAGAACGTGCTGCTCTGTAATGTTTTGTTTTTCAAGAAATAATGCTTCTCTCAGTTTTCGTAAAAAGCGTGCTCCAAGTTGTGGGCCTTGTAATTCAGCAGCTTTAATTGCTAAGGAAGAGAGATAAGGAGAATTCCAATCATTCTCAAGTAGAACATCTCCATCGCAGGACATTCCGGTCTTACTAGCAATGGCTTCCCAACTAGAAGCAATCTCTTGTTTCTTACCTGTCAGTCCTTTTGCTGTTGATCTGCAAACATTCCATGCTTGCAAACGGCCTGCAACGAGAGTTCGAATTCGAAAATAGTCACCGTATTCTACTTGGAGTTTCTTCAGCATTGGTTCAAAAGCCCAACATTCGGCACAAAGCGGATCAATAAAAGTATACAATTCTATTGGTTTATGACGTTTAATTTCTTGATGTTCAGGATCTAGACCACAAACACCAAGTTGATTGTCGCAAGTTGAAGGAGTATCTTTCTGGTTCAATGGTCGTTTCTCCTTTCTATGATGGTTGATTAACCATATGGTTAGCAGTCATGGTCAATCGTTCGATCATGTAATCACGAATTGGCCCTGTTAACTCAATCTCATCCATTGCTTCTTTCATACAGAAAAGCCAAGCCTCAGCTTGAATTGGTGTAATGACAAATGGCATGTGGCGAGCACGTAGCATAGGATGTCCATGCTCATCTGTATAAAGAGTTGGTCCACCTAAAAATTGTGTTAAGAATTGTTTTTGTTTCCTTGCAGTTTCAGTTAGATCATCTGGAAATAGTGGAGCCAAATCTGAATGTTGAGATACTTTTGTATAAAACGTATCTACTAATTGAGATAATACTTGTTCTCCACCTAAAGTCTCATAAGGGGTTTGACTTGAATTTGTCATACTAATATCTCCTCTGTATTATCAGAACTCTCTTCATATTGTAGCAATATGAGTTCTGATCAGCAAATTTCTTGATTCTAACTTTAAACAATCTTAGTGAAACAAAAAGAAACTGACAAATGGCCAGCTTCTTCTGAATCGATTATGCATTTAAATATGTGTTATATACTTTTGGTACGTAAGCTTGTGTTTCTTTAAATGGAGGAATCCCGTTATAACGATCAACGTTTCCTGGACCAGCATTATAAGCTGCTAAGGCAAGACGAATGTCTCCGTTATAACGATTAAGCATTTGCCTCAGATACTTCGCACCTCCATCAATGTTTTGCTTAGGGTCATAAGCATTTCGAACATTTAATCCTTTGGCAGTAGCTGGCATTAATTGCATTAATCCAATAGCGCCAGCATGGCTTTTGGCGTTAGGGTTATAATTCGATTCGTGCTGGATCACGGCATTAATTAGTTTTGGGTCTATGTTGTATTTTTTGGCAGCTGATTCAATTAACGGTTGAACGCGAATTGCTTGATCAGGTAAAGATGGTTGTGCAGTTTGATTCACTGCTTTAGTTGGACTTGTAACCGAAATAGCAGTCTGTTCAATTCGATATCTTACTGTTGGATCAAGAAATAAATCATTCTTTCTTGAAAAAACAGGCTGATTTAATTTAGTCATTTGTTCTTCAAGGATTTGAGAGAACATTGCTTGAATGACACTTTGCTGTTGTCCTTTCGGAGCACTTGGCCCCAAAGTTAATCCTTGAAAACGATTAACATGTTGTAGGAAAGTCAGATCCATAAGACACCTCAATTTGAATTAACTAACGTTATCATAGCAAATGCCTTTCGTTTCGACAATTGGTTGTTTTTGTCTAAAATGAGGATTTATCTACCTTTAATTTCTCTGAGAAAAATCTTCTCACTTTGTTTTCGGTTGAAGTTGGAGTTAGATTTACTTGAGACAAGATATTCAGTAGAGTAGTATTTGCATGTTGCTCAGATTGCCCTTCATATTCAATTTCAAAGTCAATTTTGTCAAAATAAGAACTTTTATCAAAACAAAGAACACCTTCGTTATACGGCATTTCAATTCTGCTTGTACTTAAAGTACCTTGATATTGAAGTTGAACTACAGGAATATCTAATTGTTGAAGCTGCTTCATCACTTCTCCGTTCGGAAGGAGTCCTTCTTCTTTTGCTTGTAACCATGATTCAAATGACAGCGACTGATGAGTTTCTAGTTTGCCAACTTTATGAGGCTGCTTTAGAGTTAATGTGAAGATTCCTTGTTTCTCACGGATTCTAAGTCCGGCCCCTTTTTCTTTTAAGGAAAAAGTCGCTGTCTCAAAATAGTGATTATGTTGAATGATCGCTTCTTCTTCTTTAAGGTTAAAATGTTTGAGCAGTTGAAAGAAACCAGCTTCAGTTAGCATGGATTTAACTTCTATTTCAATTTCTTGTGACATTATATACTCCTTTTCTCTCCATTTGGGGGTTTTGTTGTTTCTAGTATAACAGTGTTTTTCAACTTATTTGTAAAATTGACATGATCATGAATCCGGCGTACGCATTTAGAAATAAACTATGATAAAATATAACCGAGACATTCTTAAGAATGTGTGTTGAATAGTTGGAGGTACATAATGAAGAAATTAATGGTAAACAAAATGACAGAAGAACAAGATTTTTTAAAGGCGCATTTAAACGAGGAAATTAATTTAGAACTAGCGAATTCCTTAAAAGCTGGTAGCCGTATGCTAGTAGATTCAGACGGTCTTGCTTTTATCTACATACTCGAAAATGATACTGCTTTTTATTATGTTACATTTGAACAAAGTACTTGGCCATACTTAAAGAAATTGCTAGTAACTAATAAAAGTCTAATACTTGACCTAGGAAATGAGAAAAGTATTGAATTGACATCCATGTTTGAGGAACTAACATTTCTAACAGAAAATATTGATGGGAATAGCAATTACGGAGAAGTGATGGAGAAAGCTGTTAAAGAAGTGTTTAACTAATTTTATTTATTAGATGGACAAATGATAATGGTGAAGAACGTAACTTGAAAAAGATTAAAAAAGCCTTATCATTGAGCCCTTAACGTGTAGCTCATCCTATAGATAAAACGGGCGGTGATGGCATGAGTGGTTGGAATATCTTTCTTACACCTTATAAACAGGCTGTAGAAGAGCTGAAAGTTAAACTAAAAGGAATTAGGGAGCAGTACCAAAAAACATCAAAACATACCCCGATAGAGTTTGTTACAGGAAGGGTTAAGCCGGTATCAAGCATTTTAGACAAAGCTAAGCGTAAAAACGTTCCTTTAGATCAATTAGAATCTCAAATGGAAGACTTAGCAGGATTACGAATCGTTACGCAATTTGTGGAGGATATAGAAACGGTTGTTGATTTAATTCGTTCTAGAAAGGATTTTGAAATTATTGAAGAACGAGATTATATCGTAGAGAAAAAGCCTAGTGGATACCGTTCTTATCACCTTGTTCTCCTCTATCCTGTTCAGACAATTGAAGGGGAGAAAAAGATTCTAGTAGAATTGCAAGTACGAACTTTAGCGATGAATTTTTGGGCGACAATTGAGCATTCTTTAAATTATAAATATAGTGGAGAAATTCCTGAACATATTAAAATTAGGCTGCAACGAGCAGCGGAATCTGCTTTTCAACTTGACGAAGAGATGTCAATTATACGTGATGAAGTAAGAGAGGCACAGCGTATTATCACGAAAAAGGAAGAGCAGGGGAGTAAGCTGTAGACTGGAGGACAAGTATGAATTTTATGGTGACATCTCGTGGAGATGATGTATCCAATAAATTGCAGCAGAGAATTAAGCGATACTTACTAGATTTTGGTCTGAAACATGACGATAAAGAACCGGAAATGGTCATAACTGTAGGTGGCGATGGTACGCTTTTACAAGCTTTTCATGATTATTGTGATCGTTTAGAGGATACGGCCTTTGTTGGGATACATACGGGACATCTTGGTTTTTATGCTGATTGGGTACCAGATGAAGTTGAAAAGCTAGTCATCCATATCGCCAAAACTCCTTATCAGATCGTTGAATACCCACTGCTTGAAGTAGTGATACGGCATGAAGGGGAAACGAATTCAGAGAGGCATCTTGCGTTGAATGAAATGACAATAAAGAGCCTTGGTGGGTCTCTTGTTAGTAGTGTGGATATTAAAGGAGAGGCGTTTGAGGTCTTTCGAGGGGATGGGCTTTGCATATCTACCCCTTCTGGAAGTACTGCTTATAATAAAGCGTTAGGAGGGGCAATCCTTCATCCGTCTTTATCTTCTATTCAAGTTGCTGAAATGGCATCGATTAATAATCGTGTCTATCGTACGGTCGGTTCCCCTTTAGTTCTGCCACAACATCATACTTGTTTATTAAGACCTTTAAATGATATTGATGTACAAGTGACGATTGACCATTATACGCTTGAACATAGTAGAGTGAAATCTATTCAATGTCGTGTTGCCGATGAAAAAGTTCGTTTTGCAAGATTTCGACCTTTTCCTTTTTGGAAGAGAGTAAGGGAGTCATTTATTCGTGGATAATTATTTAGCAAAACTAGTGTGGAAAGTCGTTGCTGATTGGGATAACCAATTACTTCGGCTTTTTTTAAGGGAACGTTGTCAGATTTCAAAGCGAGCACTGGCGGACATTAAGTTTAACAATGGTCTTATTTTGCTTAACAACAAGGAAGTAACGGTTCGTGCAATTGTTAAAAAAGGCGATGAAGTTCAAATTTATCTTCCTTCTGAACAAGTTAGTGCATCAGTGAAACCGGAGTATCATCCTTTAAGTATTTCTTATGAAGATGAACATTTGTTAGTGATTAACAAAAAAGCGGGAATGCCAACGATTCCATCGCGAGAGCACCCGGGTGGAACGCTAGCAAATGCTGTGGTAGGTTATTTTCAAGAAAAGAATCATCAGGCTACTTTTCATGCGGTTAATCGATTAGATAAAGACACTTCTGGATTGTTGATCATTGCTAAACATCGCTTGGCGCATGATCGTTTTTCAAAAATGCAGCAAGAAGGTAAAGTTAAACGGTATTATAAGGCAATCGTAACTGGTTTTTTGAAGCGAGGAGAAGGAACCATTAATGCCCCTATTGAAAGAGACCCAAATAGTATAATTGCAAGGCAAGTTAGAATGGATGGGAAAGAAGCTATTACTCATTATAGAGCGCAAGTAAGAACGTCTAAATTCTCAGTTGTGGAAATAAGGCTTGAAACAGGAAGAACTCATCAAATTAGAGTACACTTTTCCTATATTGGCCACCCTTTATTAGGAGATGATTTATATGGTGGTAGTACAGCTATGATAAGTCGTCAAGCCTTACATTGTCATAAAGTAGAGTTTGAACATCCGTTTCAACAGTCAGTTATGACAATTCAAGAAGAAATTCCAGAAGATATGAAATGTATAGGAAATGAGGGTGAGCAAATTTGACTCACCCTCATTTCTATTCCTCGGTTATTTGGTTAATTGTATGTTCCACAAGTAAATTGTCGTTGCTGTCGTATACTTCAATTGAAATGGAATCAAGTAAATGCTCTTTATTCAACTCGGTTGTTAGTGAAAAGGCTTCTGCAATAAAGTAGCTTGAGTCGGGTCTAATGTTAAAATGCTCTGGTGTACCTTCTGCATCTGAAAAGACAAAATCATTGAGTCCGCCAAAAGCTTCTTGAACTTGTTCATCCTGTAAGATAAAACGAGCATAAAGTTCATTAGCGGGAAGCTGGCCGTTATTTTCAAGGCGTACATAAAGTGAAGCCATATCAATCTCATCGTTAAAGATAATACGTGTTTGTTCTTGGTCTACTTCAAGTAATAATTGTGGACCACAACTACTTAATAAAAACAGTAAAGAAAACAAAAGAATTCCTTTTCTCATTTCTTGCACCTCATTCTTACTTAATAAGCTTATTCGAAGCTTCTGAATTTCTCCTCAACAAAAGGAAGCGAGGATGGGACTTGAACCGTTGTCATTTCAGGGTATTGTAAAGCTGTAAGAGCTCCTCCAAACACACATCCAGTATCAATATTAACAGTGTTTCTGACAAAACGTGGTTTTTTTACGGGAGTGTGTCCGTAAACGATCCATTCTCTCCCTTCATGGTGTTGTGCCCAATCACGTCTGATCGGTGTTCCATCAGGGTTGCTTTCCCCGGTGATATCACCGTAAAGAACGAATGTTTTTATTCGCTTATTGGTTTTTCCGATATCGCTAGAGCGAATCCCGGCATGAGCGATAACAAGGTTCTTTTGGTCTAGGACGTGATAAAGAGGAGATTGTTCTACTAAATTCATAAATGTTTGGCGAATGCGGTTATATTCTTTTTTTGAAAGTGCCTTTAACTCGGCTACAGTCGTTTCTAATCCATGGGTAATCTGAACATTTCTCCCTAGAAAATAACGATAAAGTTTATCGCAATGATTCCCTGGGCAGTAATATGCTTGTCCAGTTGAAACGAGGTTTGCAACTAGGTTGATGACTTCAGTGGAGTTAGGTCCACGGTCTGTTAAATCACCAATAAAAGCTAACTTTCTTTGTTCTGGATGATGGTATGTATCTTTTATTTTTTCATAACCTAATTTCGACATAATTGCTAATAGCTCTTCATAACATCCATGTATATCACCGATAACATCAAATTTCATTTTCACAGGGTCTCCTTTTTCACTCTTTTTACTATAGCTTAACCAAAGTTTTAGAAGCAATGAACATCCACTGAACATTTTAAACTTATAATAATGAGGATAATTAACAAAGTATAAATTGTAGATGCTAACCAATATGTTAACTGTTGACAGAGTTATGATAGGTTCTTTAATATGGGGAGAATAATTGTCATTTTATCTAAATAAAAAAGGTGTGAAAGAATTTGATAACACAACCTGTTACAAATCCTGTTCTTATTTTTGCTATAGCGATGGTTATCTTTTTGGTGGCTCCTCTAATTATGGCAAAACTAAGAATTCCCGGGATAATAGGGTTTATTTTTGCAGGGGTTATAGTAGGGCCCAATGGATTAGGTATTTTAGATCGAGATCCGACTATTATTCTTCTTGGGACAGTAGGCCTCCTTTATATTATTTTTATAGCAGGGCTAGAAATCGACTTAGAAGGCTTTAAGAAATATCGAAATAGAAGTTTAACCTTTGGTACGATGTCTTTTACAATCCCTTTTATTTTGGGTACTATGGGTGCTTATTTACTTGGCTATTCAGTAGCTGGGGCAATTTTGCTCGGGTCGTTACTTGGGTCACATACTTTGCTAGCTTATCCAATTGCTAGTCGTTTAGGAATTTCAAAAAACAAGGCTGTTACGACATCTGTTGGTGGAACGATTATGACCGACACGCTTGCGCTACTTATATTAGCAGTAGTGGCTGGTTCAACTCAAGGAGAGTTAACAGCTGATTTTTGGTTTGTATTAATTGTGTCATTAATTATTTACGTTGCGGGTGTTTTTATTATTGTGCCAATCGCCGCAAAATTTTTCTTTCGAACGTTAAGTAGTGAAGGGACACTTGAGTATATTTTTGTCATGACAGTTTTGTTTGTGTCTGCCTTTTTCGCAACGGTTGCTGGGTTAGAGCCGATAATCGGGGCATTTCTTGCAGGTTTGGCGCTGAATCGTTTCTTATTTGAACAAAGTCCATTAATGAACCGGATTAAGTTTATTGGTAATTCTTTGTTTATTCCTTTCTTTCTACTATCTGTTGGAATGTTAATGGATTTGAGAATTTTAATTTACGAGCCCCAAGCCTGGGTGAAAGCTGCACTAGTTGTAATATTAGTGATTTCCGGAAAGTTTATGGCAGCATGGATTGCTGGAAAGATTTATCGTTATTCAATAGAAGAAGTTAAGTTAATGTTTGGTCTAACCATCCCTCAAGCGGCAGCAACGTTAGCGGCAACTCTAGTTGGTTTTGATTTAGGGTTGTTTGATCAAGCAACGGTTAATGCAATTATAGTCATGATTCTCATTACATGTATGATAGGGCCGTATACAGTAGAAAAGTTTGCTAGAATGATTGCTATGCTAGAGGAACAAAAGCCATATGAACCTTCTCAAGCTCCGGAAAGGGTATTGGTACCAATAGCCAACCCGAATACAATGGAATCCTTAATGGATCTTTCATTTATAGTCAGAGGGCAATCTCCACAACCATTGTTTACTTTGGCTGTTGCGCAAGGTGGAAAAGAAGACTCTGAATCGAGGATTGTTCAGGCTGAGAAAATACTAAGTCATTCAAAAGTCTATGCAGCTGGAGCAGAAGTACCAATTCAAATGCTAACAAGAATTGATACCAATATTACTTCTGGTATATTAAGAGCAATGGAAGAATCACGAATTACAACTGCTGTTATTGGTTGGAATGGCAAACTCTCAACACCACAGAAGATTTTTGGGGGAATCCTTGATCAGCTATTAGAAAGATCCACACAAATGGTTCTTGTTTCGAAGTTGGGTCATCCTCTTAATACTACGAAAAGAATTGTAATTATCATTCCTTCTGGGTTTGACCATAAAGCTGGTTATTATCAGTCTGTAAAAACTGCAAAACTTCTTGCAAGCCAATTAGGTGCAACCATTACTTGTTATGTAGTTAAAGATCATTTAAATAGCTATGCCCGAACATTTAATGAGATGAAGCCAGATGTAAAAGTCACAATGACGAGTCTTTTATCTTGGAATGAATGGCATAATATGTATATGCCACTGTTACGTTCTGATGATATCGTGCTTGTCTTTAGCGCAAGGAGAGGGACCATTGCGTGGCACCCTCAGTTAGAAAGATTGCCGAGAGTGCTGGCGCATTCTGGTCCTGAGAGCTTTATCATGGTCTATCCTCCAGAGACGGAAGAAGTAGACTTACGTGGTACAAGGGAACAGAATTGCCAAAAACATTTATGTCTAAAGGTTCTTATGAATAAAGTCGTTACAATGAATTTTAAGAGGAGGATCTCTCATTGAATTATTTAATGAGAGATCCTCTTTTTTATTATATTGAATGAGGGTAGAGGAAATAGGCAATCCTTAAAGGAAAAAGGAGTGAAAAGTGTGACAACCGATATTACAGTTACATGTCCTAATTGCCAAGACCAGAAACCTATTTCCAATTTATTAATCGCTCAATCAAATCAAAATGTTATTTATAAATGTGAGAAGTGCCAATATGAGAAGAAGAATATTCAAACAAAAAAGGGATAACGAGTTGTTATGTTGAACTATCTAACAAATAACTGATTTATTATGCTATAATTATTAGTACTTGGTATTAATAACTACTCATAATGGAGGAGAAAATATGTTGCAACTTTCTTTATCAGAACGTACATATGTAGTCATGGGTGTGGCTAATAAGCGAAGTATTGCTTGGGGAATCGCGCAATCTCTTGCGAACGCAGGAGCAAGGTTAATTTTTACATATGCGGGTGAGCGTTTAGAAAAGAACGTACGCCAGTTAGCGGAAACGTTAGAAAGAAACGATCATCTTGTATTACCTTGTGATATTACAAGTGATGAAGAGATTGAGAAAACATTTGCGAAAATCAAAGTTGAAGTCGGAACTATTCACGGGATTGCTCATTGTATTGCTTTTGCTAACAAAGAAGAGCTTGAAGGTGAATATTTAAATACGACACGAGATGGCTTTCTTCTGGCTCAAAATATTAGTGCGTATTCACTTACGGCAGTAGCAAAAGTCGCACGCTCAGTTATGACTGAAGGCGGAAGCATCGTAACTATGACTTACCTTGGTGGGGAAAGAGTTGTACGTAACTATAACGTAATGGGAGTAGCGAAAGCTTCTTTAGATGCAAGTGTTAAATACTTAGCGAATGACTTAGGAAAAGAAAATATCCGAGTAAATGCCATTTCGGCAGGACCTATTCGTACTTTAGCAGCTAAAGGCATTGGTGGATTTAACGATGTATTAAAAGAAATTGAAGAGCGAGCACCGCTTCGACGCACTACTACTCAAGAAGAGGTTGGAGATACTGCCTTATTCTTAATGAGTGACCTTTCACGTGGAATTACTGGAGAACTTCTTCACGTTGATAGTGGTTACAATATTTTATCAATGTCATAAAATGAATATCGTACACAAGAGGTTAAGGGCAATTCCCTTAACCTCTTCGTTGATCAGTTGATGTTTTTAATACTCGTTCCAATCTCTTTGTTGCTGTCCGCCAAAGACTCCTGTTTGGTAGAAAATCCAAGGCCAAAAGCCTCCTCCTTGGCCTGGTTGCCAAGGCTGCCAAGGTGGTCTAGGTGGTCTTGGTGTTGGACGTGGCGGAATAGGTCCATAGTATGGAGCGATTCCAATTAAATCACTATTATGAACTTGAATGAATTGTGGCTGATAAGAAGGGGCTCTATAAATGAACATGGAGACCATTCCTGTTCTTCGATTGAAGTCAGTGATATAAGCCGTTACTTCTCCATAGGTTGGAATAGAAGTCGTGACCCATTGACCAACATATTGAGAAACAACAGTTGGTGGTAAGAATTGAACGGAAGGTTGTTGTGGACCGTACATGAAACAGTTCCTCCTTTAAATTTCAAGTGTCAACATATCTTATGAGGATTGTTTCGGTAGGTGAGTGTCCACATCAAAAAACAAATTATAATAATAAAGTTTTAACGTTTTATTTAGGTACAATTTGGTAAGCTAACCATGGTTTTAAAGGGGCAGGTTCTGATTGATAGGTAATGTGAGATTGTAGTGGAGAGCGGATATAGTAAGTTGTCACGCAATGCCCTTGTGGAATTAAGTGTTCCTGCCCAATGGACGCAATATCTTCAAATTCAACGGATGGGTCAAGTACCTTTTGTTTTTCGTTAATTAATATTTTTAGTGTTTTTACAGTTTTCTTTGATAATAGTTCCTCTTGCTCGTTCCCTTTTAATTGATTAACGATTTCTTGATAAAGGTCAGTTGCTTCTTCTATTTTGAGAAGAGCTTCTTTTAATTTGTCGTTTGTTTGTGTCACGGTATCACCCCAATTTAGATGTTATGGTTGAGTCTACTTCTACCTATACTTATGTAGCTTATCCACTTTCATGTTTCCTTTTTAGTAATCATACATTTTGTCGTGTGAAATATACTTTAAACAGTTCCTATATAAGAAAGGAGTTAGAGCGATGACAAAGAGAGCGGTGCCGTTGCTATACATTCACCAACCTAAAGAAATTGATGTAGAGGCCAAAAGCCAAGAATTTGTTTATCAGAAATTTAAAGTGAATGTGAAAAGAAAGATTGTAAGTGATATCGAGGAAGATTCAGTGGAGATGGGGATCGATGACAGCTCTATAGAAGAAAAATAGAGTCATGCAGTTAGTCTATGACTGTAAGCGAATGTAGGGGAGTTCTCGAAAGGATGAAACAGGTGACCAGCTTGGTCACCCTTCCCATTCTTTATGGAATTGTTCGAGGAAATTGTTTAGAAATAGATGTCTAGCTGTAGCTCGTTTCATTCCTTCTCCTGTATTCATTAAATCTTTTAATTTTAGAAGTTTTTCATAAAAATGCCCAATGGCACTTGAACGCCCATTTCGATATTCCTCAAAGGTGAGTTGCTCGCGAACAGCAATTGTCGGATCGTACATTGGATCACCTTTACTTCCAGCGTAAATGAACGTACGCGCGATGCCTATTGCCCCGATCGCATCTAATCGATCAGCATCTTGTACAACTTTAGCCTCGAGTGTTTCTACAGGCTTGTTGTTCCCGCCCTTAAATGACATAGTTGTAATGATTGCCAGAATATGTTCCTCTTGTTCCTTGCTTGTTCCAATGGTTTCTAACCACTTGGTCACATGCTTGATGCCTTCTGCTTCACTTTCTACGACCTTATCATCAATTAAATCATGAAGCAAAGCAGCTAAAGAAACAATGAAGGTATCAGCCCCTTCAATCGCGGCTATTTCTTGTGCTTGCTTCGTTACTCGTTGGATGTGGTGCCAATCATGGCCTGTTCCTTCTCCTTCGAGTTGTTCTTTAACCCAGTTTTCTGTCTGCTTAATCATGTATTCCTTGTCCATTTGCTACATTCCTTTCACGAGACTTATGTGCTTGCTCCGGTGCTATTCGTTGAATTTCTCTTGCGAAACGCGAACGGAAAGCTTTTTTCCCTCTTCTCATAAGGGGGATTGAAATTTTTAACGAATCTTCGGCTCTTGTTATTGCGACGTACATCAGGCGGCGTTCTTCTTCTAAAGGTTTATCATCACCGTCTCGCCATGCTTCAAGAGCATAGTCGTGAGGTAATCCTCCTTCTACCGTGCTTAGAATGTAGACGTGTTTAAACTCTAAGCCCTTTGCGCGATGAATTGTCATAAGTTGCACACTATTAGGGTTGGCTTTTTGGTTTCGAAGTTCGTCAAATTTAATCGTCATATGATTAATATGCCTTAAAAAATCTTCAATTGTATCGTGTTGTCTAGCTACCACTTTTAAATCCCTAACGTCATCGGAGCCTCTCTCCATTTTGTTTCCTTCATTGCCGTTTTTCTTGACGTACTCACTAAAACCCATTTCCTGTTCAATAAATGCAATAGCATCAATTGGGCTTTTTTCTTTCAGCTGCTTGAATTTTGTAGGTAAGGTTTGTAATTTTTTAGTTTGAAATGGCTTTAGCCCTTTGATTAAAGGTAATGCTTCGACAAAAGTACAGTTATTAGTAATGCTTGCTGCTTTAATCTCTTGAACTGTTTCTTGCTTTAAAAATAAAGCGCCAATTAAATCAGTTAGGGCGTGACCGTCATCAGGATTGATTCCCAATTGTAAATAAGCCAAGATTTTTCGTACAGCTTTTCTTTGATAGAAAGAATCTCCATCTGCATCTAATTGAAAGGGGATGCTTGATGAGATAAAGCGCTCAATCAAGGCGCGGGCAGCTGTATTCGTTCGGAATAAAATAGCGAAGTCCTCAGGATTGGCACCTGTTTCTATTTGTTTTTTAATATCAGTAACGATCATTGTCGCTTCTTCTTCTTCATCAAAAGGGTAGAAGAGAAGGGGAGGGGAATGAGTAGAAGTTTGAGCGTGTAATTGTTTCTGATATCGTTGTCTGTTTGTGTGAATAACGTTATTAGCTGAAGAAACAATTTCGTGACTTGAGCGATAATTTTCGGAAAGTATGACCATTTTTGTATTATGATAACGTTCCTTGAAGTTAAGGATATAGGAAGGTTCGCTACCTCTGAAAGCATAAATCGATTGGTCATCATCGCCAACGACACAAAGGTTTTTTGTGCGGTCACTTAACATTGTAATCAACTCAACTTGAACTTTATTAATATCTTGAAACTCATCAACTGATACATAAGAAAAACGTTGTTGATACCTTTTTAACAGTCGATCGTTTTCGTGTAATAGTTCATATAGGCCAAGCAACATATCATCAAAGTCAAATGCATTTTGCGCTTTTCTCATTTCCTCGTAACGTTTGTATAAATAGACTACTCTTTCCTCGAAAAGGTCTTTTCCTTTTATTTTTTCTGGTGCCATGAGGTGATTTTTCCACCAACTAATTTGTGTCAAGGCTTGATCGAATGCAAATTCTTTTTCATCTAAATTTAACTCACGACCAGCTTCTTTTATCATCGCTTGTCTTAACCAGTCTTGCTTTAATAAGTTTGAAGGTGACCACCTTTGGGGATCATGGTGCATAAGCATTTTATAAAAAATACTATGAAATGTACCGATTACTAATTGGTTAAGTGTTTGTCTATTGAGTCCGGGGTAAAGTCGCATTCTCTCTTTCATTTCTTTAGCGGCTTTTGCTGTGAACGTAACAAGTATCAATTCCTTAGGTGAATAGTTAAGTTCTGATAACATATAAGCTGTACGAGTTGTGAGCACACGTGTTTTTCCGCTGCCGGCGCCAGCAAGTATGAGCAACGGTCCTTCAGTTGTTTGAACGGCTTCCCATTGTTGATTGTCAAGATAAATACCACTTTTTTGTAACTTCTCTCTATAAGGATTAAGGGCGAGATGTCCTGTTGTAGCCTTCTTTTCATTAAAATTAGGAATAGCGCGCACCTGTTCTGGTTCTTTCCAATTCTCGATCTCATTTTGCTCTACAGAGGAAGATATCGATCTTCTTTTAGGTATCGAAAATCCAGAATCTGAATGAACATTTTGTTTTTCATTTAGGTTAATGTGATGTTGAGTGAATTTCTTTGTCATTAACGAAGCTGCTTCGATACACTCGTTTGTGGCTTGAACATGGGTAAATGAAGGTGGCTTCAAAATGCCGAGTTCCATTTTTAAAGGTGTATGGCAATGTATACAAGTAAGTTCTTGTTTAATACTAGCCATATATAATTGTTGCCAACTACTACGTTCGCAGTTAGGAAGATAAATGACTTTGTTCTTATAATAAGCCACATGCATTGGATTTACTCCTCTCAAACAATGTCCTGTCCTATCGTAGCAAATTTTGTCGCTCAAGTGTGTTACATTTCATATAAAAAAGAAAATGAATATATAAAATTGTGGAAGGAGCATTAAGGAAATGATCTCTTTTTTAATTTTAGGGTGTATCGTGACTTTTGGTTCTTTAGTGATTTTTCTTGTTGGGCTTATAGAACAAGGGAAGTTTTTATTTGCCCCTTTTATTGCGGCTGTTGTAGGCATTAATTTTATTCTAATTAGTATTGTTCAAGTAAGAAGAGAGCGGGAAGAAGATGGGGGCACGTCATCTTAACAATACAGAAAAGGGTTGATAGAAGGAATTATGAAGAACAAGAAGGGTCAATGTCAATTGTGTGAGCGTGAAGGAGTTGAGACGACGATTCATCATTTAACTCCGAGGGAAGAAGGGGGGAGTTTCTTACCAACAGCTAATCTTTGTATTCCTTGTCATAAACAAATACATGCCATTTACTCGAATAAGGAATTAGCTAATAGATTAATGACGTTAGAAAGGCTAAAAGATGATGAAGAGATAAAAAAGTTTCTAAAATGGATTAAGAAACAACCCCCAGAAGTATTAATAAAAACGAAGAAAGCAAAAAATCGTAAATCGAAGTTAAGAAGATGACTTTCGTTGTATTCGTACTCCGTAGTTCGGTTTAACTTGATTCCTTGTATCTTTTAATATAGAGGTACAATGTGGGCATCGAATGGCTTTGTATGCTATTGATTGACAACAATGAGGACACAGTTTTGATTTCATATTTGATAAAGGGTCTTCTTGAGGTCTGCGAATACGATTAACTTGTCGGACAAATAGAAAAAGAACAAAAGCAACAATGGAAAAATGAACGAGATGATTTAAGAATATCCCATAATTTAACATAGGAACACCAGCAGCTTCTGCCTCGGCAAAGGTTTCAAAGCGACGGTTAGATAAATTAAGATATCGATTTGAGAAATCGACTTGGCCGAAAATCAAACTAAAAGGTGGCATAATGATATCATCAACAAAAGATTCAACGATCTTTGCGAATGTCGTACCAATGATGACACCGATGCTCATATCAATTACATTGCCCCTTATTGCAAACTCTTTAAACTCACTAAGTATTTTCACCTTCTGTCACGTCCCTTATTGTGTTAGTTAGGAGCTTGTCATTCAGCTTTGTTGAATCTTATGCGCTATGGTTGGTGAATTATTCATAAAAAAAGCGGACGCTACAAAGTACTTTGTAGCGTCCGTTTTTATATCGATACTGGGCTAGCTGGATTCGAACCAACGCATGACGGAGTCAAAGTCCGTTGCCTTACCGCTTGGCTATAGCCCATCGTTAGATAGATTCCCCTAGAAACTGTGGCTTAAAAACTTTTTTTGAATGGGGATAACATGTTACTAATATTATGAGCAGATCAAAATAAAATATTCGCACATAAAGAGGTTTTTTTTATTGAATGTAGAAAGTAATTAACTAAGAAAGGGAGTGGTTCTTATATGTATGAGATAGAACAATATAGCAGGCATCTTTTGGATGAGGCTATTAATATGAAAGTGACTGATTTACATTTCATTCCTGAAGAAGAATTCTATTTGCTCGCATATCGTTTAAATGGTCGGATGGTTCATTGGAAAAGGCTAAATCTTCGATTAGCAGAGCGCCTCATTAGTCACCTCAAATATCGGTCAGGGATGGATATAGGAGAAAGACGTAAACCTCAAAGTACGTTGCTAATGCACTCAGTACAACATTCACCATACTCCCTAAGACTTTCAACTCTTCCAACCATACACAGCGAAAGTTTAGCCGTTCGAATACTTCCTTACTTTTCCACTCAAACAATCTCTTCTTTAAGTTTCTTTAACCACCATGTTAATACCTTCAAGAAAATCTGTTCCATTAATCAAGGTCTCTGTTTAATATCCGGTCCAACTGGTTCAGGCAAAACAACAACTTTATATACAATAGTTGAAGAGCTGATTCGTATTGGCGGTAAGTCTATAATTACAATTGAAGACCCAATAGAAAGAGTAATCCCTCATGCTGTGCAAGTGGAGGTCAACAATAAAGCGGGTTTATCTTTTGACTCTGTATTGAGTGCATGCTTGAGGCATGATCCTGATGTTATTTTAATTGGAGAAATTCGTGATGAGGAAACGGCAGCACTTGCGATTCGGGCTTCCTTAACTGGTCATGTTGTATTAGCAACTTTACATGCTCAAGACGGTTATACTGCATTATTAAGAATGATGGATTTGGGAGTTTCCCGCTTTGATTTGTTAGAATGTTGTAAGGTGGTTTTTTCACAAAGGGTAATAAATGTTCGTTGTCCATTGTGTAGGGAAGGGTGTCATCCTTTCTGCCAAGCCAGGAGGAAGATGTCTCGTTCAGCAATCTTTGAGATAGTAAATGGCGAGCAGCTTAAGGAGATGATTGAAAAAAGGAAATATAAAGGAAAAGGTTTTTTAAGTGAAATAAATAAGGCGTGGGCCTTAGGCTTTATTGAAGATACTGAGTGGCAGAGGTATGCTAATGAATTTGTTTAATAAGGATTCAAAAGGAAGTTATCAAGTCACGGCAAAGGCGTTTATTAGAATTGGAAGTCTTCTAGACCAAGGGTATCCGCTTGAGACTGCTTTATCTTTTATAAAATTACATGTTAAGCGAAAAACTAAGGAGCAACTTGAAGTGGCTCTTGAACAATTAAAGGAAGGACATTCTGTTCATGAATCATTTCAATCTTTTGAGATACCGTCAAGTATAAGGTTTTTCCTTTATTTTTATGAACAACAGGGGGACATAGCCCAGGGGTTTAACCAAGTCGGGCAATTATTATTAAATCGAGAAAAAGTAAAGAGTGAAGTGATGAAGTTACTACGTTACCCTCTAACTTTACTTAGTCTATGTGGGTTATTATTAATGCTTATGTTTCAATTTGTGTTCCCTCACTTCCACTCGTTTTTTTCTACTATGTCTAACTCTCCTCCATTATTCGTTTTACTACTTATGGAGTTCCTCTCGTATTTTCCCTATTTAATTTTGTTATTTGTTTTTAGTTGTTTTATTATTACTATTCTCATTGGATATAAAATGAAACATTGGAGTAGCTATGAGTGAGTTACATTATTGATGAAAGTTCCCTTATTAAAAAAATATGTTCAGATTACACTTTCCTACGTTTTTTCATTACAACTAGGTAAGTTGCTTTTGGCGGGAATGACCTTGCAGCAATCGTTGAAACATTTTGAAAATCAAGATTATCTTCCGTTTTTTCAACAGGAGTGCTTTTTAATTTCTATTCAATTGCAAAGAGGGCAACCGTTCTATGAAATACTAGAAGATAAAAGTTATTTTTGTAATGAACTAGCGGTGGTTGTTACTAATGGAGAGAAAACAGGTTATTTAGCTAAAGATTTAGAGCAATATAGTGATATTCTTTTACAAGAATTAGACGATTCTATTCAGAAGATTATCCGCCTTATACAGCCTACTTTATTTATACTAGTTGGTGGACTAGTATTTCTGTTATTTCTAGTAACTCTCGTTCCTGTTTTTCAAATGATTGGATCGATGTAGTTCATACAAAGGTAGACTTGCCTTGTGGGAAGTCTACCTTTGTATTTATTTTCATTTTTTTTTTTTTTTTTTTTTTAAAGTATTGATATATATAAAGATAATATGTTATATTATTATTCGTCGCCGATGAGGTGATGAAAAACAAAAAAACATTTGACACGGTAGTTGTTAAAATGTTATATTAGAAAAGTCGCTGTTGAGAGATGGTGTCGAGTTCTTTGAAAACTGAACAAAAGCCAAGCGAAAAGAGATACATGATATCTCGTCAAAGAAATTTACCCGACAGGGCAAATTTCACCTTGAATTTTTTATTGAGCTAATCAGCTTACCATTTTTATGGAGAGTTTGATCCTGGCTCAGGACGAACGCTGGCGGCGTGCCTAATACATGCAAGTCGAGCGGGCTGATTAAGAGCTTGCTCTTAATTCAGTTAGCGGCGGACGGGTGAGTAACACGTGGGCAACCTGCCCTGTAGACTGGGATAACATCGAGAAATCGGTGCTAATACCGGATAATATCTGAGACCTCATGCTCTTAGACTAAAAGATGGCTCCGGCTATCACTACAGGATGGGCCCGCGGCGCATTAGCTAGTTGGTAAGGTAATGGCTTACCAAGGCGACGATGCGTAGCCGACCTGAGAGGGTGATCGGCCACACTGGGACTGAGACACGGCCCAGACTCCTACGGGAGGCAGCAGTAGGGAATCTTCCGCAATGGACGAAAGTCTGACGGAGCAACGCCGCGTGAGTGATGAAGGATTTCGGTTCGTAAAGCTCTGTTGTTAGGGAAGAACAAGTATCGTTCGAATAGGGCGGTACCTTGACGGTACCTAACCAGAAAGCCACGGCTAACTACGTGCCAGCAGCCGCGGTAATACGTAGGTGGCAAGCGTTGTCCGGAATTATTGGGCGTAAAGCGCGCGCAGGCGGTCTTTTAAGTCTGATGTGAAAGCCCACGGCTCAACCGTGGAGGGTCATTGGAAACTGGGAGACTTGAGTACAGAAGAGGAGAGTGGAATTCCACGTGTAGCGGTGAAATGCGTAGATATGTGGAGGAACACCAGTGGCGAAGGCGACTCTCTGGTCTGTAACTGACGCTGAGGCGCGAAAGCGTGGGGAGCAAACAGGATTAGATACCCTGGTAGTCCACGCCGTAAACGATGAGTGCTAGGTGTTAGGGGTTTCGATGCCCTTAGTGCCGAAGTTAACACATTAAGCACTCCGCCTGGGGAGTACGACCGCAAGGTTGAAACTCAAAGGAATTGACGGGGGCCCGCACAAGCAGTGGAGCATGTGGTTTAATTCGAAGCAACGCGAAGAACCTTACCAGGTCTTGACATCCTTATGCCCTCCCTAGAGATAGGGATTTCCCTTCGGGGACATAAGTGACAGGTGGTGCATGGTTGTCGTCAGCTCGTGTCGTGAGATGTTGGGTTAAGTCCCGCAACGAGCGCAACCCTTGATCTTAGTTGCCAGCATTAAGTTGGGCACTCTAAGGTGACTGCCGGTGACAAACCGGAGGAAGGTGGGGATGACGTCAAATCATCATGCCCCTTATGACCTGGGCTACACACGTGCTACAATGGATGGTACAAAGAGCAGCGAAACCGCGAGGTCGAGCCAATCTCATAAAGCCATTCTCAGTTCGGATTGTAGGCTGCAACTCGCCTACATGAAGCCGGAATTGCTAGTAATCGCGGATCAGCATGCCGCGGTGAATACGTTCCCGGGCCTTGTACACACCGCCCGTCACACCACGAGAGTTTGTAACACCCGAAGTCGGTGGAGTAACCCTTTTGGGAGCTAGCCGCCTAAGGTGGGACAGATGATTGGGGTGAAGTCGTAACAAGGTAGCCGTATCGGAAGGTGCGGCTGGATCACCTCCTTTCTATGGAGTAATACTCTAGTCGACGAACAACTTCGGTTGTTTGACGCTTGTGCTTTGGTTCAGTTTTGAGAGAATTCACTCTCAATTTATATAGAAGAAACTGATTTGATATCAAATAGATCAGTGACTTTTGGTTCTTTGAAAACTAGATAATGCAAATAGAAACAATGTTAGTTTTATCGGTATCTTATTTATAAGAGAAGATCAAACGAGCATGTCAAGAATTCATGACATTTTCTCAAAAATGTCTTAAACGACTTTTTAAAAAGATCGTTTTTGGCAAAGAGCTTCGAGCAGTTCGAGGAAGCGAGTGGTCGAAAGAATGGAACGTACACCCGTACGTGACATGACTGAGATCCACGAAGCTGACGAAGAAATGCGAAGAAGATCTGCAGCCAAAATGGTTAAGTTAGAAAGGGCGCACGGTGGATGCCTTGGCACTAGGAGCCTAAGAAGGACGCGACGAACGGCGAAACGCCTCGGGGAGCTGTAAGTAAGCTTTGATCCGAGGATATCCGAATGGGGAACCCACCATCCGTAATGGGATGGTACCCATACCTGAATACATAGGGTATGAGGAGGCAGACCTGGGGAACTGAAACATCTAAGTACCCAGAGGAAGAGAAAGCAAATGCGATTTCCCAAGTAGCGGCGAGCGAAACGGAAACAGCCCAAACCAAGAGGCTTGCCTCTTGGGGTTGTAGGACGTCTCATACGGAGTTACAAAAGACGAACATAGGTGAAGCGATCTGGAAAGATCCGCGGTATAAGGTAACAGCCCTGTAGCCGAAATGTTCGTCTCTCCGAGACGTATCCTGAGTACGGCGGGACACGTGAAACCCCGTCGGAATCCGGGAGGACCATCTCCCAAGGCTAAATACTCCCTAGTGACCGATAGTGAACCAGTACCGTGAGGGAAAGGTGAAAAGCACCCCGGAAGGGGAGTGAAAGAGATCCTGAAACCGTGTGCCTACAACTAGTTGGAGCCCATTTACGGGTGACAGCGTGCCTTTTGTAGAATGAACCGGCGAGTTACGATCCCGTGCAAGGTTAAGCTGAATAGGCGGAGCCGCAGCGAAAGCGAGTCTGAATAGGGCGCATTAGTACGTGGTCGTAGACCCGAAACCGTGTGATCTACCCATGTCCAGGGTGAAGTTTAGGTAACACTGAATGGAGGCCCGAACCCACGCACGTTGAAAAGTGCGGGGATGAGGTGTGGGTAGGGGTGAAATGCCAATCGAACTCGGAAATAGCTGGTTCTCCCCGAAATAGCTTTAGGGCTAGCCTCGAGGGAAGAGTATTGGAGGTAGAGCACTGATTGGACTAGGGGTCCCCACAGGATTACCGAATTCAGTCAAACTCCGAATGCCAAATACTTATCCTCGGGAGTCAGACTGCGAGTGCTAAGATCCGTAGTCAAGAGGGAAACAGCCCAGACCATCAGCTAAGGT
Organism: Halalkalibacter krulwichiae; assembly: GCF_002109385.1. Lineage (NCBI taxonomy): Bacteria > Bacillati > Bacillota > Bacilli > Caryophanales > Bacillaceae > Halalkalibacter > Halalkalibacter krulwichiae. Next base: position 3,121,604 of record NZ_CP020814.1, on the reverse strand, counting down.
CCCAAAGTATACGTTAAGTGGAAAAGGATGTGGAGTTGCCCAGACAACCAGGATGTTGGCTTAGAAGCAGCCACCATTTAAAGAGTGCGTAATAGCTCACTGGTCGAGTGACTCTGCGCCGAAAATGTACCGGGGCTAAACGTATCACCGAAGCTATGGATTGACACCTTCTGGTGTCAGTGGTAGGGGAGCGTTCTAAGTGCAGCGAAGTCAGACCGAGAGGACTGGTGGAGCGCTTAGAAGTGAGAATGCCGGTATGAGTAGCGAGTGAGGGGTGAGAATCCCCTCCGTCGAAAGCCCAAGGTTTCCTGAGGAAGGCTCGTCCGCTCAGGGTCAGTCGGGACCTAAGCCGAGGCCGAAAGGCGTAGGCGATGGACAACAGGTTGAAATTCCTGTACCACCTCCTCACCGTTTGAGCAATGGGGGACGCAGAAAGGTAGGGTAAGCGCGCTGATGGATATGCGCGTCCAAGCAGTTAGGCTGGAAAGTAGGCAAATCCGCTTTCCATAAAGGCTGAGCTGTGATGGCGAGGGAAATATTAGTACCGAAGTTCCTGATCCTACACTGCCTAGAAAAGCCTCTAGCGAGGTGAGAGGTGCCCGTACCGCAAACCGACACAGGTAGGCGAGAAGAGAATTCTAAGACGCTCGGGAGAACTCTCGTTAAGGAACTCGGCAAAATGACCCCGTAACTTCGGGAGAAGGGGTGCTCTATTAGGGTGCAAGCCCGAGAGAGCCGCAGTGAAAAGATCCAAGCGACTGTTTAGCAAAAACACAGGTCTCTGCGAAGCCGCAAGGCGAAGTATAGGGGCTGACACCTGCCCGGTGCTGGAAGGTTAAGAGGAGGGGTTATCCCTTTGGGGAGAAGCTCTGAATTGAAGCCCCAGTAAACGGCGGCCGTAACTATAACGGTCCTAAGGTAGCGAAATTCCTTGTCGGGTAAGTTCCGACCCGCACGAATGGTGTAACGATTTGGATACTGTCTCAACGAGAGACCCGGTGAAATTATAGTACCTGTGAAGATGCAGGTTACCCGCGACAGGACGGAAAGACCCCATGGAGCTTTACTGTAGCTTGATATTGGATGTTGGTACAGTTTGTACAGGATAGGTAGGAGCCTTGGAAGCGTGAGCGCCAGCTTACGTGGAGGCGTCGGTGGGATACTACCCTGACTGTGCTGACATTCTAACCTCGAGCCGTGATCCGGTTCAGGGACAGTGTCAGGTGGGCAGTTTGACTGGGGCGGTCGCCTCCTAAACAGTAACGGAGGCGCCCAAAGGTTCCCTCAGAATGGTTGGAAATCATTCGTAGAGTGCAAAGGCAAAAGGGAGCTTGACTGCGAGACCTACAAGTCGAGCAGGGACGAAAGTCGGGCTTAGTGATCCGGTGGTTCCGCATGGAAGGGCCATCGCTCAACGGATAAAAGCTACCCTGGGGATAACAGGCTTATCTCCCCCAAGAGTCCACATCGACGGGGAGGTTTGGCACCTCGATGTCGGCTCATCGCATCCTGGGGCTGAAGTAGGTCCCAAGGGTTGGGCTGTTCGCCCATTAAAGCGGTACGCGAGCTGGGTTCAGAACGTCGTGAGACAGTTCGGTCCCTATCCGTCGCGGGCGTAGGAAATTTGAGAGGAGCTGTCCTTAGTACGAGAGGACCGGGATGGACACACCGCTGGTGTACCAGTTGTTCCGCCAGGAGCATAGCTGGGTAGCTACGTGTGGACGGGATAAGTGCTGAAAGCATCTAAGCATGAAGCCCCCCTCAAGATGAGATTTCCCATGGAGTTAATCCAGTAAGACCCCTTAGAGATGATGAGGTTGATAGGTCTGGTGTGGAAGCGTGGCGACACGTGGAGCTGACAGATACTAATCGGTCGAGGACTTATCCAATATATTCTTGAGTTTCTATTACGCATTATCTAGTTTTGAGAGAACCATTTCTCAAATGTGAACGAAGATACTCTAAGGAGAATCCGATGTTCAATAAATAGTCTGGTGGCGATAGCGAAGAGGCCACACCCGTTCCCATGCCGAACACGGTCGTTAAGCTCTTCTGCGCCGATGGTAGTTGGGGGCTTCCCCCTGTGAGAGTAGGACGTTGCCAGGCGAGTATTTAATTGGGGCCTTAGCTCAGCTGGGAGAGCGCCTGCCTTGCACGCAGGAGGTCAGCGGTTCGATCCCGCTAGGCTCCACCATATATTGCGGAGGAATACCCAAGTCCGGCTGAAGGGATCGGTCTTGAAAACCGACAGGCGGGTTAAACCGCGCGGGGGTTCGAATCCCTCTTCCTCCGCCATGAAAATTTATTTCATTACCATATAACGTCGCGGGGTGGAGCAGTCTGGTAGCTCGTCGGGCTCATAACCCGAAGGTCGGTGGTTCAAATCCGCCCCCGCAATACCAAAATGGTCCGGTAGTTCAGTTGGTTAGAATGCCTGCCTGTCACGCAGGAGGTCGCGGGTTCGAGTCCCGTCCGGACCGCCATTATAACATGTATTTATATGTGGAGGGGTAGCGAAGTGGCTAAACGCGGCGGACTGTAAATCCGCTCCCTCCGGGTTCGGCGGTTCGAATCCGTCCCCCTCCACCATTTATGGCGATTGTGGCGAAGTGGTTAACGCACCGGATTGTGGTTCCGGCATTCGTGGGTTCGATTCCCATCAGTCGCCCTTATTGATAATGGGCTATCGCCAAGCGGTAAGGCAACGGATTTTGATTCCGTCATGCGGAGGTTCGAATCCTCCTAGCCCAGCCAATGCGGAAGTAGTTCAGTGGTAGAACACCACCTTGCCAAGGTGGGGGTCGCGAGTTCGAATCTCGTCTTCCGCTTTTAATAATGCGCCCTTAGCTCAGCTGGATAGAGTGTTTGACTACGAATCAAAAGGTCGGGAGTTCGAATCTCTCAGGGCGCGCCATTTCATATAACGCGGGTGTAGTTTAGTGGTAAAACCTCAGCCTTCCAAGCTGATGTCGTGAGTTCGATTCTCATCACCCGCTCCAAAAAATTGGGGCCTATAGCTCAGCTGGTTAGAGCGCACGCCTGATAAGCGTGAGGTCGGTGGTTCGAGTCCACTTAGGCCCACCATATTCCACAGTAGCTCAGTGGTAGAGCAATCGGCTGTTAACCGATCGGTCGTAGGTTCGAGTCCTACCTGTGGAGCCAAGGAGAAGTACTCAAGTGGCTGAAGAGGCGCCCCTGCTAAGGGTGTAGGTCGTTTACGCGGCGCGAGGGTTCAAATCCCTCCTTCTCCGCCATGGACAAGTTGTATTGGCCCGTTGGTCAAGCGGTTAAGACACCGCCCTTTCACGGCGGTAACACGGGTTCGAATCCCGTACGGGTCACCATTTAGAAATATTTCATCGTATAATCTACGAGCCATTAGCTCAGTTACGAGCGTTACATCTTGAAATACTTCGAGTTGTTCCGACACAGCAGGCTGCGAAGCCAAGCTAGAAGAGGAAGGAACAGGAGAGACGACAGAGCGTAACATCGTCCGTAAGATACATGAAATACTTCATCGTATAATCTACGAGCCATTAGCTCAGTTGGTAGAGCATCTGACTTTTAATCAGAGGGTCGAAGGTTCGAGTCCTTCATGGCTCACCATTTTAATATTATATTTGCGGGTGTGGCGGAATTGGCAGACGCGCTAGACTTAGGATCTAGTGTCTTATGACGTGGGGGTTCGACTCCCTTCACCCGCATTTATACAAAAAAGACCATATTAACGTATGGTCTTTTTTGTATTTATTGATTTTTGTTCTTTTTCAGGCACGAAATCAATTCCTCCTGGGTGAAACGGGTGACATTTTAAAATTCTTTTTATTGTTAACCAACTTCCCTTCCAAGCTCCAAATCTTTGAATTGCTTCTAAACCATAATGTGAACAGGTCGGATAAAAACGGCAAGTTGGAGGCTTTAAAGGTGAAATTAGTTTTTGATAAAATTTAATTACTAATAAAAATATCCTTTTCATGTTAAACAACCTTTCAAAAAAAAAATCAAAAAAAAGCAGGAAAAGAAACAACCTTGTCTAATTATAACAAATATCGACAATGAAAGGAGGATAATCGGTTTCCTTTACCCCAACCACTCCCCGCAATAAAAACTCCTGAGGTGATGAAAAATGAAAATTGTAAGAAAGCAAGACGGTTTTACTCTAATTGAAATGCTAATTGTGCTAATGATTATCTCTGTTTTACTTTTAATTGTCGTTCCTAATATGAGTAAGAATAATGATGTAGCAAACGATAAGGGCTGTGAAGCAACAGTCAAGTTAATACAAGCACAAGTACATGCATATAAATTAGAAAATACGTCCTTTCCCCAGAATTTAGATGTATTAGAATCTGAAAAGTATGTTGAAAAAATAACATGTCCAAATGGAGCAGATGTTGGCTACGATGCTTCAACTGGAATTGTTTCTACCCCTTAAGTCTAGGAATAATGAGTAAATTAAATTCTTCTGGATACACGTTAATCGAGCTTCTATTAACTCTTTCTCTCCTTTCTATCCTTATTAGTCTTCCACTGATCTCTCTTCCAAAACTCAATGAACCAACTCAATATGAAGCTGATCTTATTGCGAAACAAATACACGAACAATTTTTAGCGGCACAACAAGTAGCTATGAGTACAGGTAAGCGTATTTATATTCGTACTGATAACGATCGAAAACTCTTTCTCATTCGCTACCATGCACTTGAAGACTATATGGTTATTCCATATCAATTTGATAACATGTACTTTGAAACCATTACCCTATTTCCAAACGACGTTTCTTACTTAGCAAATGGTCATCCGAGTAGGTCAGGCAGTTTCTTCCTTGTAATTGGGCAATATCGCTATCGTTTTACTATCTATTTAGGGAAAGGAATGATTTCATATAAGCGATTGTAGAGGATTCACATTATTAGAAGTGATAGCTGCATTAAGCATTCTAATCATCTTTTGTGCATTTGTAGTTCCATTACTATCAATTGTATATAAAGAGCGTATGTCTATAAGAGAACAGCTTTTAGCCATGCAGGAGCTAGAGGCATCAATTCATCATTTTATTAATGATGAATATGAAGATTTTAGGAATACAAATATTACTGTTGAAGAAGTAAAAGAACATGTATTCAAACATTGTATGAACTGGACAGGGACAAATGGAAGAGCGTATGAACAATGCTTTCTCTCGAGTCGATGAGCATGGATTTACATTGTTTGAAGTTCTCTTATCCCTATCGTTGTTAGTCCTTTTGTTATCTTTTTATCCGATTATATTTCAAACGGCAAAAGGTGGCTTTTTTACAAAAGAAACAACTACTCAACAAGTGACAATGTTCTTTAATCATGTTGCAAAAGAGACAAGGGAAGCTTCAAGTGTAACAGCTGGAAAAGATTACTTATTATTAAACAAGATTGATCAAAAAGATATTGAAATAAGTTTGACTTCAAATGGACATGTACGAAGACAAAGTGATGGAGAAGGATATGTATTGTTGCTTGAATCAGTCAAATCCTTTATTTGTGCAAACGATAATAAAGTCGTAACTTGTTCACTAGTACTAGAAGGTGGAGAGCAATATCAAAAGACAATGCTGATTCCTTTTCGCCATGAGGAGAAACAAGAATGAATGAAGGTGGCTATTTCTACCCGGTTACATTATTTATTTGCCTTTTAGTTCTTCATGTTTTGTTATTGCAGTTACAACTTTATAATGTTGAAAAGAATTTTGCATATGAACAGGAGAGAGTCATACAAATTGAATCGTTGCTTCAAACTGGAATAGCAGAATTTACAATGCAAGAATATGAATTGAATCCCAATAATTCTGTTTCTTTCGAGTATGCGACTGGAAGTGTTTTGTTCTCATTAAGAAACTCTAATGGTGAAGAAAGTGATATACAAGTTAAAGTAACATTAAATACAGGGCATGAAAGACTTGCCGGTTTCAAGTACGATCGAGAAAGAAAGAGGATTACTAATTATTGGGAAAGTGTTAATTCGGGTTAATTTTTAGGTAGACCGTTTTACTATTGTGTAAAACATGAATCCTCTGGGAATAATACAAATGAGAAGTTTACAGAGGTGATCGCATGTCGTCGTTTAATGATTATGTTAAGTTTCTAACTCAGCAAGCAGTTATAAGAATGGATCAACCAAAAGAGGAAAGAAAAAGCAAAAGAGAGGAAAGAAGAGCTGAAAAGCAATCGTTTCCAACACAAGCGTTCGGAATTATTCCAATGGGGCTCTCGCTATTTTGGAAAAGTCGAAAAAGCAATAAAAAATGAAGAAGTGTCGTATGACATCTTCTTCATTTTTTCATTGTCAAATTTTGTAGAAATTTTTATTTCTTTGTTTGGACAACTATACTATAATGAGGAGAAGAGGGTAGTGTAGGAGTGAATTAAATGGACCAAATGGACCAAGATCAAAATACTTTGAAAATCACAAATGTGTTATCCGATCCAACACGATTTTCAATTTATCAATATGTTTCTAAACACCATAAGAATGTTACCGTACAAGAAATTGCTGAACAATTTAATATCCATCCGAATGTTGCACGGCTGCATCTTACAAAACTAGAAGATGTTCGGATGATTGTTTCTGAAACACAAAAAACGGGAAAGGGAGGAAGACCTAGTCGGTTTTATGCCCTTTCTAACGAAGTAATTCAACTTCAATTTCCTTTTAGAGACTATCAGCGTTTAGCTAAAATGTCTATAGAAGCTTTAGCTGAATTTGGGGATATCGGCACTGACGCAATTAAGAAAATAGGGTATAAATATGGAAGACAGAGTGCTGAGCAGTATGTTCAACAATTCCAATTTGATGTATCAAAAGCTACTATTCAGGAAAAGGTTAAGATGATTGAGCAAGTAGCAATTAACCAAGGATTAAATCCAGAGATAGTATATAATGAAGAGATGGAACAAATTGAATTTAGTGTTTATAATTGTACATTTAAGGAATTGATGAATGATTATTCTATGTCATTATGTTCAATGCACCATGAGTTATTTAAAGGAATCTTTTCACTGTTTCTTGGAGAACATATTCTAAGAGAGGATACTAAATTAACAGATCCTCAATCAAGGGCTTGTTCTTATACTGTAATTAAAATTAATTCTTAGAGAGTCACACTTTCGCCACTATGAAGGCATTTACAAATAAAGATACAGTCGATATAATAAGTCTGTACTCTATCATTTGATATCCTAAGCAAATAATGCCGTAGTAGGCAATAATTTGTGCATGAAGGAGGGGAACCCAAATGGATCGTATGTTTCGTGTTTTAGCCTTTTGGACAGGGATTTTCGCTGTTCTATTCTTTGTAGGGGATATGTTTAACGTAGCGTTGCTATTCTTCGCACAAACAGGTGCACTATTAGCATTAAGCTATTTAAACTTATCTGAACGTGTATATATTTATATTTTTGGCGCCTATTTAACGATTTTCTTCGTTGGCTTCACGTATTATTCTACATTCTTATTAGTACCAAGCTTTGGTGGACATTAATATCTGGTACATATACACGATCGAAATTGTGAAAGAAAGCCGCTCCTTATTTTAGGTGCGGCTTTCTTTCGTATCTACGCTAACAATAATAGAGAATATAAAGAGACCTCCAATTGCTTGAAGGTCACATGGGGAGTAAATCGTATTGATGTATGAACATTGAGGGGAGGGGGACTCCCAATCAAAGACTCATCAATCTAACTCTATTTTATAAATAGTTTAACACTGTGTCAATGGTAATAACCTTTTTTATCCATCAGTCTAGCTGTTAACTGATGGAAGAGGTTTGACTAAAATCCTGATAAAAAAGGGTTGCTATCCATTTCGTTTCCGATAGTGGTTGTTGGTCCATGACCGCAAGCAACAATTGTATCCTCTGGCAATTCCAGAAGCTTCTGGTGGATGCTCTTGAGTAATAAATCATGGTTTCCTCCAGGTAAGTCAGTCCGACCAATACTTTGAGCAAATAATGCATCACCTGAGAAGACGATTGAGTGTTCTAACAAATAATATGATACGCTCCCAGGTGAGTGGCCAGGGGTTTCCAATGACTGTAGCTTAAAAGGGCCAATTTCCAATGTCTGTTCGTTTTCGATAATTGTTTCAGCCGGTCTTGCTGAGATCGTTTCTGCACCGAAGAAACGGGATGAACCATTTTTTGACGGATCTGCAAGCCAATCTTGTTCATTTTTATGTATGTAGACTGGACAATTAAAAGCTTCTCGTACATCATCTACTGCACCAATATGATCGAAGTGTGCGTGTGTTAAAAGAACGGCTAATACATTTAATTTTTGCTCGTTTAGCCACTTTACGAGCGCCTCACCTTCACTGCCAGGATCAATTACAAGGGCTTGCTTTTCTTCATTTTCGATAACATATGCGTTTGTTTGAAGTGGTCCTAATGGGAGTTGAGTCCATTTCAAGATGTTTCCCTCCTAAAAATAAAAGATAGTTCTATCATACATTAAGAGAATCGACTCGACAAATAGTTAAAAAAGGAGTAAAATAAGACCAAAAAGACCAACCTAATTAGTAAGTTCATTGTGCTAGCTTTGTCAAAATTTATAGCTGACAACGTTATCATATAGCTTTATAATAGGACTAGTTAATCGGGTCTCAAGTTTCTACATAAGGAGGTAGTCAATATGATCTTATCTATTATCCTTTTAATTGTTGCACTTTTAAGTGCTGTTGCGATCGTTCGTGAAATTAAAAGAAAGAATTTCTTTGCAGTCGGCTTTGCAGGCCTTTCATTCGTAGTGTTTGGTTGGTTTTCTATTGCGACAATCATCTCAATCATTACAACTGGTGGAGGAGCTCCAGTAGCTCATTAATCTTTAAGAAAGACGAACTACTTTTATGTAGTTCGTCTTTCTTTATACACAATCAGGAAAACTTAGAAAACTTTTTGTTGAAGGTAGAACATACCACCGTTTACGATCGAAACATGGATATTGGGTTCATATTGTTCTTTTAAAGCTTGTTTCTCAACAAAATAACTTTCAGGTTTATCTTCTTGGTCTTCATAAAACTTTTCCAATAGTTCAAGGTCAGTCGTCCATCTAGTAAATGCCTCTTTAGCCCAAATATCATCTTCATTCTCAGCATAAGTCTGAACCATTTTTTGAAGCCTTATTAACCCACTTTGAACTTTAATTAACGGAGATAGCTTAAAGCAGTAGTCTGGAATATTTGGTGTTAGCTTTTTCATTCGGATTCGTTCGAAAAACTGTGGGACGATTTGTCCATGAATCAAGTTAAGGCCTAATGATAGTAAAACATCTTTTTTCCTATCGCATTGAAATGAGACTTTTGTATTCACACAGAGCCATGGTTGTAATGGTATCGATTTATTTCCAGATGCCTCGACCTGTTCGAAAAGTCGAATAAACCCTCCAAGTTCTTTTGTTGAAGCGAATAGTTGACGTAGTCTTGGTGAACCAAAGTGAATATGTTCTCCTCGAATATCTTCTGAGGCTTGAGTTTGTTCAGTAATGAAAGTGACTTGCATTGGACGGGGATCGCCTCCCGTCTTCTCTAGATAGTGCCAGTAAAAAGGACGGTTCATTAATAATTTGTCTAGTTCGATTGACAGTTGGACCTGTAAATAGCCTGATTTATTTTCTAAAATAGGGCTATCATTTGCTTCAAAATAACGTTCGAGAAATTTATGAACTTGATGCTGTTGCATCGATCTGATCCTCCTCTTTTAAATTTGCTGCTTCTGCTGCTGCTTCATTCATAATAGCTGCTAAATGATCAAATTTGATTCTCATTTCGCCTTCTGTATCTGAGTGTAGCAAAATATCTTGTACATGATCTTCAACAGCAGGTAAATCAATCTTTGTCAGGATATCATCAAGTTCTCCGATAACGGATTCGAACAGATGAATTTTTTCATACAATAACTTCAAAATATGTTGTTCCACTGTATCTGTCACAGCAAAATTATAAATACGAACATCTTCTTTTTGTCCCAATCGATGGATTCGACCAATTCGTTGTTCAATCCTCATTGGATTCCAAGGTAAATCATAATTAATAATATGGCTACAGAATTGAAGGTTAATCCCTTCACCTCCAGCCTCTGTCGCGATAAGTACTTGAGCGTTATTTTGAAAAAGCTGACGCATCCAATCCTTTTTCCCCCTTTTAAACCCACCTCGAAAAGGTACGGAAGAAATACCATTTTGCTTAAGGTACCATTGTAAATAAAGTTGTGTAGCTCGATATTCTGTAAATATAATAACTTTATCATTAATTTTTTGGATAAGTTCAAGTGCCTTTTCGGCCTTAGCATGTCCGGCAACTTCACCAATCTTATTTAATAGTCGCTCTGCTTCTGGTAATGCACGGCCTTCTTTGTGGGCTCGTTCAATCATATTTTTTAATGTCATAAAGGCGGCTTCTCTACTGCTGCAGAGCTCTCTTTTTAGTGTTAGTAAAGCAAAGTGGCTAGAGCTACCTCTTAATTGCTCAATTTCTGAGTAAAAAGCCCGTTCCGATTCACTAAATTCAATTTGAACCGTTTCAACAATTCTTTTCGTCCACTCAATTCCTGTTTCTTCGCGTCGATTTCGAACCATTACTTTATTTACTAGTTCTTTTAGTTTTTCTTCGTTTTTCGGTGATCGTTTATTTGAGCGATACTCTTGCTCAAAAGATGTAATATCACCAAGGTGTCCCGGTTTTAAAAGCGACACTAGATTGAAAATTTCTTCTAATTTATTTTGTACAGGTGTAGCTGTTAGTAGAAGGCAAAACTTCTTTTTTAAATGTTTAATGAACTCATAGTTTTTTGTTTTCGGGTTTTTTAGTTTATGAGCTTCGTCTATTATTACGAGATCGTATGGTTGTTCAAGGACAATATCACGATGGGGTTGTCTTTTTGCTGTATCAATTGACGCAACAACAACATCGCATTGCTCCCAGACATATGATTTTCGTTGAGCAACAGCAGGGATGTGAAATTTAGTGTTTAGTTCAATCGCCCACTGAGAGACAAGTGAAGCTGGTACAAGAATTAAAACCTTTTTAACTAGACCGCGTATCATATATTCCTTCAGAATTAAACCAGCTTCGATCGTTTTTCCAAGACCAACCTCATCTGCCAAAATTGCTTTACCATTCATTTGTTCAATTACCGTATTTGCCACTTCAATTTGATGAGGGAAAGGCTGTAACTGGGGGAGGTGTTTTGGTGCTAGTAAACCATGAAACTCAGGTATAATCTGATGTTCTTCTGCCTCATAAGCTAACTTAAATAATTCCCAATTAGCCCAAGGTCCATCTTGCTCTAACCGTTCTAAAAAGTTGTCTGCCCAGCTCTGGTCAAAATGAATATCTATTTTCATGTTCTATCATCCTTTCGAACAAAAATCGACTGATATCCGAATGAAAACGATGGAAATCCATTAAAACTTCTGAATTTACAAATAAATAGTTGCTTCTATTCGTACATCTTGGTAGGATATTTATATAAATCCGAATTTTAATTAGATTTACAAAAGAATTACTAGTAGTATGTACCGAATATCAATATTTCATGAGTATAATTATGAAACAATTGAATAACTTGCGGATGAGAATAAGGGGAGAGATTGCAGATTATTAGCAACGCCGAAGGAGCAAGTACCCGATAATGTGTTTATCGATACGAATCTCTCAGGCAAAAAGACTCTTATTTGACGCAGCTCTGGAGAGTGCTCGAGACGAGCCACCTACGAAGACACTATATTCTTTGAATTGCGAATATAGGAAACTTTCTGGTTTCAGGACAGAGTTATACACGCCTAGGTGTATAACTCTGTCTTTTTTTGTTTTTTTAAACGCCAATAAGGGGGGTTCATAATGACTGAATTAAAGCGTACACCATTATTTACTATGTACAAAGAGCATGGGGCAAAGACAATTGATTTTGGTGGTTGGGATTTGCCTGTTCAATTTTCAAGTATTAAAGACGAACATGAGGCTGTTAGAACGAAAGCCGGTTTATTTGATGTTTCCCATATGGGAGAGGTTGAGGTAAAGGGTGAAGGAGCTCTTGATTTTTTACAAAAACTCATGACGAATGATGTTTCCAAAATTGTTGATGGTCAAGCGCAGTATACTGCAATGTGTTACGAAAACGGTGGGACTGTGGACGATTTGCTTATCTATCGGAAATCAAAAGAGAACTTTTTACTTGTCATTAATGCTTCCAATATTGAGAAAGACATGAAGTGGATGACACAACATTTGACTGAAAAAGTGACAATTGAAAACATTTCAGACCATACTGCTCAATTGGCCATTCAAGGTCCAGCTGCCGAATCAATCTTACAGAAGTCAACATCTTTTGATTTATCGACAATACGATTCTTTCGTTTTGCTGATCAAGTTGACATTGAGGGGATGAAAGCTCTAGTATCACGAACGGGTTATACCGGTGAAGATGGTTTTGAGTTGTATTGTGCAGCTGAAGACGCACCAAATCTTTGGAAGTTGCTTCTTGATAAGGGGAAAGCAGATGGATTAATCCCTTGTGGGTTGGGGGCACGTGATACTTTGCGATTTGAAGCGCGTTTACCTTTATATGGTCAAGAACTTACAGAAGAGATTTCTCCATTAGAGGCAGGGATCGGCTTTGCAGTGAAAGTGAACAAAGAAGCGGATTTTATTGGAAAAGAAGCTTTGAAAAAGCAAAAAGAAGATGGATTGAAAAGAAAGTTAGTAGGCATTGAAATGATTGAAAAAGGTATCCCTCGTACTGGCTATGATGTCTTTGCAAAAGACGAGTTAATTGGTTTTGTTACGAGTGGAACCCAGTCGCCAACTTTAAAGAAGAATGTTGGTTTGGCTGTCATTGATCTTGAGTATTCAACGATGGATGTAGAAGTTGAAGTTCAAATACGAAAAAAGAAATTAAAAGCAAAAGTTGTACCAACCCCTTTTTATAAAAAGTCGTAGGAGGAACGCTTATGAATCACCGTTATTTACCAATGACAGAGACTGATCAAGCAGAAATGCTAAAAACGATTGGTGTCGAATCCATAGAGGAACTTTTTTCAGACATTCCGAAAGAGATCAGGTTTAAAGGAAATCTAAATATTAAAGAGGCATTAAAAGAACCAGAGCTAGTCTCTTATTTTCAAGGTTTAGCAAATAAAAATGTTTCAATTAAACAAAAACCTTCCTTTTTAGGGGCGGGCGTTTATGAACATTACATTCCATCAATTGTTGATCATGTCATTTCTCGATCTGAGTTTTATACGGCTTATACACCATATCAGCCAGAAATTTCACAAGGTGAACTACAGGCTATTTTTGAATTTCAGACAATGATTTGTGAATTAACAGGAATGGATTTAGCGAATTCTTCGATGTATGATGGCCCAACAGCATTAGCTGAGGCAGCGATGTTGAGTGCCGGACAAACAAAGAAGAAGACAATCTTAGTATCAAAGGCTGTGCATCCAGAAGCTCGAGCTGTTCTACAAACGAATGCAACAGGTCAACGTTTAAATGTTATTGAAATTGATACGAAGAACGGGGTAACCGATCTTGAGAAACTAAAGCAAGTATATGGTGATGATACGGCTTGTGTTGTCGTACAATATCCAAACTTCTTTGGTAATTTAGAACCGTTAGCTGAGCTAGAAGAACTCACACATAGTGGAAAAGCAATGTTCGTTGTATCAAGTAATCCACTTTCACTTGGATTATTAAAGCCGCCGGGGCAATTCGGGGCCGATATTGTTGTCGGAGATGCTCAGCCATTTGGAATCTCAACTCAATTTGGCGGACCCCACTGCGGCTATTTTGCGACAACGAAAAAGTTAATGCGAAAAGTACCTGGAAGGTTAGTTGGGCAAACAACAGATGAACATGGTCAAAGAGGATTTGTTTTAACGTTGCAAGCACGTGAACAACACATTAGAAGAGAAAAAGCGACATCAAATATTTGTTCTAACCAAGCATTAAATGCTTTAGCAGCATCTGTAGCAATGACAGCTATCGGAAAAAAAGGCGTAAAAGAAATGGCTTATCAAAATGTTCAAAAGGCTGCTTATTTAAAGCGACAACTGAAGGAACACGGAGTAGAAATAGTACATGAACAACCAACATTTAATGAATTTGTTGTTTTAGTCAATAAGCCTGTGGCTGATGTGAATGCACAATTATTTGAAAAAGGTTTTATCGGAGGCTATGATCTTGGTCGCGATTGTGAGGAGTTAGAAGGTCAGATGCTTATAGCGGTTACAGAAGTACGTACAAAAGAAGAACTTGATTGCTTTGCAAAAGAATTGGGGGCTTTAGTATGATAACAACAAAGGACCAACCATTAATTTTTGAACGTAGTAAGCCAGGCCGCGTTGGCCATAGCCTGCCTACATTAGATATTGCGGAACAATGCTTAGAGGATTTATTACCAACTGAATTTATACGTGAAGAAGAGCCAGGCCTTCCGGAAGTTTCTGAGCTTGATATTATGCGTCATTATACAGCTCTTTCAAAGAGAAATCACGGAGTGGACTCAGGATTTTATCCACTTGGTTCTTGTACGATGAAATATAACCCGAAGATTAATGAGAATGTGGCTCGATTTGAAGGACTTGCTCACATCCACCCATATCAGCCAGCTGAACAAGTGCAGGGGTCTTTGGAATTATTGTATGAACTTCAATCTTCTTTAGCAGAGATTACAGGAATGGACGAAGTGACACTACAACCAGCAGCTGGAGCTCATGGTGAGTGGACTGGTCTTATGATGATTCGTGCATTTCATGAAGCCAATGGAGATTTTCAACGTACGAAAGTGATTGTACCTGATTCAGCTCATGGTACAAATCCTGCTTCTGCAACTGTTGCCGGTTTTGAATCGATAACAGTACGTACAGATGAAAATGGTCTTGTCGATCTTGATCATTTAAGAGAAGTTGTTGGAGAAGATACGGCTGCTTTAATGTTAACAAACCCTAATACGCTTGGATTATTTGAGACATATATCGTTGAAATGGCGAAAATTATCCACGAGGCGGGAGGGAAACTATATTACGACGGAGCAAATTCAAATGCAATTTTAGGGATTGCTAGACCAGGAGATATGGGATTTGACGTAGTCCATTTAAATCTCCATAAAACATTCACAGGTCCACACGGTGGTGGCGGTCCTGGATCAGGTCCTGTTGGAGTGAAAAAAGACCTCATTTCATTTTTGCCTAAGCCTCTTATTGTAAAAAGAAATGATCGTTTTGAATTCGATTATGATCGTCCACAGTCGATCGGTCGAGTTAAACCATATTACGGAAATTACGGAATAAACGTGCGTGCTTATACGTATATTCGGACAATGGGACCAGACGGGTTACGGAAAGTTTCTGAATTTGCTGTATTAAATGCTAATTATATGATGCGTAGATTAGAGCCTTATTTTGACTTGCCATATAGCCAACATTGCAAACATGAATTTGTATTATCGGGACGTCGTCAGAAGAAATTAGGCGTTCGGACGTTAGATATTGCCAAGAGACTATTAGACTTTGGTTATCATCCACCGACCATTTATTTCCCTTTAAATGTAGAAGAATGCATGATGATTGAACCAACGGAGACAGAATCGAAAGAAACTTTAGATGAGTTTATTGAAGCAATGATTCAAATTGCACATGAAACCGAAGAGAATCCTGAAATTGTTCAAGAAGCTCCACATCATACAGTGATCTCTCGACTTGATGAAACAACTGCTGCTAGAAAACCGATCTTAAAATATGAAAAAGCATAAGCAGCATGCTTATGCTAGTAAGAAGACTCTGAGAGCTGGAGTCTTCTTTTAATATTGAACCTTTTCTAATAGGGTGTTAATTCAATATACTTCACGAAAAGAAATTAGAAAAGAAGCTGGGACAAAAGAGTTTTTAATGTGAAATCTGAACTCAATGACCATCTTCGCTCCGGAAATAGTTCCGCTAATGTTGTCATGGTTCGTATTTTCACTAAAACACATTAGTTATGTCTCAGCTTCTTTTAGTTTATCTCAAAATTTATTTCTTTTTAATTTTCCCTGACCATTTTTTAAATCCACCTTGAAGATGTGAAAGGTCTTCAACTCCACGTTTCTTTTTAAGGAATTGAGCAGCTTGTCTACTACGAGCGCCAGATTGACAATATAAGTAAACCGGCTGATCATTGCGAACTTCATTCATTCGTTGGCGTAGCTGAGACATTGGGATATTACGAGCGCCTAGAATGTGACCACCATCATACTCTCTTGGTTCTCGTACATCAATTAATTGTGCTTTTCGATAACCTTTAATAAAGTCTTCTTGAGATAATGTTTTTAAATATTTCGGGGTATAAAAGCGCTTAAAAAGTGTATACGCGATAAACCCAAGAAGAATAAGCCATAAATATACCATAAGTTAATTTCTACACTCCTTTACATTCTTCCATCAGTTAATATTATATCCGCCAAAAGGGAATTGCGCAATCATTGTAATCAGGCAGATAGCTTGGCTAAGTCTTTTTCGTCTGCTAAAATCAAGTAGATAAATTGATTTAGAAAGAAGCGGTGTCTGATGAAGGAAACATGGCGTTTTATTGATTCGGGAGATTGTTCTCCTTCTTATAATATGGCCTTAGATGAAGCTTTACTTGATTGGCATAGCAAAGGGTTAATCCCACCTACCATTCGATTTTATGGGTGGAATCCTGCTACCTTATCAATTGGATATTTTCAAAAGGTCGAAAAAGAAATAAATTTAGATAAAGTAGAAGAATATGCACTAGGCTTTGTACGTAGGCCAACAGGGGACGAGGTGTCTTACATGACCAAGAACTAACGTATAGTGTCATTGTCTCGGAAGATCATCCTGACATGCCTGCAACAGTAACTGAAGCCTATCGAGTGATTTCACAAGGAATTTTAGAGGGCTTTAAAGATGTTGGACTTGATGCTTACTTTGCGATCCCTAGAACAGATGAGGAAAAAAATGCTTTGAAAAATCCACGTTCTGCCGTTTGTTTTGATGCTCCTTCCTGGTATGAACTTGTCGTTGAAGGAAGGAAAGTAGCTGGTAGTGCTCAAACGAGGCAAAAAGGAGTAATTTTACAGCACGGGTCAATTATTCTAGATATTGATGAAGATAAGCTTTTTGATTTATTTAAATACTCTAGTGATAGGTTACGTGAGAGAATGCAAAGGAATTTTAAAAATAAAGCCGTGGCTATTAATACATTGCGACCTTCGCCATTAACGATTGAGGAGGCGAAAGCAGCTTTTAAAAGAGGATTTGAAAAAGGTTTAAATATTGAGCTTGAACCGTACACGTTGAGTGAAGAAGAAAACAAAATTGTACTCGATATTGCAAAAAATAGGTATGAGAACAATGAGTGGAACTTTAGAAAATAACGGAAGACCAAGGCTTAGCCTTGGTCTTCTCTTTCATAGCTGTTAATGTAGTTATTCCCCTTTTGGTAAAAGCTCTTTAAACTTATTTTGTAAATCTTTTGTTACTGGACCAACTTCAAAGTTAGCTGATAGCTGTCCTCTCACTGATTTTATCGGAGCGATTTCAACAGAAGTACTTGTAATAAAAGCCTCATCTGCATGTTCTAGTACATCTACTGGAAATGGTTCTTCTACAACTTTATAGTCGTATTTCTTTGCGAGATTGATTAACACCTGTCTTGTTATTCCGTTTAATATTAGGTTTGTCGCAGGGTGAGTGTAGAGAACTTTATCTTTTACTAGGAATAAATTAGATGAAGAACCTTCCGTAATGAACCCATCACGGTTTAAAATCGCTTCTTGACACCCGTTATCAGCAGATTCACGTTTTACCATGACATTTCCAAGTAAATTCAATGTCTTAATATCGCAACGAAGCCAACGGATATCGTCTGTGAGCCAAACATCTATTCCATTCTTTTGCATATCTTTTAGGTCTTGTGAAGGCTGAGTAAAAGCAGTAAATACAGGAATGGATTTTCTAGTATATAAATGGTTTCTTGGCTCGACACCTCGAGTTAGTTGAAAGTATATGAGTCCGTTCTTTACGTTATTCTTTTGTAATAAGTGCAACAATAATTCAGTCATGGTTGTTTCTGAAAATGGAAATGCCATATCTAATTTTTCAGCGCTTGAGCGAAGTCTTTTTAAATGGAGATCCATAGCAAAAGGTTTTCCTTCATATATTTTTGCAACTTCATAAATTCCATCTCCGAAGTAATATCCGCGATCATCAAATTGGATAGTAGCTTCTGATCTAGGCACAAGCTCTTGATTGTAAATTATATAGTCCATGTTCATTCCTCCATCATAGTCTCAAATCTGTAAAAGCATTGGTTCTAGAATATCACAATTCGATTATGATTCATGAAAAAATTTTGTCAAATGATTTGACTTTGATGAGGAACATTGTTGTGACAAGGCTTTGCAATGAATGATTATCTTGCAAGAAACAAATTGGTTCAAAATGTCGAAAAAAAGCGGATAAATTCCTATTAAACTCGTCTATGCTTCCTTTTTTTAGTCATTACAAAGTTGACAAAATTACTACAGTTCATAACGTGACACAACATATGGTGTATTTTAAATAAAAGTGAGCACAATATATTGAATCTAGTCTAGGACTTGTGGTAAGCTTACCCAAGACAATCATAAGTGCATGGACAACCTGAAATATAAATGAAGATAGATTGCTAGTTTAGCAAGCCATGTAATTTAGAGGAGGAGAAGCGGATGGCGATGACGATGTCAAATGTGTTACGCCTAGATGTGGAACGATTAAACAAGGATATTGAGGATTTTCCACAAGTGCATCCTATTACTGAGGAGATGCATATTCAGAAAAAGGGAGTATCTAGACTTGTAATGCTTGACCGTTATACTTTTAAAGATACGGAAAAGAAAACATTAAAGACTGGAGACTTTGTCGTGTTAACGGTAAAAGATGATCCGAAATTCCCAGCGCGTGGATATGGGTTTGTGATTGAACTTGACCGTGAAAGTAACAAAGCAAAAGTCTTAGTCGATGAGGAATTCCGCGGGGTTTTAGATGGAGAAGCAGCCGAAACGGGAATTGTTCACCGTTCGTTAGATACAATTGAAAAACCACTTGAACTTTTCTATGAGCAAATTGCGAAAAGAAACGCAACGGGTTTAGCATCTGTCGAGCAGACAGAGGAAAAAAGACAAGAATCTTTTGAGCAGTTTTATGAGCAGCTTGTCTCAATGAATTTTATTCCGGCAGGTCGTGTATTATATGGAGCTGGTGCGGAAACAGATGTAACCTATTTTAACTGTTATGTTATGCCTTATGTTCAGGACTCTAGAGAAGGGATCTCTGAACATCGTAAACAGGTGATGGAAATTATGAGCCGCGGTGGAGGTGTAGGAACTAATGGTTCTACATTGAGACCGCGTAATACACTAGCGCGTGGAGTTAATGGGAAGTCATCGGGTTCTGTATCGTGGCTAGATGACATTGCGAAGTTGACACATCTTGTAGAACAAGGTGGGTCAAGACGTGGTGCTCAAATGATTATGCTTTCTGATTGGCATCCGGATATTCTAGAGTTCATCATTTCTAAAATGCAAAATCCGCGAATTTTAAGATTTTTGCTTGAAAATACGACAGATGAACAAATACAGAAGCTTGTAAACGATAAGTTACATTTTACTCCTTTAAATGCGACAGAAGAGTCTATGTACCAAGGGATTCTAAATTATAAGGCTATCCCTGGGCAAGGTGGATTTGAACAAAAAGTTATCAGAGAAGCAGAAGAAAAACTTCACATAGGCGGAACATACTCTGTCAATAACCCTGAATTCTTAACGGGAGCTAATATTTCTGTTTGTTTAACAAAAGAATTTATGGAAGCAGTTGAAAATGATGAGGTTTACGCATTACGATTCCCTGATGTTGAAAACTATAATGAGGAAGAAATGGCTGTCTATAATGAAAAATGGCATGAAATTGGTGATGTTCGTGAATGGGAAGAATTAGGTTATGGTGTTCGAACATACCGGATTATTAAAGCTAAAGAATTATGGAACCTAATAAATATTTGTGCTACGTATAGTGCAGAGCCAGGGATCTTCTTTATTGATAATGCAAATGATAAGACAAATGCGAAGGCATATGGACAAAAGGTTGTAGCAACGAACCCTTGTGGTGAACAACCACTAGCTCCATTTTCAGTTTGTAACCTCGCAGCTATTAATTTAGCTGAAATGGCAAACAAGCAAACAAAGGAAATTGATCTTGAAAAGCTTAAGAAAACGGTTGAAGTAGGCGTACGCATGCAAGATAATGTTATTGATGCAACTCCGTACTTCTTGGAACAAAATACGAAACAAGCAAAAGGCGAGCGTCGTGTTGGATTAGGTGTAATGGGCCTGCATGATTTATTAATTTACTGCGAATCCGTCTATGGTTCAGAGCAAGGCAATCAATTAGTTGATCAAGTATTCGAAACGATTGCTACAACGGCTTATCGCACAAGTATTGAATTGGCCAAGGAAAAGGGAAGTTTTCCATTCTTAATTGGTCAAACGGAAGAGGAAACTGCACAATTACGTCATGCCTTTATTAATACTGGCTATATGAAACAAATGCCAGAAGACATCAGAGAAGGTATTATTGAACATGGTATTAGAAACTCGCATTTGCTAACTGTTGCACCTACAGGAAGTACTGGAACAATGGTTGGTGTTTCAACGGGGCTTGAGCCATACTTTTCTTTCTCTTATTTCCGTAGTGGTCGTCTAGGAAAGTTTATTGAAGTTAAAGCAGAAATTGTTCAAGAGTATTTAGAGAAAAACCCTCAGACAGATGAGAATCAACTGCCTGAATGGTTTATCTCAACGATGGAGTTGCCTCCTGAAGCTCATGCTGATGTTCAGTGCATCATTCAGCGTTGGGTCGACAGTTCTCTATCTAAAACTGTAAATGCACCTCGTGGTTATACAGTTGAACAAGTTCAGGCTGTTTACGAACGTCTTTACAAAGGTGGAGCAAAAGGCGGTACGGTATATGTTGACGGAAGTCGTGATGCACAAGTTCTATCCTTAAAAGCAGAAGAAAATCATTTTGGTGACGATGATACAGAGCAAGTGGAATTGAAACAATATGATGTTGAAAAAAATAGTAAAGTGGTTTTAGTTGATACGATTGCTGAAGTAAGATCAACAAATGTTACAATTGGCTCTGAAGTAGGAAACACATGTCCTGTTTGTCGTGAGGGACAAGTTGAAGACATCGGTGGATGTAACACTTGTACAAGCTGTGGTGCACAATTGAAGTGTGGGTTATAAGTTTACGCACCTATTTAAACTAACACATTTTAATAAGGTGGAGCATAAAGGGGTTAACTCTTTATGTTCCACCTTTTTTCTATTATCTGGTTGTCTTAATTCAAAAGATGTGCACAAACTATAAAAAAAAAGAGAGGGGCACATGCTTTGAAAGCTTTTACACCACAACTCGTTTATATTGAACCTCGAGCTCTTGATTATCCTTTAGGTCGTCAGCTAAAGGAGAAATTTGAAGAAGAAGGTGTGGAAATTCGAGAAACCACTTCACATAATCAAGTTAGGAATATTCCGGGAAATAATGATCTCCAACAATATCGAAATGCTAAATCAACGTTAGTAATTGGAGTAAGAAAAACATTGAAGTTTGATACATCGAAACCTTCAGCTGAGTATGCTCTTCCCCTTGCAACTGGTTGTATGGGACATTGTCATTATTGTTATTTACAAACGACTTTAGGCAATAAACCATATATTCGTACTTATGTGAACCTTGATGAGATTTTTGAAGCTACGGATAAATATATCGAAGAAAGAAGTCCAGAAATTACACGATTTGAGGCAGCGTGTACCTCGGATGTAGTAGGCCTTGATCATCTTACACATTCCTTGAAAAAGACAATTGAGCATATTGGTCAAACTGATTTAGGGCGCTTACGATTTGTGACTAAGTATCATCATGTTGATCATCTACTTGATGCTAAGCATAATGGGAACACACGCTTTCGCTTTAGTGTAAACTCTGATTATGTTATTAAGCAATTTGAGCCTGGAACGTCATCATTTTTGGAACGAATAGAAGCAGCAGGGAAAGTTGCAAAAGCAGACTATCCACTTGGCTTTATAGTAGCTCCTTTGATTTTGCATGATGGTTGGAAAGAAGGGTATCATGAATTATTTGAACGTTTAGAAGCGATTTTACCACCGTATGCGAAAAAGGATTTAACGTTTGAACTAATTCAGCATCGTTTTACGAAGACAGCAAAAAATATCATTCAAAAGCGCTATCCAAAATCTAAGCTAGAAATGAATGAAGAGGAACGTAAGTATAAATGGGGAAGGTATGGAAGAGGGAAATATGTCTATAAAGATGATCAAGCCGGTGACTTAAAAGAAACCATTCAAACTTATATCGATCGCTTTTTTCCTGAAGCAAAAATGGAATATTTTACGTAAACTTGTCTAGTAAGATTGTCACTTTCGTGTATTCTGTTGTAAACTAATAGTGGTGTACATATTATTAACACTTACTTTAAATACAGAATAGGCTTATAATAAGAAATTTATTTAAGCACTGCCTAGTTAGGCGAATAAAACGGAGGGGACACTATGCCAACACCGAGTATGGAAGATTATTTAGAGCGAATTTACATGTTGATAGAGGAGAAAGGCTACGCCAGAGTTTCCGATATCGCAGAGGCATTAGAAGTCCACCCTTCTTCAGTAACAAAAATGGTTCAGAAGCTCGATAAAAGTGAATACTTAATCTACGAACGATATCGTGGATTGGTTCTGACATCAAAAGGGAAGAAAATTGGGAAACGTCTAGTTTATCGTCATGAACTATTAGAGGATTTTATGCGAATCATTGGTGTTGATGACTCTCATATTTATCAAGATGTTGAAGGGATTGAGCATCACCTAAGTTGGGATGCAATTGACCGAATAGGAGATCTTGTACAATATTTTCAAGAGCAAGAAGCTAGGGTGAAGGCGTTAAGAGATATTCAAAAACAAAATGAAGAATAAAAAATGACATCCGCAACAATATTGTGGATGTTTTTTTATTTTTATGGTCGTCCCTCCTTTTTTTCTTCATAAGGTGTAAATGGGAGGGGGATAACGTATGATGATAGATGGAGTATTTGCTGGTGGGGGTGTCAAAGCTTTTGCGTTTGTTGGCGCCTTACAGGAGATGGAAGAGAGAGGTTATACGTTTGACCGATTGGCAGGTACAAGTGCTGGAGCCATTGTAGCTGCATTAATTAAAGTAGGATATACGAGTGATGAACTATTTACACTTTTAGACGAATTAGAATTAGAGTCATTTAAAGATGAAAGAATGTCGGTACTCCCTTTCACGATAGCTAAATGGATTCATATTTACTTTCGATTAGGGTTATATAAAGGAAATGCGCTTGAGGCTTGGCTGAAAGATGTGCTAGCCGCTAAAGGAGTAAGGACATTTGGAGACTTACCAAAAGGCTCGTTACGTATAATTGCATCTGATCTAACAAAGGGGAAACTGCTTGTTCTTCCTGATGATTTACAGAACTATGGAGTAATACCAGAAAAATTTTCTGTTGCTCGTGCTATTCGTATGAGTTGCAGTATTCCTTTTTTCTTCGAACCAGTGAAAATTTATGACCGGGGAAGTGGGGGGAAAGCTTCTTATATCGTTGATGGAGGCTTGTTAAGTAATTTTCCTTTATGGTTATTTATGGATGGGAATATAAAAAGGTGGAAGCGTCCGGTGATTGGATTTCATTTAAAGCCAGAAATGAGCGAAATGCCACCAAAGAAAATAAATAATGCCGTTACAATGTACCGAGCTCTATTTGAAACAATGACTTCAGCTCATGATTTGAAATATGTAGATGCAGATGATGCTAAAAATGTTGTGTTCATCCCAATCCTAGATGTAAAGGCAACAGATTTTGAATTAACAGATGAACAAAAGGAACAATTGGTTGTGTTAGGAAAAGAAGAAACTGGACATTTCTTAAAGAATTGGAGCTATTAAAAAGAATCGAGTGTTTTAAAAAAACGCTCGATTCTTCTTTTTATTTTTCTTTCCTTCAATAACAGTTAAATTATGATCTTCACGTCGTTTTTTAACCGGACGAACTTGCTTCCTTTTTGATGAGAGGGTACTTGGCTTTTTACTTTTAAATGTAGCCGTAGCGGGTGTCGAAGCTTGCCGATGAGTACTCGTTCTTTTCGCCTTTTTTAATTGCGCGCGACTCGGTCCTGTTTGTGTAGGGAAAAGAGGAACACCGTATTTCCTAGCCATAAACCATCTATAGATGAGAAAAATCACGGCAATAAAACCAACTATCATTAAGATTCTAGTTAGAAAACCTAACGGATTGAAGATAAGTTCGTAACCTAAACCGATAGCGGCAAAAAATAATACGGCAGGAATCATGTACTTCATAATCGAACGCATTTATCTGCACCCCCCAATATAAGTCAATGATTTTATTTCTTTAGAAGTAATTATTTCATGAAAAGGTAATAAAGACGTTAGAATGAAAAGGTGAACTTCTCTCCTAGTAAATTAATTCTACATGAATTTCTTAAAATCCTCCATTAGAATAGCTGCATTGAAGAAAACATTTTTTTAATAGTATACCCAATGTATAGCGCTTTCATTCACAAGAGACGAGTTATTTTTTATGACTTTTCAACTTTACTTCCGGACATACTAAAGGGCGGAGGTGGTAAAGTTGGAAAAAGAACAAGCTCAATTGAGATATCCAACAAAAGTTGCTTTAATAGGATTATTTGGTGGGTTAATTTGGTCGCTAATTGGATATTTAACCTTCTATTTTCATTTTATAAGAGTCGGTCCTGCGTTAGCTTTGATGCCTTTTGCGTTAGGTGATTGGAAGGATACGTATATAGGACAATTAGTAGGTGTAGTTGTTATATCAATCTTGTCTATTGGTGTAGCTTTTCTGTATAGATTTACGTTGCAAAAGATTAATAAAGTTTGGGTTGGGATAGGTTTTGGTTTTGTTCTATGGTTACTTGTCTTTTATGTGTTAAATCCGCTGTTCCCAGGACTGAAATCTGTACAAAATTTGGATATTAATACGATCATTACGTCAATGTGTCTTTATGTGCTATACGGTACTTTTATTGGTTATTCCATTTCATATGAATATGCAGAGCAACGTAGAAATGCGTAGGCTTCTCTCGATGAACTTTGTGCTACAATGAGGAGAGATAGACTCAAGTCCTTTTCGATTTATAGAGGACATTGGGACTTCTAAATGTAGTACTGTTAAAGGAGATGTGAAGATGAGTCGAATTGAAGCATTACGTTCTAAACTTAAGGGTTCAGAAATTGACAGTTTATTAATTACAAGTCCGTATAATCGTCGTTATATGACTAACTTTACTGGAACTGCAGGAGTGGCACTTATCTCAGAAAAGAAAGCCATCTTTATCACTGATTTTCGTTATGTAGATCAAGCGAAAGAGCAGGCAAAGGGTTTTGAAATTGTTCAGCATACGGGGCCCATTATCCTAGAGGTTGCCAATCAAATTGAAAAGTTAGGGTTGAAAAAGGTAGGTTTTGAACAATCATTTCTTACATATGAAGCACATCAAAGCTATTCAGAACATATTGAAGGAGCTGTTCTTGTTCCTATCTCTGGATTAGTCGAAGAGCTAAGAATAATTAAAGACGAAAAAGAAGTGAAAATGATTCAAGATGCTGCGAATATTGCTGATGCAGCATTTGAACATATTCTTTCATTTATTAAACCGGGAATAACAGAGTTAGCGGTTTCAAATGAACTTGAGTTTTTCATGAGAAAGCAAGGCGCAACAAGTTCTTCCTTTGATATTATTGTGGCATCCGGTTATAGGTCAGCTCTTCCACACGGTGTAGCAAGTGAGAAAGTGATTGCAAGCGGTGAGTTGGTTACTTTGGATTTTGGGGCATATTTAAATGGCTATTGTTCAGATATCACAAGAACGGTTGCTGTAGGAAATGTCAGCGATGAGCTAAAAGAAATTTATCATACTGTATTAGAAGCGCAACTACGTGGTATGAAGGGAATCAAACCAGGGTTAACAGGTAGAGAAGCTGATGCATTAACAAGAGATTACATTACAGAAAAAGGTTATGGAGATTATTTTGGTCATTCTACTGGTCATGGTTTAGGGATGGAAGTCCACGAAGCTCCGAGTCTTTCTATGAAGTCAGATACGATCTTAAAACCAGGGATGATCGTTACAGTAGAACCAGGCATTTATATTTCGGGAGTAGGCGGCACAAGGATTGAAGATGATACGCTCATTACCACAGATGGGAATAAAACATTCACTCATTCTACGAAAGAGTTAGTAATTGTCGGTGAGTAGTTAATTATGGGGAGAAAGTTTTTCCAACCTGTGGTATAGTTATGGTTGTGACTGAATGTCCAAGTAATTTGGATGAAGATGGAGGAATAATAATGATCTCAGTAAATGATTTTAAAACAGGTTTAACAATTGAAGTAGATAATGGCCTTTGGCAAGTAATGGAATTCCAACATGTAAAACCAGGTAAAGGAGCGGCTTTTGTTCGTTCGAAGCTTCGTAACTTACGTACTGGTTCAGTACAAGAAAAAACATTCCGTGCTGGAGAAAAGGTTTCTAAAGCACATATTGAAAATCGTCGTATGGCTTACCTATATGCTAGCGGTGACATGCACACGTTCATGGATAACGAATCTTATGAGCAAATTGAATTAGCAACAGCGCAAATTGAACATGAATTGAAGTTTTTAAAAGAAAACATGGTTGTTCAAATTATGAGCTTTCAAGGCGAAACGTTAGGTGTTGAAGTTCCAAACACAGTGGAGCTTGAAGTAACAGAAACAGAACCTGGAATTAAAGGTGATACAGCTTCTGGAGGCACGAAGCCAGCTACTCTTGAAACAGGCCTAACTGTTCAAGTTCCTTTCTTTGTGAATCAAGGTGATGTTCTTGTAATTGACACGCGTAACAGTGCTTATGTATCTCGTGCATAAATAAGAAAAAAGCGACAAGTCAGGTTCGTAAGAATTGACTTGTCGCTTTTTTCTTATCGATAGATGTAAAGAAAATAATAATTCGAAAAGGCAAACTAGTGAAAGTTGAACTAGCTTGCCTTTTTTTGTTCTGAACAGTCTTTTAATTTCATAGGTTGTACAAAGTGAACTTTTAGTTGAGGTGGCAGAATGAAAACGTGGTTCTTCACAATTGAAATGACTTTACTTGTAATGGTGGCCTTACGCCTTATTTCAGGATTAATTGAGCTGACTGTAGCAGGACTGATTCTAAAATTCAATAGCATTGAAAAAGCTGTGGCTTTAAATGCGATGCTTGCACTAATTGGACCAACTATATTTATTGCATCAGTAGCAATCGGTCTTATTGGCATGTCAGATCGACTCTCTATATCAAAATTTGTATTTATTGGAGCTGGAGTTTTATTAATTTTAATTGGGATTAGGAAGTAAGGAGGGTAGCGGAAATGTTACGAGATGTCGCAGAAATTTTACCTGTAACCATTCGAGAAGTAATAAAACGGTTAGAACCAATGACTGTAGAAAGAACTGAAGAAATCCGCTTACGTGTCGGACGGCCACTTGAAGTGATCGCCGGTGGAATTCCTTATTACCCTAGCACATTAGACAAGTTATACATCGTATCAGCTGATGATGCGAAATTTTTGTTAAATCAGTTAAGTCAATACTCGATGTATGCATTTGAGGAAGAATTACGGAGAGGGTTCATAACGATAAAAGGAGGGCATCGCGTCGGGTTAGCTGGAAAAGTTGTACTTGACCGAGGCCAAGTAAAGACATTAAGGGATATTAGCTCCTTTAACATCCGAATTGCCAGGCAGACAATTGGTGTGGCAGAACGATTAATTTCACATTTATATGATCAGAGGTGGCTAAATACACTTTTTATTGGAGCCCCACAAACGGGAAAAACTACGTTACTCCGAGATGTCGCAAGGTTAATTAGTGTTGGGATGCCTAGTAAGAAAATTCCTCCCTTAAAAGTTGGAATTGTGGACGAGCGATCAGAAATAGCTGCAAGTATGAAGGGGGTCCCACAATTAGAACTTGGGCCAAGGGTAGATGTTCTTGACGGATGCCCCAAAGCCGAAGGAATGATGATGCTCATTAGATCAATGAGTCCTGATGTAATTGTAGTTGATGAAATTGGGAGAGATGAAGATGTTTATGCTGTACAAGAAGCTTTGCACGCAGGTGTGAAAGTAATGACAACCGCTCACGGTATATCGCTTGAAGACATTGAACGACGACCTGCTATGAAATCCCTTCTTGACATAAAAGCATTTGAGAGATGTGTTGAGTTAACAAGGACGGATCGCGCTGGGATCATCCGTCGCATCCGAAACCAACAGAAAAGAGACGTGGTGATGGTGAAGTGAAGCTTATCGGTGCATTGCTTATCATCCTTGTTACAACTTGGCTTGGGTTTGAATTTGCCAAACGACTTAGTGAGAGGCCTAGACAGCTCCGGCAATTAAAAGTGGCGATACAGTCACTTGAGGCAGAAATTATGTATGGATTAACACCACTTGCTGAGGCAAGTAGTCATTTAGCCAAACAAATGCCAGAACCGATCTCTCTTTTCTTTGAAAAATTTGCTGATCGATTAATAAAAGAACAGATAACAGCATTTGAAGCGTGGGAAAAAAGCTTAAATGAAACGTGGGCGTTCACGTCAATGCTTGATAGTGAAAAAGAAGTAATGATGCAATTTGGTGCAACTCTTGGTCAACACGATAGAGAACAACAACAAAAACAGATTAAGTTAACTCTTGCCCATCTTGAAAGGGAAGAACAAGAAGCAAAAGATCGTCAATATCGATATGAGCGAATGTTAAAAAGTTTAGGTTTCTTATCAGGGTTGTTAATTGTCATTCTGTTGATTTAATGAACAAGCGTTGATTGGGAGGAGGAGAGGTTGTGGTGTACGATGTTAACACCATTTTTCAGATAGCAGGGATAGGTATTGTTGTAGCGATGATTCACACAGTTTTAAAACAGATGGGAAAAGAGGATTGGGCACATTGGGTAACGTTGATTGGATTTGTTGTAGTTTTATATATGGTTGCTACTATTGTAGATGATCTTTTCCAAAAAATAAAAGGTGTGTTCCTGTTCCAGGGATAGGGGGTGAGTTGCGATTGATATTATCCAAATTGTCGGGTTAGGGCTGATCGCAACCTTCCTAGCCTTAGTAGTGAAAGAGCAAAAGCCATTATTTGCTTTTCTATTAACTGTATTTGTCGGTGTCCTTATCTTTCTGTTTTTAATAGATGAAATTGCAAAAATAATCGCAATGCTTGAAGGGATAGCTGAGCAAGCAAATATGAACATGATGTATTTGCAAACCATTTTAAAAATAATTGGAATCGCCTATATCGCTGAGTTTGGAGCACAAATTGCAAAAGATGCCGGACAAGCTGCCATTGCCTCCAAAATTGAACTAGCTGGAAAAATACTTATTTTAGTTATGGCAATCCCGATTTTAACGGCTGTAATTGAGATGGTACTCGCTCTTTTGCCGTCATAAAGAAAAGGAGGGACAAGCGTGAACTTACGGTTCATCATCCAAGGAATCATCGTAGCTTCCGTTCTGCTTTTATTTATACCCGTCAGTTATGCTGAAAGTGAACCGTTAGATGAGCAAGGGTTTGTTGAAAAACAAATGGAGCAACTGCAATTAGATGAAGTGCGCGCATTTTGGGAGGAGATATCAACCGAATACGGTGGCTTTTTACCGGAAAGTCAAAAAGGCACTTTCATGGAATTCGTCAGCGGTGAAAAACAGTTCTCTATGAAGGAATGGGGAGTTGGCCTTATTCGGTTTTTATTACATGAACTACTCGTAAATGGAAAGTTGTTAGGGTCTCTTATTTTACTAACGATATTTTGTATGATTCTCCAATCCTTACAAAACGCTTTTGAACAGCATACAATTAGTAAAGTTGCTTATGCGATCACGTATATGGTTCTCATGATCATTGCCTTAAATAGTTTTCATGTGGCGATTACTTACGCTGCTGATGCAATAAACAATATGATCCATTTCATGATTGCCCTTTTGCCGTTATTGCTTGCAATGATGGCTGCAATAGGAAGTGTGACCTCAGCTGCTTTGTTTCATCCTTTAATTATATTTTTAGTTAACACAAGCGGCTTACTCATTCAACATTTTGTATTGCCTTTATTATTTTTATCAGCTGTCTTAAGCATTGTCTCTACACTTACGGATCATTACAAAGTGACAAAATTAGCTAATTTCTTAAGGAATTTCGCTGTAGGTACATTAGGTGTATTTCTGACCATCTTTCTAGGCGTTATTTCTGTTCAAGGAGCGGCAACGTCAGTCGCTGATGGGATAACAGTAAGAACGGCGAAGTTTATAGCGGGAAACTTTGTTCCGGTAATAGGAAGAATGTTTACAGATGCAGCAGATACGGTTCTTTCAGCTTCGGTTTTATTGAAAAATACGATTGGAATAGCAGGACTTGGCATTCTATTAATGTTATGTGCCTTCCCAGCACTAAAAGTTCTATCATTAGCCATTATCTTTAATTTATCAGCGGCAGTCCTTCAACCACTAGGGGAGGACCGATCATAGAATGCTTATCAATAATTGGCAAAGCCGTTATCTTTGTCTTCGCTGCAATGGCAATCGTTTGTCTCATGTTCTTCCTAGCAATCACCATCATGGTAGCCGCTGGAAACTTGTCGATAATGATGAGATAGAGTTTTTGTCAAAAAGGTCGAACTTTACCTTTTTGACAAAAACTCGACGCGATGAGCGAAGCCGCTACATGTTTTTAAGCCTCTCTGAGCGGTTTTCTCAGAGAGGCGCGTAGCGAGAGAAGCCATCGCAAATCAGTCAAAAAGGTCGAACTTTACCTTTTTGACAAAAACTCGACGCGATGAGCGAAGCCGCTACATGTTTTTAAGCCTCTCTGAGCGGTTTTCTCAGAGAGGCGCGTAGCGAGAGAAGCCATCGCAAATCAGTCAAAAAGGTCGAACTTTACCTTTTTGACAAAAACTCGACGCGATGAGCGAAGCCGCTACATGTTTTTAAGCCTCTCTGAGCGGTTTTCTCAGAGAGGCGCGTAGCGAGAGAAGCCATCGCAAATCAGTCAAAAAGGTCGAACTTTACCTTTTTGACAAAAACTCGACGCGATGAGCGAAGCCGCTACATGTTTTTAAGCCTCTCTGAGCGGTTTTCTCAGAGAGGCGCGTAGCGAGAGAAACCATCGCAACCAGTCAAAAAGGTCGAACTTTACCTTCTTAAAAAACTTATAAGGAGATTACGGAAATGGGTTTCTTAACAGAGTGGCTAACTAATATTATTCTATTAATCTTACTTGCTACCATTTTAGAATTAATGCTTCCTAATTCAAATATGCAAAGGTATGTAAAAATGGTTGTTGGATTACTTTTGCTAGTAGTGATGCTGCAACCTCTGTTAACGATCTTTAAGGAAGACGTTGATGAATGGCTTTTTTCTTTATCAAGAGAAACAGAGCAAACAGAACAATCGATAAATAATCAAATAAATTTGCAAAAAAGAGAAATAGAGTTGGGACAACGTGCATATCATTTAGAACAGGTGGCTGTCCAATTGAAGAGACAAGTAACAGAAGCACTTGAAAAGGACCATAAAGTTCAGATCACAGATGTTTCTGTTGACATTGTTGAGGAGAAACTAGAACGCTTCGAACAGTTAAGTGAAGAGCAAATTATTGACGCTGTTCATGCGATACACGTTCAAGTACAGAATGCACCGGAAGTCACTGAGGAAGTGGAAGGGTCACGTGAAGTTTCACCAATACAAACTGTCAATATTGATACAACTTTGCCAGTCATGAACGAAAAATTGGATGAAACAAACAAAGACTTGGAACCGGTGCAACAATTTCTCTCAGAAAATTGGTACATCCCTAAAGAAAAGATTTTACTAGTTTGGGAAGGGGGGGAACGAGCAGAATGAATCGCGACGAACAGAAGGATTCGAAGTGGCTACAAAATTTATTCAAGAAGCAAGACGGTGGAAAGAAAAAAAGGATGCCAATCCATTATGTTTTGCTACTTGGGTGTGTAGGTCTAGCACTTATGATTACTGGAAACCTTCTGAACAATCCAGCAGGAAACGAAGAACAATCCTTACCCGTCTTCAATGAGGAAAAAGAAGAGGATGAACCGGTATTTAAACGGGAATCCAACGCCGAGCCAAATTCAATGGAAGACTATGAAAGACGCTATGAAAATCAGTTGAAAGAGGCTCTTGAACAAGTGGTCGGCATTTCAGATGTATCTGTCATGATTAATCTAGCCGATACAGAAAGAAATGTGTATGAAAGAAACACAAATGAAAAACAGCAAAACACAGATGAAACCGATCGAGAAGGTGGAACTAGAAAAGTAGAAGACCACTCTCGTGATGAACAGTTAGTCATTATACGCAATGGGGATAAAGAAGAACCAATTTTAGTTCAAACAGAAAAGCCAACGATTCGCGGGGTTCTTGTTGTAGCCAAAGGAGTAGAGAACGCTCAAGTGAAAAGTTGGGTGGTAGAAGCGGTAAGTCGTGTACTTGATGTACCAACACATAGAGTTTCGGTCATGCCGAAGAAAACGAAGGAGGATTCATAATGGTATTGAAAAAACAAACGGTTTGGTTATTAACAATGTTAAGTTTAATTATTGTCTTGTCGGTGTATTATGTTACGGCACCTACAGCTCCTGGTAGTGATGAAATTGCATTTGTTGATGAAGGGCAAGAGGAGCAAGAATTAGATTTTGACATTGAGGAATTAACTGAAGGCGATGCGAATGAAGTAGTTGTTAACATTGCTGAAGAATTAGAGGAGGCAGAAGATGCGGAATCTGGCATCATCTCATCAATTTCCACGAATGAAGCATTTGCTTCAATCCGAATGGAATTACAAGCAACTCGTGATCGTATGGCAGAAGAATACACAAACATTCGTGCATCAGCAGACGCATCAGCTGAAGAAAAAGTAGCGGCACATGAAAGTAGTATGGAATTACAAAGATTAGCTCAGAAAGAATCTCAATTAGAAACATTAATTATTGCAAAAGGCTTTGAAGATGCTCTTGTTTTAGCAGAAGATAATAAGGTTCGAGTAATCGTTCAAACGGAGGAATTATCTCCAGAACAAGCGAATGAGATTCTTAGCTTAACTCATAATCATTTAGGGTCTCAATCTGATGTTACAGTAGCTCACCAAGCATCGAAATAAGCACGAGAAAGCTGTCCTTTGTGACAGCTTTTTTCTATGGAGAGGACCAAACTATTATGGGAAGGTAAAGTTTCTTCTACTTAATTATAAAATAGGGAAGGATAAAAGTTGTGAATGGATTTTGACAAAGGATGCATCTCTTCAATTGACTGTGATATAATACGCAAAGTAAGAAATGCAGAGGAGCGATTACAATGGAATGGAATGATTTAACAGAAGGCGCGAAAGCAGTCTTAGAACAAACACGTAATATTAAAAACGATAATATTCAAATCGTAGAATTTGAAATTGGCTTTGAACAACAAGTTGAAGATGAGGACCAAGGTACATATAAAGTATCCATTCAGGAAGAAGACTACCAAAGCCTGAAACGATATACACAAGAAAATGAATATGGCGACAAGTATCATATGGCAAAAAATAAAAACATTGTTAAAATTATTCTATTAGAAAATGGAAAGATTCCAGAAAACCTTTCTGAATTTCCGGTTTTCCGTCAATACAAAAAGGAAGCTCTAATCAAGACTGAAGTTGAGGCTGAAAGTACGCCAGACGCTTCGCAAGAATAGGAATGTAGCTGACTCGATGATTTTGCCGTCTATTACCATGTTTACGACGGTGTGAAGAGTCAGCTTTTTAAGATTTTTATTTAGAAGAAATTTTGTAGAAGGGATGCTGTCCTTTCTGTCGAAAACACTATGTTATAATAACGGTATTACCATTTAAACAAGTATCCTTAGCTATGGTTTTTACATAGGGGAGAATGAGGGAGTGTTTTACTTATGTTAAAAGTACAAGAATTAAAAGAATTAATTAAAGCATTAGATCTATCTAGTTTAGATGAATTAAAGTTTGAACAAGAAGGAACAAAGCTTGTCTTGAAAAAGCAAGGTACTCAAACACAAGTCGTTGAAAGAACGGTCGAAGCCTCTGTAACACAGCAAGCAGCACCAGTTGTACAAGCGGTAGAAAAATCGCCGGAACCGCAAACGACAGTACCAGCACAGACACCGAGTCAAGAGCCAACAAGAAATGCTAACGTACATACTATTACATCTCCTATGGTAGGGACATTTTATGCAGCGCCATCACCTGACTCTGATCCGTATGTGAAAGTAGGATCTCAAGTAAGTGAAGATTCAGTAGTTTGTATCGTGGAAGCGATGAAACTAATGAATGAGATTGAAGCGGAAGTAAAAGGGAAGATTGTAGAGATTCTTGCTCAAAATGGTGAACTTGTTGAATATGGACAGCCGCTATTTGTAGTAGAACTTGTGTAGTATAGGAGAGATACGATGATTAAAAAGGTCTTAATTGCCAATCGTGGAGAAATCGCTGTTCGTATTATCCGAGCGTGTAGAGAATTAGACATTGAAACTGTTGCCATTTATTCAGAAGCAGACAAAGATTCACTTCATGTTCGTCTTGCAGATGAAGCCTATTGTATTGGTCCAACAGCCTCTAATAAAAGTTACCTTAATGTGACAAATATTATGAGTGTAGCGACGTTAACCGAAGTGGATGCTATACATCCAGGTTACGGGTTTTTAGCAGAAAATGCTGATTTCGCTGAAATATGCTCTGCTTGTAATATTACGTTTATTGGACCAAGCCCATATGCCATTAATCAAATGGGAACAAAGGATGTTGCTAGAGAAACGATGGCTAAAGCAGGTGTTCCTATTGTCCCTGGTTCAACAGGAATTGTTGAAACGGTAGAAGAAGGTCTAAAAGTAGCTGAGAGAATTGGATTCCCTGTTATCATTAAAGCAACTGCTGGTGGTGGTGGGAAAGGAATCCGTGTAGCGAGAACTCCAGAAGAACTAAAAAAAGGGATGAATATCACGCAACAAGAAGCTGCGACAGCATTTGGTAATCCTGGCGTATATATTGAAAAGTATATTGAGGATTTCAGACATGTTGAGATTCAGGTTCTTGCTGATAATCACGGTAATGTTATTCACCTAGGAGAGCGTGACTGCAGTATTCAAAGGAGACTTCAGAAGTTATTGGAGGAAACGCCATCGCCTGCAATTACACCAGAGATGAGAAGTGAAATGGGTGAAGCTGCAGTAAACGCAGCCAAAGCTGTTAATTATTCTGGAGCTGGTACAGTAGAATTTATTTTTGATCATATCAACAGTAAATTTTATTTTATGGAAATGAATACCCGCATTCAAGTAGAGCATCCTGTTACAGAAATGGTTACGGGGATTGATTTAATTAAAGAGCAAATTCAAGTAGCAAGCGGTAAAGAATTATCGATTACTCAAGAAGATGTTACGTTTAACGGCTGGTCAATCGAATGTAGAATTAATGCGGAAAATCCGGCGAAGAACTTCATGCCTTCTCCAGGTAAGATTACTAATTACTTAGCTCCAGGAGGATTAGGAGTCCGTGTTGATTCTGCTGCGTACCCAGGCTATATGATTTCTCCTTTTTATGATTCGATGGTTGCAAAGGTGATTACACATGGTGCAACTAGAGAAGAAGCAGTTGCGAAAATGAAAAGAGCACTTGAGGAGTTTGAAATTGAAGGTGTTGAAACAACAATTCCTTTCCACCTTCGACTCTTAAGTCATGAAACTTTTATTTCAGGCGATTTTAATACGAAATTTTTAGAACAACATGATGTTATGTCCGTTAAATTAAAATAACTGGAGGGACGTACGATGAATGAAAATCATATTCTTGAATTAGAAGAGCAGAAATCCGAGTTAGGAAAAGTGGAAATTTCTCCAGAGGTTATCGAAGTCATTGCAGGCATTGCTGCATCTGAAGTTGAAGGTGTAGCAACTATGAGAGGGAACTTTGCCACTGGCGTTGCAGAAAAATTAGGTAGAAAAAACCACGGTAAAGGCGTTAAAGTAGAATTAGCTGAAGATGGAATTACAGTAGATGTCTCGGTTGTTATTACTTATGGTGTGGCTGTTCCGGAAGTTGCGGGGCTTATTCAATCAAACATTAAACAAGCTCTACAAACAATGACTGCGATAGAACTTCAAGCGATTAATGTTCACGTCGTAGGAGTTCAATTTGAAACACCTGAAACACCTGAAGAAGTCAATTAATTAAATGAAAATTAGACAGTTAAGGGCCATCCTTGGCTGTCTTTTTGTTATTTTTGGATATACTAGGTAAAGAAAAGAAGTTGTTGCAAGAAAGCGAAAGATAGTAGCGCTTTCAATCTAAATTGTTCTGTTTTAGCGTATCGTGATATGCTATGATCAACATATCAAAAGTGCATCATTAGAAAAAGGAGTTTTATGAATGAATCGAAGAGTAGCAAGATTAAGGGCTGCACAAGCTCTTTACCAAATTGACCTAACAGATACGGAGATAAACGCAGCAATACATAGCGTATTAGATGAAGGAGAAGTAGCGAGTACATTTATGCTCGATCTCGTTAATGGGACCATCGAACAAAAAGATGAAATTGACCCGATTATCTCCCAAAGTCTGCAAGGTTGGACAATCGATCGTATGGGGCTAGTCGACAGAGCTATTGTTAGAATGTCGCTATACGAAATGAAAAATATAGAAGATATTCCTGTTAATGTTTCTTTTAATGAAGCGATTGAACTTGCTAAAGCTTTTGGAGGAGAAGAATCAGGTCGCTTTGTTAATGGTGTACTTTCTAAAGCTATGGAGAAAATTGAAGACTAAGAGGAGTGGGGAAAAGTGACAGCAGTATTATTAAATGGAAAAGAGTTGGCGGCGAAAAAGAGAGAGCAATTGAAAAAAGATGTTGAGCAGCTAAAAGAAAAAAATGTTATACCTGGTTTGGCTGTAATTTTAGTTGGAGAAGATCCTGCATCTCAATCTTATGTGAAAGCGAAACACAAAGCATGTGAACAAGCAGGAATTTACTCTGAATTAATCAAAAAGCAGGAATCGATATCTGAGGAAGAGTTGTTAAGTGAGATCGAACGTTTGAATCATGACCCAGCAATTGATGGCATTTTGGTTCAGTTACCTTTACCAGCCCATATCTCAGAACAAGCAGTCATAGAAAAGATAGCTCCAAATAAAGATGTTGATGGGTTTCATCCAATTAATATTGGGAAAATGATGACAGGTGAAGAAACATTCTTACCCTGTACACCTTATGGAGTTGTCGAAATGCTTAAAGAGGCTGAAGTTGAGTTATCTGGTAAGCATGTTGTAGTAGTAGGTAGAAGCAATATTGTTGGAAAACCAGTTGGCCAATTGCTTTTAAATGAAAATGCTACTGTTACGTATTGTCACTCTCGAACAAAAAACTTACGTGAAATGACAAATTTAGCTGACATCTTAATTGTTGCTATTGGAAAACCAAAGTTTATTAGTGCTGAAGATGTTAAGCCTGGAGCCGTTGTAGTAGATGTAGGCATTAACCGTGTTGATGGAAAACTTTGTGGAGATGTAGATTTTGAGGGTGTTAAAGATCAAGCATCATACATTACACCTGTTCCGGGCGGAGTAGGACCAATGACCATCACGATGCTTTTAGAAAATACTGTACAATCAGCACGAAAGCGTGTATAGGAGTTTTATATGACTGAAAACATCTGGTCGATTTCAGAAGCTACTCGATACATTAAATCATTAATGGAAGAGGATTCGATTCTTCAGAATGTTTGGGTACGGGGTGAGCTTTCTAATGTGAAGTTGCATAGCAGAGGTCATTTATATTTCACAATAAAAGATAATCATTCAAGAATGCAGGCAGTTATGTTTGCTGGAAATAATCGTTACTTAACGTTTAAACCGGAAAATGGTATGAAGGTTATTATTCGTGGTGAAGTAAATGTATATGAACCGTATGGTCAATATCAATTTTATGCAAAAGAAATGCAACCTGATGGCATAGGTAGTTTATATTTAGCTTATGAGAAGTTAAAAGGACAGTTAGAAAAAGAAGGTTTATTTGCAGTTGAAAGGAAAAAGACGATTCCGGCATACCCTTCTCGAATTGCCGTTATAACTTCTCCAACCGGAGCAGCGATTCGAGATATTGTTACGACCTTAAAACGTCGTTATCCTGTCACTCAAATCACATTATTACCTGTTTTAGTTCAGGGGGAACAAGCACCTAGTTCAATTACTCGAGCCATTGAACAAGCAGACCTTGCTAATTGTTTTGATTGTGTCATTGTCGGTAGAGGTGGGGGATCGATTGAGGAATTATGGGCATTTAATGACGAAGGGGTTGCACGTGCAATTGCAGCTGCAAAAGTGCCAATTATTTCTGCTGTCGGCCATGAGACAGACTTTACTATAAGTGATTTTGTCGCTGATCTTAGAGCGCCAACTCCTACCGGTGCAGCAGAACTTGCTGTACCAGATATAAAAGAAATCGAACGTTCTATTGTTATGCTTACTAAGCGAATAAAGAAGCACATGAGTGACCATCTCATACACGAAAGAAGCAAACTAGAAAGGTTACAGCGTTCCTATGCGTTTAGATATCCTGAACAGTTAATTCGGCAAAAGGAACAGCAATTAGATGGGTATCTTGAAAGATTAAAGCGGTCGATTGTTATGACAGTGACAGAGCCTACTAAACAATTGAATCATCTCGATAAATCGCTTAAGAGGCTTCATCCTGAGATGCGAGTAGAAAAAGCAAAGGAAAAAAGACAGCAGTTGCAAGAAGCCTTGATTAAAGGGATGAAAGGGTTCGTTCATACGAAGCGTCTCCCATTTGAAAAAACAATCAGTGAATTAAATCTTTTAAGTCCATTAAGATTAATGGATCGTGGTTATAGTCTTGCATATCAACAAAAAGACCATGTATTGGTGAAATCTACTGAACAAGTAAAAATTGGTGATAAATTAGATATACGACTTAAAGATGGGACTGTCCATTGCCTTGTAGAAGAAAAGGATACATTGATTCAGGAGGAGAAAAATGACTGATAAAAAGGAATTAAGTTTCGAAGAAGCAATGTCTGAGTTAGAACGAGTAGTTGAGCAATTAGAACAAGGGGATGTTCCACTTGAGAAGGCAATTTCAATGTTTCAGGAAGGGATGGCATTATCAAAACAATGTCATGAAAAGCTTGAAAAAGTAGAAAAACAAATGGATCAAATTCTTCATGAAGATGGAGAGATGGAATTGCTTAGTTTTCAGGAGGATGAATGATCGTGAATGAAGAGCTTCGCCTTTTTTTAGAAGAAATTAAAGAAGAGATTGAAAAGCAAATGCCTAGTCATATTGAACGGCTTTCAACTCCGTCCACATTAAAAGAAGCGATGGTATACTCACTAAAGGCTGGAGGAAAGAGAGTACGCCCTGCGTTACTGCTCGCAACGTTAAAAAGTTTCGGGAAACCGGTTCAATTAGGTTATGAGATGGCTTGTGCAATTGAAATGATTCATACATATTCTCTTGTTCATGATGACTTACCAGCTATGGATAATGATGATATTAGGAGAGGAAAACCTACTAATCATAAAGTGTACGGAGAGGCGATGGCGATTCTAGCTGGAGATGCATTACTTACGTATAGCTTTGAGCTAGTTTCAATGATTGCTCATAATGATATTACACCAGAACAAAAAGTATCACTTATAAGTGAATTAGCAAAAGCAAGTGGACCTGAGGGAATGGTCGGTGGACAAGTGGCTGACATTGAAGGAGAGAATCAATCTTTAACATTAGATCATTTAGTGTATATCCATACGCATAAAACAGGAGATTTATTAACGGCTGCCATTACTTGTGGTGCTATTTTGGCAAATGCGACTCCTCAAGAGATTAATGATCTCCGAAGCTTTGCGTTTGAGCTAGGTTTAATGTTTCAAATTAAAGACGATATCCTCGATGTTGAGGGAGATTCAATAAAAATTGGGAAGCTTACTGGCAGTGATGATGAGAACAATAAAAGTACATATCCCAATTTATTAGGGTTAGATGGTGCAAAAGCCAAGCTTCATGAGCATAAAGATAAGGCAAAAGACTTTTTAGCAAAAGTGAATATAGATCAAACTTTATTGCTCGCGTTAACGGATTATATTGTGGAACGTGAC
The DNA here is from genome assembly GCF_002109385.1 of Halalkalibacter krulwichiae. Classification (NCBI taxonomy): domain Bacteria; kingdom Bacillati; phylum Bacillota; class Bacilli; order Caryophanales; family Bacillaceae; genus Halalkalibacter; species Halalkalibacter krulwichiae. The sequence continues at coordinate 3,081,244 of NZ_CP020814.1, read as the reverse complement.
CATTAATGCAAAGCATTTCCATTGAGCTTACAACAGCGTGCATGCTATAATAGCTAAACATGAGAGTGGTGCAGTATTCTAGTCAGTTCTCCGTTCTTGAAGGCGGGGCTAAAAATCCGCCAAAGGGCACATCGATGAAGCTCCTTGTCTTGGCTTGAGGCGCCCAGCTTTGGGTCTTGACTGGGAGATAAGGTAGTAGGGCGATCCACAAAGGCATGTGGGCGTTGACCCTCCTACCGTGGAGGCCGTTTGCTCGGTCCTTATACGAATAAGTGTACAAGGGCAAATGGTATGAACCTGCAACGGCATGCTAGGGAGCTTGTCTGCAGCGTAGCCTGCCTTGAGTGGAGTTAGAGGGGATTATGGAAATGAAGCGAAAAGCTGTCGGCCAACACCTTTTTGCTTTTACCCATATGAAATCTACTCTGCAAAAGAGGATAAGAGAACGGCAAGGAATTGCTGAGGAAAACTCCTAGACTGTTCATTAGACATTTAAAGAGGATTGCAGTGTAGACTAAGTGGTAATCCAGTCTGACGCTTGGTGACAACGTCAATATCAGTATAAAGGGAAACCGCCATTCTGGCGACAGAGTGGTTCTGATATGGGAAATCCTACTGGACCTAAGCTACAGAGTTTACTCTTTAAATGACCACTCCAAATTAATACATAGTCTATTATAAAAAGGTGATTTTGAGACAATTATGAAACCTCTTCAGAAATCTATACATTGGAGTTTAGGTATTGCCGTTATCACACTTGTGTTAGCGGCTATTTTTTCAGTTATCTCTACTTTTATTTTAAGTGGAGTATCATGGGCAATTGGGATGGTTATTGTCTTAATAATTGTCTTTTTAGGTGTGTTTTTTGATACAATAGGGGTGGCCGCTACGGCTGCGGATGAAAAGCCATTTCATGCAATGGCTTCAGAACGCTTACCAGGAGCGAAGCACGCCGTTTTAATTACCCGGAATGCTGACAAATTTGCAAATTTCTGTAATGATGTAATTGGTGATATTTCTGGTATTATTAGTGGTACAGCCTCAGCATATGTCGTATTACAATTATCTTTACAGCTTGGATATGGAGATACATCCTATCAGCAATTTGCGATTTCTATATTATTTACAAGTGTCATCGCCGCGTTAACGGTCGGAGGGAAAGCAGTCGGTAAAACGCTTGCCATCCACTATTCAACTCCAATCATCTATCAAGTTGGTAGATTGTTATACATTTTAGAGGTAAGATTAAAGATAAAAGTATTCTCACCTAATGGGAAAACAAAGAAAAAAGACAAACTGACTCGAAAGTGAGGGTTCCTTTATGAAACTAGAGGAATTTAAAGACCCAAGCGAACTTAAAACGTATTCAAAAAAACAATTAGAGGATTTAGCAGAAGACATTCGTCACTTCTTAATTGAAAAGTTATCCGTTACAGGAGGACATTTAGGGCCTAATTTGGGTGTTGTAGAGCTTACTTTAGCCTTGCACCATTTATTTGATAGTCCTAAAGATAAGTTTATTTGGGATGTAGGACATCAAGCGTATGTTCATAAGATTTTAACTGGTCGTGCGGACCAATTTGACCAGCTTCGTCAATATAAAGGACTTTGCGGTTTTCCTAAGCGAGATGAAAGTGAACACGATGTCTGGGAAACGGGCCATAGTTCAACTTCACTATCAGCAGCAATGGGGATGGCGACAGCCCGAGATATTAAAGGGACAGATGAACAAGTCGTTGCTGTTATAGGAGATGGTGCTCTTACAGGAGGAATGGCTCTAGAGGCACTTAACCATATTGGTCATGAACAAACAAATTTAATTGTAATCTTAAATGACAACGAAATGTCAATTGCGCCGAACGTTGGAGCACTTCACAATGTGCTTGGACGTTTACGTACTGCTGGAAAGTATCATAAAGCGAAAGAGGAACTCGAGCAACTAATTAAAAAAATTCCAGCTTTAGGCGGAAAGATTGCTTCTACAGCGGAGCGTGTGAAAGATAGTCTTAAGTATTTACTTGTCTCTGGAATCTTTTTTGAAGAGTTAGGGTTTACTTATTTAGGCCCTGTTGATGGACATGACCTAGATGATTTAGCAGAGAACTTAAAATATGCAAAGAAGACAAATGGACCTGTTCTCATTCATGTCCTTACGAAAAAAGGAAAAGGGTATGAGCCTGCTGAAAAAGATGAGGAAGGTACATGGCATGGACTTGGTCCGTATAAGATTGAGTCTGGAGAAGTGGTGAAAAAGCCAGGACCTCCGAGTTATAGTGGTGTTTTTGCTGAAACTTTAAAGAAAATTGCAAGAGAAGATAAACGAATTGTAGCGTTAACTGCTGCGATGCCTGGTGGAACCAAACTAGATCAATTTGCAAAAGAGTTCCCTGATCGAATGTTTGATGTTGGGATTGCCGAGCAACATGCAACGACGATGGCAGGTGGATTAGCAACACAAGGAATGAAACCAGTCTTTGCTGTGTATTCAACATTCTTACAACGGGGGTATGATCAAATTGTCCACGATATTTGTAGACAGAAATTAAACGTAGTGTTTGCTATTGATCGCGCGGGTCTTGTTGGAGCAGATGGAGAAACGCATCAGGGAGTATTTGATATTGCCTATTTACGCCATTTGCCTAATATGAAAATAGTAATGCCGAAAGATGAAAATGAACTTCAACACATGATTTATACAGCATGTAAATACGATGATGGTCCGATTGCAGTTCGTTATCCTAGAGGGAATGGTTATGGAATTAAGATGGATGATGAATTAAAACAGTTGCCTATTGGGAAGTGGGAAACATTAAAAGAAGGTACAGATGCCTGTATTTTAACTTTTGGTACAATGATTCCAGTTGCAGAAGAGGCAATCAAGCAGCTTGAAAAACAAGGGATCTCCATTAAATTCGTAAATGCGAACTCTGCTAAACCGTTAGATGAGGAGCTTCTGCACCAAATTGCCAAAATGAGAGTGCCTGTTCTAACATTAGAAGAAGTAGCAGTTCAAGCTGGCTTTGGTAGTGCTGTTTTAGAATTCTTCCATGATCACGGATATCATCATGTAGAAGTGAAACGGATGGGAATTCCAGATGAATTTATTGAACACGGTAGCGTCTCTGAGTTACTTGAAGAGATTGGTTTAACATCAGCTAATGTATTAGATCAAGTCATGACAATGCTACCGCAGAAAAGACAGAGGGCTTAGGGAAGTGGCAAAGAAAGAACGAATAGATGTCTTACTTGTTGAGCGTGGGCTTGTTGAAACGAGAGAAAAAGCAAAAAGATCGATAATGGCTGGTTTGGTCTTCTCTGGTACAGAAAGAGTAGACCGTCCTGGTATGAAGGTGGATCGTGAAATTCCATTAGAAGTAAAGGGGAATCCGTTACCTTATGTTAGTAGGGGCGGTTTGAAGTTAGAAAAGGCAATTGAGGTGTTTCAGCTCTCTTTGCAAGATAAAATAGTGATAGATATTGGTGCATCTACAGGTGGATTTACCGATTGTTCCTTACAAAATGGGGCAAAAGCTGTCTATTCTCTTGATGTAGGTTATAATCAACTTGCTTGGAAATTGCGTCAAGATGATCGTGTTATTGTGATGGAAAGAACGAATTTTCGTTATGTCAAACCGGAGGATCTAGTGGAAGGTCTTCCGCAATTTGCAACGATTGATGTATCTTTTATTTCTTTAAAACTTATTTTGCCAGTGCTAAAAACGTTACTAGTACCAAATAGTGATGTAGTAGCATTAGTGAAGCCGCAATTTGAAGCGGGACGAGAGCAAGTAGGGAAGAAAGGAATTGTTCGCGAGAAAAGCATTCATGAACAAGTGGTAACTGGGATAGCTGAATTTGCTCTAGAACAAGGTTTTGATGTTTCAGGATTAAGTTTTTCCCCGATAAAAGGTGGAGAAGGAAATATCGAATTCCTTATGCACTTACATTTTACTGGTGACAAACAAATTGGTGAAATGGTCAGTCAACTTTCAGCTAATGAAGTTGTTGATAGTGCACATTTAGAGCTAAAAGAAAAGAAAGAAGATTAGTAATTCGGTGAGACTTTCTTAGTCTATTGCTTCGAGGTTGCTCCAAAAGGTCAAGAAACGACTTTTTGGGACAACCTTTTTCTTTTTATTACAGTAATTTTTTGTTGAAATTACTGACTCTTTAGTTGTATTGAGACGAAAATCGGTAGATAATGAAGGAAAGAGTACGTGAGAGATTGGTGGTAAGGAAATGAATAAAGGACAAAGACATATTAAAATTAGAGATATTATTGCAAATAATGAAATTGAAACACAAGATGATTTAGTTGAACAGCTGAGACTTGCTGGTTATAACGTTACGCAAGCAACGGTATCTAGGGATATTAAGGAGCTTCACCTAGTTAAGGTACCAATGTTAGATGGGCGTTATAAGTATAGCTTGCCTGCAGATCAACGTTTTAATCCGCTTCAAAAACTGAAACGTTCGCTCATGGATAGTTTTGTTAGTATAGATCTTTCTGAAAATTTGATCGTGATGAAAACTTTACCGGGGAATGCTAATTCAATTGGTGCGTTAATTGATAATCTAGATTGGCCTGAAGTAATGGGGACGATTTGTGGGGATGATACAATTTTAATTATCTGTAAAAAAAGAGAAGAGTGTCCTCAAATAACACAACGATTTTTAGAAATGCTATAAGGGTGTGACGTGTAATGTTGCTTGAATTATCAATTAGGCATTTCGCGATTATTGATGAACTAACAATCCAATTTGAAAAGGGTTTGACCGTGTTAACCGGTGAGACGGGAGCGGGAAAGTCGATAATAATTGATGCAATTGGTTTGCTTCTAGGTGGCCGTGGGTCATCTGAATTTGTAAGACACGGCGAAAAGCGAGCCGAAATTGAAGGACTGTTTGTTGTAGATGATCAGCATCCTGTAATCTCTAAAGCGCTAGAATATGGCATAGATGTACAAGATTCCATGTTTATTTTACGAAGAAATATTACTTCACAAGGGAAAAGCATTTGCAGAGTTAATGGTAAGTTAGTGACATTGGCTATACTAAGGGAAATTGGACAAGTTCTTGTTGATATACATGGTCAGCATGAGCACCAGGCTCTTATGCAGGCTGATCAACACATTTCGATGCTAGATGGTTTTGCGCAAAAAGAGCTATCTAAAGAGTTAATGGAATATCAAAGCTTGTATAAAGAAGCGAGACAATTACAGAAGCAATTAGCTAGTTTGAGCCGAAATGAACAAGAAATGGCACAGAAGCTCGATCTGTTTCAATATCAATTAAAAGAAATTGAACAAGCAAATTTGCAACCTAATGAAGATAAGGTACTCGGGGAAGAAAGACACAAATTGGCTCATAGTGAGAAGTTATTTGGGTTGCTTCAAGATAGTTATTCAGGGCTTTATGGTGAAGGCAGGGGTCTTGATTTTCTCTCAACTGCTGTTGCACACCTTGAAGAGGCTGTATCAATTGATCAACAACTGAGTAGCTTATATGAGTCTGTCAGCAATAGTTATTACTTACTGGAAGAAGCCGCTTTCACGTTAAGAGATCAGATTGAACAAATTGAGTTTGATCCGAATCGTTTAGAATTTATTGAAAGTAGATTACATGAAATTCAAAAGTTGAAGCGTAAGTATGGGGATACGGTTGATGATGTGTTAGAACATGCAGCAAGGGTTGAAGAGGAATTAGATTCAATCATTCACAAAGATGATCGAATTTCAAAGCTTCAACTGGAATTAGATGGACTATGGCAGGATTTACTTGTTGAAGCAAAAGGTCTGACCCAAATAAGGAAGCAGGCAGCTTTGAAATTAACAGAGTCTATACATGAACAACTCAGATCTTTATATATGGAGAAAACGACCTTTGATGTTCGCTTAAATGAAAAATCTCCAACGAAGCATTCTCCTACTATTGAAGGGCGGGAGGTGTCGTTTGGACCTGATGGGATTGATGAGGTCGAGTTCTATTTATCAACCAATCCAGGAGAGCCAATGAAACCATTGTCTAAAGTAGCCTCTGGTGGTGAAATTTCACGTATTATGTTAGCACTTAAATCGATTTTTTCGAATCAACAAGGTGTGACTTCGGTGATTTTCGATGAAGTTGATACAGGTGTGAGTGGTCGTGTCGCCCAAGCGATTGCAGAGAAGATACACGGGATTTCGTTAGGTTCACAAGTGCTTTGTATTACGCACTTACCTCAAGTCGCTGCGATGGCAGATTCTCATTTATATATCCAAAAGAGAGAAGAGAACGAGCGTGTAAGGACAACCGTTAAATCGTTAACATCTGATGAGAAAGTAGCTGAGATTGCAAGGATGATTTCTGGAGTAGAAGTAACTGAGCTTACCCTGCAACATGCAAAAGAGTTATTAGAACTTGCGGATCAGTTAAAGCAGCCAGCCTGAAAAGTTAGCCTAAAGAGCTGACTTTTTTCTTTTTGTTCCAGTTATAAATGTTCCACCTAAAGGCAACATTAGAAATACAGCCAATTATGGAGGTGTGGGCAAGGAACTAGGAGAGTGAAGTGAGTGAGAGGCGATGTAATCAGAAAAACAATAGGTGTACTTGTTCTGCTAGTCGTCGTAAGCTTGGGATTTTCAAATGAAGTCCGTGAATGGGCTCAAATTCCAACTTCTATGACTGTTTTTGAAGGGGATTTAACACCGGTGGTTGAGGCAACAGAAACTTTAAAAGCAGTGACGGTTTCAACTAATCCAGTGTCTCAAGCTTTTCAAGCTAGTGGAGCAGATGAGAATGAATCAGTTGATCAAGTATCTGTAGAAGTTGGCGGATTTCCCGTTAAAAGTATTGATGTTACTACTTTACCTGTAAAGGAAGTTATTCCTGGAGGGCAATCAATTGGTGTTAAGTTAAATACTGAGGGAGTTTTAGTTGTTGGTCATCATTTGGTTGAGACCAATGATGGCAGTTCTTCACCTGGTGAGACGGCAGGAATTGAGGTTGGTGACATGATTACAAAAATTGATGGTCATGAAATTCAACGGATGAGCCAAGTTGGTGAATATGTTCAAGCCGCAGGAGAAGAAGGGCGTTCTTTGAAAATGGAAATAAAACGAGATCAGCAAACGATCGAAAAAGATCTAAAACCCTTAAAAGCAAAAGGTGAACATTCATATCGCATGGGGCTTTATATTAGAGATTCAGCTGCTGGTGTGGGAACATTGACCTTTTACGATCCGGAATCAAAAAAATACGGGGCGTTAGGTCATGTTATTTCAGATGTAGATACACAAAAACCAATTGTTGTACATGATGGTCAAATTATTCGATCTTCAGTCACATCAATTGAAAAAGGAAGCAATGGAGACCCAGGAGAGAAGCTAGCGAGTTTATCGGAACAAAGAGAAATTTTAGGGTCAATCGAAAAAAATAGTTCCTTTGGAATTTTTGGAACATTAAAAGAAGCTAATTTAAAAAATAATATTTATGATGAGAAAATGCCAATCGCCTTATCAACTCATGTAAAAGAAGGACCTGCAAAGATCTTGACAGTTGTTGAAGGTGAGAGTGTTGAAAAGTATGACATTGAAATTGTCAGTTCTGTTCCTCAGAATCAACCGGCTACTAAAGGAATGGTTATTAAAGTGACCGATCCAAAGCTGCTTGAAACTACTGGAGGAATTGTTCAGGGAATGAGTGGAAGTCCAATTATACAAGATGGGAAAATTATCGGAGCTGTTACACATGTTTTTGTAAACGACCCTACTAGTGGCTATGGTTGTCATATTAGTTGGATGCTTGAAGAAGCAGGAGTAACAGATCATTTCTCAAATAAACAGGAAGCCAAAGCGAGTTAATTCGTTTTGGCTTCTTTTCTTCTGAAGATTTTATGGTATGATAAAAGCAGATAAAGAAAATTCGACAAAAATATGAAGCGGATTTTGTCAAAGTTCGAATCAGGTCGAATCCGGTAGTAAAATGGAGTAAATTAAAGAAAAGGTAAAAAAAGCAAATAAATTTAGAAAATTAAAAGGAATTGGCAATTGATTGTCGAAATCGTTAAAGCAGTGATGAAAATGGAGATCAGAGGAGGATTATTTGTGCAAAAAGTAAATGTGTGTATCGCCGATGATAATCGTGAGTTAGTTAATTTACTCAATGAATACATAGCAGCTCAGAACGACATGCAAGTTGTAGGTACAGCTTATAATGGACAAGAGTGCTTAGGGTTGATTGAAGAGAAGGAACCAGATGTATTAATCCTTGATATTATTATGCCACATCTAGATGGGTTAGCTGTCTTAGAGAGAATTAATAAATTAAACATGAAGAAGAAGCCTCATATTATTATGCTGACAGCTTTTGGTCAAGAAGATGTTACAAAGAAAGCGGTGGACCTTGGGGCTGCTTATTATGTATTAAAACCGTTTGATATGGAAGTTTTAATCTCCAATATTCGTGATATCAGTGGGCAAAAAAAATCATTCATTCAACAGGCTCCTACACAATCCTTTATTTCAACATCTTCTCAGCCTGAAGATCGTGGCTTTAATTTAGATGCTAGCATCACTAGTATTATTCATGAGATTGGTGTACCAGCTCATATTAAAGGGTATATGTATTTAAGAGAAGCAATTACAATGGTTTACAATGATATTGAACTGTTAGGTTCTATAACTAAAGTATTGTATCCAGATATTGCAAAGAAGTTTAATACTACTTCAAGTCGTGTTGAGCGTGCAATTAGACATGCAATTGAAGTGGCGTGGAGTCGTGGGAATATTGACTCGATCTCAAGTTTGTTTGGTTACACAGTAAGTCATTCGAAAGCGAAACCAACAAATTCTGAGTTTATTGCGATGGTTGCTGATAAGTTGAGAATTGAACATAAAGTCTCTTGAAAAGATCGGTAATTAATAAAAATAATACAGCAGCACCTGCAGCCTCACTTATTCAATGATGAATTAGTGAGGCTGTAGGTTTTTCTGTTTACAAATAGGTTACAGAAAATGTCTCTTTAAGTGGTGCTAATTTAGCTAATAATTTTTGTACTATTTGTTTATATTATGAACAAACGGTGTAAAGAGGGTTATTACATGGCAGAGCTTATAACAGGTCCTATTTATGAACATAATCATACAAAGAAATTGCTCCATTATTTACCCAATCATTGTATTGTTTTTCTTTGGCATGAAGATTTAGATGGGGTTGCGGTTGATGGCTTAATAGAAGCCAAAGTCAAAGCGGTCATTAATGGAAAAGCATCTATGAGCGGTCGATATAAACAACACCATGTAAGATCACTTCTCCAGGCTGGAATACCGGTGTTTGATTGTTCGTCAGAAGTATGTAAAGATAAATCATTTTTTGGGGGAGAGGAAGCGCTTATCTTCAAGGATGAACTTTATGTAGTAAGAGAAAATGAGGATGAACCGAGATGGGTAACAGATCTTATTTTCTATGATGAAGAGCTGTTAGTCTGTAAAGATAGACAGGCTGAAACGAATTATCACAATCAATTTCAACATTTTGTTGAGAACACACTTAAATATGCTGAGAAGGAATGTGAATGGTTTACAGGTGGTATTGAGGTTCCTCTTTCCTTTCAAGCAGTTAAGGAAAAGGATGTCTTCATTATTGCAAGAAATACAAATTATGAAAAAGATATTAAAGCTATCCGACATGCTTTACTAAAGAAAGGTGTAATCATCATCGCTGTTGACGGAGCAGCTGATGGATTAATAAAACAACGAATTTGTCCTGACTTTATTATTGGTGATATGGATTCAATAAGTGAAAAAGCGATCTCTTGTGGGGCTACATTATTATGTCATGAGCATCCAAACGGTTCATCGCCAGGGAAAGAAAGGTTAAATGATTTAGGATTAAATGTTGAAACGATACGATTTATCGGTACGAGTGAAGATGTTGCAATTACAGCCTCGTATGTAACGGGAGCAAAACACATGTATTTAGTAGGTTGTCGAATTGGAATGAATGAATTTCTTGAAAAAGGAAGAGCGGGAATGGGATCAACTTGGCTGAGCCGAATTCAAGCAGGAGAGATCATTACAGACTTAAAAGGAATTCATACGTTAATTGGACAAGGGAATATGATCTCATTTAAGTGGAGCAGGGGTAATCATCTTAAGCAATCTATTATTGAGGTGTTGGAAAATCTCCTCCCAGATCGAATGTTGACATGGAAAAAGAAGGAGGTACTTCGTCATGATTGAGGTCTCCTACGTGATTCCTGCTTTTAATGAAGAAGAGAGAATTGAAAAAACATTAAAAGCTCTAGTAACTTTAACAGGTCATAATGAAATTATTGTGGTTGATGATGGAAGTACGGACGATACCGCTGAAATAGCAAAAAGGTATGCAACGAAGGTTATCTCATATCGAGTTAATAAAGGGAAGGGATATGCCCTTAAGGAAGGCTGGAAAGAAGCAAAGGGAGAATACATCGCTTGTCTTGATGCGGACTTAGAGGAATCGGCAATTGAGGTCACCTCTTTGTTAGAGCCGCTGAAAAATGGAGAAGCAGAAGTAGCCATTTCTATTATTTCCCCTGGTAAAAAAGCAGGAATGGGGATGGTTAAGAAAAGAGTTCAATCATTAGTTTACCAAAAAACTGGTGTGAAAGTAGAAGCGCCGTTATCGGGACAACGAGTCTTTCATCGTAAGTGGCTATCTGTTCTTTTGAAACGGACGTATCAAGGGTTTGGAATAGAAACACAAATGACGATAGATTTGCTTCAAGCGGGCGCAAGTTATTTAGAAGTGAGAACAAATATGAAACATCGTGAAATGGGAAGAACTATGAAAGGGTTTTATCATCGTATGAAGCAATGGTTGGACATAGAAAGACAGCTTAGGGGAGTTCAATCATGATTGCATATTTTATAACAATCCCAATAATTGCCTATTTAAGTATGATTGCATTCCGTACAATGGAGCTCTCCGTAATGAATTTTGAAGGAAAGAGAGTCCCTTATAGTTTAGGGGTTGTGATTATTTTTAGCTACTCTTTTCTTTATGCACATACTCCACATTTAGAAAAGTCATTATCGATTGCTTCGTTTATATTTGTACTCGCCATTTGGTTGTTAGGTCTAATAGATGATGTCTTTGGAAAGCCTTATCCTAAGGGTCTTAAAGGACATGTGATATACTTTTTGAAAAATAAAAAAGTGACAACAGGCTTAGTTAAAGCTATTGGGACCGTAGTGGCTACTATTTTGTACCTTTTCTCTAGTGAAACAAGGTCTTTAATTACTTATATGATTGCCTTTCTATTGTTAACTGGTATACCACACGTCATGAATTTATTTGACACAAGGCCACTTCGTGTTTGGAAATTGACACTGTGTTGTACAATTTTCATCTTAGCTCTTAGTCCGCTCCCTTCCTTTCTTTTCGTCGTAATGGTGCTTACACTGTTTTATATCTGGTATGTGTTAGAAGGTTATCGAAAGGCGATGTTAGGGGATAACGGTGCTACATTAGTAGGGGCCATTTTAGCTATTGTAATCATTAATCAGTTGACGATTACGGTTCAGTATGGATTATTATTATTTGTGTTGGTGTTAATTTTGGCTGCGGAGAAATATTCCTTTTCAGCTTTAATAGAAAACTCATCTTTCCTTAAAGCGGTTGATCGGCTAGGTGTAATCAAGAAATAAGAAGTAATAAAAAGTATGAATTTACCAATGTAAACGCTCAGATGAATAAATTTATCGAGCGTTTTTTTTAGTTGGAATGATTAATTAAATTAAAAAAGAAGCTAAGACAAAGCGCTTTATTAACGAAAAATCCGAATGGAATGACGGACGATACGTAGCATCTTCTGTTAAGGTTGTCGTCATGTCGTATTTTCAATAGAACTGTTATGTCTCAGCCTCGTGTAGTTTAGAGTTAAGATTTTCTTTGAAACCGGGGAGCTATTTTTCCATTTTTACGATCACGATGGAAAATAAACCCACCAATAAAGCTTAAACAAACGATAAATAGAATTAAACCACTAAAAAATTGCAGTGTTAAATTTGGGAATGGACTGTTCAGGAGCTGGAAAATGGTATCCCTCATTAATTTTATTCCGTATCCAGCGATGACCCCAGGTATTAGTAAAATCATTAATGCTAAGAAACGTCCCATAAATTTTAAGCCTCTTTCGTAAAAGTTTAAAAGGATCTAAAGTTGCCCTTCTAATGAATACTTATATCTTATCGAAAAATCTTCCTTATGTCATGTTTCTAGTTGCATTTTTGTTTTATTTGCGTAATAGTTAGAGTAGATTTAATACTAGAAGTTAAGACCAAGTCTTAAAAGGGGGATGTAGATGAAGCGAGCTATAATTATTGGAGCTGGCCAAGGGGGACAGCGCTCTTTCATTTGCTAATGAATATGGAATACATCCAAGTTATGGCTGTGTTTGATATTGATCCAACAGCCCCAGGATTGAAGATAGCAAAGCATCATAGTGTGAAAACAGGGAGAGAGTGGAAGGGTTTTTTAAATAAAGAAATTGATTTCGTTTTTGAAGCGACAGGGAATTCAGATGTTTTAGCCGAACTGCGTCAACACGTAAGCTCGAAAACAATGATTGTTTCTTCTAAACTATCCCGTCTTTTCCACTCGCTTATGATAGAGAAAGATCAATTAATACAAAAATTAAATGAACAGACGTCTATTCAAGAAACGATATTAAATTCTACATATGATGGTATGGTTGCAATCGATATAAATGAACAAGTTCTTATTTTTAATGAAGCTGCTGAACGAATATCTGGAATAGAGGCAACTCAGGCGATTGGTAGACCAATAAAGCAATTATTACCGTCAAGTGGCTTACCGCGTCTTCTTAAAACTAAGCAAGTGGAACATCATCGTAGGCAGCAATTTGCTAATGGAACAACGGTAATTACGACTAGAGTACCAATGTTTGAGGAAGGCAGAGTAATCGGAGCGCTTGCTGTGTTCAAAGATATAACAGAAATTGTTGAAATGTCAGATCAAGTTACTAATTTAAAGAGCATCCAAGTAATGTTAGAAGCAATCATTCATTCCTCGAGTGATGCAATATCGGTTGTGGATGAAGAGGGCAATGGATTATTGATAAACCCAGCTTATACGAAGCTTACGGGATTACCTCCGGATAAAGTCATTGGACACCCTGCTACAGCCGATATATCTGAAGGCGAAAGTATGCATTTACAGGTGCTTGAAACAGGTAAAGCTGTTAGGGGAGTCCCATTAAAAGTAGGCCCGAACATGAAAGATGTAATCGTTAATGTAGCTCCTATCATTGTTGATGGTGAAAAGCGAGGTAGTGTAGGAGTCATACATGATGTGTCCGAGTTGACCTCTTTACATTCGCAACTTGAGAAAGCCAAAAAAAGAATTCAAACATTGGAAGCTAAGTATTCGTTTAATGAGATTGTTGGCGATTCGAAAGAAATGAAAATCGCAAAGGAACAAGCAAAGATGGCTGCCTTAACACCAGCGACGATCTTATTGAGGGGAGAATCCGGAACAGGAAAAGAATTGTTTGCTCATGCTATACATAATGAGAGTCAAAGAAAAGGATATCCATTTGTAAGGGTAAATTGTGCGGCTCTTAATGAGAGCTTGTTGGAAAGTGAATTATTTGGTTATGAAGAAGGTGCATTTTCTGGGGCGAAACGAGGAGGGAAACGAGGGTTATTTGAAGAAGCTGATAATGGAAGTATTTTTCTTGATGAATTAGGGGAATTATCAAGTGCGATGCAGGCAAAACTTTTAAGAGTCTTACAAGAACAAGAAATTGTTAGAGTAGGTGGAACAAAACCGATTACGATCAATGTAAGGATCATAACAGCAACAAATGTGAACCTCGAAAAAGCTATTGCTGAAAAACGCTTTCGTGAAGATCTATACTATCGCTTAAATAAGTTTCCGATTTACATACCCCCATTACGAGAAAGAAAAAGTGATTTAAAGCGACTTGCTCGACATCTTTTAGCAAAATTAAATAAAGATTATGGTCGTTACATTCAATCGATCTCTGAAGAAGCAATTATGACATTGAACCAATACCATTGGCCGGGGAATGTTCGAGAACTAGAAAATGTTCTCGCACGGACTATGATCTATATGGAACCATCAAATCAGTTAATTGAGAGCTTTCACTTACCAACGCTTACTGATAATAGGGTAAAAGATAACAGTCAGTCTAAAGGTAACACTGAGATTTCAGAGGGAGATTTGCAGACGATGGTACAACAGTTTGAAAAAGGTGTTATTGCACAGACACTCATCCGTTATGAAGGTAATCGAACTAGGGCAGCAAAAGAATTAGGGATTTCGATTCGGTCGTTATATTATAAAATGGAAAAATACGGGATTGCTTAATTTTGCATGCAAGAAATTGCAATGTATGAAAAATATTGCGCAGTCTATATTCGTTTGTGAGCGTTTTGTGAAGACTAGGAAGGGATGACGCTTCTGGCACGATACTTGCAGAAATGAAAGGTAAGTAATCTTAATCTAATAGATGAAGAACAGAATGAAGGAGGCAACATCATGGAATTATTTTCATATATGGAGAACTATGACTACGAGCAAGTGGTCGTATGCCAAGATAAATTGTCAGGACTAAAAGCTATTATTGCTATTCATGATACAACTCTAGGCCCAGCGCTTGGGGGAACTAGAATGTGGATGTATGATTCAGAAGCAGATGCATTTGAAGATGCTCTTCGTCTAGCAAAAGGAATGACATATAAAAATGCAGCTGCTGGCTTGAATTTAGGTGGAGGAAAAACAGTCATTATCGGTGACCCGCGTAAAGATAAGAATGAAGAGATGTTTAGAGCCTTCGGACGCTATATACAAGGGTTGAATGGACGTTATATTACAGCGGAAGATGTGGGAACAACGGTTCAAGACATGGATACTATCTATGAAGAAACAGATTATGTAACAGGTATCTCTCCTGCATTCGGCTCATCAGGGAATCCATCACCTGTAACTGCTTATGGTGTCTATGTTGGAATGAAGGCTGCAGCAAAAGAAGCATTTGGGACTGATGACTTAGCAGGTAAAACCATCGCTGTTCAAGGTGTTGGTAATGTTGCTTATAATTTATGCAAACATTTGCATAAAGATGGAGCGAATTTAATTGTAACGGATATTCATAAAGAATCTGTTCAACGTGCAGTGAATGATTTTAACGCAAAAGCGGTTGATGTAAATGATATATATGGTGTGGAATGTGATATTTTTGCCCCGTGTGCACTTGGGGCTATCATTAATGATCAAACGATCCCACAACTTAAAGCGAAGGTGATTGCTGGAGCTGCTAACAATCAATTGAAAGAAGAGCGCCATGGTAGCCTGATTCATGAGATGGGAATTGTCTATGCTCCCGATTATGTTATCAATGCTGGTGGAGTGATTAACGTTGCAGATGAGTTAAATGGATACAATAGTGAACGAGCCTTAAAGAAGGTAGAAGGTATATATCAAAATATTGAGAAGGTTATTGAAATATCTAAACGTGATCAAATTCCGACTTTTAAGGCTGCTGATCGTATGGCAGAAGAGCGAATCGAGAGAATGAGAAGATCACGCAGGCAGTTTCTACAGAACGGACAACATATTTTATCTCGTAGATAAGAAAAGGATGAGTCGCAGTTAGGAGGAGAAGGTGAAATGGCTGAAGAATATGATCTTGTTATTCTAGGAGCAGGTACAGGAGGGTATGTAGCAGCTATTAGGGCAGCGCAACATGGTATGAGAGTAGCTGTTGTTGAGAAGGAAAAGCTTGGAGGAACATGCTTACATAAAGGCTGTATTCCAAGTAAAGCGTTGCTCCGTAGTGCGGAAGTTTTTTCGGCAGCGAAACGCTCTGAGGATTTTGGAGTTATTACGAGTAATGTTCAACTGAACTTTAGTAAAGTCCAAGAGAGAAAGCGATCAATCGTTGAACAGTTACATCGAGGGGTTCAACATCTAATGAAAAAAGGAAAGATCGATGTCTTTGAAGGAACTGGCAGAATTCTTGGGCCTTCGATTTTTTCACCGACACCTGGAACGATTTCCATTGAAAGAACGGATGGACAAGAAAATACGATGCTGATCCCTCAATATGTCCTTATAGCAACTGGCTCTTCTCCAAGGGCGTTGCCAGGTTTAGAAGCTGATGGCCAGTATGTCTTAACTTCAGATCATGCGTTAGAATTAGAAGCTTTGCCTTCTTCGATATTAATTGTTGGCGGTGGAGTGATAGGAATTGAATGGGCATCTATGTTAGCTGACTTTGGAGTTGAAGTAACTGTTATTGAATACGGTGACCAGATTCTACCGACAGAAGATTTTGAAATTGCAAAAGAAGCTGTTAAGCAACTTAAGAAGAAAGGCATTACCTTTGTGACAAATGCAAAAATACTGGCTGATACGCTAAAAAAGAACAAAGGTATTAAGATTTCTGCAGAAGTAAATGGTCAATTACAGGTGTTTGAGTCAGAAAAACTATTACTCTCGGTCGGAAGAGAACCGAATGTGAAGAATATCGGTTTAGAAAATACCGATATTGAAGTAGAAAATGGCGCAATTAAAGTTAATGAATTTGGCCAAACAAAAGAAACACATATGTATGCAATTGGTGATGTAATTGGTGGATTGCAACTTGCTCATGTAGCTTCGCATGAAGGGATTGTAGCGGTTGATCATCTAGCAGGGAAAAAGCCTGAAGTAATTAACTATGAGACTGTACCGAAATGTATTTATAGCAGTCCAGAAATGGCGAGTGTCGGATTGACGGAGAAAGAAGCAAAGGAGCAAGGGTATCAATTAAAGATTGGTACTTTCCCTTTTAAGGCAATAGGAAAAGCGCTCGTCTATGGTGAGACGGAAGGGTTTGTAAAGGTAATTGTTAATGCAAAGAATGATGATCTTCTCGGTGTGCATATGATTGGTCCTCATGTTACAGATTTAATCTCTGAAGCCGCACTAGCAAAAGTATTAGATGCCGCTTCATTTGAAATTGCAGAAACAATTCACCCGCACCCAACTTTATCAGAAGTGATTGGGGAAGCGGCGCTTGCAGTTGATGGATTCGCGATTCATTCATAGTGGACTAAATAGAGGAGGAAAGAAAATGACTGAAAATCGACATCATTCACTTGGTATCTCTGATGATACTGCCCTTGAGATGTATAAAACCATGCTGATGGCTCGGAAAATTGATGAACGAATGTGGTTATTAAACAGAGCCGGGAAAATCCCGTTTGTCATTTCGTGTCAAGGACAGGAGGCAGCTCAAGTAGGTGCAGCGTTTGCTCTTGATCGAAATAAGGATTACATTCTGCCGTATTATCGTGACTTAGGAGTCGTATTAACGTTTGGTATGACTGCGCAAGACATTATGTTATCTGGTTTTGCTAAAGCAGAAGATCCAAACTCTGGAGGAAGACAAATGCCTGGGCACTTTGGGCAGAAAAAAAACCGAATTGTAACAGGGTCTTCTCCTGTAACGACGCAAGTTCCTCATGCAGTAGGAATTGCTTTAGGTGGAAAGATGGAAGGGAAGGATTTTGTTACCTTTACAACATTTGGGGAAGGTTCATCCAATCAAGGCGATTTTCATGAAGGAGCTAATTTTGCTGGGGTGCACAAGTTGCCTGTTATCTTTATGTGTGAGAACAACAAATATGCAATCTCTGTTCCGATTGAAAAACAACTTGCCTGCGAAAAAGTATCTGACCGTGCCATTGGATATGGGATGCCAGGTGTAACAGTTGATGGAAATGATCCTCTTGCTGTCTACAAAGCTGTCAAAGAGGCAGCAGATCGTGCAAGAAAAGGGGAGGGGCCGTCTTTAATTGAAACGGTATCCTATCGCTTAACTCCACATTCAAGTGATGATGATGACCGTGCTTATCGCCCTCGAGAAGAAGTTGAAGAGGCTAAAAAACTAGATGCTATTTATACTTTCGCTGATTATTTAAGAGAAGTAGGCCTATTAACAGATCAAGTTCAAACTGATATTGAGGTAGAATTAGCACAAATTGTTGATGCGGCAACCGAATATGCAGAACAAGCACCTTATGCTGATCCTGAATATGCACTGAAGCATGTTTATACAGAAGAATAGGAAGGGGGAAAATCAATAATGGCGATCATTTCTTATATAGAAGCAGTTACACAAGCGTTAAGAGAAGAAATGGAAAGAGACTCAAAAGTGTTCGTACTTGGAGAAGATGTGGGAGCACGAGGTGGTGTTTTTCGAGCTACGAATGGATTGTATGAGCAATTTGGTGAAGACCGTGTGATGGATACACCTTTAGCTGAGTCGGCGATCGCCGGCGTTGGAATAGGGGCGGCAATGTATGGGATGCGCCCTGTTGCTGAGATGCAGTTTGCAGATTTTATTATGCCGGCAGTCAATCAAATTATTTCAGAGGCAGCAAAAATTCGCTATCGATCTAATAATGACTGGAACTGTCCTATAACGATTAGAGCACCTTATGGTGGAGGGGTTCATGGTGCGTTATATCATTCGCAATCAGTTGAAGCTATTTTTGCTAGTGTTCCAGGGTTAAAGATCGTAATGCCATCAACCCCTTATGATGTTAAAGGGTTACTTAAGGCAGCGATTCGTGATGATGATCCTGTTCTATTTTTTGAACATAAGCGCGCTTATCGATTGATTAAGGGTGAAGTGCCAGAGGATGATTACACACTTCCGATCGGCAAAGCGGATGTGAAGCGAGAAGGCGATGATATTACGGTTATTACTTATGGCCTTTCGGTTCATTTTGCGTTACAGGCAGCTGAACGTCTTGAAAAAGAAGGTATTTATACACATATTCTAGATTTACGTACGATTTATCCTTTAGATAAAGATGCGATAATTGAAGCGGCTAGAAAGACAGGTAAGGTGCTGCTCGTTACCGAAGATAATAAAGAAGGAAGTATTATGGGCGAGGTTGCGGCAATCATTGCTGAGCATTGTTTATTTGATCTTGATGCGCCAATTAAACGTTTGGCAGGCCCTGATGTCCCAGCAATGCCTTATGCGCCAACAATGGAAAAATATTTCATGATAAATCCGGACAAAGTTGAAAAAGAAATGCGTGAACTAGCAGAATTTTAAATGGAAGGGAGGGTATGCTGTGGCTACTGAAATGACTATGCCCCAATTAGGGGAGAGTGTGACAGAAGGGACGATTACAAAGTGGCTTGTGGAACCAGGTCAGGTTGTGAAGAAGTATGAGCCAATTGCAGAAGTGATGACTGATAAGGTTAATGCCGAGGTGCCGTCCTCTTTTTCAGGCACAATTAAAGAACTTCTAGTTCAAGAAGATGAAACCGTTGAGGTAGGGGTCGTGATTTGTACGATTGAGGTCGAAGGAGAACTAAATGACCAATCAAAAGAACGTGTTTCCACGAAAAAAGGAAACGAGGAACAGGTTGAAAACAAAACAGAAAATGATCATTCTGAAAAGCGCCGCTACTCACCTGCTGTACTACGGATGTCACAAGAACATGGAATTGATTTAGAGCAGGTTACTGGTACTGGTAAAGGTGGCAGAATTACACGCAAAGACTTACAACTCTTAATAGATAGTGGTGAAACACCTTCAAGTAAGCCTATTAGAATAGATCATCAACCTGAAGAAGTAACAAAGCCAATCGTTCAGAGTGAGCCTAAAAAAGACGTAGCTCCAATAACTAGTGCAGGAGATATTGAAATTCCAATAAGTGGTGTACGTAAAGCCATTGCCTCAAATATGGTGAAAAGTAAGCATGAAGCTCCGCATGCCTGGACAATGGTAGAAGTAGATGTAACAAACTTAGTTCAATACCGTAATCAAATTAAACAACAGTTTAAAGAGAATGAAGGGTTTAATTTAACATTTTTGCCCTTTTTTATTAAAGCTACCGTTGAAGCGCTAAAGGAATTTCCGCAACTTAATTCAATGTGGGCAGAGGATAAAATTATTCAGAAAAAAGATATAAACATTTCGTTAGCTGTTGCAACGGACGATGCTTTGTATGTTCCTGTCATTAAACATGCTGATGAAAAATCAATCAAAGGAATCGGGCGAGAAGTAAACGATCTAGCTCATAAAGTACGTACAGGAAAATTAAGTGGTTCGGATATGCAAGGTGGGACCTTTACGATAAACAACACAGGTTCTTTCGGATCTGTTTTATCTGCTCCGATTATTAATCACCCTCAAGCGGCCATTCTTTCGATTGAATCGATTGTAAAAAGACCGGTTGTTATTGAAAGTGAGGCAGGGGATATGATTGCGATTAGAAGCATGGTAAATCTCTGTTTGTCTCTTGACCATAGAGTTCTTGATGGACTTGTATGTGGACGGTTCCTTGCTAGAGTAAAAGAGATTCTTGAGACTATGACAGCAGACACAACTTCAATTTATTAAGATCAACTTTAGGGTTATTCCATTGGTCAATACTGCCTAGGATAACCCTTTTGTTATTGGTTACATAAACTTATTCGAGTTGGTTACTCTATTACTAACTATGAGGAAAGGGTGACCAATTCATGAAACGTTTTCACCAGTTGTTTATTATTGCGCAAATCCTATTCATTGCCTCAATAGCATTTACATCGTTGGCACCAGCTCAAGCGGAAGGAGCAGACGAGATACAAAAAGAGGCAACAAGTTGTGACCATGATAAACGAATTAGCAAAGATCTGAGGATTCACCTTGATTTTTATTACGAATTGTTAGCAAATAAATATGATTCTGCTGATGTAGAGAAATGGAAAGAAATTCGTTCAGAACGAGATTTATTACAAAAACGTTTAAAGGAAGCAAAGCAAAAAGGAGAATTACAGAATGGTCAAGTCGTTGAAAAAACATGGCTAGATCGACATGCAAAACTACAGAGTGCTTTTACGACTGCAGTTGAGAAAAGAGATGAAGAACAAATAGGAGCATTGTTACCCCAAATATTTGATCATTATGAAAAGCTGAATGGAATTTATAAAAAGCGGTTAAATTTGACTAATGCGCTTTAAGTCTAAACTTTTTAAATAATCAAAAGGAACAGTTCGGTAACCTCCCAACCTACTGAGATTCTCTAAGAAGGTCCATTACGACTTCTTAAGAGAATCTTTTTTATTGAAGTCATAACATAAAAAGTACCAACTTTTAATCAGAAATTGTTATTTACAAATCGGAAAGATTACGATATAATTCATAACTGTGATAAAACGGAATCGTTACGAAAGGAGTTAGTCATGAGAAAATTATCTAGTATATTCGCTTTTTTACTTGTTCTTACAGTGTTTCTTGCCGCTTGTGGTGGAAATGAGCAAGAAGAACAACAGTCAACAACCGAGGATGTTGATCAAGAGTCAATGGAGGTATTGGAAATTTATACAACAATATTTCCGTTAGAAGACTTCGCTAATAAAATTGGTGGAGAATTCGTTAATGTAACAAATCTTGTTCCGGTTGGTGCAGACGCACATACATTTGAACCTACAGCCAGAGAAATGATTAGTGTTGCTGAAGCTGATGCGTTTATTTATAATGGTGCAGGACTTGAAGGGTTTGTAGATGCTTTAGTTGAAACGGTGGATGGTGAGAGCATAGCCATCGTCACAGCATCAGAAGGAATCGATTTACTTGATTATGATCACGATCATAATCATGATGAGCATGCACATGAAGAAGAGCATGATCACGATCATAATCATGATGAGCATGCACATGAAGAAGAGCATGATCACGATCATAATCATGATGAGCATGCACATGACCATGATGAAGATCCACATGTATGGCTAGATCCAATTCTTTCTATTACTCTTGCAGAGAATATTAAGAACGTATTAATTGAATTAATGCCTGAACAAGAAGATTTCTTCTCAGCTAATTTTGAAGAGGTTAAAACAGAATTAGAAGTGATTGATCAAGAATTTCAAGCGATGGTAGATGCGGCAGAGAAAGATACTTTCTTAGTATCTCACGCAGGTTATGGGTATTGGGAAGACCGTTATGACATTGTGCAAATTGGGATCTCGGGTATTTCACCAACAAATGAACCTTCACAGCGTCAAATTCAGGATATTATTGAATTAGCTGATCAATACGGCCTAGAATATGTGATGTTTGAACAAAATATTCCAACAAAAATAGCTGAGGTTGTAAAAGGGGAAGTAGGGGCAGAAGCTCTTTATCTTCATAATCTTGAAGCACTTGTACAGGAAGATGTTGAAAATGGCGAAGATTACTTTAGTTTAATGAGAAAAAACATTAAAGCATTGGAAACAGCACTTCAATAACGAGTAAATCGAAAATGATTAAAAATGTATTAAGGAGATGGAAATAAATGGTATTTCTATCTCCTTTTTCCTGTTAGAAGCAAATTTTGAGTTTTTATAATGATCATTCATTTTTTCTAAGCAAAAGAATTGGTTTTATTTATTCAACAGGTTACAATACTAATAAGTGTACAGATTTTATGAGAGGTGGAGAACAATGCAATTTAATTTCTTTATGAATGATGTTGTGAACACAGCGCGTCAAGAAATGGTAGAAGCAGGATATGAGCAGCTACAAACAACTGAGGAAGTAGATACAGCCTTATCAAAAGAAGGAACAACACTTGTTATGATCAACTCAGTATGTGGCTGTGCAGGTGGAATCGCACGTCCAGCAGCGGCTTACATGAAAAATTATGAGACAAGACCAGATCGTTTTGTAACAGTGTTTGCAGGGCAAGATAAGGAAGCAACAGCTAAAGCTCGAGAATACTTCACAGGCTATGCACCATCTTCTCCGTCATTTGCACTCCTAAAAGACGGAAAGATCATGACAATGGTTGAACGTTTTGAAATTGAAGGTCATGAGCCGATTCAAGTCGTTCAGAAACTAGAGAAAGCATTTGATGAATATTGTAAATAAACAATATAACGAGTAAACGAAGTGACTTAAGTAGAAAACACTTAGGTCACTTTTTATGCTTTTGGTACATCCCGATAAAATTATGATATACTACAGTATAAGTTAAAGAAGGAGTGTGCACTACATGCAAGCTTTATATGATCAAATTCAGGTTTATTTAAATATGGAAGAAGAAATTTCGTTTAAAGAATTTAGTGAGTACTACCGTAAAGTATTAGCTGAATTAGGCGAAGTTCATGAATCTCTAGACGAAGAAGGCGTTTGGAAAAGTCTATTTATTGTTGAAAATGTAATGTCTAATGCAGAAGGCCGTGCGAAAGAAAAGAGAGGTTCTGAGTCAAAAAAGTATGCGAAAATGGCTCAGCGTCTAGAATTATGGGCAAAGAACCTTGCTAGCCGCTTAGGACAAGCTGGTTATACAGAAGAAGACATTAGCGAACGTTTTAATAAAATGCTTGAAGAAGGACCTTCAACTACAAAAGCTAAGTAATTGAATGATTAAAAAGTAAAAAGAGAGAAGAACCTTTACAACTTCTCTCTTTTATGTTATATTAGAACATGTCGCTAATTAGTGTTGCGCCTATGGTGAAAGGGATATCATTCAAGATTCCGGTTCTTGCGTTGTAGGTTCGAGTCCTACTAGGCGCGCCAACTACATATTGACAAAACACTATCAAACAATTATATTATTAATTGTTGATTCTAATTTACACCATGATCCGTTAGCTCAGCTGGGAGAGCGCCACCTTGACAGGGTGGAGGTCACTGGTTCGAACCCAGTACGGGTCATTTCCTAAAAAGCTAGTAATGACGCGCCTTTTGAGATTTTAAAGGGCGTGTTTTTTTGTGCATGGAATAGAGAGAAGAGGGTTTTGATCACATTTTGATCACTTTATTTTGCGTTTCGTTTTTCGGGTGTTTTTTTCTGATAAAAAGCTGAACCGAAGTCTGCTGCTATTTCTTCTTGGATGTTTGGCATGATGTGAGCGTATGTTTCCATTAATGTTCGAACATCGTGTCCGAGTCTTTCAGAAACTGCTTTTGGGTTTGCTCCATTTTGCAGCAACATAGATGCGTGTGTATGGCGCATATCATGAAAATCAATTTGTCTTACTCCTGCTTTTTTCATATAGCGGTAAAATGTTCGAAGAAGGTTTCGCTGGTTAATGGGTGTTCCTTTTGTAGTTGGGATTACTAAATCAAAGTCTCGGTACTCTTCACCTAAATAGAGTTTTTCTTTTGTTATTCGTTTTTTTTGTTTTTTGAGTTCTAGCATTGTTTCGTAGTCTACGCGGATGCTGCGTTGACTATTCTTAGATTTAACTTTCGGATCAAGAGCACTGGTACCACGCTCTAATGTTTGGTCAACGGATATTGTATTTCTGTCAAAATAAACATGTTTCCAAGTTAGCGCTAATATTTCACTTTGTCTCATACCAGTTGTTAAAGCAAGGAGAAACGCAACATATTCCCGATGCTCTTTGACGTGATCTAAAAATTTTCTACAATCATCGTAAGTCCAAATTTGAATTTGCTTTTTGTTTAATCGTGGGGCTTCAACGATGCTTGCAACATTATCAGTGATGAATTTCTTTTTGACTGCGTATGTTAGTATTTGTTTACATAGTTTATGAACATCATTAATACTTGTACTTGAGAGGTTTTTATCTGTTTTTAGTTGCTCATAGAAAATGTTTAAGTGTTCATCGGGAAGTTTTGAAACTTGAATATAGCCTAATGCAGGTATGATGTGATTCTTTAAAAGTCGTTTATATTTGGTTAGTGTTGTATCACGTATTTTCTTTTTGCTTAGGATCCATTTGTCGACGAGCTCGTGCATGAGTAGTTTTTTTGGAGGGGCATATGAACCTTGACTATATTGATTTATTAATTTTGCACAAGCAGCCTCCGCTTCTTTTTTTGTATCAAATCCTCGCTGTAATTTCTGTAGCCTTTTTCCTGTAGCCGGATCAGTGCCGAGATCGACTTGATACATCCACTTATAACCTTTTGAACTATTTTTTACTGAGTACTTTTTAAAGGTAGCCATTGAAACCGTTGATATAAGGGATTTTATCACCGTTGTTAACAACAATATTTACTCTGTTACATTTGAAAACAATCAGAAGAGGATATTGTTATCAAAGAGAAACATACAAGAAATAAGGAACACTCAAAAGACTACATTCTATGAACTAAAAGATCGTTTTCTCATTGTTGAGGTTACGGAAAGAAGGGGTGTTTATGGCATTTAATAAATGTGTCTTTTGGCAATTAAGCGTATGCACCAATTTATGAATAAGCGCAGCTTTACACGGAGAGGTGGTCATGATAGGCTACTATGCCTGGCAAGCTACAAGCTTGCCGTGTTGCCAAATTTCATGGCCATAGAGGCTCCGTGTCAACAGCCTCCCTTACTTATATAAATCCTTCTCAATTAATAATCGTCTGAAATTCTTATAAATCTGATCTTTAAATGAGGGTATGACTTTTTCAAAATCACAATACAACTCCGATATTGTAGAAGGGTAAATTATTTTTTTGTTGTATTTTGCAAAAGGACCATCTGTTTCAAAAAGGATACGATCCAAAGGTAATCGTTCAATAATTTTTTGACCATTTTTACTCTGTAACATCTTAGGATTTAACGAAAAATAATATCCGTTATCTACAATTTTTTCTAAAGTTGTCAGTTTACCACTATACCAATGGAATATAGCATGCTTTACTTTGTTTTGGGTAAGGATTTCTAAAGTAATATCTTCTGAATTTTTAGAGTGGATCGTATAAATTCTACC
Organism: Halalkalibacter krulwichiae; assembly: GCF_002109385.1. Taxonomy (NCBI): domain Bacteria; kingdom Bacillati; phylum Bacillota; class Bacilli; order Caryophanales; family Bacillaceae; genus Halalkalibacter; species Halalkalibacter krulwichiae. The sequence continues at coordinate 3,055,530 of NZ_CP020814.1, read as the reverse complement.
CTTATTAAAAGTGGGAGAGGTGACATATTCAAAAGTCCTTATCTGTCTATTTTTGATTTCAACATGCTCATTATAAAAATCTAGTCCAACTTCTCCAATATATCTGGTGTTTTGAACTAATTTATTGAACAGGGTTTCATTAAAGGTAAATTCGCTCGCGACTTGAGGATGAAATCCTAAACATAATCTCACATATTTATAACCTTGGAAAGCAGTGTAGTGTTTATTAAACAATTCAGGTAGGTTTGTTACAAATAATGTATAGATTTTCAACCTTTCATACTCCTGTGCAATTTTTTGAGGTTCAGGATAATGGTCTATGTGAACATGAGTATCAATAAGGTGCATACTTTTTCATAAACCTTTCATATTCCTCAGCAAATTTACTAAACATTTTCTGGTTGCTTATTCTAAACTTAGGATCTTCCTCATAATACTTTTCTCTAATTTGCAATTGATAGTAAATCTGATTACTTTTTATTAAATCATAGTAGGTCTTAAAATAGTTTATATTACTGGCATAATCTTTTCTATAGTTACCTTCTTTTATATCTGAAATCTTAACATCATAAGGGTATTCATAATTCACATCAAAAATTTCGTTGTCATAGGCAGCTAAAGAAATTTTTCTTAAAACACATGGTATACATATGCCACATTGTCCAGAATGAGATCTTTCAGGATGTGACCGCCCTTGTCCACACGTAAAGGTATGTTCAATTGCTTTTTTAAATTCTGCATTCATGTCATTAGTAATTTGACCTTTTGTCATGAATAAGAATGGATGATTAATTTTAATATCTATACTTAGCTTTTCCAATAATGATTTATATATAAACATGGTTTTGGGATGAGTTGTCTTAGTTGTATATCTGTTTTGTATCTCTGGGTTAAGAGAAAGGATACCATTCTCATATAAATAAACTTCTTTGGAAGAGTTAAAATGGGCTTTTGCAATTGCTAACGCAAGATATAATAGTGATCTTGTTGACTGAATAAAAGTCTGCTTCTTCTTAATAGGTTTGTCTATTAGAATAATTTCAGTTGCATCATCAAAAATTTGTTGATAGAACTCTTTAACATCTAATTGTTTGGTTTTTTCCTCACCTTTGTTAATAAAACCAAGATAATCACTTTTTATATTATTTTTGTAATTGTAATAAGCTCCAGCAAAGGAGTCTAACCCACCTGAAAAAAGTGTAACAACATTGTTAGTACCAGGGATTAAGCCATTAACATAGCCATCAATGGTATCACTTGAACCTATAAATGTTATTTTCATTGTATCTTCTGATACCCATTTCACTAATTCTTCAATCTGTATAACATTTTTTGTCCAAATGTCGGGGTTGAAAACAGGAATAGTCAATTCAATGTACCTAGGTTTATCATTTACCTTAGAAGTCTTAACATCCGCACAATAAATAGCTCCCATTGTAGTTACCAAATCTAAAATTATAGTGCTTTTTCCTTTATAGTCATAATTAACATCCTTCAAAAGAATTGTATGTAAATTAGACAAAGAATCAATTGTAAATTGCATTTAAAATTCACCAAAGCTAGCTTGAGAAGTTTGAGTAGCTATTTCGTCTAAAATTTCATTCAAAGAAATTTTGCGATCAATGAATGAATTTACTTTAGAATAAACTGATGTATTCATTATTTGATTTGTAACATTCTTAACCATATTTTGAATTAAATTATAGTCTAGTTCCTCATAGATATCTTTAATATTGTCATTTAGCTCTCCAAGTAAAACTTGATAGACAACCTCATAAAATAATACTTGAGCAAATGAATATGCATCAAAATCATCAACCTCTAAGAATTTTCCCATAACAATTTTTAATGCTTTTTCAAGTATTTTAGATGAAATAATTGATGAGCTCTCTATTAGGTCTAGTATCATTTCTAAGAATTCTTGTTGAGACACAGGGTCCGTAACTAATTCTTGCTTAGTTTTACCTTTAAAGCCATTAGATTTCAATGAAATGAATTGACTAGTAATAATTCTTATAGAATTATCTATTGTATCTTCCTGATCAAAACTTTCGTTTAAAACCTTTTTGGTTAATATCTTTTTTGTGAGTTCTGGAGCAGTATCATTAATATTAGAGAGTGGTTTTTCTTTTAGAAGTTTCTTAATTTCATTAGATAATTTTCTTTTAGAAGTTCCCATTATTAGCCCCCATTTTAGATAATTAATATGTGCGATTGTACTAAAAGCACTACTATCTGTATTTTTATATGTTAATATTTTACTATATAGAAAGAACTTGAGAAAGGGTACTGTGAAATTAAGAGATTACTTTTCACTTAACGCTCACTAGATACCCAGTGAACTTTCCTTATATTAAAAGCCTACTACTCACTGATAAATTCACAAAGTAATTTTACTTCATTCTCATTTAGACTTTTTGAGGAAACAAAGGAAGAATACTCTAGGAGTCTTTGTTGCCTTTTGATCGGGTGTTCGGCTACTGTTTTACAGTCATTTCTCATCTTATTAACCCAAGGCAAAACGTACTGTTGTAATTGTTCAGGCAGGGTTTCAAAATTGGCTCCATACTCAATCCAATCGTTTATATTAGATGAAAGTGATGGAGTAGGTTTCCATCCCCAGCTATATACCTTTTCAATAGCTTTTGCAGCAGCAACAATATAACAACCTTGGCTTATAACCTGAATCCTTATAAAGAAGTTATCACTTCCGTACTTGCACTTAGGACTTCTAACATTTGCAGTTGCCATAAGAGTAGATAAAATTTCGAGTTTATTTAATGGTTCACTTATTTTCAAATTAAAAATAGCTGCGTTTAAAGACTCAGTATCTTTGTCGTTGTTTACAGACTTTGCGAGTTGAATAAATGCGTTTACAATTCTTTTCTCAAAGTCAGAGGGAATATTAGAGGCATCACAAATCTGCCTAAAAGCTTTAATCCCAACTGAAAAAGAGTTTCTATTTACTATTTCCTCCAACAGTTCAATTTTTTGTTTGTTAACTACTTTTACAGGTCTCGAAGAAGTTGGTGTGAAAAATTCTTTCATTTCATTATCCAGCTTTTTTATCCTAGCCTCTTCTAGTACACGTTTTAGAAAGTGCTTGAATGCAGTTTCATGGTTTTCTATAGCTGGACATTCTTTAAGGGGGTCAATTAAAATAATTCCGTATTCGTCACATAATATTTGAAGCTCTTCACTATACTTATAAGCGATCATATAAGATACAGGTAGTTTACCAAAAAATGCTTCGTTAAGTTCAGCGAACATCTGCTGGATATTTATATCGCGGAAACTATAGCCTACAAATAATAAGTTTTTTGCTAGAAGATCAGAACGTAAGCGAATATTTAGGGCATTTTGAGTTTCGTTCATCCTTTTTTCATAATCTTCTGTTGTAAATACGATTGTTTCAGGGGAACCAAGGTCGCCATGAAACTTAATGTAAAGTTGTTCTGATAATTTAGTTTCAGCAAAGTCCTCTAATTGAATAATTTTTCTATACCTTTTCCCATACTTTTCATATCCTTTTTCCATAACATTATCTTGGTTTGTTGTATAGATTGCGGGGACACCCATATTCATTAGAGTTAAATGAGTATATCCTTTATCATCATCAAACTCAGAAATCTCTAACTTGCTTTTAAGGAACTCACAAAACTGTCCTCTTCCCAACTTTAGACAAAGAAGAAATTGAACTATTGAAGAGACGTGTGGAAGAATTGGAACGAAATAAATAGCGCTATAAAAAAGGTTCAAGTGAAAATAATATTTAACTAACATGAAAGAACTTAATCAAATTTCATTTCTGTGGTGAAGCAAGGCTTCATGGATGGCTAACGGGTGCTTGAACGAAAGAACAATATAAATCTTAGGGGATTGGGATTGTGAGAAAATCATTTTTTGTTTCTATCTTAGTAATTGCTTTTTTAATTGTAAACGGTTGTAGTCATAATACTATAGAGAAAATTAAAGCGGATTATTTTGATATAGGCTTAGGACAGAGTTTGTACAGTGGATATAATAAAGTGGAGCAGGAAACTGTTCAGTCATTTGTAGATGCATATAATCAAATTGAATATATTGGACAAACTAACCAACAAATCAATTATGATAAGGCAATAACAATAACATTTGTCTTTAATGACCAAATTTCAGGCATGTTAGTTTTAGATGATAAGGGGATTTTTCATCTACATGATAATGTTGAAGAAAATTATAAAATCGAGCCAAACAATGATTTATATGAACAAGCAATTGAGATATATAACGATTTGAAGCAACAATATTAAAATTTCACTTAAACTAAAGGGTAGCGATTGCTAAATAAAGGGTAATCGCTCTTTCTTGTTGAAGTTAAAGAGGTAGGTTAACATAATAAGACTCAATTTCTGACTTTTAAATCGATGCTTGATAGTATCGATTTTTTCTGTTCTAAAAGGGGAAGTTAGATATTTAACAGAAATTATTAAAATTAATCCAATTCTGTAACCTTTTTTATCTAAAAACGACTAATGATTAGATACATAAAAAGGAGGCGAAGTTTTGAGAGACGAAACAAATACAGAAGAAGAGATTCGCAATATTTATCAATTACATTACAAAGATGTATATCGGTTTATCGTTTCTTTTACAAAGACTCAAGATGAGGCAGAAGATTTAACACAAGAAGTTTTTATTCGTTCTTTTTGTTTATGGCATTTAATAAATGTGTCTTTTGGCAATTAAGCGTATGCACCAATTTATGAATAAGCGCAGCTTTACACGGAGAGGTGGTCATGATAGGCTACTATGCCTGGCAAGCTACAAGCTTGCCGTGTTGCCAAATTTCATGGCCATAGAGGCTCCGTGTCAAGCTCATCGCGTATGGATAAAGATACGGATTTTCGTATTCCCTTAATTGCCATTTCATACAAAAGTTAATTGCCAAATACATTCTTTTAAATCATTTTCAAATTTTAAACGAAAGTCTAATGTGAAAACATGGTTATTTTCAATTGCAAGAAATGTAGCTATTGATTATTCGCGTAAAGCTAAAAGAAAACTTATTTTTAATGAAGTTCTGTTAAAAATGATACCTTCCAAACAAAAGTCTACTGAAGATGTAATAGAGATAAAAGAACAAGTTGGAGATGTCTTTAGCACTGTTAAGGGTTTAAAAAATGAATACAGAATGGTCATTCTCTTACGTGCGGTGAACGACTTTTCAATAAAAGAGACAGCGGATATTATGGGATGGTCGGAATCAAAGGTAAAGGTATCTTATCACCGTGCTTTAAAACAGCTTAAAACACATCTTGAGAAGGATGAAACAGAGAGTAATGGAAGGTGGTTAATAGAAAATGAATAAAAAAGAAGAGTCTAATATTATAGAGCAGCTAAAGCGAGAACACTCAAAAATTACTCCTCGTGATCAGTTCGTTCGAGAATTAGAGGAAACACTTGTAAAGCGTTTTTCTAAAAGAAACAAAAACAAATTATCTTTACCTGCTTTTGCTTTAATTTTTTCCACATTGATTTTCAGTATGTTGGTATTTAACCTTGGGAGTTTGAATGAAGGAACTTCTGCTTTAAATAGTGATAACCCACAGGTTTATATTTACCATACTCATAATACTGAATCATTCTTACCTGATTTAAACGTTGATGACGGCAGGCTCGCTTTCGATGAGGAGATAAACATTACACTAGTAGGGCAACATTTGAGTAATCAATTGGAAGGAAAAAATATACGAACTATACATGATAACACTGACTTCGTGGCGCTTCTACAAAAACAGAATTTAGAGTTTCGGCAAGCATACGAATTATCAAAAATAAATGTTGAACGAGCGCTAGAGGCACATGATAGTTTGAAAATGGTATTTGATATTCATAGAGATTCAACTTCAAGTATAGTTACAACAACAACAATTAATAATCAAGAAGTAGCTAAATTACTGTTTGTTGTAAGTAGAAACCATGATGGTTTTGAAGAAAACTTAAAATTTGCAGAATTAATTCACAAACAATTAGAGGAGAAATACCCAGGTTTATCTAGGGAGTTTTAATAGAAGACTCTACTTTCAATAAAAACACATACAATCAAGATTTATTTGGACAGTCAGTGTTAATTGATGTAGGTGGTATTGAAAATTCAATTGAAGAGGCAAATAGAGCGGTTGAACTTCTAGCTGAAGTTATAAATGATGTTTTAGCTGAAAACGAGTGACCGTATATTATTTTTTCATGAGGAGCGACCTTCCAGAGTTAGGGAGGTATTTCCTTATTCAACTAACGGGTAGCGAGAATTTAAAAGAGCAACACTTCCCTAGTGCTGCTCTTTTGTCATGTTTAAAAATATTTTCTATATAAGTCTTGTCTAAGTCGTCCACTCAGTTGGGCATAGATCCGTGTCGTCTCCGTTTTTTCATGGCCGAGTAAACTCTGTATGACATCAATAGGGGCTCCATTGTTTAATAAATGAGTGGCATAACTGTGTCTAAGCTGATGGGGGTGTATGGTTTTATTAATGCCTGCACGGCTTGAAATACGTTTTATGATATACCTCATTTGAGCGATGCTCATTCGATGAGGTGAACGATCTGTCACAAAGATCGCGGGATCATTATCTTGACGGATGTTGATGTACCGTTTTAACCAGATGTCACATTTGATGTTAAAGTACACCTCACGTTCTTTATCGCCTTTTCCTCTAACAATAGCAGAACGATTAGACCAGTTAATACAATTCTTGTCCAGAGAGACAATTTCACCAATACGGCAGCCAGTTGAAAACATAAACTCAAACAGCGCTTTCTCCATTGGCATTTTACAAGCTTCCCTAAGATGTTCAATCTCTCTTTCTGTAAGGAACTTGGGTATTCGTTTCCCGACTTTTGGTTCCTTGATCTTATAAGCTGGGTTTGAGGGAATGTGTCCCTCTTCATGTGACCACCGAAACAAGGACCGCATGAACCGAATTCGATAGGCTAAGCTAGACGGCTTTAAAAGTTCGCTTGATTCCGCTAAATACTCCTTTAATTGATTTGTAGACAATGATTCAATCGCCACATCAGTAAAATAGCGGATAAGAAGGCATGATTGAAGCCGGTAAGCTTTTAACGTTTGAGAAGAGAAACCTTCAATTCGTTTATCAGATTCATAGGTTTTCCACGCTTGTGATAAGAGCATCTTAATCCCTCCTGTATAAGTCTTTACAGGAATTATTGACGTTTTTGTTTCAAGGAATACAATAAACAATGTAATCACGTAAAAGGAAATTAATGTTAAACTAAAGGGGCAGGTTTGTAAGATTCAATGCTTATTGTAGTAAAAGTCCATGTTTAGAGGAGGGTAATTTTATGTATGGTGTAGAGCCTACCTTTTGGCTGAATTTATTATTGATTTTAGCTATTGTAATCCTATTGCTTGTTTCCTTTAATACAATCATGAGAAAGTGGCTAAAAGTTGAGAAGAGGAAATTCTTTTCATATAACCATGTTAATGCAAAGCATAAAAAAATGGATTGGGCAATTAGAATTACTACCATATTCTTCATCTTTTTAGGATATGTTATAACCATGATGAGAGGACCTATGGAAATGATTTGGTTTTTACAACCGTGGTTTATACTATTAATTTTTATTGTTATTTCTGAAATGGTAAGAGCAGTTATGGAACGAAAGTATGCAGAAAACTCTAATGCTTATAAATTAACAATTAGTCAAATAATATTTTCGCTTATACTGTTCTTCACTTTATACATGACTGATTTTTTTGGATTAATATAAGTAATGGAAAATTATTATACTAAAGGGAGCGATGCTTTAACAAGGCATCGCTTGCTTTATTGCGCTAACCGAGCAGGAATGTTGAGTAAGAAATACTTTTTAGCGCATATTAAACATATCAAAATTTGCAGAAAAAAATTGAGGTGTTTATATGAGTAAAATAATATCATCGTTATTATTAGTCCTAATTGTTTTAGCTCCTATTTCTTTTGTTTCAGCTAGTGACCTTAGCGGGAAAACAACAAAGGAAATTTATGCTTCTCCAGAAGAGCTATTAGTTGATATGATTAATCCTTATATCACAGAAATTGTTAGTGAAGAATGTGGAGAAGGAGTGCATTGGACATTTGAAAGAGTGAACAAATTAGAGTTGATTGTAGATCATACGGGTTCAGAGTCGAAAAGTTGGTATGAACTAAACTTGATGATTCGTACATTTAGTTCTACTTCAGATAATGAAGACATGAGTTTGGACACGGTGACTTTACATATTGATCCTAAAACCTACTTTGGTTCAATTGAAGGTAAGAGAAAGAACCTTGATGAAGTGTCGGTTAAAGTTGTTAATTACAGCCATCATCATGATAACGAAAAGGAATAAGCGTCTCATTCCTATGAGCTGTTGAAAAACAGCTCTTTTTTGTACTCCCTATTCTAATTAACTTATGGAACTTTACATTTATCTTATAACAAAAGTTTGTGAAATGTTTCACTATAAACTATAGGGTAGCTTATGTTGAACAAGAGCGACGAATACAATGAGCTATTTACTACGTAGTACAACCATACTGGTAACTAAATACAATTCATTAGGGATGGTTACTTTTTTAGGGTGATCGTTTTGTCGTATGGGACCATTACTGCGTATTAAAGTATTTTTAGATTTAAAGGTAAGGATTTTAAAATAATAACGAAAAAATCCAAAGAAAACTAAATAACCAGCCCCCTATTAAATATTGGGAGCTGGCTACTGCATAGGGTGTTTTTATTGAATTCCGTTTAAGGGGTTCAGACAATACTCCTTGTTTTTTTCATCTTCGTCCTTTTCTTTTCGCAATACTTTCGTAACGAACTTTTGAAACCTCTGACCGAAGATAATCATCATTTAAGATTTTCAAAAACTTACGAGAATCCTTGGGAGCAATATTAACTTTTTGTTCTTGCTGATTTACTTCGATACCAAGTTCATATTTTTCAATGGTGGATGCAACTTCACTAAAACCATACTTTTCGTAAATGCCATTTTTCATTATAGCAGCGAGCTTTCGCTTCTGAGCAGAATCCGTTTGCACGTACTGTTCAAGCGATTCATGGTCAATGTAAGTAAATTGTTTAAATGCTTCTAAAGCTTCACCGAATTTTGCTTCGTATTGATCTTCGTAACTGAAAATTTTCTCGAAATAGTGGTGTTGGGAAATAAATATCTCTTCATTCCAAATGAAACAATCAACATTCTCATCAATTTGAAATACATCGTGTTCAATTTTGGAAAACTTGCCATCTTTGAACAGAACAGCATCACGAAAACCTTTTTTAAGGACTTTACCTTTGCTGTATTTACGAAACAAAACTAGTTTCTTATCATTCATTTCAATTTTTACTGCATATGCCCAAAGATTTATAAATGTTTCAGAGTCAGATGTGAATTCGTCTGCATTATTACTAAAAATTGGGTCAAGGATATTACTTGCAGCAGAAACATTGTTTACAGCAATAAATTGTACATATTCATTTGATGAATCATCAATCTCATACTCACGAAATTCTTTTTCTTGGTTTTGAATTTTCGTAAGGTGACTAATCGCAATGTCATTTAATTGCTCAGCTATTTCATTATGCGTTTCAGCTGTAAAGACTTTATATATGAACGCTTCATTTTCTTTTTTACGTGTGATCATATAAAGATTTGTTGTTTTATCGATTGCTGGGTCCTTCAATAATCCGAGTAAAGTATTTATATCAGTTATTGCTGCCATCTTCATCACCTACATATACGTTATCGTGAATCCTGTACAATTTAAGCTTTTTATCTCGTTTAACGGTAAATTTGGTAATCAATAGATACTTATCGTTAATTTCATATATTTTGTAACCTGAGATTATTAATATTGGATTTATATAAAAGATATTTGAATGGATATATACAATAGACAGTACAAAAATCAGAATTGTAAAAGCGATTGTTTGGTTCAATTTATCAAAGTTAAACGAAAGAAACGGGATAAGGTAAGTAACGATATAATTCATAACATCACTATTTTTGTTAATGAAAGTATTCGTCTTTTCTCTAATTGGCTGAAAGAGTTTGACTCTTTTAATCAAGTAAAAAAGTATAGCATTCGGCAAGATGAAAAGAGCAAGCATAACGGCGACAAGCCAGATTTTATCTTGTGGGATGATATCTTTTACTTTATGAATGTCATTTAGATTAACGTTTAAAATGGCAATAATTAAGAAGAGGGGAGAGTAAGAACTTAAAAAAAGAATTAATTTTAGCCAATTCCTCATTTTCCTACACCTCCCAAATTTACTTATAATTTATATTTTATCACTTTTATGAATAGTAGATAAGGTGTATTTTATTGTAAATATAAGGTGGGTGTATTTGTATAAATTTATTTCAAATGATTTTTTCTTCAGTTCATTTAGCATGACAACTATTCAGTCAATTAGTTCTCACTATGTAAGTTATCACTCGTTGAAATTATACTTTTTTTAGTGATTAAAGTGTTTAATTCATCGTAACAACATTGTGAAACATTTCAATGTTTTTAACAACTGTAAAAGGAGGAAGTTATGGAAAATAGATTAATATATAAGTTATTACTAATTATTCTAGGTATTATGGTTGTTTTTCCTTTAATAATTAATTAATCTTTTAATGTCTGTAAGCTTATTTTCGAGCATAATTCCAGTAGTAGGTGATTATCAAATTTGGGCACCTGTATTGAGCACTTTTTGGGGGGCGATAATTGGGGGAATTATTGCGGGTGTACTCACTCTATTTGGAGTAAATAAAACTATTGATTCTTCGTTCAAAGGTATTGAATTGAATCGAAACCAATTGAGAGAGGAACGTGATAAGGAAGTCGCCTTAACAACTGCTAAAGAACGATTAAAGGAACTATATCAGCCTTTGGATAGTTTAGTTTCAGAATTTATTTTTAAATATGGTGCACATTCTTTTCAAGATCTTACTTTAGAAGAACAAAGGGATTTTATTCTTCTAATGAATAGAAGTATAATATACGCTGACTATAATTTAGATAAAAAGTTCATTGAGATAAAGTGGGCACATAAAGAAGGAAACTATGAAAATGCTAATGAAATATATAATGAAATAACCGACTTAATTGGTGATGAATTAATGAAGCTTCGTGAGCAACTTAAATTGCCCAGAATTAGATATTACCATGAAAGCGATAATAAATAGTAGCCTAGACGTTTAAGTTTATATGAATGTTTTCTATAGTAAACCTACACTGATTATATAAAGTTTACCGTTAATAGTGCAACGGTGAACCGTACCATAAATAGAGTCAAAAAAATTTGAAGATAAGGTGGCATTTGGTCTTTTGAATCAGGATTTGAAGAGGAACTTTCCTCTAATTGTTCTGATTCAAGATACAGTATGTGGATCAGTGTAAATGTCTTGGACAGATTGACTTCGGAAAAATAAAAATCGAGTTCTACTTTATCCACAGTTCGAGAGCGGCCCTCGGATTGATTGATTGTTATCTCATTTAGCAAAAGCTGAAAGAGTTGCTTTTTCTTTTCTCTTGTAGCCTGTTCAAAAGCTTGAACATACTTTTCTAATAATAGCCTGATCACGTCTGGTGGAATAATTTTCGAGTCTGATGAACTTAGTTGAATGCTGAGTTCGTTTTTCTTTTGCTCTAAGCTATTCTTCGATTTAGCTAATTTTTGTAATCGTTCCTGTAATATGGAAACAGGGAAGAGATTTTGCTCAAATGCTTCCATATATTTTTCTTGCATGGCATTGGCTTCTTTAAGCTCTGTATTGATACTCTCTAACTGCTCCTTTGATTTCACATTTGATTGAACTGTGTCTTTATTAATTTTTTCTATGGTTTGACTAAATCCGGCTGAATCGTTTAAGAATTCTTTTATACGGTTAGTGACAGCATCTTCTGCATCACAGGCTTTGATTGAATTCGCCTTACAGGCAGATGATCCTTTGTTATGGAATACACCACATACATAATAGCGATGTTTTCGTTTGCTTCCATCTTTTCGAGTATAGGTAGTGATAGATGGAACCATACCTTGACCACAATCAGGACATCTAAGGATACTACTTAATAGGAAGGGCTCATGCGACTGACGCTGCTTAAAGGATTTACTTTGTCTTCGGGCTTGGACGATATTCCAAAGCTCATCGGAGATAATTGCTTCGTGTTTCCCCTCAACGATAATGGGGTTCGCATTTTTTCCACGCCTTCTTTTTTATCCCAGTTCTCAACTTGTAGCCAGCGAATTTTTCCTATGTAGACCTGGTTATCTAATATTGTAGCAATACCATTAATAGAAAAGTGTTTATCTCGTTTGGTCCTATATCCCGCTTTGTTTAAGTGATTAGCGATAGCTTTCAGACCTTTCCCTTCTACATATAAAGTAAAGATAAGTTGAACAATTTCTGCTTCTTTAGGGTTGATAACCAGCTTTTTTTCTAAAGAGTCATATCCGAAAACCACTCCGCCATTCCAACTACCTTCTTTTGCCCTCTGTGTCATTCCTAACTTCACATTTTCAGAGAGAGTATTTCTTTCCATTTCTGCAATGGAAGCCATCAGTTGGACGACAAGCTTCCCGATCGGACTAGAAGTATCAAAGTTCTCTGAGTAGGAAATAAACTTTACGTCATACTCTTCAAATTTATCTAGTAGCACAAGAGTATCCAACATATTACGTGAAAGGCGTGAAATTTTCCAGACTAGTACAGCTTGAAATTTATCCTTTTCTACGTCAGATATCAGCCTTTGCATGGCAGGTCGGCCCTTTATATCCTTACCACTAATACCTTCATCAACATATTCTTCTGCAATCTGCCATCCATAAAGTGATGTATATTGCCGTAAAGTTTGTAATTGTGCAGAAATGCTGTAGCCTTCACTTGCTTGCTCTTCTGTACTGACACGACAGTAGATTGCCACACTTTTTATTTCATTCATTTTGATCGCTCCTTTACTTTCTAACAGTATTGGTATTAAAGGAGGTGGAAAAAACATTGCTATTTTTAAGGGATTTAATTAGGACGGTTTGGAAGGATGTTTGTACTACAAGGTTAGGTAAGGTCAATAGGATTAAAATTAAAGTATTACGATATCGTCCTATAGATATTTGTGAAAACAAAATTTATATCCTATTTGAGTTTGCTCACTCGTTAATTCTGGAAAAGATTTGTTCAATTCTTTACCGGTACTATCCTCCTGGTATCCATGATTCAAAGTCCAAGATAATAGGTTGTAGTAGAGGATGAAAGGGTAAACTTAAAACAAAACGTTATAAATGTATATATAGTTTATTATGGGGCATATTTATGAGAAAATTAAAAGTTAATTGGTATTTATTAATTGCTATTTTTTATATGTTAGGTATCACTGTAATTGTACTATTGATTATATTTGGATCCGACTAAACTAAGGATACTAAGCTTTGAAATGATTCTATGTTGTATAATTATTATAATTAGAACAAGAAGTACATTTGGATTTATGGTAAGTAAACCTAAATCTACATGACAACTTGAACAATACCTCTTCTATCTAGGAGAAAATTAAATGAGTAAAATAGCACTCCTTCTTTTCCTCTTATTAATTGTAACAGGTTGCTGGGATCGAAGAGAAATTAATGAAATATCGCTAGTGACTGGATTAGCTCTTGAAGTCAGGGAAGATGATGTATTTAGCCTAACGATCGAGGTATTAAATGCAAGTGAACAGGACCCTCAAATGTCAGAAGGGTTAACGCCGACTATTACTTACGAATTAAAAGGATTAACGATGGGTGAATTGTTGGCTAAAATGAACATGGGAATAACAAGAGACTTAAGTTTTTCTCATGCGAGGACACTAGTTGTTGATGAAAAGGTTGGAAAGGAAGGTCTTTCTAAATTCCTGCAATATTTGGAGAAAAATGGGGAATTCAGAACCGACTTTCAAATCATTGTGGCCAAAGGAGTTAAAGCATCAGATATTATTGCGACAACGTATCCTATTCAAAAGGTACCTTCGATGAAAATGTACGAACAATTTTTAACGATTCAGGAAAATTGGGGAGGATATCCGGATACAGATTTAAGTGACTTTATTTATGAGATAACATCAGCTGGAAGAGAGCCTGTAGCTGCCGCTGTAACAATAAGAGGAGATCCAACAAAAGGGAAAAATATTGATGATAATAGAGAGTTAGAACTTGGAGCGATAATTGAATACGATGGGTTGGCATTATTTAACAAGGATAAATTAGTCGGCTTCTTATCGGTAGAAGAGGCTAGGAATTTTATGTGGACGCAAGATATTTCTAATACAACTGTAACGGCAGCCTGCGGCGAGGAAGGGTATATTGCTATTCAGGTTTATAACTCTCATACAAAAGTTGAAACGAATTATGAAAATGGCGTACCTTCTGTCGCGCTAAATATAATGATAGAAGGAGACATATATGATAACCAATGTTCTGATGGTTTAGACGAGGTGGTAACATATAATAAGTACCAAAAAATAATGGAAGAGCATTTAGAAGTGAAAATAAAAAAACGATATCGGAAGTACAAGAACAATTTGGTGTAGATATTTTTGGTTTTGGTGAGAAAATGAGTAAACAACACTATAAGCAATTTAAAAAACATATAACTGACTGGAATGAAGAATTTAAAAAAGCAAAGATTACCGTAGGTGCAACAGTTTATATTAGAAGGGATGGAATGAGAACGAAAAGTTTTATAGAACAAATAAAATAATAATAAATTTTCTTGGTTATACTTACCTAGTATCCCCTAGCGCTGACCTTCATAAAGGGACCTGTGACTGAAATACTCCATTAAGGATAAATTTTAAGATAGGGTCTTATTGCGGTCTGTGAGTTATCTATTCTATTACCGTCTTAACGCCTTCATCCGTTAGAAAATTAAATATATAGTCGCTTGTAGAAAGCACTATAGTCCATACGATTCAAAAGTATGGCTATAGTGTTTTTCATTTTTCTTAACATGGTATGTTATTGGTGGTTTTAAAAATATCTATCCATGAAGTGCCTTCACTTCTTAGTTGGTAATTCAGATAAAGTATGTTAAATAAGGTTAATCGAATGACTCAAATCTTTTGACAGTTCAACGTTACTTATTATATGATTGAATTATGATTGAGTAACATCTTGTGAAGGGGAAGGTTTTATTGGAATTTGTCGAACCCATTAAAGATATCAAAAAAATAAATGAAATTAAAAAAAAATTAGAAGGTAAATCAGATAGGGACTTACTTCTCTTTGTACTTGGGATTAATACAGGAATAAGAGTAAGTGATTTATTAAAACTCAAAGTAGAAGATGTATGGGACGAGGGTAACCCCAGAGAGTTTCTTTTTGTTTTTGATGAAAAAAGTTCTGAAAGGAAAGCGCATTTTTTAAATACAAAAGTAAAATCAGCATTAAGTAATTACTTACAAAACCAAGAAATTGAACTGGATGATTACTTGTTTAGGTCTAAGAAGCTTAATCAGCCCATTACACGCCAGCAAGCCTACCGTATTATTAATAACGCTGCAAAAGAAGTAGGGGTCTCAGGTAATATTGGAACTCACACTCTAAGAAAAACATTTGGTTATCATGCATATCGGAAAGGAATTGCGATTTCCATATTAAAGTCGATCTATAATCATACCACTCCAACTGAAACTCTACGCTATATCGGTATAGATAAACACGAAGAACATCGTATTAAAATAGATGTGAATTTATAATAGAAAGAAGGCTCTATTTTGATTGATCAGTCTTATAACGATTATTTTATATTATTAAGTGCTTTACTGTTAATTATCGGGGTTCTGACAACAAAGTTCTCTTCTCGTCTAGGAGTACCAGCTCTTATTCTTTTTATTCTCGTAGGAATGATAACAGGTAGTGATGGCCTGGGCTTTATTCATTTTGATAACCCTCAAATGGCTCAGTTGATTGGTATATTTGCCTTGATTATCATTCTTTTTGAAGGTGGGTTACAGACAAAATGGTCAACGGTGAAATCTGTGACCAAGCCGGCATTATCTCTTGCTACGTTAGGGGTTATTTTTACTACGGTTATTGTGGCGGTTGCAGCTAAATTAATATTAGGGGTTTCGTGGCTTGAAGGCTTCCTTTTTGGTGCTATTGTCGGTTCGACAGATGCTGCTGCGGTTTTTGCTGTTTTGAAAGGTCAAAATATTCGAGCGAGGTTAGGTGCTACGCTTGAAGCCGAATCAGGTTCCAACGACCCGATGGCGATGTTTCTTACGATTTCCTTTATCCAATTGATCGTTATTGATAACCCATCATATTTATTATTGATTGGTTCATTCTTCTGGCAAATGGGAATCGGCTTAGTAGTAGGGCTACTTTTAGGAAGGTTAGCGACATTTGCAATTAATCAGATCAACCTAGATTCTAGTGGGTTATATCCTGTTTTTGCGCTTGCGTTTGCTTTATTAACGTATAGTCTCACCGATATAATTGGAGCAAGTGGATTATTGGCTGTATATGTTGCAGCATTGGTAATTGGTAACTCAGATTTAACCTATCGTCAATCGATATTTAGGTTTAATGAAGGGTTTGCGTGGATGGCCCAAATTTTAATGTTTACAATATTAGGACTTCTAGTATTCCCTTCTCAATTAATGACTTTAGATGTCATAGTTAAAGGATTATTGCTATCAATTATTTTAGTGTTAATTGCACGACCGATTGCTGTTTTCTTATCCACGATAAAAATGGGATATGATTTAAAAGAACGAGTATTTCTTTCCTGGGCTGGTTTGAGAGGAGCTGTACCAATTGTTTTAGCAACGTTTCCGATGTTAGCGGGTCTAGAGAATAGTCAATTATTCTTTAATGTCGTCTTTTTCGTCGTATTAATTTCTGCCTTAGTTCAAGGTTCGACAATTGCCATGTTTGCTGAAAAGCTCGGACTAGTTGGTCCAAAGAAAATTGAACCTCCTCACTCTTTGGAACTCGTATCAATTGGAAAGGCAAATGCTGAAATTCTTGAATTTGAAGTAAGTGAAGAAACAAATATTACAAATAAGCCACTAGCAGCAATTGACTTTCCAAAAGATGTTTTAATCAATGCGATAATCAGATCAAATGAACTTATTACACCGTATGGAGAAACGGAAATCAAGGTAGGAGACATTCTATATATTTTAGTAAGTAGAGAAAGTAAAAAAGAGTTGAAAAAAATGCTAAAACAAAAATAAACATTAAACCTCCACTTCGATAGTGAAGTGGAGGACTAAAAATAATTACACTTGTTAATTGTTATTTTCAAATGGTTCAGTCATGCTTACATGTTTCAAATTCGTAACTAAATCATCTGTAACATGTACTTGAAGAGTTTCATTGTTTTTCATAAATTTAAATACACCATTGTTAAAATCTGTGCCTAATTCCTTAAAGAAGATGCCTTCATATTCTACTTCAGGGGTATGGTTGAAACTAATTCGATATTTGTTTCCTTCTTTAATGAGGTAAGCACGGACCCCTTTTTCAAAATGACCTTCATGATCTTCTTTTAAAGATCGTGCAACAGAAACAACGTGTATGTCAATAAACGGTATTTCTCTTAATAAGACATTAATCATTGAACCCTTGGTGATTTCTTCCCACCGACTTTGTGCCGTTTGCCCAAGAATAATTTGTGTTATATGTTTCTCCCTGGCAACTTCAGCAATAACTGTAGTAACAGGTCTTTTTTCATTATCCATAATAATAAATTCTTCCGCATTGTGTTTCTCGGCTAACTGCTGCCATCTAGTAATATAATCAGATTTTTCTGCATCTAACTCATCAAATGGCTTTGGATCTATCGTGAGAATATAGAGTGGGCAATCTAGCATACTAGCAATTTTACAACCGCGTTGGATCAGACGTTCTCCATTTGGACCATAATAAACACAAACTAGGATACTTTCGTCCATACGCCCTTTTACTTTTTTCATATGCGTTCACCTCGCCATGGATTAAAGTTAAACAGGGGGGCGTTCTGTTAAACTATTTATGACTATAGCTCAAGCTTTTAAGGGAGTCAATTAAAATTTGTAAAAAGCAATATAACACATTATACGTGATTTTTTGTTTTGTGTTTCTTTAATAACGGCATTTACAGTCAAAAGTATGATAATACGATTTGAGATTAAATAAAAAGGAGGTTTTCTACTTGCCTTGGTTACACGCCGTAATATTGGTACCATTTTTGTTTGCTATAATAGTACCGTTTCTATTTAAGAGGTTAAAGCGAAAAGTCCATACTGGTTGGTTTGTCTTCTTTATTCCTCTTTTTCTCTTTATTTATTTGTTGAATTTCATTCCCGTAATTGCAAATGGAAGTACAGTTTATCATACTCTGCCATGGATTCCGTCACTTGGTATTAATTTCACCGCTTATTTAGATGGGTTAGGGTTAATCTTTAGTTTACTTATTACAGGTATAGGGGCACTAGTTGTCTTGTATTCTATCTACTACATGTCAAAAGAAAAAGAAGCCTTACATAACTTTTATGTATATCTATTGTTATTTATGGGAGCGATGCTAGGTCTCGTTTTTTCCGATAATATCTTAGTTTTGTATGTGTTTTGGGAACTGACAAGTATCTCATCTTTCCTATTAATTGCTTACTGGTATCAGCGGAAAAAATCACGGTATGGTGCACAAAAATCCATGTTAATTACCATTTTTGGTGGACTGGCAATGCTTAGTGGTTTTATTATGCTGTCGATGATAACAAATACATTCAGTATACGTGAAATGTTAACGAAAGTAGATCTCATTGCACAAGATACTTTATTTTTACCAGCGATGATTCTAATCCTTGTAGGAGCTTTTACGAAATCAGCTCAATTCCCTTTTAGTATCTGGTTACCTGATGCAATGGAAGCTCCTACACCAGTCAGCGCCTACTTACATTCAGCAACGATGGTTAAAGCCGGAATCTATTTAGTTGCACGATTCACTCCTATATTTGGAGGAAGTTTTGAATGGTTTTGGCTTGTTTCAGGTGTGGGAATTGTCACGTTAATATATGGATCAATTACAGCTGTTAGACAAACGGATTTAAAAGCCTTGCTTGCATATTCAACGATTAGTCAGTTGGGTTTAATTATGAGTTTGTTAGGTTTGGGTTCTGCAACTTTGTACTATGGTTATGGTGATGATACAACGATGTATACAGTTGCCATTACTGCCTCGCTTTTTCATTTGATTAACCATTCTACTTTTAAGGGTAGCTTATTTATGGTAGTCGGAATTATTGATCATGAAACAGGAACGCGTGATATTCGAAAATTAGGTGGCTTGATGAATCTGATGCCAATTTCCTTTACTCTAATGGTTATAGGTAGCTTATCAATGGCCGGGTTACCACCATTTAATGGATTTTTAAGTAAGGAAATGTTTTTTACTGGTGTTTTAAATTCAGCAGAATTACCGATCTTTGGAATGCAAAAAGTTGGTTTTCTTTTCCCTGTTATCGCTTGGGTAGCAAGTGTTTTTACTTTTATATATTGTATGATTCTAATTTTAAAGACCTTTACAGGCAAATATCAACCTGAAAAGTTAGAGAAAAAGGCACATGAAGCTCCAATCGGGATGTTAATACCTCCTTTAATTCTAGCCTCCCTTGTGATTGTTATGTTCTTTTTTCCAA
Organism: Halalkalibacter krulwichiae; assembly: GCF_002109385.1. Classification (NCBI taxonomy): domain Bacteria; kingdom Bacillati; phylum Bacillota; class Bacilli; order Caryophanales; family Bacillaceae; genus Halalkalibacter; species Halalkalibacter krulwichiae. Next base: position 3,035,849 of record NZ_CP020814.1, on the reverse strand, counting down.
ATGTTATCTCCAAATACTTACTAGTTCCAGCTATTATGGCAATTGTACCAGGAGCAGCAGAAGCAGGAGTCGAGGTGAAAATTTCAGCTTGGCATGGATTTAACACGGAGTTATTTATGACGATTGGTGTCGTCGGTTTGGGAAGCCTACTCTTTCTTTATTTACGAAAGTGGTACTGGATGTATCGTTTAGTTCCGGAAGTCATTATGCTTAATAAAGCTTACGATGCCGCTCTGGAAAAGCTGGAACCCGCTTCTTTACGTTTTACGAAGCGCTACATGACAGGGTTTATCCGTGATTATTTACTGTATATTTTTGCTTTTATCTTATTGGTGGTGGGGGCTTCCTCATCTTCTTAAACGGATTTTTCTATGATGGCTCCAATAACGCACCAATCAGTGTGTATGAGGTTGTATTAATACTGGCCATTGCCATAGCTGCTTTAGGTGTTCTATTTGCTCGATCACGTTTAACAGCTATTATTTCAGTTGGGGCAGTTGGGTATATCGTTTCAATGTTATTTGTCGTTTTTAGGGCTCCTGATTTAGCTCTTACCCAATTAGTTGTTGAAACCGTAAGTGTTGCGTTATTCCTATTATGTTTCTACCATTTACCGGAGTTACGTAAGGAGTTTAGTCGGGTCCGATTCCGTGCAACGAATTTAATTATTTCGTTAGGGCTAGGATCTGTTGTAACCCTCATTGCCTTATCAGCACAAGGAAATCGGTCTTTTGAACCTATCTCTAGTTATTTTGAAAACTCTTATGAGTTAGCCGGCGCTAAAAACATGGTGAATGCCATTCTTGTTGATTTTCGTGGAATGGATACGCTGCTTGAGATTCTTGTTCTCACTATAGCTGGTCTTGGTGTATATACATTAATAAAACTTAGAATAACAGGGAGGGATAAGAATGAAGCAGAATGATGTTATTTTGCATACTGTCACAAAAGTTTCTACTTTTATTATTCTTACTTTCTCTATTTATCTATTTTTTGCTGGACATCACAACCCAGGAGGAGGATTCATAGGTGGGCTTGTTACCGCATCTGCACTGGTTCTGCTTTATCTAGCTTTTGATCTTGAAACGGTTCGTGAACATATCCCCGTTGATTTCAAGAAGGTTGCCGGTGTAGGCGTGTTAATTGCAGTTCTCTCTGGCGTTGGATCGTTATTTGTAGATGCTCCTTTTTTAAGTCATACTTTTGACTATTTTGATCTTCCGGTCTTTGGTAAGACAGAGCTGGCGACATCAGTCATCTTTGATGTCGGGGTGGCCTTAGCTGTAATTGGTACGGCAATGACCATAATATTGAGTATAAGTGAGGATGAATGAGATGGAAACGTTAATGTCCTTCCTAGTTGGAATTTTAATTACGATTGGAACGTATTTAGTTCTAACCAAAAGCTTGTTACGAATCATCTTAGGAACATCCATTATCGGTCATGGTGTCCATCTCCTTATTCTTACAATGGGTGGTCTTAAATCAGGTGGTCCGCCCTTGCTGGAGGATGTTTCATATACGGACGCATTGCCACAAGCTCTTATTTTAACAGCTATTGTTATTAATTTTGCGGTGACAGGACTTTTCTTAGTCCTTGCTTATCGTTCCTATAAGGTTCTAGGTACAGACGATATGGATCAATTAAGGGGAACTGAAGATGAATAATGTTGTTATACTGCCGATTATTATCCCGTTTATAGCCGGGATAATCATGGTTATTTTTGGAAGAAATATTCGTTTACATCGTTGGCTAAGTATTTTTACAATGATTGCTACAGGAATTGTTGCTATAACTTTAGTAAGCCAAGTGCAAACTCAAGGCATCCAAACACTCCAGCTGGGAGGCTGGCAAGCACCTTTTGGTATTAGTATGGTCGCCGATATGTTTTCTGTATTGCTAATCGTAACAACATGTCTAGTTGCGGTAACTTGTTTACTTTTTGCATTTAAATCAATTGGAAAAGAGAGAGAGTCTTATTATTTCTATCCAATCTTTTTGTTCCTAATTACGGGTGTGAACGGCTCATTTTTGACGGGCGATCTATTTAATCTATTTGTTTGCTTTGAAGTAATGCTAATATCTTCCTATGTTTTAATCACTATAGGAGGAGAGAAGGGGCAGTTACGTGAATCCATTAAATATGTCCTGATTAATGTCCTTTCTTCATTTCTGTTTTTAATTGCTATTGCGTATTTGTATGCCGTAACGGGAACGTTGAACTTAGCTCATCTTTCGCTTAGGATTGCTGAAGTCGGGCAAGATGGGTTAATAACGACAGTTGCAATTTTATTGTTAATCGTTTTCAGTTTAAAAGCAGGACTATTTCTATTTTTCTGGTTGCCTGGATCTTATAGTGCTCCCCCAACTGCAATTGCAGCCATTTTCGGTGCGTTACTAACGAAAGTTGGCATTTATGCGATCTTCCGTATGTTTACATTAGTTTTTTATCATGAACCTCAAATTACTCATTTATTAATTGCCATTATGGGAGCTTTAACGATGATTCTTGGTGCAATTGGGGCCGTTGCATACAATGATATACGAATGATTTTAGCCTATAACGTGGTGATTGCTGTCGGATTTATCATGGCAGGTTTGGCATCCTTTACGTCTGCTGCGTTAATGGGATCTATCTATTACCTTATTCATGACATTATTATTAAAGCGGTGATTTTTCTTTTAGGAGGTACGATGATCCACTTAGCTGGCACGAGCAAGCTTAATGAGATGAGTGGGCTCATTCGTAATCATCCCGCACTCGGATGGATGTTCTTTATTTCAGCTTTATCTCTCTCTGGAATTCCACCACTTAGTGGTTTTATTGGAAAAGTACTCATTACACAAGGGACCTTTGAGGCCGATTTGTTTTGGCTAGGGGCAATAGGGTTAATCACAAGCTTAATGGTTCTCTATTCTATTATGAAAATCTTTTTGTACGGATTTTGGGGGGGAACTCTATTAAGCACTAAAATGGAAAAAGGAACAACAAAAGGGTTACTCCTTCCTATCAGTATATTGACAGCTGTAACGATTGCACTTGGTCTAGGTGTAGAGGGTATACACGTCTATGTCGATCAAGCAGTCTATACTTTGTTAGATCCTAGTCTATACATTAGTGCTGTATTTGGTGGGAATCCAATTCCTTAGAAGTGTGATTCCTAAAAAGAGATATGGAGGGAAATCTGTTGTTACCGACTCAGATATTAATTAATTTGTCAATTGCTTTTCTATGGATGTTCTTAAATGATACGTGGAATTCGTTATCATTTATTACTGGTTATATAATTGGAATTGCCATTCTTTTTGTTCTTCGACGTTTCTTTAAAAAAACGTTTTATTTAATCAAAGTTTTGGCCATTTTTAAATTGTTTATTGTGTTTATTCAAGAACTTATCTCGTCTAGTATACTAGTTATTCGACAAGTTACACGCCCACAGCTCAACATTACTCCAGGAGTTTTCACACTGGATACAGACTTGAAAGGTGATTGGGAGGTCACCATACTAGCTTTACTATTATCTCTGACACCAGGTTCAATTGTCCTTCAGGTTGCCCTTGATGAGAAGTCTTTTCAAGTTCATGCAATGGATATTCCTGAATCGAGGGATGTTGTAATAACAGCAAAGAATAAATTTGAAAAAGCTATTAAGGAGGTTACGAGGTAATGTTTGATATACTTTTACTAATTTGCCTTTGCTTAATAGCTGTCTCAATTTTGGCTTGCATCTATCGAATTATAAAAGGAACTTCTATGCCTGATCGGGTAATAGCTCTTGATACAATTGGGATTAATCTCATTGCCGCGATCGCTATTTTCTCTGTTTTGCTTCATACGCGTGCCTTTTTTGAAGTGATTTTGTTAATAGGCATTCTTTCCTTTGTCGGAACGATTGCTTTCGCTAGGTTTATAGAAAGAGGTGTTGTCATTGAACGCAAGCGTGATCAGTGAAGTTATCGCAGGTGTGTTTATATTAATTGGAACGTTGTTTATCCTATTTAGTAGTTTTGGGATTATACGTTTACCCGATGTGTATACTCGATCACATGCAGCGACGAAGAGTACGACATTAGGAGTTCTCTGTACGTTGCTAGGTGCTTTTCTATATTTTTGGATTACAGATGGATATATTAGTATTCGACTACTCCTAGGCATATTTTTTGTGTTCTTGACAGCTCCTGTAGCGGGTCATCTAATATGTCGGGCTGCATATGTAACAAATGTAGAAATTGTTCGAGATACAGCTAAACAAAGGCCAAAAGCTGAAAGGGAACATTAAGAATTTTTAAACATAAGAGTGGAGTTTTTCTATAATTGATGACTTTGATCTACATTGTAATAACAAAAAAGGAAAAAGGGGGTGTTTTTTTGCGAGGGAAAAATCGTTATTTAAATATTAGTATAGCTTGTCTTCTCTTATTTATTATCACTGCAGAATTGGTTAAGTTGGGTGCAACGCATGCTGTTGATCTATTCATAAGAGAAATAATTACAGATGCCAGTATTATTTTGAGTTTTATGAAAGTCATGACAGAGATAGGTTCTAGTGAAGCTATTTTGCTAGTAACAATATTATTGTTAGTATGGTTATGGCTGATGAGTGAGAGAACGTTATTTTGGTTCTTTTCTTTATTGTCGGCTGGTGGAGTCCTTTTAAATTTTGGACTCAAACTGCTCTATCAACGAGAGCGTCCAGGAGAAGAACGGGAAATCGAAGTATTTGGAAGTTCCCTTGACCTGATTTCTTATAGTTTTCCAAGTGGGCATACAATGAGAAGTGTAATCCTTTTTTTGTTCGTTATCTACGTTACAAAATGTCTCACCAAGAAATGGATAGCAGAATTGGTTTTTATCGTTTCAATATTTTTAATCATTAGTATTCCTTTAAGTAGAGTCGTGTTAGACGTTCATTATACTTCCGATATTGTTGCAGCTATTTTTATTTCAATAAGTTGGTTTTATGTTTGTTTATTTCTCTTTGAGAAAAAGTTTTCAAATTATGGAACTAAGAAGACGAATTAAGTTTCAAAATATAGATGTGTTATAGAATTTGACTAAGAATGGATGTGATAGTGTTGAGGTTGATATTGTTATGTATACCTATATTTATCTTGTTCGGATGTAGCGGTACAAATACAGTGGAGCCAAAGGCTAACGACAATCAACAAATAGATATTCCTTCAGAATATAGGGAAAATGTTGAATTTACTGAAAATAAGCGTTGCACTGATAAAATTGATTTGAATAGTGCTAGTGCTGATGATTTAACAAATATTATTCATATTGATGAAGAGAAAGCTTTAGAAGTAATTGAAAATAGACCGTATATTGTTGTTGAAAGTATTGCTTTAGTAAGAGGTATTTATGGAGAAAAGCTTAATGATATTAGAAGACAGGGACTCGCTTGTGTAGAAAGAGACTAAAGAAAAAATCAGTCATACAATTATGACTGATTTTTTCTTTTATTTTCAAAAAGTTCGCTCTAACAAGTGTTCTGTGAGCGTATCTATATAGTGAATTTCCATTTTATTATTCCGGCTTCTTTAGCTGATTTGAAAGCAATCACAAGTAATGGCCCCAAAATAAGTCCGATTGCCCCAAATAGGACTAACCCGAGGTATAGTGCTATTAAGGTTGCTAGTGGAGATAATCCAATCTGAGTTCCCATTATTTTCGGTTCAACCGTTCGTCGAATAACGAGCAAAACAACCGCTAAGATAGTAAGACGTATTGCTAAATCTGTATCTCCAATTATAAATTGGTAGAGTGCCCATGGTCCTAATACAATAATTGATCCTATTAGAGGTACTAAATCAATAAACCAAATAACAAGTGCCATAATTAGAGCGATGTCTGGGTAAATAAATAATAACCCTATATAAGATACGATAAAGATCGGAATACTCACAATGAATTGTGCCTTAAAAAAGCCGATAAATACAAACCTTAACCGTGAAAGCATGTAAGAAAGTTTATTTGCTGTATCATCGGTCAGAAACGCAAAGAATTTACGTTTTAACTTCGGTAGATCTAATAAAAATAAAAATAGAGCTATTAAATATACTAAAAGTGAAACCAGATAGCTCGGGATTCCTACAATGAAATTAGAAATCCCACCAATAAAGTCAATATTACTTAAGTGGATTCGCGTAGTTTCTAATGTGTTAATAACATGGAAGTTGATTTCATTAACAAAATCAGGCGGCAAATCTTCAAATTTACGTTCAAAGTCGTATTGAATGAGGATCCACGCATTCGTGACTTGGTTTAAATAAGTTGGAGCATTCTGTACGAAATCATTAATATGTGTAATCATTTTTGTTATTACTAAAACTCCAATTAGGCTAATAGAAGCTAGAAACGAAGTAAAGATAATGACTACAGCTACACTATGTTTAACCCTCCTATTTTCTAATAATCTAACAATTGGAGACAGTATAATTGCAGTTAACCAAGCAAAAACAAGTGGCAGAGCCAATGGAAGAATAAAATACCCGATAATGGAACAGATAACAAGGACTAATAGAAATTTATTTTTAATTAACCATTCTTTCAAAGAAATTCTACCTCTCATTAAAGGATTATAAAATGAAGTTGAGTCTTTTTAGTTTTATTATACTAAATATAACGCTTTAAAGGATAAAATTTATTATTTTAGATTAACTTATATAATAAATCATATTAGTTTCAGGTATCTTAGTTGGCCACCCACTCTGTGACATTAGAGTTTAAATTAGAAAGGAAGAGACTGTAATACTTGAATATGAAGATGTTGGTTATAAGAGGCTGTTTTTCACATTATTTGTTCCTTAACATATCTAATTGACTCCATTTACATTACAAATCATCCTGTTCTATATTTCTTTTTACAACATAGACAAATGGTTACTAATTTAGAAACCTCACTGTAAAATCTACTCAAAATAATTCTTTAGAAAAGAGCCTAAGAAGAGAGGTAAATAGAATGTCATATATTTTGTTACTGATCGGTTTTATGCTACTTATAAAAGGTGCTGATTTTTTTGTAGACGGTGCATCAAGTATTGCGAGAGCTTTACATGTGTCACCTTTACTCATTGGCCTCACCATTGTTGCATTTGGTACTAGTTCTCCCGAGGCAACGGTTAGTATTGTCGCAGCTCTTCAGGAAAATGCGGGCATCGCAATTGGAAATGTGGTTGGTAGTAACATATTTAATATTACTTTTGTAGTGGGGATAGCTGCGTTTATTACTCCGCTTAAAGTAGAAAGTGAAACAATAAGAAAAGAAATTCCTTTTACCTTACTAGCAAGTATTGCCTTATTAATCCTAATTAGCGATATAACTCTTCAAACCGTAAGTCAAAATCTTATAACTAGAAGTGATGGATTAATATTCCTATTGTTTTTCGCTATTTTTTTATATTATATCTTTGAAGTTGCAAGAAATAGTCGGGAAAAGGGGAAACAAGATAACACAGAGTCACAAATAGTATCATGGAAGAAAAACACTGTATTAACCATCGGTGGACTTGCAGCAATTATATTTGGTGGTGACCTTGTAGTTAATAACGCAACAACCATTGCGTATTCATTTGGGATGAGTGAAACATTGGTTGGTTTAACAATCGTAGCGATTGGTACTTCTTTACCAGAACTAATAACATCTATTACAGCTGCTCTAAAAAAAGAAAGTGAAATTGCATTAGGAAACATTGTAGGAAGTAATATCTTTAATATCTTATTCGTGCTAGGAGCAGCCTCTGTCATTTCACCGCTAGCTGTAGAAAGTAGACTATATATAGATGTAGTCCTTATGATTGTTTTAACTGGAGTTTTACTTGTTTTCTCAAGAACGAACTTTAAAATAGGTAAGATAGAAGGAATTGTTCTTGCTCTAGCGTACGTTTTATATATGACTTATATTTTTATTAGAAACTAAGAATGGCTCTATTCGGTAAAAATTGTTGTTTTTGACATTAGTTTAAAAAGTAAAGTGAAATTGAGCTGAAGGCACTTAGCTTTTGTAGAAAAATTTTTAATCTCGAATTCAAACCTCAATAACGAACTTAAAAAACTTTACAAAATCTTTACAAAACCTTTACATTACAAGTGTTTACAATAAATAAAATAATATCTATACTCGTAATTTGGGAAACAAATAACATGTAGAAAAAAACGATTTATAGAGGGATGATGATTTTGGATTTGCAAGCACTTCTTTTTATGTTTTTTGGAGGACTTGGTATCTTTTTATTTGGGATTAAATACTTAGGGGATGGTCTTCAAAAGGTTGCAGGTGATGGATTGAGAGATCTACTTGACCGTTTTACAACCAACCCGATAATGGGTGTGCTTGCCGGGATTTTTGTAACCATTCTACTTCAAACCAGTACAGGAACAACGGTGTTGACAATTGGGTTAGTAAACGCCGGATTCATGACATTAAAGCAAGCAATTGGGGTTATTATTGGGGCTAATATAGGTACAACTGTAACAGCCTTTATAATTGGTATTAAAATTTCAACCTATGCATTGCCCATTATGGCAGTAGGGACTTTTCTCATTTTCTTCTTTAAAAACCATAAGATTAACAACTATGGACAAGTTATATTTGGATTTGGTTCTTTGTTTTTAGGTCTTAACTTAATGGGAGAAGGTCTTAAACCACTTCAGGATGTACAGGCATTTGCAGATTTAACAGTGAGCATGAGTGAAAACCCGCTATTAGGTGTTCTTATTGGTACACTATTTACGGTTGCTGTTCAAAGTTCATCAGCTGCGATCGGGTTACTTCAAACTTTATTTGGTCAAGGATTAATGGATTTGGATGCAGCATTACCAGTTCTTTTTGGAGATAATATAGGTACCACAATTACAGCAGTATTAGCATCAATTGGCGCTTCTATTGCAGCAAGGCGTGCGGCTTTAACACATGTTATTTTTAACCTTGTTGGGACAACTATTGTATTAATCGTTTTAAGACCTTTTACAACTTTGATAGAATACATTCGTGATAGTTTGGGGTTAAACCCAGAAATGACCATTGCGTTCGCACATGGCATTTTCAATGTATCGAATGCAATTATTCAATTACCATTCATAGCAGTGCTTGCTTGGATTGTGGTCAAGTTAATTCCAGGTCAAGATACGGCAATTCCATATAAGGCCGTCTATTTAGATGAAAAATTTATTAGGCAATCTCCTGCTATAGCACTTGGTCAAGGAAAAAAGGAAGTAATGCGTATGGCAGATTTAACAGAAAAGGGAATTCAGGAAGTTAGTCTATATTTTAAAACACAAGGGAAGAAACACAGAGAACTTGTTCCACAGTACGAAAATGCAATCAATAACTTGGATAATAAAATTACTGATTATCTTGTACAGGTTTCTTCTCATTCTTTATCCGGTCAAGATTCAAAGGTGCACCATACTCTTATGAATACGATTAGAGACCTTGAGCGTATTGGAGACCATATGGAAAATATTATGGAGCTTGTTGAGTATCAAATTACGAATAAGGTAACGTTTTCTGAATCAGCAATGGCAGATTTAGATGAAATGTTTGAGTTGACGATTTCTACTCTCAGACAAGCAATAAAAGCTTTGGACTTAGATGATATTGAAGAAGCTAGATCTGTTCTTGAAAAAGAAGAGAAGATTGATAAAATGGAGAGAGATCTTCGAAAGAAACATATTATTCGTGTAAATGAAAACAAATGTACGGGGACAGCTGGAATTGTTTATGTAGATATTGTTAGTAATTTAGAGCGTGTAGGAGATCATGCTGTTAATATTGCCGAAGAAGTTATAGGGGAACAATAGTTAACGAAAAAGCGACTTATTTAGTCGCTTTTTTGATTATCCAATAAAACAATTTTAGCCATTTTCTATATAAATGTACTTATGTTAATATACAAGTTAAGTACAGAAAAAATCTGTCAAAAAGGATGAAAAAGATGATACCAAAGGGACTACTGATCATTTCTATAGGTGCAATTGTTGCTTTAATAAGGTTTTTTGCTTTTGGTTATTATCAATTCACTGGTATACAAATGTTTTCCGAAGCGGTTATGTATAAGACATTCGTAATAAAGGTTATCTTGTTTACCTTTGGATTTGTTATCTTCTATATTGAAAGAAGGAACAAAAAGGGGAGTGTTTTGAATGTCGACAGTAGGTAAGTGTTATCGAAAGCTTACAAAAGAACCTATTACGGTACACTCGAAAGAATTAATAGTGAACGTTCAAAATAAACTGATAAATAAAGATCCTATACACCGTTCTGTATATGTGTTAGATAAACAGAAAAAATTAATTGGGATTATCACACTTAATGAATTAATGAAAATAATTGCTGTACGTAAAGAAATTACTACCCCTAAAGCAATGTCTATAAATAGGTTATTTACTTTTATTTCAGAAGATACAAAGGCAGAAGACATAATGTGTTCACCCATTTCTGTAAGACTAACGGACAGATTAGAGGAAGCGTTGGAATTAATGCTGATACATGATCTTCAAGAGCTTCCTGTAGTGGATGAGACAAATTCCGTAATTGGTGACTTAAACGTATTCGAATTATTACGTGAAATAAATGATAAGATACTAAACTAGGTGAAATCATGATACATAAACTATTAATGGTCATTGTATTATTACTTACTTTTTTCTTACAATCTTATATTCACATTTATAATGTGTCTATAGACGAAGGGTATGAAATATTTCATTCGGACGATTTGAAGTCAACAGGTATTGTTGGTGGCTTAAGTTCGTCTACTTTCTTAATATTTGTACAAGCAGCGGTCTTATGGATAACTTATTCATTAAATATGAACCAATATTCAAAGTTTATTATGGATTTATTACGTTCATCGGTTCCTCTAATAAAGATGAAGCTTAATCTTATAACGATTAAGTTTCAAAGTACATTTTTCTCTTTTTTTGTTTTGAGTAATTAAGAACAAATAGAGGAGATGATACTGGTGTCGAAAAAGAAAACGACGAAGAGTGAATTAACTGAGCCATTGATAGGTTTAGTAGTAGGAATTATTATGATGATCGTTGCATTTTTGGTTGCATATTACGTTTTTGATTTAGTACCTTTTTCATAAAAGGGAAAAGCCCTACGTGATCGTAACGGGTCTAGTTTTTGGAGGGAAAACGCGAATTCACAAGGAGAATATCAGTCCCAACCCAATTTAATAATAGAAAAACAAAAACGCATAGATAATTCAATAACAGGTTTACTTGTGAGGTGCAAACAATCAAATCACAGGGCAACAATGAAAACCACGACATTTTTCACAAAAAAAGGCTTAGAGAATTTTCTCATAAGCCTTTTTACTTTGTTTATTGTTCAACAATCGCCCTAGATTGTTGAAGATTTAATTCAATATAAACTAAATAAATACTATTAGAAGTCTTTAGTTATTAATCATTTTTCCTGTATCTTATTTCAATTGATTGTAAATAGAAATGATGTTGTACACACAACTATTAAGGAAATGGATAATATTAATTGGTGTATTTCCTTTTTTCCTTTGGTTTTTAGTACGAGAAGTAAAGTGAATAAGCCATATAGTATTCCTAAAACAAATATAATCTGCAATATTAGTTCATTCAAATTGAATTCCCCCTCTTTTGAATTACCCCCACCTAAAACTTTAACAAGTTTTTGAGGAAGGGGATTCCTGGATAAACACTCCTAACGGAGTGTAATGAATCAGGCTACCCCCGTCACACCGACGGTTGAAATCCTATGAGGCGTAAGCCTTCAATCTCTATATTAGTTGCAGCGTTCCAATCACGATGATGCTCCGTGTCACAGTTTTCACACTTCCACTTACGGACACCTAAGTTTTTAACTTTAGGACTCTTCGTTTTACAGTGTGAACATGTTTGGCTAGAAGGGAAGAATCGGTCAACAAATACAACTTCACGACCATACCATTTAGCTTTGTATTCGAGAAGTGTTGCAAACTTTGACTAACTCGCATCAGCAATGGATTTTGCTAACTTATTATTTTTAAGCATACCCGATATGATTAAGTCCTCGAGCGCAATCACTTGATTCTCGCGAACGAGCTTCGCGGACAACTTAACAATTCTGCCCGTTTATTGAATAGTAGAAATAATTAAGCATATCAATATTTTAACATATTCACTATTTACCTGCTATAAAATCCTTATTCACACCAAAATCACACACCCTCCAATAATTATTTCTATCTTTAGAAATGGTATGTGATTTCATTGTAGTTTTAGAGATAAAAACTCATTATGTAGTTGGTATTACAATAAAAAAACGCACTGTGAATTTCTATGTGAAATACAGTGCGTTTTGCATGGATATTTACTTGTTTGCACCTCTGAAGTAAACCCGTTAATAATTCAATATCTGTGCGTTTACTTATTCTAGTTCCTTAGGGAGCTGTTAAGATTATTAGGAAAACAAATTTGTTTATTGTCGGGGATTGAAACTTTACATTATACAGTTGGTTGGTGCACTTTTCCTATATTAATCCACGCTTATCAACCGTAAGCGTCAAATAGTCCCCACCTATTAATGTGATGGGGACTAACTTATAATCTACTTATCAAGTTGAATACGACAGTGAGCCGGAAGACTGTTTGACCAAGGAAGCAATTGATCAATGGCGTTTTCATTATTCACATCTATATTGGGAAGCTCTTCAAACAAGTGCATTAAGTATTGATAAGGGTTGAGGCCATTTTCTTTGGCCGTTTCTACAATACTATACGTTACAGCACTTGCCTTTGCTCCTTTCGGAGTGTTGGCAAAAATCCAGTTCTTTCTTCCAATTACGAATGGTTTAATAGATCGTTCACTTCTATTATTATCAATCTCTAGTCTACCGTCCTCTAAGAAAACCTCTAACTTATCCCATTGATTGCGACAGTATTTAATTGCTTGTCCGAGTGCACTCTTTGGTAACACTTTTGGCGTTTGCGTACGAAGCCATGCTGAAAAAGCGCCAAGAAGTGGTCGACTTTTTTCTAGACGTATTTGATGACGTTCAGGGAACGATAAATCTTTTATTTCTCGTTCGATCGCAAAGAGTTGGTTACAAAATTTTAAGCCTTCCTTTGCTAAGACATCTTTCGACTGTTCTTCTTTAGGCAAAGCTTTTAAAGCTTCATCAAATTTTCGACGAGCGTGTGCCCAGCATCCAACTAACTTTACGTTTGAAATTCCATTGTATCCAGCATATCCATCTACATGTAAGTATCCTTGGAAAGGAGATAAAAACTTTCTAGGATGTTTACTTGCTCGTGTTTGCTGGTAATCAAATAATACAATCGGATGGCCTTCCTGTCCTGAACGATAAAGCCATAAGTATGAGGTAGCTGTTGATGGACGATCTGGCTCTCGTAGCACTTGCAGCGTCGTTTCATCAGCATGAGCAATATCAAGATTCATTAGATATTGATACATTCGATCATAGATGAGGTTTAACCATGTATTAGCACCATAAAGAACCCAATTAGCTAATGTTTGGCGTGATAAAGAGACATCTAGACGAGCGAATTGTTGTTCTTGTCGATACAATGGAAGCCCTTCTACATATTTTTGATTCATGATGTAGGCCATCGCAGATGGCGAAGCAAGACTCTTGGGAAAAACAGGTTTCGGCATAGAAGCTTTAACAATAGGAGTCTCCGTACTTTCACGTTCACAACGGCGACACGCATAAACATGTTGTACATGTTCAATGACCTTCACTTCCGCTGGGATGACTTTTAATTCACGACGTACCTCTGTCGACATTTCGTGTAGATTTCCATTGCAGCACGAACAAACCTGATCTTCCACAGGTAATCGATACTCAATGACTTCCTTCGGAAGGTTCTCAAGTTTGATATCACGTTGCCCTTTGGTCTTTTTACGTTGATACGTAATCGTTTCAACCGTAGGTTCTTCAATGGATGGATCAGCCGTAATTTCTACCTCATTAAAAAGAGGCAATTCTAACTGATCAGCATTTGTCTTCTCACTTGAAGTACCAAATTGGCGTTGCTTACTAAGACGGAATTGTTCTTCATACCATTTAATTTTTGCCGTCAGCTCCGCGTTTTGTTCCTCAAGTGATGAGACACGTTTTTCTAAATCTTTAGTTGTAGGTTGAGAGGTGGTTTCTGTTGTTTTCATAGCTTAATTATACATCACCTCTCATCCATTTGCTTATCATTTATTCGTTAAATGACACGTTGTGCAGTAACTTTTGGATGTGCTGATTTTTGATCAATAGAAAGGCCGTCAAGTAACCAACGGAACTGACGATGGCTAATCATTTGCGGAGAAGAAGATGAATCTTCTGGCCAAGGGAACGTACCTTTTTCTAAACGGCGATAATAGAGCCAAAATCCATTATGTTCCCAGTGAAGGATTTTGATCTTATCTCGTTGTCTATTACAGAAAACAAATAAACACGGGGAAAATGGATCTAATTGAAAACTTTCTTGTACGATAGCCGCGAGGCCATCAATAGATTTTCGTAAGTCTGTATTTCCTTTTGCAAGGTAGACTTTATCAATGGAGCGTTGATTGATCATCCGTTTCTCAGCACGCGTAGTACACGAGATAAATGTTCTTCACTCACATTTTCAGGAATATAGACAGACAGGTCATCTATTCTCACTTCAATGGATGTGGTGGGGAAGGTAGGCACATCAAAAGATGTCCAAATCTGGCTTACCTCATCACTTGAATCTGAGTTTACTTCTGCCTTGATCTTCTTTCGCCAATAGTGGAATTGATATTCTGTAATGTCATCTTGTTTAGATACCCATTCCTGTATCGTCTCCCCGCTGTCTTCGTATGCCTCCATGCGTTTTTTCCACAAATCGTGTTTTTCTTTACGCTTCATAGCGACACCCTTTCATCATTATTGATTAAAGTATCGCATGGGACCAGGGCTATTGGAATGTGTGTATTATTTGACGCTTACTATCAACCCAAAATAACACGAATACAATTAACGATAAACAAGAAAACATAAAACCGAAAATTGCAATAGGTATTCCCCACGTAAGGGAGTTAAACGTCCATACATATGAACCAATTCCAAACAGAAGTAAGAATATAACAAACAACGCTGCAAAAATCTTTAACGCAATATTTTTCATGTGTATCCCACCTATTTTCCAGGTTTATCTAAGAATTAAAAATAGTTTGTCCTTTTATTCAAATTTTATAATGTAAATTTATAAAATGGGCAGTTTCAAGTTAGCGCACATATAATAGATACGTTCTGTGTTCTTTTAGCAAGCAGTCGTGGAAAAATGCGAAGTATATCAGATTCTTTTAGTTCATGTGAGGAACCAAGTAGATTACAGTCAAATATTTGCATAAGTGTACAAACGGTTGATCTAAAAAAGGAAGTAGCGCACTTACACTAAAATTTTAATACTTCAAAACATGTTTGAGAGAGTTTTATTTCAGGCTTGCACATATTTTAAGGTCAAATTCCTCCTTTAACGACATATAAATGTACCGAAGGGAGAGTGCAGCATGAGAACACCGAGAAGAATCAGACCCCGAAAACGAACAGGCCCATTGCCATTTCGTTATGTTCTGTTACTTTCTTTTGTTATTTTTGTTGTCCTAACAATACAAGGTTTATGGATTATTGAGAAGGGGATTCGTCCAACTTTGATGGAAATCGCGAGAACTGAAGCAAGGGTAATCGCAACAAAAGCAATTAATGATGCCGTCTCAAAGAAAATTGCGTCTGATCTTCATCAGGATGAGTTATTTATTACGGACTCTGAAAATAAGATCCAATTTAATACACAAATTTATAATAAAGTTGTATCGGAAGCGACTAATCGTGTACAGAGGCATTTGAAAGCAATAGAGGAAGGTAGGGCATTTGACGTAGAAGTTGAATTGGAAGACGACGAGGCTATTAATACATCAGACGGAGGTATTATCTATGTCATTCCATTAGGTCAAGCAACTAATAATGCATTGTTAGCTCATTTAGGTCCAAAGATACCTGTTCGTTTCTCGGCAATTGGAGACGTTAAGACAGATCTTAATTATGATGTAGTGAATACGGGAATAAATAACACAACATTGTCGGTGAATTTTGATGTTATAGTAGATGCTAAAATAGTCATTCCGTTTGCAACTCAAACCGAGGCTGTTAAGACAACTGTTCCAATTGGGTTAATCACAATCCAAGGAGAAGTACCTGAATTTTATTCAGAAGGTGGTGGAATGATCTTGCCAGCAGGGTCTTAGTATAGTGTGGAATAAGTTGAAAGAATACAAATTCAACTATCATTTCACTTTAGTAAAAATACTCCCTGATATAGGTATGTATATAACATTTCTTTTGAAAATAATTCTATTTACTTGGGGAATTGGAGAAGTTTTATCAAAAGAGAGAACAAGAAGAGTAAGAAAGTTGGTGTAAAGCTTAATTTGACTAAGGATACTATTTTGGTTAACTTGAATGATTCTGTAGAGAAGTTTAACGAAAATTGGTTCGTCAAGAACCCTTTTCACCGTTCATTAAATGTAATAAAACACTAGAAAAAAGTTTTTGGGAATTATCACACTTCATGATTAAGTGAAAATCATTGCAATAGAACTGCTTATTAAGGAAAATCGAAAAAAGCCAAGGTATTAGTTGCGTTATTGGTTGTATTAAATGCAATGAGACTCTTGAGAATCAATCCAATGAAATAAGTTTAAAAAGATATAACAACCTAGCCTCCATGTGGGACTAGGTTGTAAGTTAAGATGAGCGTTATTCATCAATAGCTTACTGCAATAGAGTCAAGTGCTACTAAGTTCAAATATGGGCAACAAAATAACCAACTAAGAGGGACGAATGCATTCAAGTAATCGTCCTTCTTGTTTGACCATACTGAACAATAAATAGTTTCATAAGAATATAAATAAATTACGAATTAGGTTAATGTAGTATGAAAGCACACGTCATTAAGTAAAATTGTTGTGTACTTTTCAGTTTTTATGTACTCTTTTTTTAGAGGTAAATAATAAAAGCTGAGTAATTATAGCTAGAATAGGCAATTCCAATAAAGGTCCTACAACTAATGTTAATGCAATTAAAGGTTGATCTGGGAATGCGGTCATAGCAATTGCCAAAGCAATTGGAGAATTTCTAGCTAATGTAGTCATGCTTAAACTTGCTCTGTCAGAGTTTGGGAACCTCATAAATTGTCCAACTTTTTGACTGACAAAAAAATTCACCATAAAAAATAAAAGGATAGGTATTGTTATTTGCCACATTAAATCTAAATTATCGAGCAATAATTGTCCCTGTAAAGCAAACATTGCAACTATTGCAAGGCTTAGAAAAATTATAGGTAACACGTTAAGATTTGATATAAGACTGTCTTTTAGCTGTTGCTTACTTCTCAATAACACTTTTGTTAGAAAAGCTAAAACCAACGGTATAGATAAAACAATTAAAATACTTTCCGCAAGAAAAGAAAGTTCTATAACTCCGGTTGTTCCACCAAAAATAAGCAGGTAAATAGGCAACAAAATGACCTGTAAAATCAAGTTTAGAGGTAATATTGCCGTTGATAATGCAACATTTCCTTTTACTATCCCTGTAAAAATTAAGTACCAGTCAGTGCATGGTATGACCATGAGCATGATAAATCCAACATATAGTGCTGGATTGTTACCTAAAAAACCATTGCTAGAAGCCAAGCGAAAATAGGTGTCCAGACAAAGTTTATGATAATAGAAGTATATGTAAACTTGATGTTCTTATAAGAATTCATTATTTCTTCAATAGGAACTTGTAAGAAAGTAATATAGAGCATAGCTACTAGTAAAGGAACAATAAAGATTTCTGCATTAGCTCGAATTAGTTCTATTTGTCCTATGCTTATACCAATAAATACTGCTAAGAAAATAATCACAGTATATAATTTCTCGATTAAGTTCATAGTGGGATCACGCCTAACAATAACAAAATTTAAAACATTATAATTTTATCATAATTTAAGTTGTAGTAAGTTTTATTATAGAACGAGTACTTTAATTGAATAAGATCTGTAACTTATAACTAGGATCTTTTGCTACGGAATACAACGATACTGGTACAATATACAATTCATTAATGACGATCACTTTTTATGGTGGTCGTTTTGTCGTATTTGACTCTTACTGCGTAGCAAAAAAGCCGGTGATTACCAGCTCTTCCAAAATCGAATTACTCAATTGTATCCCAATGAGGATTCCAAACAACTTCCCATAAGTGACCATCTGGGTCTTGAAAGTGACCTGAATATCCACCCCAAAAAGTGTCGTGAGCGGGATCAGTTATAGTTGCTCCCGCCTGTTTTGCTTGTTCCATAATATCATCAACTTCGGCTTTACTATTAACATTGTGACCTAATGTAAATTCGGTAGTGCTTGGTGCAGATAAGGTAACTTTTGCTTCATGAGCGATATCTTTTCGATTCCAAATGGCAAGTTTTAATCCAAGTTGTAATTCAAAAAAAGCAACTGCGCCATTTTCAAATTCTTCACCGACTATGCCTTCTGTGGGAAGACCAAGACCATCACGATAAAAAACCAAAGATTTTTCTAAATTATCTACACCTAAAGTAATTACAGTAACTCGTGGTTTCATAAAATGGGCCTCATAAACTGATTTTTAAGTAAATTATATCAGTTTATGATTAGGAGAAAAATTAAAGAATTATGAACAGTACATCCATACTGTTGCAAAATTACGGAGACGATTGCGTTTATTTGTTAATCGTCTCTTCTTCGTATTTGACGGATACTGCGCAATAAATGTCTTCACTTTTATGTGACTTTGTGAAAAGATGCACTTAAGCTAACGCAACCCTTGTTGAATGAGAAAAATTTCAAACAAATATAAAACACCTCCAATAATCGGGAGGTGCAATTTAATGATTATGTATCTTTTGCGATCTTTCCTATTAGGTACAAGAGGGGGGTTCTAACCAGTTATATTGCTTCATAATGTTGAATCATTCTTTAGTAACCATCAAGTTTTTTAATATAGTTATTCCATAAGTTAATGCAAGGTCTGCTCGCATTGCTGAAGCAAGTCCAGTTCAGTTCCATGTAGTGCTAATAGAACTAAACCGTTTGGAGGTTAAATTCCAAACGGTTTAGTTTATGTTGTATAAATGATTTTCTAAGTAACTAACACTTCATTTTTCATGAGGTGAGGGAATAAGCTCATCTCATTCTATACCACGACAAACAATTTAGCGCGATGAAAAAGGTTGTTTTCAAGAACTTTTGATTCTTTTGGATAATTATAATGATTCAAATCTTTTGACAGTATTATGTTACTAAATTTAAAATAGGTGTATATTAAGTAACATTGGGTGAGGTGGGAGTTATTGGAGTATGTTCAACCCATAAAAGATGTCGTGAAAATAAATGAGATAAAAGAGAAACTGAAGGTTAAATCAGAGAGAGATCTTTTACTCTTTGTACTCGGGATAAACACAGGAATAAGAATTAGTGATTTATTAACGCTCAAGGTAGGAGATGTATGGAAGGAAGGGAGCCCTAAAGAGTTTCTTTGCTTGTGGGATGATAAAAGTTCCGATAAGAAATTTCACTATTTAAATACGAAAGTGAAAACAGCATTGAATAATTATTTACATAACCAAGATCTTAAAGATGATGATTATCTGTTCAAATCAAAAAAGGTTAATCAGCCTATCACTCGTCAGCAAGCTTACCGTATTATTAATAATGCTGCTAAGGGAGTCGGAGTTTTAGGAAATATGGGGACACATACACTTCGGAAAACGTTTGGTTACCATGCTTACCGCAAAGGAATTGCAATATCTATACTTAAATCGGTCTATAACCATACGATCCTAAACGAAACACTTCGCTATATCGGCATAGATCAGAATGAAGAACAGCATATTAAAATAGATGTGAATTTATAATAGAAAGAAGGCTCTATTTTGTTTGATCAATCTTATAATGATTATTTTATTCTACTCAGTGCCCTCCTTTTAATCGTGGGGGTTTTAACGACAAAGTTTTCTTCTCGTCTCGGAGTACCAGCTCTTATCCTTTTTATTCTAGTAGGGATGTTGACGGGAAGTGATGGTTTAGGAATAATTCATTTTGATAGTCCTCAAGTGGCACAATTAATTGGTATATTCGCTCTTATTATCATTCTATTTGAAGGGGGCTTCAGACTAAATGGGCAACGGTTAAATCCGTAACAAAACCAGCCCTTTCTCTTGCAACATTTGGTGTAATCCTAACTACTGTTATCGTAGCGGTTGCGGCAAAATTAATATTAGAGGTTACGTGGCTTGAAGGGTTACTGTTTGGTGCGATTGTCGGCTCTACAGATGCTGCTGCGGTTTTCGCCGTTTTAAAAGGTCAAAATATCCGAGCGAGGCTAGGTGCTACGCTCGAAGCTGAATCAGGTTCCAATGATCCAATGGCCATGTTTTTAACTATTTCCGTCATTGAGTTGATCCTAAACGACAACCAATCTTACTTATTATTAGTAGGTTCGTTCTTCTGGCAAATGGGCATAGGCTTATTGGTAGGACTTCTTTTAGGGAAGTTAGCGACCTTTGCCATTAATCGAATAAATCTAGATTCGAGTGGCTTATATCCTGTTTTTGCACTGGCTTTTGCGTTATTAACCTATAGTTTAACGGATATTATTGGTGCTAGTGGGTTGTTGGCCGTATATGTTGCAGCGCTAGTGGTCGGTAACTCGGACTTAACATATCGTCAATCAATTTTCAGATTTAACGAAGGATTCGCCTGGATTGCTCAAATATTAATGTTTACAATATTAGGTCTACTAGTATTTCCTTCTCAATTATATACACTCGACGTTATTATCAGAGGTTTACTATTGTCCCTTATCCTGGTGTTAATTGCTAGGCCTGTAGCTGTATTCCTTTCAACGATTAAGATGGGATATGACCTGAAAGAAAGACTATTCTTATCGTGGGCTGGACTAAGAGGAGCAGTCCCAATTGTTTTAGCAACATTCCCGATGATTGCTGGATTAGAAAATAGTCAGTTGTTCTTTAATGTTGTCTTTTTCGTTGTGTTAATTTCTGCCTTAGTTCAAGGCTCGACCATTCCCCTGTTTGCCAAAAAACTTGGGCTTACTGGGCCTAAAAAGATTGAACCACCCCATTCTCTAGAACTCGTCTCTATTGGCAAAGCAAATGCTGAGATTCTCGAGTTTGAAGTGAGTGAAGAAACAAAAATTACGAATAAGCCGTTAGCCACCATTGATTTTCCTAAGGATGTTCTGATTAATGCAATTATTAGAGAAAACGAACTTATTACACCATATGGGGAAACTGAAATTAAAAAAGGCGATATTCTATACATTTTAGTTAGTAGAGAAAGTAAAAAAGAGTTAAATAAAATGTTGAAACAAAAATAAAGGCACTATCCTCCACTTTATGAGAAGTGGAGGAGGTAATGGTCTTAGTTTTTAAACTATGGCTCGCCAAACTATTATGGTCTGGCCTCATAGAAAGTAACTTTGTTCCACCAGAAAATATCCGAGTTTTACGAGATCTCACTCGCTACCGAAAAAAACTTATTCATTCCCTTCACCTCTGAACGAAATCGTATTCACAAGATGAGAGTGCTGGTAAAAAAACAAGCAAAACCACGTCAGGTAACAAAGCGTTAAGATCAATGGCCGTACAATGTGCATTAGCCACAACGAGACAACATAATCGAATTACAGCACATCGCAAAAGAATTACGAAACGACAAGGAAAAATGAAAGCACGAGTCGCTTCCGCTCACTTCATTTTGACCATCGCTTACAATATCTTAAAAACAGGAGAGCCGTATGAGGAACTAGGCCCTAAATACGTTCACCACAAGCAACCAGACAAAGAACAAAAGATAATCGAATACCTAAAAAAGAAAGGTTACACCGTAGCAGCATCTGACCAACAAGCAGCATAAATAATTTATATATTACTACTTATTTAGGTTCTTAAAAAAAAAAGGGATAGAGGGCTTACTTTAGTATTGCCTTCTGGCCAAGTTAGTTTTAATACAAAAGGGGGTTAGCTTCTTGAACAACCTCGAAGCCGCTACATGCTCTTAAGTCCGTGTGAGTGGGTTCTCGGGATTGAAACTCTAGACTCATTAAAATCTTTCAGATGTAAACTTTTCACGCATAGAAACTTTTATATTTCCCCATACTGCTATTGCAATTAAATTCTATTCAAGTGTTATACTTTGATTAAATAATAGGTACTGTTTGAAAGGAGATTCCTCTTGAGTAATATATACAATACTCACGATATTTTGGAGAAAATATCAGATGCGTTTTATTCCTTAAGTGAAGACTTGAAATTTGAATACATCAATAATGTGACAGAACGACTGTTGCAAATTAAACATGAACATGTGATTGGACAATATATTTATGATGCCTTACCGCATTGTGATATTCATAATTTTGTGAAACGATATAAAAGATCATTATTAGATCAAGAACCTGTAGAATTTGAAGAGTATTTTAACGATAGATGGTATGAAATAAGGGCTTTTCCTTCTGAAGAACGCCTATCTGTGTTTTTTCGAGATATTACGAAACAAAAGCAAGAGTATCAAAAAATGTATTATCTAGCGAATTATGATGGGTTAACTGGAATACCTAATCGTTATTATTTTAATGAAACATTAACTCAAAAGGTACAATCTCTTGATCGTTCGATTGCTGTTTTATTTATAGATATGAATAAATTCAAAAAAGTAAATGATACATTTGGTCATAAAATAGGTGATCTATTATTAAAGCAAACGTCAGAGTGTCTAAAACAAATTGTGAATCCATTGGGTTTTCTTGCTCGGTACTCTGGAGATGAGTTTCTTGTGGCTTTGGAAGGCTTAGATGAAAGTGGAATTTTATCTACTACTGAGCGAATCATTGATTCTTTTTCTCGTCCTTTTTTTATAAAAAATCTTGAATTGCAAATTTCACTCAGTATTGGAATAAGTCAGTTTCCTAACGATGGACAAAGTGTAGAATTGTTAGTGAAACATGCAGATTTTGCCATGCGTCAAGCCAAAAAAGCAGGTAGAAACCAATGTAAACTCTACTCTGCTAATGAAAAGGAAGGAAGTATTGCCCCTTTAAAAATGGAGCTAGCTCTTCACAAGGCTATAGAACAAGATCAGTTATTACTATACTATCAACCTAAAATCAATTTACATACTGGGGAAATAGTTGGTGTGGAGGCTTTAATCCGCTGGGAGCATCCAGAGTTGGGGTTGGTTTCACCTGGAACCTTTATTCCCATTGCTGAAGAATCAGGGTTAATTATACCGATTGGAGAATGGGTTTTGAATGCTGCTTGTCAACAAAATAAAACATGGCAACAACAAGGTTTCTCAACGGTTATGTCTGTCAATATATCAGCCATCCAGTTTAATCAATTTAATTTGATTAACACGATTACAACCGCTCTTGAAAAAGTAGGACTTGAACCTCAATATTTAGAAATTGAGATTACGGAAAGTATGACAGCTGATATTGAACGTACCATTTTTATGTTACAGCAACTTAAAAAGCTGGGTGTTCGTATAAGCATTGATGATTTTGGGACAGGGTTCAGTTCGTTAAGCTACTTAAAGAATTTCCCTGTTGATACGTTAAAGATTGATCAGTCGTTTGTGAGTGAACTACGTAACAACCCAAACGATGAAACGATTGTTAAAACGATCATCTCAATGGCTCATAATTTAAGTTTGAATGTAGTGGCAGAAGGGATTGAAACAAAGGAGCAACTTGTGTTTCTACAACAGCATTTATGTGATGAAGGTCAAGGATTTTTCTTAAGTAAAGCGCTAACAGCAAATGAATTAGAAGAAAAACGTTTTGATATTCAACAAATTGTTGGAGAACATGGAATCCCTAGAGATGTTAACGAACAAATGTGGATGGAAGAATTAGTGGAAAAAGCGAAAAAAGAGTTACAAGATACGATTCGTTTACAACAAGGTATGACATTTAAATATAAAAAAATCAATGAACAATTCATTCATACACTCTGTGATGGCGAACTATTGTATCGTTTTGGAATGATTCCTTTTCAAGTGATAGGGAAGGAGTTAGGTGAATTTCTTCCTAATGAAAAAGCCATTGAAAAAACAGCTTACTATAAAAGGGCTTGGGAAGGAGAAGAATTTGTTACTTATGAGAATGAGCTAAATGGAATTCATTATTTAGCTACGTTACGCCCCATTAAAAAGGGGGAGAAATAATCCAAGTCATTGGTTCTTGTATTGATATAACATCTCGAAAAAAAGCAGAGAAAGCAATGAGAGAAAGCGAGTCTAAATATCGTCTTATCGCAGAAAATATGACAGACATCATTCTGTTATTGGACATGAATGGAATGATTTTGTATGCATCCCCTTCCCTTGGTAACGTACTTGGTTTCCCATTAAAGTCATATATCGGTGAAAGCTCGTTTGATATCATACATTCTGAAGACAAACAAAGCGTAATGACGAGATTTGAACAAGTAATAAATACTTTGTCTTCATCTCAGATGGAAACTTATTTGGTAAACTCAAATGGGGAAGCAGTATTATTTGAAGGTGTTGGAACCCCTGTGATTGGGGAAAACGGTGAACCAGAACATGTTCTTATAGTGGGGAGAGACATTACAGAAAAAAGGAAAGCAGAAGAGCAGCTTTCAAAATCAGAGAAATTATCAGTTGTTGGTGAGCTTGCTGCAGGTGTTGCCCATGAAATTAGAAATCCTCTTACATCAATAAAGGGATTTGTTCAGCTATTCCAACAAGGAATTATTAAAAATGAATTCTTTGAAATCATTTTTACTGAATTTGTCCGTATTGAAGAAATACTAAAAGAATTTCTTACCCTTGCGAAACCACAAGAAATTCAAGTGAAAAAGGCTGATGTAACATCAATTCTCAAAGATGTTGAGACATTGCTTAAATCAGAAATGAATTTAAGAAATGTACAAATGATTCAAGAGTATAAACAAAACCTTCCACAAATTATGTGTGATATAAACCAAATCAAACAAGTTTTTATTAATATAGTGAAAAACAGTATTGAAGCAATTTCCGGTAGTGGTTTTGTCGAAATACAAGCCAGTGTAGAAGAGGGAAATATTCTGATAAAAATTAGTGATAATGGGATCGGAATAAGTGAAGAACGTCTACAACGATTGGGTGAACCGTTCTATAGTAACAAAGAAAAAGGAACGGGTTTAGGGTTAATGTTATGCTTTAGAATTATTCAGCAACATAATGGGAGTATCACAGTAAAGAGTAAGGAGAATTACGGGACGACGGTTGAGGTTAAGTTGCCGGTTTGAGGGGGACAGGTTCCGCGTCCCTGACCCTCAACGCGTTGGAGCAGTTATCGTGTTTCCCTATCATCAAAGTCAGATCCATTTGTTACAACTACAAGAACCCTTTCCTATTTTTCAAATCCTAAATCCTATTATTTAAATTGTTCTGTCTTAAGGATAAAATATTGAAAAGCCACTTGACCAACGCAAGCAGTTAAAGAGACTTCCTGTTGTGTAATATGGAAGGAGGTGTTGGTCGTGGCATAAATTCATAATATCCAAAAGACCGTGGGGGAAATTCAATATAAGAAATATGTATTAGTAATAAAGTTCAACACTTGATAAATAGGCGTTTTTGGCGAGAATGTGTAGGAATCGAACCTACCGGAGATGGCACGCACCTCCCAAGGTTTTGAAGTTCTTGGTGGTATGTGTTTTGTAGTACCATCAAGTGCTGTAACGTGCTATGTAATAAGGTATGTGATATAGAATCTTACGTAGTATCAACAAATTTTTAGAAATGGGCACCAAACTTGGCACCAGTTATTTACGAAGAATATGACTTGAATGTCGAGATTATTTTTTTCGTGATTTTTGTTCATAATAAACAGTCTTATATGGCAACTGTAAAAAACTTTTTAAACGATGACGAGAAAATAGACATGATGAAGTACACGCTTTAATGAGGTACACTGACGATGTGATTTCATTCGAGGTACAAGAACGAAGCTATTGAGTTATTAGAGACAGCTGAAGAACGGGTTAAAGCATTCATACCACCATCTGAAAACAAAGGAAGGTTTTTTATATGAAGACCACTCTCAGCGAAAAAAGTATTAGGTGCATCGAAATCATCAGAATGGAAGATACAGCTGTCAATATGATTCTCGAAAATTGCTTAGTAGCAACGGCTGAAAAAATTGAAGATCGTCAAGCGTGGCTTAAATACGAAAAAAAAGTTAAAGAAGAATAGGATAAAATAGATGAAAAAGATGATCAGAATGGTGGACACTACTTTGTTTTCGATAGCGCCTGGAGAGGTAGACACTTCTGATGTAAGTAAATTTATACGAGGAAAGAAAGAAGAAGGGGGATAAAAATGAATGGAGAAGATATAGGTGAGCTAAGAAGGGGATTAGAGTTATTAAAGCGAGTCTACAATAATCAATTTATTGTCACAGAGCATCTAAAGCTAGAGGTAGCAGAATTAATGACACCGAAATGGATGAATGAACTTGATGATGAAAAAGCGACCATATCGGTTGAGTTTATTGGAGGTGAAATTCTCTTGAAGAATTATTAATTTGTTTTACTTTTTTTGTTTTTTCTTATCCTACAAGCCAAAATGAATATCCCTATATTTAAACTAAACATAATTAACGTTATAGGAAGAAGCGGATCTGATTTCATCTGCTTTTTTAAAAAAAATACTGCTGCACAGGTTGCTACTGTCTTATTTGGTGGTAATACAGCGCTACTTATTAGCACGATTGTCATGACTGTTCTTATCCTTGTCTTTGGAGAAGTGCTTCCCAAATCATTAGCAAAGGAGAATGCTGAACCTCTAGCGTTAAAAATCTCAGCTTTATTGCTTTTGCTCATGAAACTTTTTTCCCCCTTAACTTGGTTGCTCGTTAAGCTAAAACACGTTATAACAAAATTCGTATCGAAATCAGAGGGAATTCCATCTGTTACGGAAGAAGAGTTAAAAGAAATGTTTACAATCGGTCAAGAAGAAGGTGTGATTGAACCGAATGAAAGGGAACTTCTTCATAATAGCTTAGACTTTAATGATACAAAAGTAGTTGAGGTTTTAACTCCACGTACAGACCTTGTTGCGATTAATATCAAAATGTCAATTGATGAGATAACTACAATATTAATAAGAGAAAGGTTTTCTAGAGTGCCAGTATACGAAGATTCAATTGATAATATAATAGGAGTTCTTTCTGAAAGAGATTTTCTTTCCCAACTTGTTACAAACAAAGATATGGATGTAAGAAAGTTAATTCGCAAACCATTATTTGTTGTGGAAACTTTGGGCATAGCTACGCTTTTACCAATGCTTCAAAAGAATTGGGTACATATGGCGATTGTGATTGATGAATTTGGTGGCACGTCAGGCATTGTTACTCTCGAAGATATTCTTGAAGAATTAGTCGGAGAGATTTGGGATGAACATGATGAGAAAACAAAAGAAGTGACAGAACTTGGTACAAATAAATTTGAAATACATGGAGATTTTCCTTTAGATGATTTTGCAAGGTTGGTTCAAGTTGAATTGCCAGACAGTCGGAATTATACTCTTGGCGGTTGGATGACAGAGGAGTTTGATTATGTTCCTACTGTGGGCGAAGAGTTTATATATGACAGTATAAAATTAATTGTGACTGAGGCAGAAGATAGAAGGATAATGAAGATAAGGGTAGAAGGTCATGATAACAAACTAAGTAATTAATTATGAAAAATTAAGTGAAATAGGAAAAATAGTTGTTTTAAGGATCAAAATGAATTATGATCATTTCAATAATCGAATACTACCTGTTTAAAGGGGAGTAGCTGTACAATAAAGTCGTCATTCCGGGATTACATCCCCGGCTTTATTGGCAACATAAACATGTTGTTAGCCAGACCTCTACCTCTTATGGTAAAGGTTTTTTTTGTACACATTTTATTCTAAAGGAGAAACGATTTTCGTTGTATACAACGTTAAACAAAATTTTTTGAGCTTTATTATTGGTTGTCATAATGGAAATACAGATGAGTTCGATCATTACAGTAGAGGACAAGAATCCTCCACGAGTGCAAATCAGCTCTATTTCACCTTCAATTATTCCAACTATGTCAGTTATGACAAAATCAAAATAATGGAGATTAAAAATTTATTTCAATTTTCTTAAAAGGAGAAGAAAGCTTTGTTTCAGTGGCGTAATATTTTTAAAGGTCTGACAATGGGGATCAGTGATCTTATCCCAGGTGTTAGTGGGGGAACCATTGCGTTAGTACTGGGGATCTATCAGTCGCTAATAGAGGCGATAAATGGATTGTTTACAAATAGATGGAAACAGCATGTTGTGTTCTTAATTCCGCTTGGGATAGGGATTGTACTTGCCTTATTAACTATTAGTCATCTCGTTGAATGGCTTTTAGTTCAATATCCTCAACCGACATTTTTCTTTTTTCTTGGGTTGATAATTGGAATTATTCCAACATTGTTAAAAGACATTAATTATAAACAATCCTTTACCCCTATTCATTATGTATTACTTGTACTCGGTGCAGGCCTAGTAGCTGCAACCATCATGGTTAAAGATAATGAAATGGCTACGATTATGAGTAATCTAGGACTGAGCGATTATGTATTGCTTTTCGTAGCTGGGTGGATAGCCAGTTCAGCGATGATCTTACCTGGAATAAGTGGATCGTTTGTTTTTTTACTTTTAGGTGTCTATCCAACGGTTATAAATGCCTTATCCACATTAAATATACCTGTAATTATAACGGTGGGGGCTGGTATTTCAATTGGGTTGGTTCTTACTAGCAGATTTATTACGTTCTTATTATCAAGGTTTAAGACTGGCACATATGCGGTAATGATCGGTTTTATCATTGGTTCAATTGTTGTTATCTATCCTGGGGTATTAAGTGATCGTTTTTTATTTATTATAAGTGTCCTTGCATTTATTGCTGGTGGACTTAGTGCCTATATATTAAGTTACATTGAGCTGAAAAAAACAGTAGTGAAATTAAATTAATAGTAATAAAATGAAAGTAATACAATATGGAGTGTGATTTTTAGATGGACGATGTTCCCTCGAGTTTGATTGCGTTATTTATTATATTATTAGGTTTGTCTGCATTTTTCTCCTCAGCTGAAACTGCATTTTCAAGTGTTAACAAAATCCGACTTAGAAATTATGAGGAGGAAGGAAGGCGAGGGGCTAAGAAGGCTGTAGACATTGCTGAGAATTTTGATAAGACGCTTTCAACCCTTTTGGTTGGTAATAACCTTGTGAACATTGCTGCCGCAACCCTTTCTTCACAAATTGCGATCCAGTTGTTTGGTCCTAGTCTTGGAGTATTTATTAGTACATTTGTAGTCACAATTCTTGTTTTAATTTTTGGTGAGATTATCCCGAAATCATTAGCGAAAGAATATGCTGAAGGATATGCACTAAAAACATCAGGTATTCTATTTTTGTTGATACAAGTGTTCTATCCAGTAACTTGGGTGTTTCTACAGATAAAAAAACTTGTTTCCTTTTTTGTGAAGAACAAAGAAAACGCACCATCTGTCACTGAAGAAGAAATTAAAATGCTTATACAAATCAGTGAAGACGAAGGTATTATAGGTAAGAATGAAAAAGAGATGGTACAGCGTTCCTTAGAATTTGATGATATTATTGTTCATGAAATTTTAAAACCACGTCCTGATATGATTGCGGTTGAGATCAACCAATCTGTATCTGAAATCAAGGATGTTTTCTTAAAAGAACATTTTTCAAGAATACCAGTATATGATGGGAATATTGATAATATCATTGGAATCTTGTCTGAGCGTGATTTTTTAACTGGCTATATTAAAGAGGGCGAGAAGTTAGATGTACATTCATTAATTAGGAAACCGTTATTTGTAGTCGAATCTATGAAAATCTCATCCTTGCTCCCAGAATTACAAAAGCAAAAAGTTCATATGGCTATTGTAATTGATGAATTTGGTGGCACGTCAGGATTAGTAACATTAGAGGATTTATTAGAGGAGATCGTCGGAGAGATTTGGGATGAACATGATGTGAGTGTCAATCAGGTAAAACAAGTTGGACCTTCTAGCTATCTCGTTGATTCCGATTATTCGATTGATGATTTTGTCCAGCTTGCTGATATTCATGCTCCAACGACCTCAAACCATACATTAGGTGGTTGGTTAATTGAGGAATTTCAACGAATTCCAAAAGTTGGAGAAGAGTTTCTTTATGAGAACTTGATCTTGAAGATTGAGAAGGCTGAAGAAAAAAGAGTTCGTCAAGTTCATTTAAAGATTAAGAAAAATAGTAATGAAGTTGAGCATAAACCAGCTATCTAATTAAGATTCCTCCCCTGTGAACTTATGATTCACAGGGGGATTTTTCATAAGATAGATAATGTAATACATATTAAATAAGCTATTAATCGTACTGATTTTGTTATAATTTTGTATTCTTACATGGGTGATGGTGCTTCTGACTGAATGTGTAATAGACGGATACAGTTCAGTAGGAAGTTTACTAATTTATGTGATCTCAATTGATTGTCATACTACTTATTAAACTATAGAAGCGTTAGTTCAAAAGACATTATAACCGCTCAGATTTATAAAATCTGAGCGGTTTTCTTTACCGATTGTTATCTTTTTCTCTTTTTAATACTATTGCGGTTTTACCACTGTTTACATTTTAAGAATCACCAGCAGACTTACCCTCTAATGTATTTCTGAATAACATTAAAATCACCTCATATCGATGTTCTTCACTAAAAATTCTATTCAAAAAGGCGAGAGGAAATTCATATCAAGGCAAAATAAAGGACGTTACCAAGCTTTAGATGATCTTAAAATCATTTGAACCCTAAAATAATAGTACCTTACATAGGAATTACAGATGGTGGAATAGAAAATAGAATGTAAAAAAGGAAAAATGAGGGTGAATAGAATGGAGTATAGAAAATTTGAAGAACAAATGTATCGTGTACTAAGAGGGATGGGGGTAGACAGACATCGATAATGAATTTTGTAGTAAGCTCTGATGAATATGCAGGTGTACGAGAACACGTTATAATTAATTTTAATAATTTTTTAGGTAAATTTGACTCCGGCAATATATATTTACACAATCCTCCTCTACAAATTAGTGAGCAGATTAAAAGGCTATATCCTAGCACAGAAATTAAATATCAAGATTATTCTTCTATTACTATAGAAAATTTAATAACACTTAATTCTACATATGACTCAAAAATTATTGGTCAAGAGAATGTGAAATTTGATCTGTTGCAGGCTCTTTTCCCATTGACAAGAAAGAATAGAAAAAAGCCTGTAGTTATACTGCTTTATGGGAAATCAGGAATTGGTAAAACAGAAACTGCAAAATTAATTTCCGAAGTAATTGGTGAACCTCTTTTTAGAAAGCAGTTCTCTATGTATCAAAATAATCAATTTGCTACGTACCTATTTGGAGGAGCACATTATGAAAAGAGTTTTGCCAAAGACTTATTAGATAGGGAATCAAATGTAATTTTATTAGATGAATTTGATAAAGCTCATACTTCTTTTCATAGTGCCTTTTATCAATTGTTTGATGAAGGATTTTATGAAGACCCAAATTATAGCCTAAGCTTAGAGAAATCAATAATTATTTGTACTTCTAACTATAATAATTTAAATGAAATTGAAGAGCATCTAGGAAGTCCAATCTATAATAGGTTTGACAAACTCATTCAATTTAATGACTTAAGCAATGAAGCGAAACAAAAGATTGGAGAAAAAATATTTCAAGAGTTATCTAGAGTATATGAAAATCAATTAAGTGAAGAAGTCATGCAACGTCTATCAAGTAGCTATATTAAATGTGAAAATGTAAGGCAGATTTATCATCTTATTGAAGATACTTTTTCATTACATGCTGTGTACGGAAATTTAAAAAGTTTATAACACTTCTTTTCGACAATAGGAAAGGAAACTATAAAATAAGTAACAATAGTCAAGTATCCCCATACCGTTGATTATTGGTTTGAAGGTGAAATGATGAGAAAGCCAATTGATTTAAATTCTTTGATAAGTAGTTATAAAGACTTACCGACAGAGAATTTCAATTTTTTTCAGAACTTTTTTAGTTTTTCTATGAGAGATGATGAAATCGACCAAATTGCTTCTTTTACTGATAATATATCTGTAGAAAGCAAATACCTTGGATATTTTTATGTAGGCTATAAAATACCACAAATTGATAAAGAGTTTGATTTACTGAGATTCGGAAAAGACTACATCATAAATGTGGAGATTAAAACTAAATTAAATGAAGAAAAGGCTCGAATGCAATTAGTGAAAAATAAATATTATTTATCTTCTTTAGGAAAAAAAACTAAGTTATTTACATACGTTGCAGAAGAAAATAGTCTGTATTTATTAGATGACGATGAGCTTTTTCAACCAACAGATTTCTCTACTTTTGAACTACTTCTAGTTAGTCAAAAATTAGAGCACCATACAAATATAGATGATTTATTTGACCCATCAGAATTTTTATTATCTCCATTTAATGATTGCGACAGGTTTATTAGCGGGTCCTACAGCAGTCTCTACTGACATGATCGATATTCCTCTTAAACGGATGCATCAATTTTCAGCAGCAAAGATGAATGCAAAGCCTTTTCTACTAATTCAAATTGATACAACAGAAGGCGTAACGGGAATTGGCGAAGGGACTACACCAGGAATTTGGTGGGGCGGTGAAAGTGTTGAAACAATGAAACTTGTGATTGAACACTATTTTACTCCTCTTTTAATCGGTGAAGATCCTCACCAAATTGAGAAATTATTAGTAAAATTAGATCGACATGTATTAGGCAATGAGTTTGCAAAAGCAACGGTCGAAATGGCTCTTTATGATATTGTTGGAAAACTTGCCAATGTCCCAGTGTCTCATTTTTTTGGAGGAGTCGTTCATGACGGAATTCCTGTTCGTTGGGCATTAGCTGCAGGTAGCATTGAAGCAGATATACAAGAAGGTCGGGAGAAGGTTGAGAGGCTCGAACATCATAATTTTAAAATGAAGGCTGGGACCATCCCAACAGAAGAAGATATTAAAAGGGTTATAGACGTTTCAACTGGCTTAAATGGATTAACCACTACGGGAGTTGATCCGAACGGCTCATGGGATGAACTAACAACATTGAGATGGATGGATTGCTTACACGAAGCTAATGTAGATTTTCTAGAACAACCATTACCTAAATGGGATTTTGTGGGACTTAGCCGCTTAAAGTCGACTGGTAAAGTTCCGATCATGGCCGATGAGAGTGCTAGCACGATTCAGGATGCCCTAACGTTAGCAAAAATGAATGCAGTTGATATATTTTCGCTTAAAATCCATAAGTCAGGTGGAATGAGCCGAGTGAAAAAAATAGCAGCAATTGCTGAAGCTGCGGGAATACCTTGCTTTGGAGGAACATCTTTAGAAAGTTCAATTGGAACAGCGGCTTGCTTGCATGTATATAGTACACTTCCAAATCTTACGGAAGGTTGTGAGTTGTTCGGTCCCGTTTGGTTAGCAGATGACATTGTTAAAGATCCTGTCGTTTTTAAAAATGAAAAAGTTTATGTCCCGAATAAGCCAGGGCTTGGTGTGACCCTTGATCTCGATAAGGTTGATAAATACCGTCGAAAAACGAGGTAGAAAGTGGTGAGGAAAATGAAAAAGCACACAAAACCAAATGAAATTATTTCTAAGATTAAGACAGGCGATATCATTATGGTCGGTGGCTTCGGCTTAGTAGGAGCACCTTTAACTTTAATTGATGAACTAACTCGTTACGATGTAAAAGACTTAACCATTATTAGTAATAATTTAGGTGAACCAGGGAAAGGATTAGGGATTCTACTACGACAAGGGAAGATAAAAAAAGCAGTTGGTTCCTATTTCACGAGTAATCGTGAGGTGGGAGATGCCTATAATCAAGGGAAAATAGATGCTCAACTCATGCCACAAGGAACAATGTCGGAATCGATTCGAGCAGGTGGTGCTGGTATTGGAGGATATTTTACAAAAACAAGTGTAGGGACAAAACTCGCTATAGGAAAGGAAACTAGAGAAATAGATGGCGAAATGTATGTATTCGAACCTGCTTTAAAAGCCAATGTCGCTCTTATTAAGGCTGCGAAGGCAGATACATTGGGAAATCTAGCATACTATAAAACGGCTCGGAACTTTAACCCTATGATGGCAACAGCAGCAGATTATGTCATAGCTGAAGTAGATGAAATTGTGGAAGCAGGCGAATTATCGCCAGAAGAAATTATTACTCCACATCTTTTTGTTGATGCCGTTATTACAAGTGAACTTATTTTAACTAGAGAAGGAGTGATTTCTAGGCATGCGCTCAACAAAAAAAGAGATTCAAGAATTAATTGCTAAGCGAGCAGCTGATGAGCTTCACCCGGAGTCTATCATTAATCTTGGAATCGGTATTCCGACTCTAGTCGCAAAATATGTGGATACATCTTCTGTCTTTTTTCATACAGAGAATGGGATGTTGGGTGTGGGTGAATTACCTTCAGATGAGGAGTTTGATCCTTCGTTAGTTAACGCTGGGAAATTGCCAATTGCTGAAACGGTGGGAGCTTCGTATTTTAGTAGCTCAGATTCATTTGCTATGATTCGAGGCGGACATGTTGATGTAGCAGTGTTAGGGGCTTTGGAAGTAGATGAACAAGGCTTCATTGCAAACTGGGCCGTTCCTGGAAAAAATATTATGGGTGTCGGTGGGGCAATGGACTTATTAAGTGGTGTAAAGAAAGTAATTGTAACGACCAATCATACGACGAAAACGGGTGAACCGAAAATCGTTAATCAATGCTCTTATCCGATTACATCTGTTCGGAAGGTAGATGTCATTATTACAGAGCTTGCTGTATTTACGTTTAATGATGGCCAACTACAATTAGCAGAGTTGATGCCAAATGTAACGCTTGAAGAGGTTAAGGAAAAAACGGATGCTCATTTCGAGCTTAGTCCAAATATGTTGTTAAAATCTTAGGGGATTGAGATGAGTGAAAGAGTATTTGTAGTAAGTGCCCAAAGGACTGCCGTTGGAAAGCTAGGAGGAACTTTAAAGCACATGGAACCAGACAATTTGCTTCTTCCTCTTTATAAAGATTTAATAGAGAAACAATTGGTTTTTGATGAATTAAATGAGGTTATTATAGGGCAAGCCAAACAAAGCCAGGATCAATCCAATATTGCTAGGCAATCACTACTTAAAGCGGGTCTGCCAGAGCGTTTACCAGGATACACAGTTCATCGTCAATGTGGTTCAGGGATGCAGGCAATTCAAAATGGTTTTCTAGCGATTCGATCTGGCTATGGTGATGCTTATATAGTTGGTGGTGTTGAAAGTATGAGCACAGCACCTTACTATATCCGCAATGCAAGGTATGGGTTTTTATCAGGTCATTCAGAGATTTTAGACCCAAATAAATCCAGCCAGCCGGGGTCACAGCCCGTTGAGAAATACGGTCAGCTTGTGATGGGAATGACAGCTGAAAACCTGGCTGAAGATCACCAAATTTCACGAATGGAACAAGATGAGTTTGCTTTAGTTAGTCAATTAAAGGCAAACCTTGCCATCAAATCAAAGACATTTAAAGAGGAAATTGTTCCCATTCACGTGCCACAAAAAAAAGGCGAGCCAATCATTTTTGACACGGATGAACACCCTAGACAAACAACCTTAGAAAAACTTGAAAGTCTAAAACCTGTGTTTAAAGAAAATGGTACCGTAACAGCAGGGAATTCATCTGGATTAAATGACGGTGCATCGATGCTGCTTGTTGTATCAGAAAAAAAAGTCAAGCAATATCAGCTTAAACCGTTAGTTGAAATTGTTAGTTTGGGCGTATCAGGTGTAAAGCCAGACCGGATGGGAATTGGCCCAGTCGAAGCAACGAAACAAGCACTTACCTTAGCTGACATTGATATTAATGATATTGACTTAGTTGAACTCAATGAAGCTTTTGCAGCCCAAGCCCTCGCTGTTATCAAGGAATTGAATTTGCCTCAAGACAAAGTCAATATAAACGGGGGAGCTATTGCCTTAGGTCATCCCATTGGAAATACCGGTTCGAGAATTTGTGTAACGTTAATACACTCAATGCTGAAACAAAAAGCAAAGTGGGGTTTAGCCACACTTTGTATTGCAGGAGGACAAGGAATTTCAACTATTTTTAAGACAGTTTAATGGGTATGAAAGACAAGTCATAAAGTGTGAATTAATGCTCATCAAATCACTTTGAAGTGAAGGAAACAAAAAAGGTTGATTTCCTTCTATTTAATTAAACCAGTGTCTAAGATTTTAACTTTTATACGAGGTTGAATGTCTACAGTCGTAATTGAATCTGGCCAATTTAACGTTTCCCAATTTTCTACTGTCAGTTTATTGCGAATATATTTCCCAACTCCTATGTTATCAATTTTCTCTTCTTGCATAATCGAAATAATGGAAATTGCTTCTTCTTCTAAATAAGTAGCAATTTCCTTTTCTAAAGCAAAGATTTCTTGAGTATTAGATAAATCTCTAGTTCCAATATACTCTGTTAAATACCCTGTGAAATCAACATTAATAAAGGCGTGGATGTTATCAAGATTTTCTACGTTCACAGTTATCTTAGCTTTACTTGATAAAAAATTGAATAGTGTTTTCTCATCTTCGAGCTTTATAGGAAGGTCACCCATTTTAAACTCTCCTAATAATAAAAATAATATTCGCGATTTAATTGGGTCTAAGCTCGTTTTATATTTATCATTCCTTAATAAAGCAACCCCTTCACTAAGCATTCCTCCTTTTCCAATGGTAATAATAGGGATAACAGGGTCGATTCCGTTATCGAAATAGTCTCTTGTAAAACGATATATACTAACGTCAGGGATCGTATTTAACTTTGATTCTTTTTCTAATAAAGTAACTATAGCATTATCTAATTCTGGATAGTAAGGGTATTTTTTTGTTAATAAGTCATTGGCTTTCCCTTTAACCATGGACACTTTAGCTCTTATTCCAATGCGTGGGTCCCTTTTTAAAGTGTCCATAATGTCTATAAAGCCTTCTTGAGCAAGTTCTTCTCCAATTAACACACTGCGAAGTTGACCTGAAACTAGTTTTTTTTCTGTTTGTCTCGATAGAAATATACTAGCTTCTTTACTTGAATCAGCAACCGAAGAGATGGTCTGACGCTCTTCTTCTGCTCCGTGAATTGGGAAGGAAATGGTTACGTGAAGTTGTCCATCATCTTCTTTAGATTCCGCTCGATCATATCCTATCGTGTGGATAAAGCCTAATTCTTCAACAACTTTATGGTCATCACATCCTGTGAAAAGGAGCAAGGGAAACAAAATGAATAAGAATACTTTATACATCATCTTTTCTCCTTTTTACATGTAAATATAATATTAGAATAACTGGTAGTATAATGGAAATTACAGTTTGGACATAAACGATATTCGATAACCAAAAATCAATATCATATTTTGTGAAAAGTGGGTAGGTGCCTATAAATCCAATGACACATAAAAGAACAGGAATATATGAAGCTTTAATCGATTGTATGCTCCGTTGAAACATTTCAATTGAAACAAAAAGATAAAGGGTAGCTGTTACAATGATCTTCATTAAAAAAAACATGAAATACAGTCCATCCAAACGCTCAATAAAAGGAAGTTCAATATATCTAAATAAATCAATAAGGGGATAAGATTGAGTTATCAAATGTTCAAAACTAGTGAATCCATAGCTGATAAAAGTAACAATAAGATAGACAAGCGTTGTGTAAAGGTGACCTAAGTAAATATATTTCATGGTTTTAGCAGACCTTTGAACATAATGCAAAAAGAAAAAAATTATTTCAAAACCTAAAAACGCCGAGTATACTTGAATACTTCCCTCCAATAAATTAGAACGAAATGCAAAAATAAAGGAAGTCAACCGAACGAGCTCAAAGTCAGGAAGGAGCCCCAATGGTAACAAAACCATCCATGCTGTTAAAAAAAACAAAATGACCGTTGCTTTAAAAATACTACTAATTTGACTCGTAACAAAAAAATAAATAAGCATCGTCATGATCAACATCAACCAATGTATATTTGTTAAGGGATAGTAGAGTGATTTGACAAGAAATACGTAATTTTTTGTTAGGGTAAAAGCTAATATTGTCCAAAATAAACTAAAAAAAATGTATAGAATTTTGTAGGAATATTTTGGAAGCATTTCTTCAATAATGCTATAGAGTGATTTATCGTTGCTCCACCGGTAAACGCACCCGTACAAAGAAATAAGGAAAACGACGCCTAATGATACGATAGGTATGGCTAGCCATCCATTCGTTCCGAATGTCTCTGCGGTTATACGCGGTAGTGAAAAGATGATAATTCCACTTTGGGTCATATAGACTAGGAAGAAGAGATAACTGGGATGAAGTTTTGCTGACATATAATGGCTCCTATTTATTTCTCTTTCGTTTGACTTGGCTTATTTTTGATCATTTTTAATGGTGCTCTTATGAATGTATCTTTCCAATCTGAGAATGGAGCAGTAGGTATGACGTAAGAGGAATGCAAACTTGTTAATTTTGAAATTTGGATTACGATTAAAGTAACACCAGCCATTAATCCAAAATTCCCCAATATACCAGCAAGAAAGATTAATCCAAACCTGGCTAATCTTATTGAAGCACTCATAATAATATGAGGAACGACATAGGATGCCATGGCAGAAACCGCGACAATAACGATGAGGATATTACTTGTAAACCCTGCTTGTACAGCTGCTGTACCAATAACAATCCCTCCAACAATCCCGATCGTTTGTCCAATCTTTGTAGGTAATCTCGCACCAGCTTCTCGTAATAGCTCTATCGTAAATTCCATGAGTAACGCTTCGTAAATAGGTTGGAATGGGACTTTTGCTCTGGATTCGATTAAGCTTAGTAAAAGATCATTAGGAATCATTTCATAATGAAACATAGTAATGGATACATATAGTGCAGTAAAAGTCAAAGTGATGAATAAGGCGATGTAACGTAAAAATCTAGATGCTGTTCCTAATAACCATCGTTGGTTATAATCATCTGGAGATTGAAAATGCTCCCAAAAGGTTGTCGGTGCACTAAAAGCATAAGGGCTACCATCCAATAATCCAACTACTTTTCCTTCTAATAATTTGGAAACAGCGACATCGGGTCGTTCAGTCGTTAAGTATTGTGGAAACAAAGAGAAGGGATGTTCATCAATATATTCCATGATCATATTTAAATCATGCAGTCCATCCACTTCAATAGAGTTTATTTTCTCTCTCACATCTGAAATGTGATGATCAGGAGTTACTCCCTCAATATAAATTACATTCATTTTTGTATTCGTTACATATCCAACTTGAAGGTTTAGGACTTTTAATTTTTCCGATTGAATTCTTCTTCTGATACAGGATAAGTTCATCTCAATTGATTCAACGAATGCTTCACGCGGTCCAACAATAGCCGTTTCAATTTGAGCTGCAGTTATATCCCTTGTCTTTGGTGTGTAAAGGTCGATCAGATAGATGTTTTTTCTTTTATAAAAAATAGCAGCATTCCCAGCTAATATTCCTTTTATAATGGTCTTTGTATCTTTTGCTTCTTGATATTGAAATCGATTTAATACATCCATTACTTCACTTTCACTTATTTTCGATAAGGGCTGTAATACATCTTGTTCAAGTTCTTGTGTTCCAACTAAGTGATCAAAATATAAAATGATAATATTCAGTTCGGGAAACGTTCTAGTAGTTAGATCATCACAAGGATGTAATTTCTTTTTTACTTCATCTAATAAAGTCATTTGTAAATACATGGCTTGTTCCTCTTCAATAGATTGTCATTTCCCTAATTTCCCCACAATATATCAAAATATGCAGTACGAAGGAAAATTTATTGAAAGGTGATGGGTGCAATATGCTTTCCTATGTGAGGAGACGTTAATTTTAGAAATACTTTATGTTGATTTTTTAATATGTATTAAACTGAACAATTCGACATATTATTTGTTGATTAGCGATTGCCAATCTTTCATAAAGGGGGGATCCATTTGGCGGTTATTCAGACAAATGCGAATGATAGGAAATTGCTTGCTAGGTTAATTAGAGCAGAGGCTGAAGGTGAAGGCGAATTAGGTATGTTACTTGTAGCAAATGTTTGTGTCAACCGTGTGCGAGTAAGATGTTTGGATTTTGTTGATATTAATACGATTGAACGAATGGTTTGGCAATCACCCGGAGGATTTGAAGCAGTTCATTTTCCTTATTTTTATCAAAGAGCGAGAGAAAGAGAGGTACGATTAGCCCAGCGAATTATTAACGGGGAAAGACATCGTCCCGCTGAATTTGCTTTGTGGTTCTTTCGACCAGATGGGCCATGTCCAGAACAATGGTGGGGGCAATGGAACTCAGGACGTTATAAGCAGCACTGCTTTTACATCCCTATTGAATCAGATTGCCCAGATGTTTATGGAGTATTTTAACAAGTTAAAGCATTGAACTCTGCCTCTTCTTGATTTCTATTATTATCTTAATCAAGAGTATTTTAAAAGCTAGATGCAACCTATTCCTATCTAAGTGGCTAGACGCTTTATAATTAACCTTGTAGAAAGTAAAAAGATGGGAAAGCAAGCCAAGTCTTTTTGTCCAGCTTAGTCGTCTCAAAGTCGGAATAAGCTTTATGGATGTTGGTGCTTCTGGTGGGTGGGAAAGAAGGAGCACGTAATGGAGCATACTACATGTTGGCGGAGACCCTGAAGCATGGAGAATCGTTGAGCCTATTTTCAAAGATACCACAGTAGAAAATAGTTTCATTTATGCAGGAAAGGCCGGGAGTAGTCACTTCTTAAAGATGGTACACAACGGGATTGATAATTGGATGATGGCACCAATAGGTGAAGCCATTTGGTAAAAATATATTATTGAACTTGGGCGACAACTTTTTCTCTTTTACGGAATCCCGCTAGGAACAATGTAGCTAAGCCAAACTCTTGCCGGGCGTCATATGGTCCTCTTTAACCATCGAGTAATTTGTAAAAGTGTTTGCTTACTTTTGGTTTCGAGTTGAATAAGAACGTTGAGACAATACGTGATGAGCGCTAAAAACAGTTGATTATGTACCCTTCGCTATAGCCAAAAAAAGTTTTGATTTTCACATTACCTTTTCACTAAATAGTTGTTTATCTCAAATTCAATAAATGCATTCCTTTTTGGTTAAAGAAATGCATTTATTGTGTCTACTTTAATGATGAGGACGTAGGATCTCTTCTTTTAAGTTTCTTATAAATCGTACTTCGATGAATACCTAGTCTTTTTGCTGTTTCTGTTACATTACCATTTAGCTCATCTAATACAGCAAGAATCGTATCTAACTCCTGCTCTTTTAGTGATTGTACCTTCTTCTTTGAAACAAAAGATTGGTGAGATGAATGAGAAA
This sequence comes from Halalkalibacter krulwichiae, assembly GCF_002109385.1. NCBI lineage: Bacteria > Bacillati > Bacillota > Bacilli > Caryophanales > Bacillaceae > Halalkalibacter > Halalkalibacter krulwichiae. The sequence goes on along the minus strand of NZ_CP020814.1, from coordinate 2,994,260 downwards.
GATTAATGGGATTTCCTGTATAATTAAAGGTTTGCTCTTCGGCCAATTCTTTTGGAAGGTCAACTCTAGTAATGACATTTCCTTTTACCTTCACCGCCATTTGATAGGCAAGATTTCTCAGTTCACGAACATTTCCAGGCCAGTCATATCTTTTCAAAGCAAGTAAAGCTTGATCATTTATTAAAAGAGGTGGCCTCCTTAAATCGATACAAATTTTCTTTAGCAAATGCTCGAAGATTAATGGAATATCTCCTGATCTTTCACGGAGTGGAGGTACTTTCAAAGAAAGAATATTAAGCCGATAATATAGATCTTTGCGAAATTTACCTTCTTCACATGCCTTTTTTAAATCACAATTCGTTGCAGCAATGACTCGAACATTCAACTTGATCGGTTGTTTTCCACCAAGGCGAACAACCTCACCTTCTTCAAGGACCCGTAATAACATCGTTTGTAAATCTAATGGCATCTCTCCGATTTCATCTAAAAATATCGTACCGCCTTCAGCTAGTTGAAACTTTCCAGACTTTCCTCCTTTTTGGCCTCCTGTAAATGTTCCCTCTTCATATCCGAATAATTCACTTGCAGCAAGTTCTTTTGGTATTGCTCCACAGTTAACTGCTACAAAAGCTCCCGAAGACCGAAGACTTGATGAGTGAATAGATTGGGCTAATAACTCTTTTCCCGTTCCACTTTCACCCTCAATTAATACTGGTAAATCTATACTTGCAACTGAGCGTGCCTCTGTTATAAATGATAAAAATTTATCGGATAGTCCAATCATACTTGAAAAGGAGTGTTTTGTTGAATTCACTGTATTGTTTGAAGGTATGACTGGTGGAATAGCATATAGTATAGCTCCTATTTGATACTCTTGGTAAAAGTAAGGTATGACTTCAAAAGTCCATATTCCATCTCTTTTCTCAATCTGCCAACTATATTTAGCTTCTTTCCATAAAATTTCTTTATTTAATTCATTGAAATAATTACTTTTGTCTATCCACCCATTTTCATAAAATAGAGGAGATGCTCTAATAACTTTACAGCCACGATCAATTATAGCAAAATGTTTATTTGATTTTTTTTCGGATATTTCTATATAGTGCTCCATTAAGAGGAACTGTTCGAATTTTAATCGGTTGAGAAGCTTTTCCTCAACTAGTTGAGCTACAGAAATTACAGTTGTAAGGGAGTGAGGATGTACTGTATCCCAAATACCTGTTAAATTAATAGCTCCAAGCACCTTATTTGTAGCTGGGTCTTTAATAGGCGCAGCTGAACAAACCCAATTGTGGACTGGTTGACAGAAATGTTCACCAGCAAATACTTGCATAGGATGTCCGGTAGCCAGTGCTGCTCCCATTCCATTGGTCCCAGCATGATGTTCAGCCCATGACGTACCAGCAATGAAGTTGATATTTTCTGCTTTCTGTCTAAGTGATGAAACTCCATCTAAATACACAATTTCACCATTTTGATTACAAAAAACTAATAAATAGCCTGAATCTTTCACTGTATTATTTAAATTAATAAGTAGAGGTTCTATAGTTGAGAAAATGGGATTAGAAGATTGATATTCTTGAATTTTCTCTTCAGATAAAATGAGAGGGGCTTTCCCTTCTAGTGGGTGCACCCCATGACGTAATGAGCGTTTCCAAGATTGATGTGTTAAATGACGCACTTTAGGGGCTGAGTTCTTATCCAATATAAAATGTTCCCAAGCTCTCTCAACCCTGATTTTTTCATTCATAGGGGAGCAGACATTGTCTAAAGAAATATATAGATCATTCACATTATCATCATCCTTTGTGATGTAATTAAAAGAAATTAAATCAGAATATTTTAAAAAAACAAAGCAAAGTTATATGTAATCGCTTTCAATATCCTGTGTTTTAAAAATCGAATGCTTGGGAGTAGAAATATGTTATGAACAAAATTTCTAGTATAAAACAATATTATAAACTAAATGGACTGAATTTTCACTCCTTAAAATAAAATTAAGATATATATGTTGACCGTTTAGAATGTCGCCATTTTCTTCACTCAATGATGCCAATATCTACAATGTCGAAACTTTCAACACATCACTTAAACCTACAGATGATTTTACATTATTAAGATTTGTTACAAGTCATTGATAATCCGTACAGTTATCTGTTTTTTTGTTACTTTTAGATACAATACAAATTTTTGGCATAGCATTTGCAATATAAAAAAGTGAAAGTTAAATAACTTCATTTTATTTTATAGGAGGAATTAAAATGGAAACAAAAGCATCAACTCGAACAATTGATCAGGAAATGAATGAATTTACGGAACGCTTTATGCTTCCAGATCGAGTTAGCCACTCTCCAGAAATGCAATGGATGCCATTTTCTGATGATGGTTGTTGGTTCAAGCCGCTTCGGTTCGATCTTACAACAGGACTATGGATTATGCTGTTTAAGGTAGAAAAAGGAGCTGTCCTTTCTCGTCATCGCCATACGGGTGGTTCTGTTACCGGTTACGTAATTGAAGGAAAGTGGCATTATCTCGAAAAAGATTGGGAAGCAAACGAGGGAACTCTTATTTTTGAGCCGCCAGGTGATATCCATACTCTTTGTGCAGATCCAGAACTTGGCATGACAACGCTATTTACGGTTACTGGAAGTATCCAGTTTTTTGACGCGAATGGTACTATTACTCGAGAAGATGATGTGTTCACCATGTACAAGCGCTATCGTCATTATTGTGAAGAATATGGGATTGAGCCAAACGTTGATTTGATCTTCTAATTTTAAATAGGAAGGTAGAGCGTCCCTTAACTTCGATGTACCTACTTTTTTGTATGCGATTACATCCTATAAAGATATTGCTGAGTTGTGTCATATACTATTTCAAAAAGGGATAAATAAAAATGCTGTCAAGAAAGTCTTGGCAGCTTTTTATAGTGTGCCCGGCATGTCTAACAGCTAGGTGGTGTAAGTCCACTACAGGCTTGGCAGTGGGAACTGTTAGCGAATGGCAAGGGTGTCTAGGGTGACCTAGAATCTGAAGGAAGCCGGACGCAAAATCTCGGGACAACGAACAGAAACTGGATATAAGGCTGGCTGGGGACGGACGAGTTTCCTATACAAAACGAAGTCCAACACTGCCCGAATCTCCTACAGTAAATCCAGTGTCTACGAGAGGAAAGCGGTTAGACTTACCCGGGGAGGTCTTACCGGGGTTTTCGAGATGAAGAAATTTCATAAGAAAACAACGAGTTCAGTGATGAGCTTGTGAACGGTAAGAAGTCAGCAGAGGTCATAGTAGTCCAGTGGATGAAGGACCGAACAATAAGAATCTTGGAACTAACGGAGGTGAGAAGTATGCATCGACCACAGAAAACATCAAAAGATGGCTACCTGCTAGAACATAAGGTGGAACCTGAACATAAAGCGGAAGCGTGCAGTATACTTCACGCTGAACCTAGAAGAAGAGATGGTGAAAGTTCAGAATTGATCAGCGAGATTATTGATCGAGATAACCTCAATAGGGCTTATAAAAGAGTCAAGAAGAACAAAGGAAAACCTGGGATAGACGGAATGACGGTAGACAAATTGCCACTATTCTTAGCCGAAGAGAGAAGGTCTCTTGTGCTTTCCATTAAAGATGGAACGTATCAACCACAACCCGTTAAGCGGGTTGAAATTCCGAAGCAGGATGGTTCAAAAAGAAAGCTAGGAATTCCCACGGTCAAAGACCGACTTGTCCAACAAGCGATTCTTCAAGTAATTGAAAAATGGATCAACCCCCATTTCTCCGAAAACAGTTTTGGCTTCCGCCCAAACCGAAGTGCTCACGACGCAATCGGAAAAGCAAAACAGTACTATGAAGAGAGATACCGATACGTGGTAGACATTGATATGAAGCAGTACTTCGATACAGTCAACCATGATAAACTCATGTATCATGTAGAGGAATTTATTCAGGACCCAATAGTGCTTAAGCTAATTCGTAAATTCCTGCGAAGTGGCATTATGATTGGTGAAAAATATGAGCCAAGCGAGGTTGGAACTCCTCAAGGAGGAAATCTATCACCGCTTCTTAGTAACGCCTATCTTCACCAACTGGACCTAGAACTAGAAAGGCGTGGTCATAAGTTTATCCGCTACGCAGATGACTGTAACATTTACGTGAAAAGCCAAAGGGCTGGAGAGAGAGTATTAAAAAGCATTACAAAATTTCTTGAAGAAAAACTAAAGCTAACGGTGAATAAGGAGAAGAGTGAAGTTGGTAAACCGACGAAACGGAAGTTTCTAGGGTTCTGTATACATCCAACAAGAAATGGAGCACAAGTCCGTCCGCATACTAAGGCGAAAAAGAGCCTCGAAGAAAAAGTAGGAAAACTAACTTCCCGCAAACGACCAGGAGAGATCCGTGAGATCATCAAGGAGGTCAACCAAGTAACTAGGGGGTGGATCAACTATTATGGGGTTGGTCTTGTGAAAACCTATGTTCAAGAAATTGATCGTTGGATACGTCGAAGGATTAGACAAATAATCTGGAAAAGGTGGAAGAAGGTTAAAACTCGCTTTAAAAGTCTTATCAAACTAAAAATCCCCAAACAAAAGGCTTGGGAGTGGGCAAACACTCGGAAAGGCTACTGGCATATTTCAAATAGTTTCATCTTAAATACCGCGATACCAAATCATCTTCTTGAACGAATTGGATTACTCAATCTTACTCAACTATATTCCTCGATAAATTCTAAACACACTTAACTTATTGAACCGCCGTATACGGACCCGTACGTACGGTGGTGTGAGAGGTCGGAGGCTAAACACCTCCTCCTACTCGATTGTTAAATACAAGCTATAAGGAAAACGAGAGAGTGGTAATTTTTGATAATGATATACAATGGGATTGAGTCTGACAGGAATTGGCAAAGAATTTGAGGTGTTAAAAAAGTAAATTCAATTTTTATTACTAAAAATTGGCATAAAAAGTAATTAATCATTTCATTGACTTTTCTAACTGTATTAATTATTATTACAGTACAGGTGCCAGGAGGAAGTGAAATCCAGTGAATAGTGAATTTACGATAGCCGTTCATAGCTTAGTTCTTTTAGCGCATTTGCCTGATCATATGGCAAGTAGTCAAAAGATTGCGGACAATGTTTCCACAAATCCAGCAAGAATTCGTAAAATAATGAGTTATTTGCGTAAACATGGATTTGTTCGAACAAAAGAAGGAATAGGAGGAGGCTACATTCTTCAAAGAGATCCTGATGAAATTACATTGGGGCAAATTTATCGCTCAGTGTCAGGTGGAACGATTAAACCCAATTGGTGCTCTGGAGACCCTGAAGAGGAATGTGTGGTTGCTTCTAATATTCAACTTGTGATGGATGAGGTGTTTGAGGAAACCGATCAATATTTTTCAGCTTACCTCGATCGTATTTCAATTGCATCCATTTTAAAGAAAGTAAAACAATGTTAATAAGTTGTTTTATTTTTGAACTAAGTGTAATATTTTTTGTTACAGATGGTACATGCTATTTTAGTTTGATGGTTTAAGTTTCCTTTTGTATAAACTGTAACTATTTTTATAACATTTATTGCAGTGAGAATAAGATAATCTAGTTTTATTTGCTAACGCCGAACAGAATATTGCTAGTACTAGTGAAGTCTTATTTATAAATGCTAGATAAAATGTAACTATTTTTATTTCAGTTAACTTCGGTAAATCCTCTCAATACTTGTTCGATTTTACGTCGTATAGGGTTTAATTTAATAGAATTTAAACTTGATGGATCAAGGACAATTAAAAAATCAGTATAAATAAGAGGTTCAGATCGAAAAAACACAGAAAGGTATGATAAATGTATGGTTATGTCAAATCCAAAACATAGACACGTTTGCGACAGATGCTTAACGATAACTAAAGAAAGTAATCATTGTCCTAAATGTGGTCATTCCGAATTACGACCATTCATGTTTTTTTTACAAAGTGGGGCCAAATATCATGTCGCGAATCCAAATTCAGTGAAGCAAGAAACTGCATAATAAACAGGGAAGTTCACATATTCGCTAAGGAAGACTGATTGGTTAGTCTATGTAGTTTTTAGAGGAAGTCAAGTTAAATTCAACATTGAAAGGGGAGAGGTTAAAAAGTATGAATAAATTTGAAAAGCACAAAGGTTATTCACGCACATTTCAAGAAAACAAACTTTCACTTGGTTTATTCTTTCCTTTAGAAGCATATAAGGGAAGTATCCCAGTTATGGATTTAAAGCATCAAGTAGATCTTGCTCAAATCGCTGAGGAAGCTAATTTTGCTTCTTTATTTGTTAGAGATGTTCCGTTAAGTGACCCGACTTTCGGTGATGTTGGACAAATTTATGATCCTTGGGTTTTTCTAGGTTATATCGCTGCTCACACAAAAGAGATTGCATTAGGGACAGGGAGTATTGTGACAACTTTACGTCATCCTTTACATCTAGCAAAAGCTGCCGCATCTGTTGATCATATATCTAACCAAAGGCTTCTTTTGGGTATTGCAACTGGGGACCGACCTATTGAATTTTCAGCATATAAAGTTAACCGAGAAGAACGGATCGAATTATTTCAAGAGTCACTTTTTGTTATGAAAGAGGCATGGAAACAGTCATTCCCACTGATCAACTCACAAAGAGTTGGAATAGAACAAGGAGACGTCTTGCCAAAACCAGTTTTATCAGATATTCCTGTTTTCGTGACAGGTCGTTCAGGGCAGTCACTAGAGTGGATAGCTGAAAACAGTGACGGTTGGATTAGTTACCCGCGAAATATTGATGTACAAGCTGAACTCATTAATGATTGGCGTTCCTTAACGTATGATTTCCAGCCATTTTCTCAATCACTTTATATTGATTTAGCAAAAGATCCGGATGAAGGTCCTACTCCTATTCACCTTGGGTTTAGGAGCGGATACAAATTTTTAATTGAATTTCTGAATCGCTTACAAGAAATTGGAGTTAATCATGTTATTCTGAATCTAAAATATGGTCAACGTCCGGCAAAGGATGTAATTAACGAATTAGGCGAAAAGGTAGTACCTCAGTTTCCTGTATTTAAACAACAGACCATATAATCTAGTACAAATAGAGCTGATGCATCAGGGATTGAAGAATAAGTAACAAAAAAAGTAGCAAATTTAAAAGGAAATTTTTAAATTGAATAAGGGATCAAAAGGTGGTGAAAGGTATGAAGAAACGACCAGAAGATACAAGGGTAGTAGTCGGTATGTCTGGTGGTGTTGATTCATCGGTTACAGCTTTGCTTCTTAAAGAGCAAGGATATGATGTAGTTGGTATTTTTATGAAAAATTGGGATGATACTGATGAAAGTGGTTTCTGTACAGCAACTGAAGACTACGAAGATGTGATTAAGGTTTGTAATCAAATTGGGATCCCGTATTATGCTGTTAATTTTGAAAAACAGTATTGGGATAAAGTCTTCACATACTTCCTAGAGGAGTACAAATCAGGTCGGACACCTAATCCTGACGTCATGTGTAATAAAGAGATCAAATTTAAGGCCTTTTTAAATCATGCGATGTTACTTGGGGCTGACTATATCGCAACAGGTCACTATGCACGAGTCGAAGAAAAAGATGGACAATTCGGATTGCTGCGGGGTGCTGATCATAATAAAGATCAATCATACTTCCTTAATGCTCTTTCTCAAAAGCAATTATCGAAAACTATGTTTCCGCTTGGGCATTTATCCAAAAAAGAAGTGCGTGAGATTGCGATAGAGGCAGGTCTTGCAACAGCAAAGAAAAAAGATAGTACAGGTATTTGTTTTATCGGTGAACGAAATTTCAAGGAATTTCTAAGTGGCTTTTTGCCAGCCCAACCTGGTGAAATGCAAACCTTAGATGGTGAATTTAAAGGTCACCATGATGGTCTTATGTATTATACTATTGGTCAACGTCAAGGTCTTGGCATTGGCGGATCGGGGGAGCCTTGGTTTGTCATTGGTAAAGACTTAAAGCGTAATGTTTTGATTGTTGGACAAGGGTTTCATAACGAAGGACTTTATTCAGAAGGTTTAGAGGCTATTGGTATGAATTGGATTAAAACAGATCTAACTTTTAAGCAAGACTTTAGTTGTACCGCCAAGATGAGATACCGTCAAGAGGATCAACAGGTAACAGTGTATCCAAAAGAAGATGGAACAGCTAGCATCTATTTTCACGAACCGGAGCGCGCTGTTACACCAGGACAAGCTGTTGTACTGTATGATGGCGATGTTTGTATTGGTGGGGGAACAATAGATCGTGTGATTAAAAAATGGGAGAATGCCTAATTGGCATTTTCCTTTTTTAAAAGATAAGAAAGTATAAAATTTTGCCACATTCTAAATGTTTTAGTGCAATGTTTCCTTTTTACTTTATTGGATGAAGTGTAATCTTATAAATATCACTTTTAGGAAGGTGGAGTTCGGCTATATTCCTATTCTCTAGTTCCTCTTCAGCAATCTCTACAGTTATATCACCTAAAAATGCTTTATTATTTGTGAATAATTTTATGTGAAGGGTGTTAAGAAAGGTCTGCAGACTTGTATCAATCTGTTTGCTTCGACGATCTAATTGCTTAACTAAATGTTGAATATGTGATTCAAATTCGCTGGACTCAATAAAATTATTGGCAATCCATTGAGAATGGCTTCCATGCCCAAAATCGACCTGCTGTTTTGCATCTGACAATCTTTCAATGACAGAGTTCGGTCCGATAATCCAGCCTATTCTTAGGTCAGAAGCAATGATTTTTGATAAAGAGCTTATGTATAATATATTTCCATTTTGATCAAGGGATTTAAGGGTCTTCATTTTTTCACCTGCAGTATGGATTATCCTCCACAATTGGAATGCCATAATCCAAAAGATAGTTTTCAGGCCTTTTCTTCGGTGGTTTTTAGATAATAATGTAACCGTTGGATTTTGGAATATGGGATTAAAAAGATCATTTTAATTGGTGCTTTTTATATAATGCAGTGATAACGTTCGGATCGATCCCATCCTTACCTGTTTTTAAGTAACAGGTTTTGATTTCGGCAGATTAAAGATGGGGAGGCTGTAGTGATAAGAAGGATCTTCGATCACCCGACCACAAGCTGCAACTCTTGCTGTGCCCCTTAGGTAATCAAGATAGATGAAGAGTCAGCCTTATGTCTCAGAAAGCAGCTTTCACTTCTTTCACCAATTCAATGGCTCCTGGAATATCTACATGATCTAATGCCCTTATATAATAGTATAATTGTGCCGTTTAGCTTCTTTTGCACGTTGTCCTTGCATCCAATTGATAGCTATTTACTAACGGTACGATAATCAATATACTGGGTATGTTACTAATTTAAAAGTATACACTTTTTTATCGTATAGTAACAAAAAGTATACTATGAGACATAATAAGAGTTGGAGGTGAAATAAATGCCGAATCTTGGGGAAAAAGTGTTTAATTGTGAAAAAGAATTGACTCTTTCGATTATTGGAGGAAAATGGAAAATGCTGGTGTTGTGGCATCTGGGAAAAGAAGGAACTAAACGTTTTGGTGAACTAAAGGCCCTCATGCCTGGTATCACTCAAAGAATGCTTGTTAATCAACTACGTGAACTTGAAGACCATTTGATTGTTCATCGAGAAGTTTATCCTGTCGTTCCGCCAAAAGTTGAATATTCACTCACTGAGTATGGAAGAAGCCTGATGCCTATTCTGGATGCTATGTATGACTGGGGTAAAGATTATATTAAGAATGTATTGGAAAAAGAAACAGAAAACAAATCGTCTATCCAGTAAGAGTTTCTCCTAGGGGTTCGAAAAAGTGTAAACACTGGCAAAATCTGCTCTAAGGAGTTCTTTCTATCAAAGCCGGTAATATATTACCCTCTACACTACTCAGAAAACTAAGTAACTTAGTAAAAAACCGATTATATCAAGCTTTTAGGGAATTAGAAAGGATTGTATGAACTGTATTTTTGCTTAAATATATTTCTGATATAAAACTAAGAGAGCAAATTGGTGCTAGTACAAACAAAGTTGAAGCATATAACGGCTTTTCCAAATGGCTATTTTTTGGTGGTGATTGCATCATTTCAGAAAATGATCCAGAAGAAAAGCGAATTAAATAGAATGATTTAGTTGCCAACGCAGTAATATTCCAAAATGTATGTGACATTACACTTATTTTTGTGAGAACTTTCTAAAGAAGGCTATGTATTTTCATATGAATAAAGGATGTTATGACGTTGTCATTAAGAGGAAAAAGAGTGGTTGTTTTAGGAGGTACATCTGGTATTGGTTTAGCCGCTGCTAAGGCGTTTCTCGATGAATCCGCTCAAGTCATTATTGCTAGCCGTTCTGCTTCAAAATTATCTGACTCAAAAGTGAAGCTTGGTGGTAACGTAAAGGGCCTATGAAATCGACTTTCGCAGCGAGGAAAAGGTTGCTGACTTTTTCAAGAAGATTGGGAAATTTGATCACCTGGTGGTTACTGCTGGTGAAGGAGCTATGGGTCACTTTAGTGAACTGCCTGTTGCAACCGTAAGAGAGGCTTTTGATAGTAGTTCTGGGGCAGTATATTTCGGTTCGTACTGCTCTTCCATACTTGAATAATGAAAGTTCTATTACATTAAACTTCTGGTGTATATCGTGTGCGTCCTCCTCAAGGTGCAACGACTCTAGCTTCCATTAATTCAGCAATTGATGGATTAGTACTAGGACTTTCAATAGACCTGGCACCTATCAGAGTAAACGTGGTATCACCTGGGATCGTTGACACTCCTCTTTATGGCGGAATTTCAAAAGATCAAAGTCAAGATATGTACCATGGGATTGCTAAGCAATTACCTGTCTGACGTGTTGCTCAACCTAAAGATATAGCTGAAGCCTATGGTTACCTAGTGGAAAATGGGTTTACAACTGGCAAATCGTCTCTTATCGATGGAGGAGCTAATGATTTCAAAGTCGATTGATAAATTGATTTAGAATAGAAGTGGTGAGGATGACTCAAAGTGTAACACTTATAGGCGATCCTCACTTCTTTGTTTGTTTTTTTGCACAGACGGAAGCAGAAATGGCCATATAATGCAACAAAGAAGGATTTTTTTGGTTGCGGAAATTCTAAATATATGCGACTTTTTACGAAGACACGTTAACATTCTACTTCTATGATACCCAAATACATAAAAGAGGTCGAGCCTAATGGATGAAAAGAAAAGAGCGGAAATTAAAAATGCATTAGCCAAACACGTAGATAAGATTTCAAAAGCATGTGAAAACAGCTTAAAACGGCTCGGAACAGACTACTTGGACTTATATCTTCTCCACTGGAGAGGACGTATTCCTTTAGAGGAGACAATTGAAGGAATGGAAAAACTACGTGAAGAAGGGAAAATTTTAAGATGGGGCGTCTCTAATTTTGACACGGCTGATATGGAAGAGCTATGGAACACTTCAAGTGGAAAAAATTGTATGACGAACCAAGTGCTATACCATTTAGGTTCAAGAGGTATCGACTTCGTTCTCTTACCTTGGCAGCGTGAACATAACATGCCAATCATGGCCTACAGTCCCCTTGCTCAAGGAGGCTCTTTAAGAAGTCAGCTTTTAAACGATCCAGCTATTGATGATATTGCTGACAAATACAATGTCCAACCATTACAAATCGCTCTTGCTTGGACCATCCGTTCGAATAAAGTCATCGCTATTCCAAAAGCGGTTCAAGATGAACATGTTTTAGCAAATGCTGAAGCAGCAACAATTGAGTTTACTGAAGAAGATCTCAGTAGAATTGATCAAGTATTTCCTAACCCTACTAGGAAAATGCCATTGGATATTATTTGAAAATTCACTTTAAAAAAGGACTCTTGTTGGAGTTGCTGACAATCTAATAGAAATTTCAAAAAACTGTGTAGAATTTATTCCATACAGTTTTTTTATCGGGAAATTTAATATCCTTATCGAATTATTCTCTCATCAAAACCCTATTTAGTTAGTTTTTGTTTAATGTTATTCGTTAAAAAAAGAAAAGGGATATACAAATATATAAAATAGAAGCCGACAGATGAGTATAAATCAGTTAATCGTTCTATCTGTTTATGGCTCTCTAATAGCTTAGCACAGAATGAAGTTCACCAGTTAAATTGTTGATTTAGAGAAAGGAATGTCCTTGTATCACTTATACATATAAGAGTATTTTGTAGGAACTAAAGAAGCAGACCCCACTGGATCTGCTTCGTTTTATGATGGATTTGTTGACCATAATCCAGCTGTTTTAACGAATACTCTTGGATTAAATTTCAAACTAGCCACGACTAATTCTGCAAGGTCTTCTGGGTGCATCACGTTATCTTCATTACCTTTAACAAGATTTGTATCAATGGCTAAATCTGTAACGACTGTACTTGGTGTTAAAGCAGTAACACGGACATTATGTTTTCTTACTTCTAGCATAAGTGATTCTGTTAGCCCTAAAACAGCGAATTTAGAAGCACTGTAAGCACTTGTAACAGGAGCACCTTTTTGTCCAGCAGATGAAGAGATATTGATGATATCTCCTGATTTTCTTTCGATCATTCCTGGTAATACTGCTCTTGTTACATTATACACACCCATTAAATTAACTTGGATGATTTTTTCCCATTCTTCTGGTGTTAGATCAAGGAACCCACCAAATTTAGCAACACCAGCATTGTTGATTAGGATATCAATTGGGCCAAATTCTGATTTGATATGTTCAACAGCATGGGTAACGGATTCAAGCTCGGTCACATCTGCTGTTGCTGCAGAAACCTTTACATCAAATTGTGCTAGTTCAGCAGCCACCTTTTCTAGATTAGACATATTTAAGCCGATTAGGCCTAAATGAACGCCTTCTTTTGCTAAGGCGATAGCAGTAGCACGTCCAATGCCTCTTCCTGCGCCAGTAACTATTGCAGTTTTTCCGTTTAAAGAGATCATTTTATCACTCCTGAAATTATTCAAATTGAAGTAGTTCATTCTAACAGAAAGACCGCAATCTTACATGGAAACAGCTTGCGGTCTTTCCTATTTAGAACTCGAGAATAATATATTTATTCTAAGTTGGCGTGTCTACCGTACATTTTATTGGTATCCAAACCTTTTTTCTCCATGAACCGAAGAATCACAGCGTCGTAAAATAGTAAAAGTGTTTGCTCAAATAATGAGCCCATTGGTTGAATCGTCTTAAAATCACTCTCCGACTGATCTTTAGGTGAGCCAGGCAACTTAATTGTGATATCCGCTAATTCTCCAATAGTGGACTCAGGGAAAATGGTTACAACCGCAACCGTCCCACCGATGCTTTTTGCCTTCTCGGCCATGGAAACTAAACCTTTCGTTTCTCCTGAACCTGATCCGATGATCAAAATATGATCTTTTTCAAAGTTAGGGGTTACGGTTTCGCCAATCACATAGGCATCTATCCCCATGTGCATCATTCGCATGGCGAATGATTTGGCCATAAATCCAGATCTTCCTGCGCCTGCTACAAAGATTTTCTTTGATTCAAGAATCCCATTAACTAATTTTTCAGCTTCATCATTTGAAATTAAATCTACAGAGCGATTTAACTCTTTTATGATTTCAGCTAGGTATTGAGTTGTATTCATGATCTGAATTACCCTTGAATGATCATTTGTTGCATTTTGGCAGCAACAGCTTTTTTATCAGCTTGTCCAGTAATCCCGCCACCAACAATGACAAGGTCTGGTTGTACTTTGATGACTTCTGGTAGTGTGTCTAACTTAATACCGCCTGCGATTGCAGTTTTAGCATTTTTCACAACACCTTTGATGGTTTGTAAATCTTCAAAAGAGTTCTTTCCAACTGCTTGAAGATCGTAGCCAGTATGAACACAAATATAATCAACGCCCATAGCGTCCACTTCTTTTGCGCGTCCAGCAAGGTCTTTTACAGCAATCATATCAACAAGGATTTTTTTACCTTGTTTTTTCGCTTCTTCAACAGCACCTTTGATTGACATATCTTCAGCAGTTCCAAGAATTGTGACGATATCAGCACCTGCTTCAGAAGCTTTCATTACTTCATAACCAGCTGCATCCATGATTTTTAGGTCTGCTAATACCTTTAAGTTAGGGAATGCTTTTTTAACTGCTTTTACAGCATGAAGACCTTCATTGATTACAACCGGTGTACCGATTTCAACGATATCAATGTGCTCCTCTACTTCTTTAACTAACTCAATTGCTTCTGGGATATTTACTAAATCTAATGCTAATTGTAATTCCATCTATATTCACTCCTATAATTTTTTTATTGTTGTACAGTGATAATGGCTCCAAAGTGTAATAATACTTTTACAGTAATATAATCCTTATAGTGCTTTAACTGTACCTGCGAGCAATAAGGGATACCATGGCCTCTCACTGAACAATTGCAAGTATACAATGTATGATTCAACATTAAAAGTACGCACTTTTATTTTACATAGTGTTAAAAAGTATACTATTAGAGAGGCGAGGATAATCAAAGAAGTAAATATGAGTATTATCTATTTACATGGTAAAGGTCGGCTTCTAAGTGAAAATCTATTGTAAAACCAATCCATTTATTTATTCGAAAATTAAAGAGGGTTATATTGTTAGTTGATCCTAATGCAATTATGGAGGCATCTGATGTGTTTGTGAGACATCCGGTTTAGATAGCTCACTTATTACGCCAAAAGCTTCAAAACATAAAGATTTATAGCACATAAATTTATGTGGCCAGGGAGAGGATGCTCACCCTGGCTTTTTAATTTAGTTAACACAAAAATAGATGAGTTTATTTCCTACAGTATACATTTTGTTAATATGTTATTTTTTTATCAATATTTACATGAAAAGTGCGTACTTCCATTTAAAAAATGTAGGTACTATACTTACATCTTGTTGCACCATTGGTTTCACGAAATACTGTGGTTATTAATCAGTCATCTGATCTTCCGTATTCTGTTTACTACATTGAAAGGGTGAATAGTATGTTCGGGTTACATGCAAAGCATCACTAAGTTTGTTCAAGATGCCTAAGCTTCACATCGAATAATGGTTATTGTCCAAAATGCTGTCATTCGCATTTTAGGGACATTATTATTTCGGTCCAAGCAGGTTCAAATAAAAATATGGCTAAGCTAGGGGATTGGCTATCAAGAGTTATAGTAGTTTTTTAAGATAGCATAAGTGAAATTTTTAATTTTGGAGGTATGTAAAATGGAGGCAATGACATTTGTCTTATTTGGGGCGACAGGAGACTTAGCAAAAAGAAAAATCTTCCCCGCTCTATATAATTTATTTTTGGATCAAAAATTACCTCTGCCCATCTCCATTATTGGGGTGGGTAGAGGAGATTTATCAGATACTGATTTCCAAAACTATGTGGAAGATTCCTTAAAAACATTTTCTAGACGATCACTTAATGACAATTCAAACTTTGAAGTGTTTATCCGTGCCTTTCGGTATTGCCATGTAGATGCTAGCAAGGCTGAAGGATATAAAGGATTACTTGAACTCGTTAAACAACGTGAAGAAGAATTGAATATACCAGAAAATCGTATGTTCTATCTATCTGTTGCTCCAGAGTTTTTTAATGTGATTGCTTTCAACATTAAAGAGAGTGGTCTAGGTTCTACTAAAGGTTGGAAACGTCTAATTATCGAAAAGCCGTTTGGACATGACTTAAAATCAGCTCAAGAATTAAACGATAAACTAAGTAAAGCTTTTGATGAAGAAGAAATTTTTCGCATCGACCACTATCTTGGAAAGCCGATGGTACAAAACCTGGAAGTGTTAGGATTTGCAAATCCAGTGCTTCAAGCATTATGGAACAACCAATACATTGCAAATGTGCAAATTACTGCAAGCGAAACAGTTGGGGTTGAAGAGAGGGCTGGTTATTATGATCAAACTGGGGCTATTCGCGACATGTTTCAAAATCATATGCTGCAAATGTTGATGATGACAGCAATGCAGCTGCCAAAACAAATCAGTGCAGAAGAGATTCGCAATGAAAAGAGAAAAGTAATAGAATCACTTCGTCCATTAAAGAAAGAGGATGTGGTGAATCATGTGATTCGAGGTCAATATGGTCCTGGTGAAATCCACTCTAAACCAGTTGTTGGGTATACAGGAGAAGCTGAAGTTGCTCCTTCTTCATTAAATGACACATTTGTGGCTGTTCGTCTATGTGTGGATGATGATTTTTGGAGAGGGGTTCCTTTCTATATCCGTACAGGAAAAAGAATGGCAGAGAAATCCACCCGAATTGTGATTGAATTCAAAAATACATCAAAGGATTTGTATAGGACTCAAGAAAAAGAAACTGCGCCAAATCTTTTAGTGATTGAAATCAATCCAAACGAAAGTGTTTCATTACAATTAAATAGTAAAAACCCATTAAACAATGGAAAAATCGAACCAGTCAATGTTGATTTTTCTGCTAAGCAAGCAGATGTTCCTGAAGCATATGAGCTTTTAATTTACGATGCAATGCGTGGCGACTCAACATTCTTTGCACATTGGAAAGAAGTGGAGTTGTCTTGGAAATGGGTACAGCCAATCTTAGAGGCTTTTGAGGAAAATACAATTCCCCTTCAATTATATACATCCGGGTCAATGGGACCAGATGCTTCCCATCAATTATTGGCAGAGGAAGGATATAAATGGTGGTAGTTAATAAAAAGATGAAGAATATTTTTAGATTATTAAGGAGGAAATGAACATGAAAGTTGGATTAATTGGTTTAGGAAAAATGGGATTAAACTTAGGTCAAAATTTAATTGATAACAATCACGAAGTAGTAGCTTTCGATGTAAATGGAAGTGCAGTTGAAGAAATGAAGAAATACGGTGCTCAAGGTACATCTGATTTAAAAGAACTTGTTGAATCATTAGATAAACCAAGAGTTGTGTGGATTATGGTTCCGCATGCTGTGGTAGATTCAGTAATTGATGAAATGACACCATTATTAGGCACTGGAGATATCGTAATTGAAGCTGGAAATTCTCACTATAAGGAATCCATTCGCCGATATAACCAGCTAAAGGAAGTAGGAATTCACTTTATGGATGTCGGTACTTCTGGAGGAATGGAAGGTGCTCGTAATGGAGCATGTTATATGATTGGTGGAGACCCTGAAGCCTGGAGCATCGTGGAACCTATTTTCAAGGATACTGCTGTCGAAAACGGATTTATTTATGCTGGTAAAGCAGGGAGCGGTCATTTCTTAAAAATGGTTCACAATGGAATTGAATACGGTATGATGGCAGCGATTGGTGAAGGATTTGAGGTATTAGAAAAAAGCAGCTTCGATTTTGACTACGAAAAAGTGGCTAGAGTGTGGAATAACGGCTCAGTTATTCGTTCATGGCTCATGGAGTTGACTGAACATGCATTTTCAAAAGATGCAAAGCTAGATGAAATTAAAGGGATTATGCACTCTTCTGGTGAAGGGAAGTGGACAGTTGAAACAGCTCTAGATTTACAAGCAGCCACTCCTGTTATCGCAATGTCTCTTTTGATGCGTTACCGTTCATTAGACAGCGATACTTTTACAGGTAAAGTGGTGGCTGCATTAAGAAACGAATTTGGTGGACATGTTGTTGAAAAAAGCTAACAAAATTACATCTGTCACATTTAATAGAAAAAGAGTCAATAAAAATAGGTGAAGAAAACAGTTTATTATTTGTGAAATGGTAATGAAAACAATGAATATGATCGGAGAAAAGGATGTGAGATCATGAATGTATTCAAAGGAATTGATAGGAGGGTGGCTAAAAAAAAGTAATGCTTTCAGAAAAGTTCTTAATGATTCATAAGTGCTCGTGTTGAGAGATCTCACTAGTTTCCGAAAGAGTATGTTTTTTAGAAAAGTTAAATAGGGAATCTCAAACGGTATGAATTCCCTATTTAACTTCTGCTTCTATTTCTGTAATGCATCTACCTATCGAGAATATATGTTTAACTTTTCCAATCATATAATATTCCCTAATAAGCATGGGTAAGAAAACGATTATAGATTCATCTTGCCAGGAACATTTAACAAATAAAATTAATGTAAATGGTTACCCTAATTCGTAATTGCTAGGAGGGATGATAAATGGAACAAGTTAATCACCATACAAAAATTAATGCATCAGAACATGCTGTCATTTGGTCACAGTATGTTAATGACAGTTTGTCACGATGTATTCTTCGCTATATGTTACATGATGTAAAGGATGAAGATATTCGCGATTTACTGGAATTTGCCTTAGAATTATCAGAAACTCATTTAGAAAAAACGAAGCAATTCTTATCCTTAGAAAATCTGCCAATTCCAATAGGCTTTACAGACGAAGATGTCACAGTAGATGCTCCTTGTTTATTTACATATTATTAGAATTCATGGTTTGACGAGATATGCTTTTGCCACTAGTGTTTGTATACGAGAGGATGTCAGAAAATACTTTATTGAATGTACTTCGCAATCATTGGAACTATATGATAGGGTAACTAGTATTTCCTTAAATAAGGGAATTATTAACAAACCTCCTACTTTAAACAATCAACAAAAGATTGATTTTGAAAGGAAGCAAAATTATTTAACTGGTTTGTTCGGGAAACGTAGACCTATTAACGCAATTGAAATCAGTGGTGTGCATCTTAATATGTAGAAAACAATGGTAAAAATGGTATTGGAGTTAGGATTCAGTCAAGTTTGTCAATCTAAAGAGGTACGAGATTATATGGAACGTGCTCGTAAGCTTTGTGTTAAACACTTTGATATTCTAAGTTCAATGTTAAAAGAGGAGAATCTTCATGTTCCAAGGTTATATGAAACAGAAGTAACAGATTCAACAGTTCCACCCTTTTCAGATAAACTTATGCTATTTCATATAGTGACACTGCTTTCAGCAGCAATTGCTTATTATAGTGAGGCATTATCAATGGGACAAAGAAGAGACTTAACGGCAAATTACGCACGAATGAATACCGAAATTGCCTTAATTGCTGAAGATGGTCTAAATCTACTAATTAGAGCCCGTACCAAGCCCCACAACCATGCTATCTTTAACAAACTCTACTGCTTTTTCACCAATTATTTTTTTATCAACCATTTTGACACCTCATAACTAGGTCCTTTCTTTTTCATAAAGCATAATTATCTGATCTAATCCTTTGCCAAACTTTCGTGATCAGTTGCAGAGGGAGGTTGTTCCATCCATCCCTTTCTAGACTAACCTAGATAAATGAGACACTATAAAGCACCTACGAATGGTACACTTAATTAAAGTGTACATTCGGAGGTGTTTTTGCGTGGGCAAAAATGTATATTTAAGAGAAACGAAGTGGGCAGTTGTTAAAGATAAAATGAGCGGTCAGTTAACAATCAGGAAATCATAGTAATAAAACTTGACCATCCTTTTTATAGCAATGCTTTTTTACAAATCACGTTTTTTTATATATCTTTTTAAGAAAGAATAAAATTACAGATAAATTTTGTACGGATTCAATCACCGTAGATTAGGAGGAAATGAATGTCAGACTCTATATCTAATACTCCACTAAACGTTACGGAAAGGGGACTTGTCTGTAGATTTACCAAAAAAAAGAGCACCTTTATTTGTACGTATTGTGATGGTCCTTTGCTCTACAACTGGGGATTTAACCAAGAAGATGTGAATGGAAAAAAGCTAGAAGATATATTCCCTAGTGAATTGTCCGATATCATAAACAAGTATTGTTACCAGGCTTGGAAAGGTCAATTTATTCAATATGAAACAAAGTTAAAAGGCAATGATTACATAGCTTTTTTAGCACCTTTATTTAATAATGGTAAGATTGTCGAAGTTATAGGCACTTTCATCCAAAGTAACAAAACGTCGTCAGAAAATGAGCAAGTCTATACAAACTCATTATATGAAGACGTTCTTCAGACGATGTCAGAAGCTGTTATCATAATTGAAAAAGATGGTAAAGTCACTACTTTAAATGAAAACTTTCAAAAAATGATCGGCTTAAAAGGTGATTATACATATAGGTGGACGGAAGTAGAATATGTTGCAGAGGATGGATCCCATTTACCTTACTCTGAACTACCTGGAGTGAAAACACTAGAGAAGGGCATTTCCTTCCATAACTCGATTGTGGGAGTAAAGGACAACGAGAATAATCCAATTAAATGGTTTTCAGTTAACTCAAAACCTCTCACAATACGTTACCATAGTGATCGCGCCTCACTTGTAAGTATTTCTGATATTACAGAAAGAAAAGAAATGGAGAACACCTACATTCAAGCAAAAGAAGAGGCTGAAAAAGCAAATAGGGCTAAATCGGACTTTCTTTCTAAAATGAGTCATGAATTACGCACACCGTTAAATGGGATTTTGGGTTTTGCGCAGTTATTAGAGCTTGATGATGATTCGTTAAATGACAAGCAACGCGATTATGTGCAAGAGATCTTAAAAGGGGGAGGTCATTTATTAAATTTAATTAATGAAGTTTTATATTTATCGAGAATTGAAACGGGCAAATTAAAAGTTTCGATAGAAGAGGTTCCTCTTTTAAACATTATTGATGAAAGTGTCAATATAGTTGAGTCTCTCTCTAAAAAGAAAAATATTCGTATTCAAAAACAACTAGATCCCCAACATGATATGGTCGTTCTAGCTGATCCTGTTCGACTGAGACAAATTCTCCTTAACCTTTTAGAAAATGCCATTAAATATAATCTTCAAAATGGAAACATCATAATCAACAGTTATTTGGAAGGAGACAATCAATTTGTTCATATTGTTGATACGGGTGTTGGTTTTTCAGTAGAAGAATATCACAAAATATTTGTTCCGTTTTACCGAGTGGAAGGTACAGAAGAAGAGGGGACAGGGATTGGTTTGGCTATAGTTAAGCAGCTTGTGCAACAAATGGGCGGCGAAATAAGTGTAAGAAGTAAAAAGGGGCAAGGCAGTGACTTTTGTTTTAGTCTGCCTATTCCCAAAAATTTAAAGCCTGTTATACGTTGGGAAGACGAAGTAGAATTGGTTAAGAAAGTAGAGGGAAGGTCAGAACACTATCGCTTGTTATATATTGAAGATAATGAATCTAATCTGAACTTAGTGAAAAACATTATTAAATCTCATCCTTCCTTTACACTGTTAACTGCTAACAACGGGAAAGAAGGGATAGAAAAGGCTGCTTTAGAGAAAGTAGATCTAATATTGCTTGATCTTAATCTTCCGGATATGAGTGGTTATGCAGTGTTTGATATATTAAAAGCAAAGGAACAAACAAAAGGGATCGCTGTTATTGCTGTAAGTGCAAATGCGATGCCTAAAGATGTTCAATATACTTTGGACAAGGGGTTTGATAACTATTTGTCAAAACCAATTCATGTGAAGGATTTTTTGAATACAGTAAATGAGACATTAAACAATACGATTACACAAAATATTCCACATCATACGATATTAAGCACAGGTCCGTATGGAGAAGAGGCAGTTTCTGCAAAGACACTTCAATTATCTTTAACAGAGCTAAAAAAAATTAAGGAAAAGAAGTATAGGGCGGCTATAGCAATGCACTATGCCGACAATGATTGGTCAAAGTCTCAAATTGCAGGTGTAACTTCAACTTTTGAGAAAATGGGAGTTGAGGTAATTGCTGTAACGGATGCACAATTTAAATGGGAAAAGCAAGTAGAAGACATTGAGACCATTTTGATTCAAAAGCCAGATATCATTGTAAGCATTCCAGTAGACCCAATCTTTACCGCAAGTGTTTATAAAAAGGCTGCTAACGCAGGCGTAAAGCTAGTATTTATGGACAATGTTCCAAAGGGGCTAGAGCACGTTAAAGATTATGTCAGCATCGTAGCAGCTGATAACTTTGGCAACGGTATTGAGGCAGCTTATATTATGGGTCAAGAATTAGGAGGAAAAGGGAAGGTTGGCATTATCAATTACAATGCTGATTTGTTTGCAACAAATCAAAGAACAGAAGGTTTTGTAGAGACGATTAAGCAGATATTTCCCAGTATTGAAATAGTCGCACGTGCAGGTATCAATGAACCAAGCGATGGAGAAAAAGTGGCTGTTGATATGATTAGAAAAAATCCTAACATGAATGGAATGTTCGTTGTATGGGATGTACCTGCAGTAGGAGCTATGAAGGCAACTGAAGCTGTTGGAAAAAGTAATTTGGTCATCACGACGATTGACTTAGGCTTTAATGCAGCACTAGAAATAGCTAAGGATGGAAAGATAAAAGGAGTGGGTGCCCAGCTTCCATATCAACAAGGTGTTGCAGAAGCAATATTGGCAGGGTATGCACTTCTTAGAAAACAAGCACCACCTTATGTGGCTGTTCCAGCTCTAAGAGTAACAAAAGAAAATCTTTTAGACGCTTGGAGGCTTGTTTACAATGAGGATGCTCCCGAACTTATTCAACGTACATTAAAATAAGGAAAACCAAGTATCTATGCCAAAAATGTATAGGTGCTTAGTAAATTAAAAGGAGAAGTATAAATAAATGGTACGCTTCTCCTTATTTACTAAAATTAAAATAATTAATGCGTATAGAAAACATCTTTTTTTCATAGTTGTCGTAATAACATTCTACAAGGAAATAATAGGTCATTTTATTGGAGGTTACTTATAAATGAAAATATTGATTGCTGAGGATGATAAGGCTTCAAGAAAACTATTAAAGTGCTTTATTGAAACGCTTCCACAATTTCAAGTTGTTGCAGAAGCGGCCAATGGAGAAGAATTAATCCGCTCTGTCATGAAAAAAAAACCAGAAATCGCCTTAGTTGATATTGATATGCCATTATTGAATGGACTAGAAGCTGTTAAATCTTGCAAAAAGCTACTTCCCTCCTTAGAAGTAATTTTCACAACAGGACATGATCAGTATGCTTTAGATGCTTTTGACGTCAGTGCTGTTGATTATATTGTTAAACCGATCGTAAGGGATAGACTGTATACAGCTTTAGAAAGAGTGGAAAAAAGGTTATATCAAAGCGGTATACTAAGTGAAAAAGCTTCAAAAAATAATGATATCATGATAAAAAGAAACAATCAAATTACTTTTCTCTCACCTGAAGAAATTCTATTTATTGAAAAAGTAGACAGGAAAACGGTTATTCATACGAAGGATCAAAAATATGAAACATATGAGCCATTAACGACTTACGAAAACGTTCTAGGGCCCCGTTTTATGGCAACACATAGGTCTTATCTAATAAATCTAGATCAATTAGCAAGAGTAGAGACAGCTGGTCGAATGTATGAGGCTTATTTCAAAAACTATAACGAAACAGCAAGGGTTTCAAAGCAGAAATTAGTAGAATTACAACATTTAAAATCAGTATCCAATTAAAAAAGACAGTGAAAATGGTAAAGCCAGCCTTTTTTTAAACCATCATTAAATGATCACAAAAGTTCACGATAACTTAATGTTTATTGTGGGCTTTAATTTTTTTGAAGAATTATGATCACTTCACAAACAGAAGCCTAGAATTATAGCTTAGAAGCGTTAACGGAAGTCGCCGATTAGCAAAGATCTTAGTGTAACAATAGTCGTTGAACCTACGCCGGCAGATAGTAACTTAATTGAAACTGCAGATGATTCATGATATTAAGTGAGCAAACCGGATTAGCAAATGTAAAGGTGATGTTTGATACGTTCCATGCATTGTATCGAAATGAAGTTCCAAGTGACTATGTGTACAGAATGGCAGATAAACTTCATCATGTTCATATTTCTGATAATGACCGGCTTCCACCTGGGGAAGGCAGATGTGATTTTGACGCGGTATTGAAGGCATTAAAAGATATTAACTATGATGGATACTTATCAATGTAAGTAGGGTTTCGCACACGGCAAGCAGAACCAGATTGGTATGCGAAAAAGCATCGATTTTTTAAGAGGAAAAGTAAAGAAGATTATGGAGATAGACGAGAGGGTCCGCCTCTAACCTAAAAGAACATATGGTAGACTAGCAAGCCCGTAATCGACAAAAGTTGATTGCGGGCTTTAAAAATTCTTATAACTTGTAATTTTTTTGTCTGAATGAATGAAATTCGTGTCTGAATTAAAAGTAAGCGCTTCTGAAAATAATAAAATGGTGCCTGAAGCTAGTTAGACACCGATTCTGAATGCGTTTACAATGCAAGCATAAAGTTAAAAAAAAAGAAATGAGCGAACAAAAATGGTTAGAATCATTGATGTAGCTAAAAGGGCTAATGTTTCTACTGCTACCGTTTCAAGGGTGTTAAGCAGTCCCCATACTGTTAGGGAAGAAACAATGGGAAGGGTCTTGGAAGCGATAAAAGATTTAGATTACCATCCCAATATATTAGCACGCCAGTTACGAACGCTAGAATCAAAAACAGTAATTGTCGTTGTTCCAGATATTTCAAATCCTTTTTTCTCGAAGGTTCTTAGAGGGATCGAATATGTTGCAGCCGCAAATGGTTATCAAGTTTTATTAAAAGATACAACCAATGACTTAGAGTTAGAGAGTGGTTATGTAGATCTTCTTAGACAGAAGAAAGCAGACGGCATGATTTTTTTAACAGTAATGAATTCAGAACTTGTAAATATAGTAGAAAATCAATATCCCGTCGTTCTAGCTTGTGAATATATAGAAGGTTCAAGTATTCCAACAGTATCAATTGATAATATCAGTGCTGCAAGAAAAGCGACTGAATATCTGATTCAATTGGGACATAGACAAATAGCCTCTATATCAGGACCGACTACGAGCGTTCTCGGACAGGATCGGCTAAAGGGATTTTATCAAGCGTTGGCCCAATATGATGTAACCGTCGATCCGGTACTTATTCAAGAAGGGGATTTCACTTATGAAAGTGGCTTTAATGTAATGAATAAGCTGTTGGCTCTAAATCAGCTTCCCACTGGAGTGTTTGCCGCTAATGATGAAATGGCACTTGGGGCCATTAAGGCAATCAAGTCTAAACATTTACGAGTTCCTGATGATATCTCAGTTATAGGATTTGATAATATCAAGTTTTCAACGATTTGTGAACCTGAGCTTACGACGATTGCGCAGCCGGCTTTTGAAATTGGGAACAAAGCGATGGATCTGCTGTTCAAGCTGATGAAAAATAAAAAGATTATTAGAAGTCAATATATCTTAGAGGACAAGCTTATTATCAGAAATTCTTGCGTAAAAAAGGTCTGAAAAAAAGTAAGTTGCAAAAATGTAATCCTTTACAAAATATAGATACAATCAGTTTCCATTTCCTTGTTAATTGTGAGTTTTAGTTTGGTTAAATGTAATCCATTACAAATTATTCCCACTTTTTAGTAGAACTCTAGAATTTTCACTGTTTTAATTGTAATCCTTTACATTCTTTAAGAGGGGTGATGCAAACAATCGATCGTGTGAAAACTGTACAAATTACTTGATTTGAATTGGAGGAGAAAAATATGAAACTAGGATATCAAACAAATACATGGGGTGGCGTTGTTGGGCACCCGGCAGGAGTTACTTCAATTAAAGATGGTTATTATTTAACAAATGGTTCAACGGAAAAAGCATTAGAGGATATTTCGAGTGTAGGATATCAGGGTTTTGAAATTTTCGATGGAAATCTGATGCAATATGAAAACAAGAAAGAAGAGTTTCAAACATTGATGGACTCTTTAAAGCTAAAGTTGATTGGTGTTTATTCTGGAGGAAACTTTATTTTCGATGAAATCCTCGAGGAAGAGCTAGCAAAAATTGAAAAGGCGGCAAGTCTTGCTGCTGAATTCGGTGCAGAACATTTAGTCGTTGGCGGGGGAGCGCTAAGAAGTACAGGGATTTTAGAAAGCGACTATGAAAAATTAGGACAAGCTCTAGAACGCGTAAGTGAGATTGCGAAAGCAAATGGGTTAGTTGCGAGCTATCATCCGCATTTAGGTTCATTGGGAGAGTCTCCAGAGCAAGTCGAGAAGATTGCACAATTTACATCGATTGACTTTTGCCCGGATACAGCCCACATTGAAGCGGGCGGCGGAGATCCGATTGAATTTATTGAAAAATATAAGGATCGTATCCCTTACGTTCACTTGAAAGATTTAAAAGGTGGAGACTTCCTGCCATTAGGTGAGGGAGAGCAAAACTTACAAGGAGTAATTGAAGCGCTTCAAGCAATGAATTACGACGGATGGGTAACGGTGGAATTAGATAGTTACAACAATCCGAAGCAAGGAGCAGAGATCAGCTTAGATTTCCTAAACAAATTTTATAAATAAAGAATAAATGGGGGGATGAAAAATGAAAAAGTTTAAAAAATTTGCGGTCGCGTCGCTTGCGGCAGGAATGTTGGTCTTAGCTGGTTGCAATACAGAAAGCACATCAAGCAGTGAGGAGGAGCTTTCATCATCTAACAGCTCAGAAACGAAGACTGAAGAAACTGCCCTTGAGCCAATCACGATTAATGCAAATATTGATGCCGATGCGATCATTCAAAGTGAAGGGCCATATGGAGAGTCGGCGGTATCTGCTACGACTCTTGAGCTTACCGTAGAAGATATTGAAAAAATTAAAGAAGGAAATTATACAGCAGCTCTCGTTATGCACTATGCAGGAAATGATTGGTCAAATGCGCAAATAAATGGGTTGGAGACGACATTTGAAAAAATGGGAATTGAAGTCATTGCCGTAACGGATGCGCAATTTAGTGCAGAGAAGCAAGTATCTGATCTTGAAACAGTAATGGCAAGAAACCCAGATATTATCGTAAGTATTCCAACAGATCCTGTTTCGACTGCTTCTGCGTTTAAAAGAGCTGCTGAACAAGGTACTAAATTAGTCTTTATGGACAATGTACCAAGCAATTTAACCCATGATGAACATTATGTAAGCGTTGTTTCTGCTGATAACTATGGAAATGGAATTGCAGCTGCTGAAGTATTGGCAGAAGAACTTGGAGGAGAAGGGAAAATTGGTGTCGTCTACCATGATGCAGACTTCTTTGTCACTAAACAAAGAACGGAAGCATTTGAAGCAACAATTCAAGAAAAGTACCCAAACATTGAAATTGTAGCGCGTGGCGGCATTAGTGGTCCGGATGATGGACTACAGGTAGCTTCAGCCATGTTGACAACAAACCCTGATCTAGACGGCATCTTTGGTGTGTGGGATGTACCAACTGAAGGAATAGTAGCAGCTGCTAGAGCAGCGGGTAGAGATGATTTAGTCATTACAACCATTGATTTAGGTGCAAATGTAGCTTTGAACATTGCAAGAGGTGGTTCGATTAAAGGACTAGGAGCCCAACTTCCTTATGACCAAGGAGTCGCAGAAGCCATTTTAGCTGGTTACGCACTGTTAGATAAGGAAACGCCATCTTACGTGGCTGTACCTGCTTTAACAGTAACACAGGATAATATTCTCGACGCATGGGAAATGGTTTACTCGACATCAGCTCCAAAAGAAGTTCAAGATGCAATTCAAAATAACTAATTTAACTTTTACTATATTTGAGGAGGAATTACAAAATGAAAACATATAACGTAGGATTAATCGGTGCAGGATTTATGGCAAAAGCACATTCACTAGCATACGCGGGGATGCCAATGTATTTCTGGCCAGCTCCAGGACTGACACATCGCAAAATGGTGGCCGATGTAACAGAAGAGTTAGCAAAAGACGCTGCAGCTAGACTTGGATATGACGAATATACAGCAAATTGGATGGATATTATCAACAACCCTGATATTGACATCGTTGATATCGTAACTCCGAATGATTCTCATGCAGAGATTGCGATTGCAGCAGCAAAAGCAGGAAAGCATATTATTTCAGAAAAGCCATTAGCTCGTAACGCAGCTGAGGCGAAAACGATGTTAGATGCGGTCAAAGAAGCAGGAGTAAAACATATGGTTGCTTTTAACTACCGTAGAACACCTGCTGTAGCCCTTGCGAAGAAATATATTGAAGAAGGAGCGATCGGCAAAGTATTAAACTTCCGTGGGACGTATTTGCAAGATTGGTCTGTAGACCCGAATTCTCCACTTTCTTGGAGATTTAAAAAAGACATTGCTGGTTCGGGGGCGTTAGGAGATATCGGGACGCATGTCGTTGACTTTGCTAGATATTTAGTCGGAGAAATTTCTGATGTAATGGCACATACACAAACATGGGTGAAAGAAAGACCGATCCAAACGGGCGGTGTTGATAAATTAGGAACTGTAAAGTCAGCGGAAGATGTACCAAAAGGACAAGTTGATGTTGATGATGAGTTAATGACACTTTTAAAATTTGAAAATGGAGCCGTTGGAAGTATTGAAGCAACTCGTAACGCTCACGGCAGAAATAACTTCCTTACATTTGAAATTCATGGGGAGAAAGGTTCACTTATTTTTAACTATGAGCGTCGTGATGAATTACAAGTTTTCTTTGCCGATGACCCAGCCGATCGTAAAGGCTTTAGAACAGTATATACAGGTCCTGCACACCCATACGGAGAAGGACTATGGCCAATTCCTGCATTAGGAATCGGGTATGGAGATACGAAAATTATTGAAGTCTATGATTTTGTAAAAGCCATTGCAGAGGACACGGACGTATACCCTAACTTTGATGATGGATACCAAATTTGTGTTATTAGTGATGCAATCTTACAATCTGCTGAAAAAGGCGAGTGGGTAAAAGTCAACAAATTAGCAGTTACAACTCCTTAATTACAATGAAGGGGGTAATTCGTTACCCCTTTAAACAAAGGGTGGTTTTTATGACAAAGATAGCACTACGAATGTCAGAAATATCAAAATCGTTTAACGGGATAAATGTACTCGATCATGTTAATTTTGAGTTAGAAAAAGGCGAAGTTCATGCTTTAATGGGAGGGAATGGAGCTGGAAAGTCAACGTTAATGAAAATTCTAACGGGTGTCTATCAGAAAGATAGTGGGAAAATTGTCATTAATGACAAAGAGATAGATATTGAAAAGCCGCAAGATGCACAAGAAAACGGTGTAGCGATGATTTTCCAAGAATTTAGTGTGATCCCTTCCTTAACAGTAAAACAAAACATTTTTTTAAATCGTGAATTAAAGAAAAGCAATGGATTTTTAGATGAAAAAGCGATGTATGTTCAAACTGAAGATCTTTTAAAGCAATTAAATGTCAATATTAGTCCTGATATGTTAATTGAAAATCTAAGTGTAGGTTTTTGGCAAATGACCGAAATTGCCAAGGCACTTGCTCAAAAGGCAAGTATCTTAATTATGGATGAGCCAACGGCAACCTTATCAAAAAATGAAACCGAAACATTGTTTAAGTTAATTGAGACACTAAAGTCAGAAGGCATGTCAATCATTTATATTTCACACAGAATGGATGAAATCTTTCAAGTATCAGACCGCATAACTGTACTGCGAGATGGCAAATTTGTGATTACCAGCCCAACAGCTCATTTAACCATGGAAGAGCTTGTTCAACATATCGTTGGTAAATCGATGGAATCAAGCTTTGGTTGGAAGCCTCGTTCATACTCAAAAGAAGAAGTGATGTTAGAAACGAAGGACTTACATTCAGGATCGAAAGTAAATGGAGTAGATCTCCATGTATATAAAGGAGAAATTCTTGGTATTGCAGGCTTAATGGGAAGTGGCCGGACAGAACTGGCGCAAGCAATATTTGGTATCGATCCAATTACATCTGGAGAGGTCTTTGTGGATTGTCAAGCGGTCAGAATAAAACAGCCGCAAGACGCCATTCGCGCTGGGATTGCGTTAGTTCCAGAAGATCGACGAGTACAAGGATTAGTACTGACCCATGAAGTGAAAGAAAATATCATTTACCCAATCTTAAACAAAGTATCGAAGTCTGGGTTTATCAATAAGAAGAAAGTAGATCAACTATCCGAGCAGTTTGTAGAAAAGTTAAATATTAAAACGGATAGTATCTATAAGTCTACCAATCTCTTATCAGGCGGAAATCAGCAAAAAATTGTTCTTGCAAAATGGTTAGCAAACGAACCGAATATATTAATCCTTGATGAGCCGACAAATGGAGTTGATATCGGTTCAAAATCCGAGATTATTGAAATTATTCGTGAGTTAGCTGATCAGGGGAAAGCCGTTATTGTCATTTCTTCTGAACTAGCAGAGCTTTTAGCTGTTTCAGATAGAATTATTACGTTAAAGAATGGCAAGGTAACAAGTGAATTATCACGTGAGGAAATTAAATCAGAGGAGGATTTAGAGCATGCAATCCAAAATCATTAATACTACTACTGCAACAAAACGTCCTGCCTTTGATTGGCGAAATTATATTGTCTATATTGCTTTTATCGGAGTTTTTATCACATTCTCAATCACGCTATATGATTATGGATTTTTATCAACCAATAACCTTTTAAATATTGTTAGACAAACAGCAATGATTTCTATTATGGCTGTAGCGGTAACATTCGTGATCTCAACTGCAGAAATTGATTTATCCGTTGGTTCGATTGCTGCCTTATCTTCTTTAACGGCAGCATTAGCGATCCAATCATTCGGTACAGTTGGTGGTATCCTTGCAGGACTTGGAACAGGAGCAATCATTGGCTTAATCAATGGACTTCTTGTTACAAAGGTGTTGATTCCATCCTTTCTTGTCACGCTTGGAATGATGATTATTGTGAAAGGAATTGCGATGTGGATTACAGGAACAGCTCCTGTACCAATCTTAAACGATGCATTTATTTTCTTATTTGGTTCTGGAAGCTTAGGACCGATACCGATGCTTTTCGTTTGGACGATTTTAATAGCGGTCATCGGTCATATTGTTTTAAGAAAAACAACGTTTGGCAGACAAACTCTTGCAACAGGAGGAAATGAAAGCGCAGCTAGATTCTCAGGGATCAATACAGCTCGTGTCAAACTAATCGCCTTAGTATCTTCAGGGATGATGGCAGGTTTTGCTGGTATGTTATATGCAGGTAGACTAGAGGCCGGTCGTTTTACATTTGGTGAAGGGGCAGAGCTTTCTGTTATTGCAGCCGTTATTCTTGGTGGAACGAGTCTGTTTGGCGGAGTTGGAACAGTCGTTGGAACGATTTTTGGTTCAATTTTAATAGGAACGATTAATAATGGCTTAATCATTATGGGCTTAGATGTCAGTCAGCAAATGATGGTTAGTGGCTTGATTATTATTTTAGCAGTAGCGTTTGGACGCAAAGCAAAGAAACGATAAAGAAAAAACAGTTTTTAATAGGATAGGAGAGGTGAATTAGTATGAATAAAATCAAAGTAGGTGTCATTGGAACAGGATTTATAGGACCGACTCACATTGAAGCGGTCAGACGATTAGGATTTGTTGAGGTAGTAGCACTAGCAGAATCGAGTCTTGAGGCGGCAGAACAAAAAGCGGCTGAGTTAGGCATTCCAAAAGCATACGGAAATTACAAGGAAATGCTGCGCGATGAAGAGATTCAAGTCGTACACAATTGTACGCCAAATCATCTGCATTTTGCGATTAATAAAGAGATTATATTAGCAGGTAAACATGTTTTGTCAGAAAAACCGTTAGCGATGTCAAGTGACGAATCAAGAGAATTGCTAGAGTTAGCAAAAGAGCATGGTGTTGTTAACGGGGTTAACTTTAACTATCGCCAATTCCCTATTTTAAAGCAATTAGAAACGATGATTAAAAACAATGAGTTAGGGAAAATAAATCTTGTTCACGGAAGCTATTTGCAGGATTGGCTGTTATATGAGACTGATTTTAATTGGCGGTTAGCTCCAGAAGCAGGTGGGAAGTCGCGTGCGATAGCTGATATTGGCTCCCATTGGTGTGATACCGTCCAACACGTAACGGGTAAACAAATTGTTGAAGTATTTGCGGATTTAGCGACTGTTATTTCAGTAAGAAAGAAAGCAATAGGAAATGTGGCTACTTTTGGAACTCAAGAGATGGCGGACCAACAGTATGAAGAGGTACCAATCAATACAGAGGACTATGCATCCGTTCTAGTTCGCTTTGATGACGGTACAAGCGGTGTATTTACTGTATCGCAAGTAAGTGCAGGACGTAAAAATCGATTAAGCTTTGAAATTAATGGTAGCCAAAGTTCCGCTTATTGGAACCAGGAAGAACCAGAGAAGCTATGGCTCGGGCATCGCGGCCGTGCAAATGAAACACTTCTAGCAGATCCAGCTTTGTTTAGCAATGAAGCAAAGGGCTCGATTCATCACCCAGGAGGTCATAACGAGGGCTGGCCTGATGCGTTAAAAAATATGATGAAAAACTTCTATACCTTTATTAATGAAGGAAAAGATCCATTAAAGGATCAAACGAACTTTGCGACATTTGCTGATGGCCACCTTTCCATGTGTATTACAGATGCGATTCTAGAGAGTCATACAAACCAAAAGTGGGTGAAAGTAAGCGTGGGACAGGGGGTCAAATCGTGAAATTAGGAGTCTTTACCGTCCTCTATCAAAATCTGCCTTTTGAAGAAATGCTAGATAAAGTTGCAGAAATGGGAATAGAAACAGTCGAGCTAGGTACGGGAACCTACCCTGGGACAAGTCATTGTAATCCAGATGAATTACTAGATAACCCTACGAAATTAAACGAATACAAAAAAGCCATAGAAGCAAGAGGCCTTAGCATTAGCGGGTTGAGCTTCCATGGCAACCCACTTCATCCTAACAGGAAGTTTGCAAATGAATCCCATGAGTCATGGCGAAAAACCGTTTTACTAGCAGAACGTTTAGAAGTACCCGTAGTAAATGGATTTTCTGGTTGTCCAGGTGATCATAAAGAGGCAAAGTTCCCGAACTGGGTTACTTGTTCATGGCCGCCTGAATATGGCGAAATGCTTGAATGGCAGTGGAATGAGGTTGTCATTCCATATTGGAAAACAGAAGCAGCATTCGCCGAATCACATGGAATCAACCAAATTGCCTTTGAGATGCATCCTGGCTTTGTTGTCTATAATCCAGAAACTTTGCTGAAATTAAGGGAGCAAGTAGGCCCTAGTATCGGGGCGAACTTTGATCCAAGTCATCTCGTTTGGCAAGGAATCGACCCAGTCGAAGCGATCAAAAAGCTAGGACGTGAGAAAGCGATTTTCCACTTCCATGCAAAGGATACGTATTTGGATCAAGCAAATATAAACGTCAATGGTGTCCTTGATACGAAGCATTACAGCCAAGTCCTTGATCGTTCTTGGACGTTCCGTACGGTTGGATATGGTCATGATGCAAAGGCGTGGAACGATATGATCAGTGCACTTCGGGCAGTTGGATACGACTACGTTCTCTCGATTGAACATGAAGATATGCTTGCATCGATTGACGAAGGACTAGGGAAAGCGATAGCGCTTTTGAAAGCATCACTTTTCAAAGAAGAAATTTCGGAAATGTGGTGGGCGTAAGAAGGAGCAAGGGGCGCGTTGAACTGTACCTCATAAATGGACAGTTAATAAAAAGAGACTTAAGCAGCAAGTAAATGACCTCGGTATTGAGCCGGGGTCATTTTCATTAATCCCCACTGATAACGATGATTATTGTATTCTTCCTATGAACTCATTTACTTCGTGCTTTAATTCAGTGAGGTTTTCGCAGCTCTTGTAATTGACAAGACCAATAGTATCGGGTTTGAATGGTTCAATACTGTCAAGTATGAAACCAATAATAGCGTTCTTAAAAAATGTTATTTTTATTATCAAGTGGATTAAATTAGTGATTGAACGAAAGCTGAAGGATGTCGGATGGTGTTATTTTATGTCTAATGGCGATTGGACAACATAGGAATTAAGACATATATTTTAATGGTGAAAAATAAATAAATAGGAATAAAGCAACGGGATTTAAGGGGATAGACCTATGTTATATAAGTCAAAAGAAAGTAGAGTAGAAACGTTAAAAGAGAGTATCTACCATCAATTTCAAACACTCTGGGTGCTTGATAATCGGAGTGTATATGGCTATGAAGCATTCTTACGTCATACAAGTAATATGAACCCAGAAGAACTATTTCAATTTGCAAGAGATGAAAATCAGTTATATGAATTTGATACGTTATCGATCCTTAAGGCCATTGAAGAATTTTCCGTTGTTTCTGATTCAAAGTTATTTCTAAATGTTTATCCATCCACTGTTATTAATAAAGACTTTCCTAGATTAATTAATTCAATTATTAAAAAGTACCCTCTAGTCGTAAACTATCTAGTACTAGAGCTAAATGAAACGAGTCTTGAGAATGAAATTTGGAGCGAGCCACAATTAAAAGAAAGAATCAATTGGTTGAAGAAACTGGGTTTATGTATTGCGATTGACGATGTGGGAAAAGGCGCAGCCTCCTTACAACAGATCATTGAGTATAAGCCACAATACATAAAACTTGATCGTTATTTTTCAATTGAACTTGGTAGAACGTTAGAAAAACAACAAATGATCTCGTCTATTGTTAATTATTGTAAATCTTTTGAGGTCAAACTCATTTTAGAAGGAATAGAAACTCATGTTGACTTATCTATTGCTAAGGCACTTAATATTGATATTGGTCAAGGGTTTGTTCTAGGAAAGCCACAGTTATTAAACTCAATACACAAGTAATTTAATAAATGAATACTCTTATAAATAGCGGCAAAAACTTGTTACGAGAAAGAAGAATCGTAGAAATGAAGTTTTATCGGTATACGATTAATAGAAAGGTGGAGTCGATCCTTTTAACGCTTCAGGTTAAGCATAATGAAACGTATACAGTCCTGCTCTCTTTCCATTTGAACAAACCAACCTTTTAGCATTAAATGCTGCAATTGAAGCAGCAAGAGCTGGAGAGCATGGGAAGGGTTTTGCTGTCGTTACATATGAAGTTCGAAAAATGTCTATGGGTGGAATTATTACGCAGATATTAGCTCTTAAAAACCCTACTTGAAACATTCCGTTACAGGAAATGTTTAAGTAATAAAATGAATATTTCGACATATAATTTTATAAATTTCTCAAATCAAGGAGGAAATTCATTTGGCCGTTATAAAAACTAATGCAAATGACCGGAAATTGCTCGCAAGGTTAATTAGAGCAGAAGCTGAAGGTGAAGGTGAATTAGGCATGTTGCTTGTAGCAAATGTTTGTGTTAACAGGGTTCGAGTAGGTTGTTTGGATTTTGTTGACATTAATTCAATTGAAAGAATGGTTTGGCAATCTCCAGGAGGATTTGAAGCTGTTCATTTTCCTTATTTTTATCAGCGGGCAAGAGAAAAGGAAATTCGATTAGCTGAGAGAGCTATCAACGGAGAGAGACATAGGCCAGCTGAATTTGCTTTATGGTTTTTTCGGCCAGAAGGTCCGTGTCCAGAACAATGGTGGGGCCAATGGAATTCCGGGCGTTATAAGGAGCATTGTTTTTATATCCCAATTGAATCTGATTGTCCCGATGTATATGGTGTTTATTAAAATTGAAAAATTGTAGCGAAGTTCAAATAAAGAAGGGGAGTATAGACGAGGTATTCACCATCGTCTTTTTACTCCCTTAATTATTGAATTTATTTTTATAATAAAGAAAATCAACCCTTTGTTTAGTGTTCATTAACAGTGTAGTTAATATTGCTGTATAAACACTTGTTAAGAGTATTGCGAATATTCCTAATGAATTGTTTTTTCGGGTCATGACGGAACCTCTCTTTTACATAATACTTTTATGGTTTTAAGACAACTTTAATACAATTATCCATTTTCGTGTCAAAAATCTCATACCCATGCTTCGCCTGATCTAGAGGCAAAATATGTGTAACAACATCCCCGGGGTCTACTTTCCCGGATGCAATTAAGTCATGTAAATATGGCATATAGTGAATTACAGGTGCTTGACCTGTTCTAATATTTACATTGCGTTGGAAAATATCTCCTAATGGAAAACCGTTATACCTAGATGAGTAAACACCTGTGATTTGAATGTTTCCACCTTTTCGTACAGCTTGACTCGCCATGACCAGTCCACTCATTGCACCACCGTGCAGCTTTAACCCTGAGGCTAAAAATTCAATGTCGGTCATCTTTCCACTCATTCCAACACAATCGATGACTACATCTGCTCCACCATTAGTTAAATCGTGTAAATAGGAACCGACGTTTTCGTAATCCTCAAAATTGACCACTTCAACATTATTCGTACGCTTAGCGTGTTCTAAACGATAGCCTACGTAATCAACGGCAATAACTCGCTTTGCCCCTTTTAACCAAGCAAACTTTTGGGCCAAAAGTCCAACTGGTCCGCAGCCGAGAATGATTACGGTGTCTCCTTCTTTCATCCCGGAATTATCAACACTCCAATATGCCGTTGAACCAGCATCAGCAAGTAACACTAATTTCTCATCTTCTACTTCACTATCCTCAGGAATCTTAAATGGGGTAAAATTTCCATATGGTACACGCATATATTCTGCTTGTCCCCCAGGATAACCCCCTGTTGTTCCTGAATAGCCAAAATAAGCTCCCATCTCACCATTATCGTTAGCAGTGTCACATTGGCTTTCTAGCTCATGCTCACAGAACCAGCATTTACCGCAGCTTACATTAAACGGGATAATAACACGGTCACCTTTCTTTAGCTTTGTAACTTCAGGACCGACTTCTTCCACAATCCCCATTGGCTCATGTCCAATAATATAATCTTCTTGTAAATTCGGTATCATTCCATGTATTAAGTGCAAATCAGATCCACAAATGGCTGTATGCGTTAATTTGACGATTATATCATCAGGTTTTTGGATACTTGGTGCCTTTACATCTTTAACGATAATATTTTTAACACCTTGAAAGGTAACTGCTTTCATGAATAATCCTCCAATATTTTCATAATCACTGTGGCGGGGTAGGGAATAATCCTTTACGATTTGTATTACCTGGGAAGAGATTAAGACCGGCAATATCCACTGCTGTTTGGGCGGCCTGAAGGTCCAATTTCTTTTGTTCAGATATGTTATAAGGATGGAACCACTTTTTCTTCATCATCAGTTTCGATACTTCTTCGTGGTAATCAATCGCTAATTCCATTTGATTACGTAATGTCAATCTAAGCTCTGGGCTCGCAGCTTCCGTCAAGGCAATAGCATAATTTCTAACTGCTTCTTTTGCTGTTAATAATAAATCAAGCGCGATTCCTGAATCCGCTTGCTCGGGCATCCCAACCGAGTTAATTGGATCTAAATAATCATTCACTTTCTATCACCTCACTTAATGAGTTTTTGCCAGTTGATAAAGGGCTTGGAGTTCTTGTATATCTTTTATTGATTGTTGAACGTTTTTTTCCATCATCGCTTTGAGATCTTGATCAAATACGATCCCTTGCATCATTTTAGATTTAAGTAAGCCAACGGTTTTAAAATTTAATAGCTCGTGTGTCTCCATTGTTTCGTGGTATGCAAGATTTCCTGGTTGCATGATTTCACCTCCTGTCTTGACAAAGTATATTTTATCTCTAAATGTTTGGGAGTATCCGGATAAAGTTATATGGAAATTTCCTGTCACCATATGTCGACCTAAATTTTTGAATAATAAAAATAAAAATACGTAACATAATCGAGCATAAACCTTTTAACATTAGGAGTGAGAAGATGACTACAAAGTATGCGCTTCATGAAACTTTAGAATTACATGAATTACTAACCTTTAAGAACCTTTGTTTGACGAAGTCGTCAACGATGAGTAGTTTGGTTAAGTGTGAAGAATTAAAAGCCATTTTAACAATGGATGTCACAACAGGAAAGCAACATATACAACAATTACAAGAATTACTACAAAATGGGGGTTCTAATCTATGACGAATTTGCTGCAAAATATGGCTGGAATGGCTGCAATGACGGATCAAGTGATTGCTACCGATTTCTTAATTTCTGCAAAAGCAGGGGTCAGAAATACAACGTTTGCTTTAACGGAAGCAACCACCCCGGAAATAAGAACGGCATTGCGTCAACAATTAAACGACGCGATTGAGGCACATGAAAAAATATATCAATACTTGATATCTAAAGGATATTATCATCCTAGTGATTTAAAAGAGCAGTTAAAGGTGGACCTAAATGCTTCTGAGATTGCAATGAATTTATTAAATTAATGTTGTATGGAGAACTTAAATGGTTCTCCTTTTTTGTATTAAGAAGGCTATTTATAACAGTCTTACCTTAGTTACATAACAGGAAGCAATTGATTTGGGAATAAATTAGTCTTGTTTCTTTTACATTTTTGAGTTACAGAGTTTTGTTTCTCATTATTATTGCTAGAAAGATTTCTATTAACCAGTTGATAGTATTTCATTTGTTTAGAATTAGGGAGTTAGTAGGGAGTATGCACTTATGAAGTAAGAGTAAACCTTTGGAATTTTTATACCATTTGGCCCCCTTTTGTGATTGCAGTAGAGTATAAAAATAAAATGGATACGTTCATATTTTCTTGGTGATCCTCACATAATTATTCGAGATTGATCGTCGATTGCTAAAGAAAAGTAAGTTAGATATTAATCAAGTCCTTGGTAAAGGATAATATTTTTAATTCTTGAAAGAATTGCTTATTGATAATGTATCAGAAAAGCAGTTTCTTCTTACATTTGGCCCGTTCTGTTTGAAGAAGGAATAGCTATATGGATTGGATCTAGAGAGCTTTAATTTAACAGTTAATTGAATTATATTTTTTTGATAAGACGCTTTTGTAGTATTATTTTTGAATTACAGAGATAAATTTACAATAGTATTTATTAATTAAGCTAACTGGTTGATTGTTAAGTTAAATTATCACTCTACATCACTACGAAGGACAAAACAGAAAATTAGTATGATGAAAATTAACATAATAAGAGAGACAAGTATCATGTTGTAATTCTTTTATTCTAAAGAAGTTAAGTCTGTGATCACATTTTGATCACAGACTTAAATAATTATAGTTACCTAGAAGTAATTAGAATATTTTACCACCTCTAAAACCCGCACTACAATAGGATTTACGCACTCTCTTCATCTCAATGAAACTAGCGCCTCCACCTTGACAGGGTGGAGGTCACTGGTTCGAACCCAGTACGGGTCATTCAAAAAGCTAGTCATGGCACGCCTTTCAATGTTTGAGAGGCGTGTTTGTTACGTTTAGAATGAGAAACAGGGATAAGATCACGTTTGTTGAACATACAGCATTCCTTACATGGAAGAACGGATAGTTCCCTAATGATAGAGGATGCATATTCATGTTGCTTCCATTATAGATAAAAGAAAACAGCACCCTCGCAATGAGAGAAGCTGTTTCCTAATTGTAATGACTAACCCTCAACAAATTCAGGAAGAGGATCAGGAAACGAATTCCATTCTAAAGCCATTTCGTCATCTGTTAATACACATTGGTCAAGAGAGGCGGTGATATGAGCATGGGGCATGTCGATGCCTATTATAACGAGTTCAGTCATACGGTCCCCAAATACAGGGTCCCATTTCTCCTTTAATTCAGGTTCATCACATAGTATTTGATTTCTATCTGCTTCTGGATAAGCTGCAACCCATTCTCCGGCCCCTTGGAGCGTAACGAGTGAGCCAGATTGTGAAAGTAACCCAGCGATGGAGTTGCGAGTCGCAATCCATATAAATCCTTTTGCGCGAACAACATCTGCTGGCCAGCTTTCAAGCCATTTCATTAAACGCACAGGATGAAAGGGTCTCCTTTTGCGATAGACAAAGGAACTAATTCCATACTCCTCTGTTTCGGGAATATGTTCTTCATTTAACTCTTTAATCCAACCAGCTGATTGGCTGACTTTTTCAAAATCGAATTTTTCGGTATGGATGATTGTAGAAAGTTCAACTTTTGAATAGGAAGTTGGGATTAGATCGGCGTCAGCATTTAACTTTCTTATAAATTGCAGTATTTCCTGTTTATCAATCTCTTCTAGCATTTCTACTTTATTAACAATAATGACATCTGCAAATTCAATTTGGTCAACAAGTAGATCTGATACCTCGCGTGTATCAGAATTGTCAGTGCCTTGTTTTCGGTCAAGGAGAGTTTGACCTGATGCATAATCATCCCAAAACCGATTGGCATCTACTACTGTAACCATTGTATCTAATTTACATTTGTTTGTTAGGTCTACACCGAATTCTTCGTCCACGTATGTAAACGTTTGAGCAACGGGGATTGGTTCACTAATTCCAGAAGATTCGATAACAATATAGTCAATATCTCCTGCATCCACAATACGCTCAACTTCTTGCATTAAGTCTTCTCTTAAAGTACAGCAAATGCAGCCGTTTTGCAATTCAATTAGTTTTTCTTCTGTACGAGAGAAACCATTGTTTTTCACTAGTTTCGCATCAATGTTGACTTCACTCATGTCATTCACAATGACAGCAACCCTCATTCCTTCACGATTACTCAAAATGTGATTCAAAAGTGTTGTCTTCCCTGATCCTAAATAGCCACTTAACACGGTAACTGGAATTTGTTTCATAATATAAGTTCTCCTCTGTGATATAAAGCGTAATAATTACGATTTGTATTATATCTTTCTTTTTTCTTTTTGTAAATGGTTCTCATTTAAAAGGTTTTATTTATGAAGAAGACTTAGAACAATAAATAAAGCGAATCTCGGATTATAAAGGGGTTTATGAGAATGTATGGACGTCTGTAATAAAATCATTTGTAAGCTGAGACTTGAAAGATTAAAAGAATACTTGTAAAATCAATTTAAGTTATTTACTGTAATGATTTTCAAATGTAAGCGCTGCAAAATTCAGGTTTAATTAAAACGGCAATAAGAAAACGATGTTAGCTTCAATAATTATATTTTCTTCTAGGAATAAAATGTGAGTCAGCAAAGGTAAAAGAGGATTGGCATCTAGCTCTTTACTTCAGATAGATTCACTTCATTTTTTTATTTTATATTAGATCGATCTAACAATATATTAGATCGATCTAAAAAATGGAGGGTTACAATGGAAATGCAATTTTCTTTAGCGCATCTTACGGCTCTTGAGTTATCACCACCAGAATTAACGTATGTAGCTGCAAAAGCGGGTTATGATTTTGTAAGTATTCGACCAATATACATGGGATTACCTGGTGAGCCTAATTATGCTTTGGCCGAAAACAAAGAGATGATGCAGCAAACTAAAAGGGCTCTAAATGAGACTGGCATTAAACTATTAGATATTGAGTTAGCTCGTATTTATGAAGGACTTGATCCTAAAATCTACTTGCCAGCCTTCGAAGTTGCTGCTGAGCTTGGAGCAAGGCATGTTCTTAGCTCTATATGGACAGATGATCGAAGTTCCTATATTGAGAAATTTGATGAGCTGTGTGAATTGGCAGAGCCCTATGGATTATCGGTAGAATTGGAATTTGTACCAATTGCTAGCGTTACAAATCTGAAAGGAGTGGTTGATGTCCTTGAAACTGTCAAAAGGGAAAATACGGGGATCATGATAGATGCACATCATTTTCATCGTTCAGGTGATAAACCTGAAGATTTGGATCAGATTCCTCGTGAATGGTTTAACTATTTTCATTTGTGTGACGCCCCTAGTCATATCCCAAGTAATATAGAAGAAATGAAGCGGATTTTAAGAGAAGAGCGGTTATATGTGGGGGAGGGAGGAATAAATGTAGCTGAGATTGTAAATCATCTCCCTCAGATTCCCTATTCCATTGAGTTACCGAATATACACCGTGCAAGAAAACTTGGCTATGAAGAATTTGTTAAACAATGTTTACAGACAGCTAAGGAATACTTTTCCAGAAACGCTAGAGTGACATTGGAAAAATAAATGAAGCCAATTATTTGATTGATAAGAATGAGGATGAAAAAAGCATTTACTTTTTTCATCCTCTTAACATTTCATTACTCTAATAGAGTGATTGTAATAGTCTTTATTATACGGTCAAAAGCCAAGTACCCTACGCACTTGTTGTACATACGTTTGGCTAATAGTAAGTGTCAATTCTTCTGGGTCCTTTAATACAACTATCAAATTAGAAGATAGATCACGAGAGATTTGATTAATATAGGAGATGTTAACAATATAAGATCTATGAATTCGAATAAACGTTTTAGGTAATTGCAATTCGAGTGTTTTTAAAGGGAAAATGGAACTATACGTGCCATTATGTGTATAAATATATGTCTTCTTTTGTTTACTTTCAATATAACTAATTTCTTCAACTGCTATTGGCTTCCAACAATTCTCATGCTTACCGGTAATAAATGATAGAGAACTTGATTGATTAGAAGAGAAATCAGGTGGAAAAATGAGAACTACCGCTCCAAAAGAGTATGAGTCAAAGTTTTCAATTGGATAACCAATACCATAATATGATGTACCAAAAACCGACTTATCTACAAATCCTTCGACACGTTCTTTTTGTAGGTAAACTTGTTCAGTGATACTTCCTTTAGGAACTAATTGACCTTCAATGAGATTTAAGTCGTGCCCACTAGGTATATACTTCACATATCGATCACCGGCTGCAATAGCAATTGAAGAGGATTCAGGAGCCCACTCTTTTAAAAACGAGGATAGAAGACGTGCAAAACTAGTTTCCAAAATCGTTCTTCCTTTCAAATGTAATAATTTATTTTGTCTGATATATTTGTACTTTGTCCAATTATATCATGATTTGTCAGATCATAAAGACAAAATATCGACTGTATTATACGATGAATAAG
The DNA here is from genome assembly GCF_002109385.1 of Halalkalibacter krulwichiae. Taxonomy (NCBI): domain Bacteria; kingdom Bacillati; phylum Bacillota; class Bacilli; order Caryophanales; family Bacillaceae; genus Halalkalibacter; species Halalkalibacter krulwichiae. The sequence continues at coordinate 2,951,603 of NZ_CP020814.1, read as the reverse complement.
AAAAAAGTCTGCTATAATATGTAAAAGTAAACAATGATGTTAAAGGTTTATCGGATTGGTCATTTTTAGAAAGGGTGAATTAATTACTGTATTGCTAGAGTCACACCTTTCTTTTTAGGAGAAATAAATGACTGATTATTCACAAAATTTAATTTTGTTAACGCTTAAAATACGATCGGGTATAAGTATGAATCTGATAGAAGGGATATAACGAATGAAAATCAAAACAAGATTATATGTAGGGTTTGCTTCCGTTTTAATGTTAATGGTTATTTTAGGTGGAGGGGCACTCTATGTTCATTTGCAACAATTACATGTTAATGAAGTAATTAAAGAAAAATATGAGCATGTGAAATTAGCTAATTTCATTCTAGCTGAGACAAACAATACGTCAAGAATGCTTCGTGACTTACTATTAGGTGATATTTCACCAGAAGATCCTATTATTATGGATTCAAGAGCTCAAGCATATGAGGCAATCGATGCTTATGAACAATTGTCAAACTCTGATGAGATTTCAGAATTATTAACAGAATTAAGAGCGATAAATGATATTTATACAAATGCTGCTGAAACTGTGATTGAGCTTGTCAAAAACGATGAAATTGAACAAGCTACTAAAGTATTAATCGTTGATCACCGTGATGATCGAGTTAGCTTGTCTTATAATTCTCAACTACTTGCCTCAATGGAAGAAGAAATAATGAATGAGGCAATAGAGGAATCATATACCCTTTATCAGAGGGCGTATATGATGTTTTGGATTGTAGTAATAGCATGCTTCATCGGTTGTTTAGCAATTACTACTTGGGTTGTGAAAACAACAACAAGAGGAATAAATCGAGTAAGCTCTGTTATCGCAGCAGTTCCAAGAAATCCGAATGAAGTATTACCTCGTATTACCGACATTCCAAAAGATGAAACAAAAGAAATTGCCCTTGCTTATAATGCAATGGCCAATGTCTTAGATGAAAATATGGCTCACGAGAAAGAATTAAAAGAGAAATTACACGAGGAAAATTGGATTAAAACCAATATTGCTGAAATTACAACTTCTTATCAAGGGGCACAGCATCTAACTAAATTTGCAGAACTAATTATTTCTAAGGTAACACCAATGGTTGGCGCTACTTATGGTGTTTTCTATTTTATCGATGAACAGGATTCAGTCATTACTCAAATTGCTACATATGCAGCGAATGAGAATAAAATAAATAATGACACGATCAAAATGGGAGAAGGGCTTGTAGGTCAATGCGCCAAAGAAAAGAAAATAATTGATTTGGAGTCTATTCCTGAAGGTTCATTAAAGGTTACGTCTGGCCTTATAAGTGCAAGCCCAAGAGCTTTAATGATTTTACCGATTGAGTTTGAGGGTCGTGTAATTGCAGTGATCGAACTTGCTAGCTTTGAAGACTTTACAACGTTACAGAAACAACTGTTAGTTATTGTTTGCAATACAATTGGTGTAAGTATTAATAGCATATTTGGCCGGATGAAAATTGAAAACTTATTAGATGAGTCACAAACGCTTACTGAAGAATTGCAAACTCAGTCTGAGGAGCTCCAACAGCAGCAAGAAGAATTACAAATTATTAACGAAAAGTTAGAAGAACAATATTACAATTCAGAAGAGAAAACGAAAGAACTAGAAAAAATTAAAGTAGACCTTGAGGAAAAAAATAGACATGTAGAATTAAGTTCTAAATATAAGTCAGAGTTTTTAGCAAATATGTCACATGAATTACGGACGCCATTAAATAGTATGTTAATTTTGTCTGAAATGCTAGCTGATAATAGTGAGGGGAATTTAACAGATGATGAAACGGAATATGCCAAAACCATTTTTGCATCTGGGAAAGACTTATTGAACCTTATTAATGATATTTTAGATTTATCAAAAATAGAAACAGGTAACATTGAAATTTATCCAGGAGAAGTTTATGTAGATGACTTGATCGCAACATTAAAAAGACAATTTACTCCAGTGGCTAATCAGAAGGGAATTGATTTTTCGTATGAAGTTGCAGAAGGATTCCCAAAATCAATGATTACAGATGACCTGCGCTTTAAGCAGGTACTTAAGAATTTGCTCTCCAATGCTTTTAAATTTACAAAGGCTGGTTCTGTCTTTGTAAAGTTTGATGTTTATAATGATCACTCACTTCATGAACATGGTGCGAAAAGCGATATGAAGTTAGCAATCTCTGTTACAGATACAGGGATAGGAATCCCGAAAGAATCGCAAGCTTTGATATTTGAAGCATTTAAGCAAGGGGACGGAACGACAACTCGTATGTATGGAGGAACGGGGCTTGGCTTATCTATCTCTAAGGAAATCGTTCATTTACTTGGAGGGTACATCGAAGTAGAAAGCGTAGTAGGAAAAGGTAGTACGTTTACCGTCTTTTTACCATTTCACTATGCAAAATGGCAAACGAATCAGGTTGAGTCTGAAGTCGCAGCGACAGTAGACCATGAAATCGTTGAGCGGACATCAGGGTATCAGTTGCAAGAAGAAGCTAGTACTTATGAGGACAAGTCAACGACCAAAGAACCTTTAGCAGGAAAGAGCATTTTGCTTGTCGATGATGATATGCGCAACGTCTTTTCATTAACCAATGCGCTTGAAAAACAAAAAATGAAAGTCGTTTTTGCTGAAAATGGAAAAGAGGCACTTGAAGTGTTACAGACTACCCCGAATGTAGATCTTGTATTAATGGATATAATGATGCCGGTTATGAATGGTTATGAAGCAATGAGTGAAATTCGAGATATTCCTGAGTTCGAAACATTGCCGATTATCGCCCTTACAGCCAAAGCAATGAAAAGTGACAGGGAAAAGTGCTTCGCTTCAGGGGCTTCAGATTATATTAGTAAACCTGTAAATATGGATCAACTATTATCTTTAATCAGAGTATGGTTACACAAGTAGGAGTTAAAACATGAGTGTAAATTTGATTGATTACGATGAATCGAGAAACACATTAGAAAAGATTGAAATTGAATTGCTACTCGAAGGGATTTATCGCTATTATGGTTTTGACTTTCGGAACTACGCGTATCCATCTATTAGACGAAGAATACTCCATCGTATTCATACAGAGAAACTTAGTTCAATTTCGAGCTTACAAGAAAAAGTGCTTCATGATGGAGATTTGTTAAATAAATTACTTGAAGACTTTTCTATAAATGTAACGGAAATGTTTCGTGATCCTAGTTTCTTTAAATCGTTTAAAACGAAGATCATTCCTTATTTAAGGGAATTACCAATGATTCGAATTTGGCATGCAGGTTGTTCATCTGGCGAGGAAGCGTATTCGATGGCTGTCCTTTTACACGAAGAAGGGCTCTATGAGAAATCAAGAATTTATGCAACGGACATCAACGAAAAGATTTTAGAAAAAGCAAAATTAGGGCAATATCCCATTGAGCGTATGGAGACTTATACAAAAAATTACTACAATGCAGGTGGTGCACGTTCTTTCTCTGAATATTATTCGGCTAATCATGAGCAAGTCATGTTTCATTCTTTCCTAAAAGAAAATATTGTCTTCGCTCATCATAACCTTGTATCAGATCATTCCTTTAATGAATTTCATGTTATTGTATGTCGAAATGTCATGATTTATTTTAATAGAAATTTACAGGAACGCGTTCATCACTTGTTTTTTGATAGTCTCTGTAATAATGGTTATCTTTGTTTAGGAAATAAAGAAGCACTCCTCAAAACAGATTGTAAAAACAATTATGATGTAGTTGACCCTATTGAAAAAATATATAGAAAGAAATAAAAAGAAGGCTTAATCATTAGAAAGCTAGAGTAGTGATAGGGGGATACATGATGGAAGAGAATCAGCAAGTGAAAATTTTGATCGTGGATGACCGTCCTGAAAACATTTTATCTTTAGTAGCTATCCTAAGACCATTAAAATATGAATTAATTACTGCTAATTCGGGTGAAGAAGCATTGAAGCACGTGTTAAACCACGAATTTGCTCTTATATTGTTGGATGTACAAATGCCAGGACTGAATGGTTTTCAAGTAGCAGAGATAATTAAAAGTAGAGAAAGTTCAAGTCATATCCCAATTATCTTTGTTACAGCAATAAGCCAGGCGCTAGAACATGTGAATCAAGGTTATTCAGTCGGGGCTGTTGATTATATATTCAAACCATTTATGCCGGATATACTAAAAGCGAAAGTAGAAGCTTTAATAAAGATTTACCATTATCAAAAAAGACTAGAAAATCAAAGAGAGCTACTAGCAGAACAGAAACAAGCATTGGAAGAAGCAAATAATAAGTTGAGAGAAACTACATCACAATTACGTAAGTCAGAGGCATTAACGCGTATGATTGGCGATACGTCTCTTGATGCAATTGTCACAACGGACAAAGAAGGATATATAATATCAGTTAATCCAGCTACAGAGAAACTATTTGGCTATCAATCTGAAGTGATTGTAGGAGAAAACATCTTAAAGTTAGTTCCTTCACTTCAAACCCGCGAGCCATCAGCAAGTGTAATTGAAGTAGAAGCTTTAAGAAAAGATAATGGCTATTTTTCTGCTGAGGTTCAAATTGGTCAAGCTGAAGTTGATGATATGAATTTTTTTGTTTGTACGATACGTGATATTACACAACGAAAAGTTATGGAACAACAACTAAGGGAACAAAATAATAATTTAGAACGAATTGTAGATGAACAAACGAGTGAACTTATTCTCGTTAATCAGAATCTTATCCATTCTGAAGAAAGGTTTCGTAAGATTTTTGAATCAAGTCCTAATTTGATGGCAATTCAATCGATTTCGACTGGACAATATATCACAGTTAATGAGAGCTTTCTAGCAACAACTGGATATGATCTTGAAGAGATTGTAGGGAAGACACTTGAATGCTTACAATTGGAATTACCTAATCAAAAGAAGTTAATACATGAAAAAGAGGATCTACATAAAGGGTTCAGAAATGTGCGTATTCGTTTTAGTTCTAAGAAAGGGGAGCTCCGAGAAGGCTTGTTATCAACGGAGATCGTGAAGATACAAGGTGAAAAGTGTGTCATAAGTGTTATTACAGACATAACGGAACGAGTGAACTTTGAAAAGAAATTAGCGCGAATGGATCGGTTAAACTTAATTGGTGAGATGGCTGCAGGAATTGCCCACAAAATAAGAAACCCTATGACAACTGTCTCAGGATTTCTTCAAATTTCAAAGAGTCAAATGAAATATATGAAAAAAGAATACCTTGATTTAATGATTGAAGAGTTAAACCGAGCTAACACAATTATTACAGAATTTCTTACTCTTGCGAAAAATAAATCAACCGATAAAAAGGCCAAAACGCTTAATTCAGTAATTAACGCTATTTTTCCTTTATTAGAAACAGAAGCTTTACTTAGTAATAAGATCATCCATCTGGATTTAAATGATTGTCCAGAAGTCTTATTAGATGAAAAAGAAATAAGGCAATTAATTTTAAATATCGCTTTAAATGGTTTAGAAGCAATGGAACCAGGTGGGTGCTTAACTATTGCGACTTATTTAGATAGTGAAGGGGTTGTATTAGCAATAGAAGATGAAGGGAAAGGGATTGATACTAATATCCTTGATAAAATAGGTACACCTTTTTTTACGACAAAAGACACCGGGACAGGACTTGGATTAGCCGTTTGTTATAGCATTGCTTCAAGACACAATGCAGAAATCAAAATAAGCAGCAGTACCAGGGGCACTACATTCTATATTTCCTTTAATCAAGTTCAATCAGTTAGTGAGTATCGTGAGTTAAAGGAATCTTTTCAATAAGAAAACGGGTACAGCAGGAATGGATAAAGAGAAAACTCCCTCTAAGGAAAACAGGTTAAAAGCCTGCTATTTCCTTAGAGGGAGTTTTATTTGCTTGCAAAAGTAGAATTATTCTACCGCCTTTTTGACGTTTGTTTCTGAAAGTACCGGCTTTTCAAGCATTTCCTTCAACTGCTTTTTGCTTTGCTTAGATACTAGAATATAGAGGACATCACCAGCATACACTTTTGTTTCTCCGTACGGTGTAATTAAGGAACCTTTTCTGATAATTGCGTTAACCAACACATCCTTTGGAAATACAATTTCAGCTAAAGATCGGTTTACGATGCTAGTTTCCTCATTAATTTCAACCTCTATCACTTCTGCATTAGCTTTTCCAATAGAAACGAGTTCTAATGAATGAATTGGAAGCTCCGTTTTCGTTTCCGTGAGTTTTAACTTTTCTGCAAAAAATGTAATGGTGGAACCTTGAACTAAGGCTGAAGTTAAAACAACGAAAAAGACAACGTTAAAAAATAGCTGGCTATTTTGCAAACCGGAAATCATTGGAAACGTTGCTAATACAATTGGGACGGCTCCTCTTAAGCCAGCCCAAGAAAGAAACATCTTTTCCTTTAATTCGAATTTCAAACCTATTGTTGATAGAAAAACAGCAATCGGTCTTGCAACTAAAATTAAAATAAATGATAGAATCAAGCCTTTTATAATAATATCAAACTGAAAAAGCTGAGCAGGGAAGACGAGTAGTCCTAAAATGACAAACATTAGAATTTGCATCATCCATGCAAATCCTTCATTAAAGCGAAAGATGGAATGGCGATACGTTAGTTCGGCATTACCAATTACAAGAGCAGCTACATAAACAGCTAGTAATCCACTTGCACCGACTAAAGCGGTTAAGCTATAAGTTAAAAGAGCAAATGCCATTGCGAAAATAGGGTATAGTCCACTAGAGTCAAGATTGACTCGATTAATCGCAACTGTCGCTAATTTACCAAGTCCTAATCCAAGTAATAGGCCAATTCCCATTTGCCAAAAAAATGACCCTACTAGTAGAAGGTAATTCGGTTGGTCAGTTAACAGTAGTTGAATAAATGAGATGGTTAGAAAAACAGCCATCGGATCATTTGTCCCTGATTCGGCTTCTAAAGTAGCACCAAGGCGTTTGCGCAGATTGACTCCTTTTAAAACAGCGAAAACGGCAGCTGCATCAGTTGAACCTACGATGGCTCCGAATAAGAAAGCCTCTACCCAAGAAACATCTAAAATGAACTTAGCAGCAGCGGCTACAACAGAGGTCGTAATAATGACACCGAGTGTCGCAAGAGATAGTGCTGGAGCGGTAACGGATTTAACAGTTGACCATTTTGTTTGTAAACCACCTTCAAACAAAATAATGACTAAGGCAAGAATACCAACTAGTTGGGCATATTTGGCATTATCAAAATAAATAAATCCTAAACCATCACTGCCAGCTAACATCCCGACAATCATAAATAGAACTAGGGCTGGAACGCCTAAACGGGTAGAGAATTTTGCGGTGAGTACACCTGAGATCAACAACAGTGCACAAAGTAAGATAAAGTAATCAATATTAAATGCGCCATTTATCATATATTTATTCCTTTCTATCTTAATTTCTTCAATTATAAATTAACGTCCAATTTCGGTACCTGATTTTCATCAGCAATTCCAATATATCGTAGTGTGGCTTTACGAGTCTCATGATTAAAGCGTCGTTGCAATAATGAAAGAGCAATACCCTTCTTGTAACCATGATAACCAAAAGTCTTCCTAAGTGTATGTGTTCCAATTTTATCTGAAATTCCAGCTTCTATAGCAGCTTGATTAATAATTCTGTAGGCTTGCTGACGAGTGATTGCTTGTTTTTTATTTGAAGCAGCAAAGAGAAAATCATTTTCATTGATATGAGCTTGATTAACGTAATTAATAATGGCTTTTCGAACATTTCTATTTAAATAAATGTATTCTGTTTGTGTTTTTGTTTTCATTTCTAAAAATTCGCGAGGGGAACCTTCATTCATAACATCTTCATAAAGAAGACTTAGAAGTTGACTAATACGTAATCCTGTATTAATCCCTAACATAAATAGCAAAAAATCACGTTTAGAACGTTTAATTAAAAAATGTTTCATAACACGAATTTTCTCAATGTCTCTGATTGGTTCCACAAATTCCATCACTAATCCCCTCTAAAATGTTACATATACTTATAATAACATGTATTTATGTAACATAGACAAATTTAAGTTGAATTCAGATAATTTTACAGATGTTAATCTATTTATGAAAAAATTTTGTTATAGATTGAATGTTAAATTGTTGTTGTAAGCTAATAGAACGTACACATAAGAAGTACGGTTCATTGATAAAATGAAGGAAAGGCCAACCAATTAAAAAAAAGCCCTTACTAGGAATTCATCTAAGTAAGGGCTTTCGAAAAAAGAAATTACTTCCAATTTGGGACTTCGACATGGATCTTAGGTATCTCTTCATCATTAATATTAAATTTTAATTCTGGAATCTGAAGGAAATTCTTGATTGCCAAGGCACAAGCGCCCATTACACAGGCTTCCTTTCCAAAATCTGAAATAATTAATTCTTGAAAGTGACTGACAGAGGAAGTGAGGCTTTCCTTGATTTCATTTAATGCATTCTTGTGCATTTTTAACAATTCACTATTCAGAACAATTGTTTCAGGGTTGTAGAGATTAATAATGTTATTAAGACCAATGGATAAATACTCAATGTATTCTTTCATTTCTTGGTTTGTGTTTGGTTCTTGTTCATTTAACCACTGTTGAATATCTAAATAGGACAAATCGGGTTTGTTTTGCCTCTCGGATAATAACTTAAAGAAAATGGATTCCGATGCATATTGCTCCCAACAACCTTTATTGCCACATTTACACGGTTTACCGTGTGGAACAACTATCATATGTCCCATTTCTCCGGCATATCCATGATATCCTTCGTAAAGTTCTCCATTAATCATAATTCCAAGACCGATTCCTGAATACAAACTAACACATAGCAGGTTAACGCTTTGATGATGATTATATACCTGTTCTGCAAAAGCGCATAAATTAGCGTTATTCTCTATATGAGGAGAGAGGCCTGTCCCTTTTTCAATATCCGCTTTTAAGTTCTTGTTATGCCAATTATGAGAAGGCACAAAGTTAATGATTTCATCCTCGGTTACAATTCCATGAATGCCAACAACAACCCCAACAATTCCATAATGGCTATCAGAACACTTATCTTGATAATGTTGGATATTTTCAATTAAAATACTAAGTACGTGCTCATAATCAGAAATGTGTATGTCGACTGTATCAGAAGACAATGGTGAACCAAGCAAGTCGGTAAGAGTAAACGTAATTTGTTTATAGTCTAGATCAATCCCTAAAGCATAACCAGCTTTGCGATTTAACGATAGCATGATTGGTCTTCTTCCTAGGTTTTTATGTTCTTGTTGTGTTTCAACAATTAATTCTTCACTCAACATGTCCGCAACTTGAACTGATATTGTTGCTTTGTTCAAGCCTGTGATTTTGGCTAATTCCGCTCTCGAAATAAGTCCATGTTCTATGATTTTACTTATTAAAAAACTCCTATTTATTTTTTTAATATAAGCAGCATCACCTGTAACCATATGCAACCTCCTAAAGTAGAAACAAATGTATCACAAAATTTTTTTGAAAAAAAGTAGATGTATAAAAGTGCGTTTAGTTTTAATTAGGTACATATATTCTTATTATACAGTTTTTCAGGAGTATTTCCTATTTAACTGTAGCGATAGAAAATATGGGGGAAGAGGAATTATCTAATTGACTAAAAACACGTTCAATGATATTCTACAGTTATTAATTTGTTTAGTAAACAAATTAATGATTCCTCAAATGAAAAATTATTATCAAATGTAAAAGTAATTTATTAAAACTAGTTATTTTAGTATAGGTAAGTTTTATTATAACAAATAATACCATTAGGAGGTAGTTCTTTTATGAAGCAATTTTTAGGCGATGATTTTTTATTAAAAAGCGAAACGGCTCAAAAGCTCTATGAAAAATCAAAGGTACAACCAATTCATGACTTTCATTGTCACCTTGATCCAAAAGAAATTTGGGAAGATAAACCATTTGAAAATATGACACAAGTTTGGTTGGCTGGAGATCATTACAAGTGGAGAGCGATGCGTCTTAATGGCATAAGTGAGCATTTAATTACAGGTGATTCAAGTGATTGGGAGAAATTTGAGGCATGGGCCGAGACAGTACCAAACTTAATTGGAAACCCACTATATCATTGGACACATATGGAGCTAAAAACATTCTTCGGAATTGAAAAAGTGTTAACTCCAGAAACAGCTCTTGAAATTTGGGAAGAGTGCAATGAAAAATTACAACATCCAGACTTTTCTCCTAGGAAGTTTGTTGAAAGGTCTAATGTCCAATTTATTGGAACAACTGATGATCCAATTTCAATGTTAGAGTATCATGAGTTATTAACGAACGATGAAGCATTTACAGCAACCATTGCGCCTACCTTTAGACCTGATGGTGCCCTTTTCCTAGAGAAACCAACTTTTCATGATTGGTTAAAGAAATTAGAAAGTGTATCTGGTCAAGTAGTGACGTCATTAGATGAATTATTAGTTGCAATGAAGCAACGCGTAGACTTCTTTGATCAAATGGGCTGTCGTGCTTCAGATCATGGTTTGTCTCAAATGGTTTACAAAGGCGTATCTAAGGTAGAAGCTGAAGAGATTTTTGCAAAACGATTTAATGGTAACGCTCTATCGGATCAAGAAATTGTTGCTTATCAATCATTCTTGCTTCTAGAATTAGGGAAAATGTATGCAGAAAAAAAATGGGTCATGCAACTTCATATTGGAGCTATCCGAAATAATAATACAAAAATGTTTCATGTATTAGGGGCTGATTCAGGATTTGATTCAATTGGAGATGCAAGACTGGCTGAAGGTTTAGCTCAGTTCTTAGATGCACTAGATCAAGTTGATGCGTTGCCGAAGACGATCCTTTATAACTTAAATCCTCGTGATAATTACGTACTAGCAACAATGACAGGAAACTTCTATGAGGCTGGAATTCCAGGTAAAGTGCAATTTGGGTCTGCTTGGTGGTTTAACGACCATATTGATGGCATGGAAAAGCAATTAAAAGATCTAGGAAATTTAGGGCTGTTGAGTCACTTTGTTGGAATGTTGACGGATTCACGAAGCCTTCTTTCATTTGTGCGACATGATTATTTCCGTCGTATCTTGTGTAATCTGATTGGAGAATGGGTTGAAGACGGAAAAGCGCCAAGTGACCATGATTCACTTGAACGAATGGTAGAAAATATTAGCTTTAACAATGCGAAGAGATACTTTGCTTAATCGTTAACACGACTAACTGGTTATCAAGAGATTATAAGCTAATTACTTAAGGAGTGAAAGTTTAAATTATGGGAATCCTTCAAGATTTATTAAAAGATATTCCAGTGCCCAAGATGGCTAAAGTAAAACAGCACTTTGATGACAGCAAGATTGAAAACATTGATGAAGTGTTACAAGAGAGCTTACATCAAGATTTAATCACAAAGAAAATTAAACCTGGCATGGAGGTTGCTATAGCTGTTGGAAGCAGAGGGATGGATCGGCTCGTGGAGATTACTGCTGGTACAGTTAAATTTTTAAAGGATCTAGGTGCTAAACCTTTTATCGTTCCAAGCATGGGAAGTCATGGAGGTGCAACTGCTGAAGGGCAACGAGAAGTATTAGCGCATCTTGGTGTAACAGAAGAAAGTGTGGACGCTGAAATTCGATCTTCAATGGAGGTAATCAAGCTTGGTGAGTTAGAAAATGGCTTACCTGTTTATATTGATAAGTATGCTTCGAAAGCAGATGGTATTGTTGTCATAAACCGTATCAAGCCTCATACTGCCTTTCGAGGTAAAGTTGAAAGTGGTCTGATGAAAATGATTAGCATTGGGCTTGGAAAACAAAAAGGTGCTGAAGCCTGCCATCAGCTTGGCTTCAAATATATGGCTGAAAATGTACCGGCAATGGCAAAAATGATGATGGATAAAACACCAATTTTGTTTGGTGTAGCTACTTTAGAAAATGCTTTTGATAAAGTAGCAAGAGTTGAAGTTATAGCAGCTGAAGAAATCGAAGCAAAAGAACCAGAATTACAATCATTAGCTAAACAATTGTTACCTAAACTATTCTTTGAACAAATTGATGTTCTTGTAATTGATGAGATAGGTAAGAACATAAGCGGTGATGGTATGGATCCTAACATAACCGGTCGATATCCAACACCATATGCTCATGGAGGACCAGAAGTAAATAAGATGGTTGTATTAGATTTAACCCCTGAAACAGAAGGGAATGCAAATGGTGTAGGGACGGCCGATTTTACAACACAGCGTCTTGTCGATAAGATGAATCGTGAGTTCACTTATGCGAACGGATTAACGTCGACAGTTGTTGCGCCTACGAAAATTGCAACAACATTAGCAAATGATAAGGAAGCTATTCAAGCAGCGGTAAAAACATGTAATATTTTAGACTTTTCAAAAGTAAAACTAGTGAGGATAAAAAATACTTTAGAAATTGGGGAAATAGAAGTGTCGGAAGCTTTGTTAGATCATATTGCTAGTCATCCGCAATTGGAGCAGTCCTCTGATTTATTTGAACCTGAATTTGATCTAAATGGAAACCTAAAATAAGATGCTTATTTTAAATTAATTTTCAAAACCATATTTTATTAAGGGGAGAACAAAATGGGAAATTTATTTGATTTATCTGGTAAAACAGCTGTAGCAATTGGAGGAAATAGTGTTTTAGGAGCTTCTATTTCAAAAGGATTAGCAGAACATGGTGCAAAAGTAGCCATTCTTGGACGAAACCTTGAAAAAGCCAATCAAGTTGTTCAAGAAATCGAAGAGAACGGTGGAACTGCCAAAGCATTTGTTGCTGACGTTAGTTCCCGCGAATCTTTAGAAAAGGCAGCAAGTGAAATTGAGCAATGGTCTGGCGGATGGGATATCGTTCTAAATGCACCAGGAAAAAATAGTGCGACTCCATTTTTTGACTTAGAGATGGATGAGTGGGATGATATTATGGATGTTAATTTAAAGGGAATTGTTGTTACTTGTCAAATCTTTGCAAAGAAAATGATTGAGCAAGAAAGAAAAGGGAGTATTATAAACATTTCGTCCGTTTCTTCAACTACACCACTATCAAAAGTATTCACATACTCTGTTTCTAAAGCCGGTGTAAATAGCATGACACAGTTCCTTGCGAGAGAATTTGCTCCACATGGCATCCGTGTAAATGCAATCATTCCAGGATTTTTCCCAGCGGAGCAAAATCGTAAAATATTAAGTGAAGAACGAGTTCAATCGATTATGAACCACACTCCGATGAATCGCTTTGGTGAGCCAGATGAACTTCAAGGTGCAGCTGTTTGGCTTTCATCTGATAAGGCATCAAGCTTTGTAACAGGTGCACTTATTAGAGTGGACGGTGGTTTCGGTAGTATGACAATCTAACCTAGTTCTAATATGAACTAGATTGAAAAAAATGAAGTTAGCTGTACGTTTTAGAAGGGAGAGGCCAATGGTTAAAGATAAATATCAGAAGTTAGTTTCAATTCTCCAAGAAATGAAGTCGGTTGTAGTAGCTTTTTCTGGTGGTGTTGATAGTACATTCTTATTAAAAGCAGCTGTCGATGCATTAGGAAGTGAGCGGGTATTAGCGGTAACTGCAGATTCTGAGACTTATCCATCATCTGAATTATTGGAAGCAAAAGAATTAGCTAAGAGGATTGGAGTAGAGCATCAAGTTATAGAAACTTCTGAATTGGCAATTCCAGGTTATACAGAAAATGATAAAAATCGGTGCTACTTTTGTAAGAATAGTTTGTTTGAGCTTTTAATTCCTGTTATGGAAGAAAAAGGCTACGAAAATGTAGTATATGGAGTCATATCAGACGACATGAATGAACATCGACCGGGAATGAAAGCTGCGAAGGAAAAGGGAGTTCGTGGTCCGTTGCAGGAGGCTCAACTATTTAAGCAAGAAATAAGAGAGCTCTCTAAGCAATTTGGTTTACCGACATGGGATAAACCTTCATTTGCATGTTTATCTTCAAGGATTGCATATGGCGAAACAATTACGAAAGAGAAGCTTACGAAAGTTGAAAAAGCTGAAGCATATTTGAAATCGCACGGTATTCGTCAAGTTAGAGTGCGAACTCATCAGGAAATGGCGAGAATTGAAGTCGAACCAAAAGACATGAAAATGGTGTTAGACAATCATGAAGCTATTTCAAAGGAGTTACAAACTTATGGTTATAAATATGTTACATTGGATTTAATTGGCTATCAGAGTGGTAGTATGAATAAAGTTCTATCATAAACATTTCGTAATCATAAAGAGTATTTTCAGATGGCAAACGTTTAGTTGTCTGTTTCGTATCTAATTACAATTTTTTGAAGAGGAAGATGCAAAATGTCAAGAGAGTTGGTAATAGGACTTGACCTTGGTACTACGAGCGCAAAAGCGGTCGTGTTCAATTTACAAGGAAATGTGGTCGCAGAAGCTGAGGAGATGATTACTTCTTATTATCCTCAGACTGGCTGGGTTGAACAAGATCCAAATGAAATTGAACGTCTAGCAGTTCTTGCTGTTCGTTCTGCTGTAGAAAAAGCGCAAATAAAAGAAGATGAACTTTTGACCGTAGGGTTTTCAAGTGCGATGCATTCTTTAATTTGTGTTGATCATGATGGCGATGCTTTAGGCAGAGCTATTATTTGGGCGGATGGTCGAAGTACGGAGCAAGCAGAAAAATTAAAACAACTGGAAGGTTTTAAGCTTTATCAAAAGACGGGTATGCCTAATCATCCGATGTCTCCGTTAACTAAGCTAATCTGGATGAAAGAAAACAGATATGAGCCTTATCAGCAAGCTGCTCACTTTATGTCAATCAAGGAATTTGTCATTTTAAAATGGTTCGGTCAAAGAGTTGTTGATTTTGCAATGGCATCGGCTACAGGTTTGTTTAACCTTAACAGTTTCCAATGGGACGAAGAAGCACTGGAAATCGCAGCAGTTTCTAAAGAACAGCTTTCAACAATTGTTCCACCGACAGAATGTATAAAAGGATTCAAAAGTGAGATTGCAATGGAAATGGGCATAAATGTTAATGTTCCATTTGTCATTGGATCTGCTGATGGCCAATTAGCGAATTTAGGAATTGGAGCAATCTTACCAGGTGAGGTAGCAATAACCGCTGGAACGAGTGGAGCAATTAGACAATTCTCCAAAAATGCATCTATAGATCATAAACATGAGACATTTTGCTATGCTTTTTCAAAAGAATACTCCATTATTGGAGGACCTACAAATAATGGAGGAATTGCCCTTCAGTGGTTGAAAGAGTTACTTAATTATGAAGGAAGCTTTGATGAACTAACAAAAGAAGCCGAGCAAGTGTTACCAGGGGCAGAAGGGATATTGTTTCACCCTTATATTAATGGTGAGAGAGCGCCTTTATGGAATCAACAGGCAAAAGGAAACTTTTTTGGAGTAACTATTACACATAAGAAACAACATTTTGTCCGTGCAGTATTAGAAGGAATTACATTTAATTTATACCAAATTGGACAAGCTCTAGAACGGATTGCTGGTGAGCCTAACAAGCTTTATGTAAATGGAGGGTTGTCAAGGTCTCCATTATGGCTTCAAATGTTAGCTGATGTTTTTGATAAGGAAGTATATGTTCCTGAAAGCCACCATAGTGCTGCATGGGGAGCGGCTTGGACTGGTCTAGTCTCGATTGGAAAAGTTGACTCCTTCGAAGAGATTAAGAAGAATGTTCCAATGGGTGATGTCATTAAACCGAATAAGCAAAACCACCTAGTTTATAAAGAAATTTACAGCAAATACGAAAAACTAGGCAGAGACTTATCGAAGTATTTTTAAATTCTTCTAACAAATGATAAATTAGGGAGTAATCATTTTAATAGTAAAGTGAGTGTTCAAAATGTTAGAAGATATTTTAAAACAAGTTCAAAATGGTACGTTAAGTATAGACGAAGCGCGGACTAAATTAGCAACCTATGAAGATCTTGGCTTTGCCAAAGTGGATCATCATAGGAAGAAAAGACAAGGGTTTCCTGAGATTGTTTATGGAGAAGGGAAAACACCAGAGCAAATCATTTCTATTATCCAGTCATTAAGAAACCATAATAACAACGTACTTGTGACAAGAATTTCTAAAGAAAAAGCAGAGAAAGTTATTTTAGTTTGTCCAGAGTTTCAATACCATGAAGCGGCACGAATTTTATTATGGAAGAAGGAAATTCCAAAAAACGGCCACGGATATATAAATGTCATTTGTGCTGGTACTTCAGATTTAAATGTGGCTGAAGAAGCTGCTATTACTGCAGAAGCTCTAGGGTGCGAAGTTCATCGAATTTATGATGTTGGGGTGGCTGGTATACACCGGTTATTTGATCATTATCAAGAAATTCAACAGGCAACCGTTTCGGTAGTTGTAGCTGGTATGGAAGGTGCTTTGCCTAGTGTTATTGGAGGACTTGTTTCCCATCCAGTTATTGCCGTACCGACAAGTATAGGTTATGGGGCTAATTTTCAAGGTTTGTCGGCGCTCTTAACAATGCTAAATTCTTGTGCCTCAGGAATAAGTGTTGTCAATATTGATAATGGATTTGGAGGAGCATATAACGCTGCACTAATTTATCAATTAGCGCAAAAAGGGGCAAAGGATGCATGAAAACACTTTATATAGATTGTTTTTCTGGAATTAGTGGAGATATGATGATCGGTGCTCTTCTTGATGCAGGAGGAGATTTCTCTGAGCTAAAGAAGGAATTAACTAAGCTCAAGATTGATGAGGAATATGAATTAGTGTCAAATAAAGTAGTCAAAAATGGTATAACTAGTACCAAGTTTGATGTGTTATTAAAAACGGAAGAGCATGAACACAGTCATGGACATGAACATAGTCATAGTCATGAACACAGTCATGGACATGAACACAGTCATGGACATGATCATAATCACAACCACACTCATGGTGGACATCACCATCACAGATCATATAAAGACATTGTTACACTCATTAATGCTACTGATTTATCGCAACAAGTGAAAGAGACAGCTTTGAATATTTTTAAAAAGATCGGCGTCGCAGAAGGTAGAATTCATAATGAACCTTTAGAAACGGTTCACTTTCACGAGGTTGGTGCTGTAGATTCAATAATTGATATTGTTGGGGTTGCTATCTTGCTAGAGAAGATGGAGATTGGGAAGGTTAAATCTGCTCCCATTCCTGTAGGTACAGGAAAAATTCGAATAGACCATGGTGTTTACCCTGTGCCAGCACCTGCTACATTAGAGATGTTGAAACAATTACCAGTTGTTCAGAGTGAGGTGAAAGCGGAGTTAACAACTCCGACTGGAGCAGCAATTGCATCCGTTCTTGTAGAAGAATTCTGTTCATTGCCAACAATGAAAGTAATTGAAGTCGGTTATGGAGCAGGAACGAAGACTTTTAAAGATCACCCGAATGTACTGCGTTTAGTCATTGGCGAAGAATTCTAGCAGAGAGGAGTTTTTGAAAGGTGTATCGACAGCCCCCTCCTAACAATGAGCATATTGATGACTTAATGGTAAAAATGGAAGTGAACCTCGACGATATACCTGGGGAATGGCTTGGTTATGTAATGGATCTATTATTTGAACAAGGGGCGAATGATGTTTTCTATACCCCCATCTATATGAAAAAAAATAGACCAGCTACGTTGCTCCAGTTACTTTGTTCACAAGATAACGTACGAAAAATGGAAGATATACTTTTTAGAGAAACGACGACTCTAGGAATACGATATTATCCGGTAACCGTACATCGTTTGGAAAGGCAGTTTAGAAAAGTCCTCACACAGTGGGGACCGATCACTGTCAAGGAAGGAATATATAAGGGAGAAATTGTTCAGAGATCACCAGAATTTGAAGATTGTAAGAAAGTTGCAGACGTATATCAACTTCCGATAAAAAAAGTATATGAACAAGTTTGGAAACAAATTAACAATCAAATGGATCAGTAATTAACTGAATAGTTCGATTATTACAAGTGGTTGTATTTTAATATTTGTCGTGAAATGGGAGGAGGGATTTAATGAAAATTGGAATGATTAATATAGAATCGGGTTATTCAATTGTAAATCAATTAACTTATGACATTGTCAATCAACTCATAAAAGATCACCAGCTTTATGCAATTGAGGAAAAAAAGAATCATAAGCAGATTGTAAAAGAAGATTTAATTAATTGGCGCACTTATGGTGGTAAACTATTGCGTTGTTAGGCTCCGCGGGCTCCTATTTCGTTAGAAGAAACAGATTTACTTATGTATGATGCAGTTTTCGTATTAGGAGGAAGAAAGGCTTATCACTTTTTTGAACATCTCACAAACGAATTAAAGATAAGAGCCTTGTTTATTCCTGTGTCCATATATAATGACATTACAGAATCGAAACAATCCCTTGGCTATGATTCTGCTTTGAATGCCGTTGTTGAAGATATTTATAAAATTGAAGATACGATTTCATCTTGTAGACATGATCAATTCCGTCTTTTTGGCGTACAAGTACCTGGTGTGGATGGAAGTAATTTAGCAAAAGATCTAGCTATTACGATTGGAGATTTAATCTGCTATTGGGAAGTTGATTCCACTGAGGATTTGTTTGGAGTTATAAACGATAAGATCAGATCTGAAAAAAATCATTCTTTTCTCATTTTTGATGATCGTGTCGATTTAAAAACGGTTGAGAATCATTTACTTGCAAATTTGAATGAAATTTCGTGGAGCTTTACCAAGGTCGACGAAGCGCAATGTATGGGTAAATCTCCTACGGCCATTGATCGCCTTCTAGCAAAACATATTGCTTTTGAGGCCATTAATTGGAGCAAATCCAATGAAGGATCAGGTAGGCTATTATTACAAGATAATAAGGCATTTTTTCAAGCTAGCATTGCTAGTGTTGTATAGATGAAGGATAAAAAGGAGCTATTAATAATGCAAACAACTATGGATAAGAAGGAATTAGATCAACTAGCTATTAACACAATTAGAACGTTATCAATTGATGGAATTGAAAAGGCAAACTCGGGGCATCCCGGTATGCCAATGGGAGCTGCTCCAATGGCTTATACGTTATGGGCTAAGGAAATGAATCATAACCCAGTTAACCCGAATTGGTTTAATCGAGATCGTTTTGTATTGTCTGCGGGTCATGGTTCAATGTTGTTATACAGCATGCTTCATTTATTCGGCTACGATGTAACGATGGAAGATTTAAAGAGTTTTCGTCAATGGGGAAGTAAGACACCTGGACACCCAGAGTTAGGGCATACCCCGGGTGTGGAAGCAACAACAGGTCCTCTAGGACAAGGAATTGCAATGGCTGTAGGGATGGCTATGGCAGAAAGACACCTTGCTGCAACTTACAACAAAGAAGGTTATGATCTTGTTGATCACTTTACATATAGTATTTGTGGTGATGGAGATCTAATGGAAGGTGTTTCAGCAGAAGCGGCTTCACTAGCTGGGCACTTAAAACTGGGCCGTCTAGTTGTGATGTATGACTCAAATGATATTTCTTTAGACGGAGATTTAAATCTATCATTCTCTGAAAGTGTAGAAGATCGATTTAAAGCTTATGGTTGGCAAGTAATTCGTGTCGAAGATGGAAATGATTTAGATTCAATTCAGAAAGCATTACAAGAAGCAAAAGCAGATTTACATCGTCCAACACTAATTGAAGTGAAGACAGTAATTGGTTTTGGTTCGCCAAATAAATCTGGTAAGTCTGCTTCTCATGGTGCGCCACTTGGTAAAGATGAAATTCAATTAACGAAAGAAGCTTATAATTGGAAACACGAAGAACCGTTCTATGTTCCGGAAGAAGCTGCAAAACATTTCGAGACATTTACAAAGAACGGTCAACAAAAAGAAGCGGTTTGGAATGAACTTTTCGAGAAATATAAAAAAGCATATCCGGAATTAGCAAATCAATTTGAAGCGGCTTTAGCCGGAAAACTTCCAGATAATTGGGAAGGGGAGTTACCTACTTTTAAAGAAGGGGAAAAGGTGGCTACACGTGCTTCTTCTGGAAAAGCGCTCAATGCAGCGGCTAATTCAATACCACAATTAATTGGGGGCTCTGCTGACTTAGCAGGATCAAACAAAACACTTATTGCCTCTGAGAAGAATTATGGAATTGATAGCTTTGCTGCTCGTAATGTCTGGTTTGGGGTACGTGAGTTTGCAATGGGAGCTGCTATGAATGGGATGGCAATCCATGGTGGAATGAAAGTATTTGGTGCTACGTTCTTCGTATTTTCTGATTATCTTCGCCCAGCCATTCGTTTAGCTGCTTTAATGAAATTACCAGTAACGTATGTATTTACACATGATAGTATTGCTGTAGGTGAAGATGGACCTACACATGAACCTGTTGAGCAATTAGCATCGTTACGTGCTATGCCGGGAGTTTCAACTATTCGTCCTGCTGATGCAAAAGAGACCGTAGCAGCATGGAGATTAGCGATTGAAAGCACAGATACACCAACTGCTTTAGTTTTAACTCGTCAAGATTTACCAACACTCGCTGCAAGTGATACAGTTGTTTATGAGGGTGTTAGTAAAGGTGCATATGTAGTATCGGTAGCTAAAGGCGAAGGGAGTGGTTTGCTGCTTGCATCAGGGTCAGAGGTATCATTGGCGTTTAACGCTCAAAAAGAGTTAGAAAAGGAAGGTATTTTTGTTTCTGTCGTGAGTATGCCAAGCTGGGATCGTTTTGAGAAACAATCAGCAGAATATAAAGAAGAAGTTTTACCTAAGAATGTTAAGGTTCGTCTTGGAATTGAGATGGGTTCATCATTAGGATGGAGCAAATATGTAGGAGATGCGGGTGACGTGTTGGCTATAGATCAATTTGGGGCATCAGCACCAGCAGGTAAGTTGTTAGAAGAATATGGATTTACAGTTGAAAATGTCGTTAAACAATTCAAAGCAATCCGTTAAGCTTGTAAGAAAGCTTAGTAAGACAACTATTAGAATAGTCTGAGAGACTTTTTAGGAGGACATATAAATGGCGCTAGTATCAATGAAAGAAATGTTAGATAAGGGGTTGGCGGAAGGCTATGCAGTTGGTCAATTCAATATTAATAATTTAGAATGGACTCAAGCAATTTTATCTGCGGCTGAAGAAGAAAAGTCACCAGTAATATTAGGAGTTTCTGAAGGTGCAGCTCGTTATATGGGTGGATTTAAAGTGATTACTGCAATGGTTGAAGCACTTATGGAAGAAATGCCTGTAACAGTTCCTGTTGCCATACATTTAGATCATGGTTCCAGCTTTGAAAAATGCAAAGAAGCAATCGATGCCGGCTTTACTTCTGTAATGATTGATGCATCACATCATCCATTTGAAGAAAATGTAGAGACAACCAAGAAAGTTGTAGAATATGCTCACGCACGTGGTGTATCCGTAGAAGCTGAACTTGGTACGGTTGGAGGTCAAGAAGACGATGTTATAGCAGAAGGTGTTATATACGCAGATCCTCGTGAGTGTGAAAAGTTAGTTCAACTAACAGGGATTGATTGTCTTGCACCTGCACTAGGCTCTGTTCATGGTCCGTATAAAGGAGAACCAAATTTAGGTTTTAAAGAAATGGAAGAGATTTGTAATGCTACAGGCTTACCACTAGTATTACATGGCGGAACAGGAATTCCGACGGAGCAAATTCAAAAATCAATTTCTCTTGGAACGGCAAAGATTAATGTAAATACAGAGAATCAAATTGCCTTTACGAAAGTAGCTCGTGAAGTGTTAAAGAACGATACAGAAGTCTATGATCCACGTAAGTTTATCGGACCTGGACGTGAGGCGATAAAAGAGACTGTAACTGGTAAAATACGTGATTTTGGATCGGCTAATAAAGCGTAATATAACTTAATGGTGTAAAGGAGAAAGCTCGTAATGATAAAAGATTACGAGTTTTTTCCTATGGGATAAGGGCATAAGTTAGAGTTCTTTCAGCGAATCGAATATTTATAGTAAATAGATCAGAAGTATTTTTACCGTTATGATAATAGTGTACTATAGTATAATATCAACTTAAGAGTATTGATTGGAGTGAGGATGATTGAATGTGAATTTGAAGGGATTAGTTATATTTTCCTTTGTTTTGACTTTGTTGTTAAGTGCGTGCTCTGAACAAGAGAATGAAGGTGCGGGTCAAGAGATGGATTCCGTTAAAAGTAATAAAGAATTGACGTTAGCGATTGGGCCAGAACCTGAGGCCGGGTTTGATCCAACAACAGGGTGGGGACGTTATGGTTCTCCGCTATTTCAAAGTACTCTATTAAAAAGAGATCAGGACCTAGAGATTGTTAATGATTTAGCAGCTAATTATGAGGTAAGTGAAGATGGTTTAACTTGGACGGTTACTATTCGCAATGATGTAAGGTTTTCAGATGGAGAGCCGCTGACTACTGAAGATGTACAATTTACGTTTGAGACAGCGAAATCTAGTGGGTCTGTATTAGATTTAACGATTCTTGATCAAGTAGAGGTTGTCGATGAACATACGGTTGAATTTCATTTACATAGTCCGCAGTCTACATTCGTCCATTCTCTTATTACAATGGGGATCGTACCTAAGCATGATTATCATGAAGGTTACGCACAAAATCCTGTTGGTTCAGGGCCTTATAAATTAATTCAATGGGATAAAGGGCAGCAGCTAATCGTAGAAGTGAATGACGAATATTATGACACAAAGCCCTTCTTTGAGAAAATAACTTTCTTATTTTTAAATGAAGATGCAGCTTTTGGTGCTGCAAGGTCTAATCAGGTTGATATGGCATTTATCCCTGCTTCATTTAGTCTGCAAGAAGTTCCTGGTATGCGGCTAGAGGAAATCCCAAGTGTTGATAACAGAGGGATTATGTTTCCGTATGTACAAGCTGGGGAAAAAACAGATGAAGGATATCCGATTGGCAATGATGTGACTTCTGATGTAGCGATACGTCAGGCAATTAATTTAGTTATCAATAGACAAGCATTAGTGGATGGAGTATTAGAAGGGTATGGAACACCTGCTTATTCAGTAGCAGATCAACTACCTTGGTGGAACGCGGAAACAGTATTTAGTGATAATGAACTAAAGAAGGCAAAAGCGCTCCTATTTGAAGCTGGTTGGCAAGACCATAATGGAGATGGAATGCTTGAAAAGGATACGGTAAAAGCGGAATTTACTTTGTTATATCCATCTAGTGATGTTACTAGGCAATCATTAGCGATTACTGTTGCTGATATGATTCAATCATTAGGTATTCATGTAAATGTTGAAGGTAAAAGTTGGGATGAAATAGAAAAATTAATGCACTCTAATGCAGTGCTTATGGGTTGGGGAAGTCATGATCCAATCGAGATGTATCATGTATATAGTGGATTCAATGCTGGTGTAGATTGGTTCAATCCAGGATACTATCATAATCCTGTTGTAGAGCAATATTTGGAACAAGCTTTACAGGCACATACAGAAGATGAGGCTATTGAATATTGGAAGCTAGCACAATGGGATGGTGAGACAGGAATTAGTGCCAATGGAGACGCGCCATGGGCATGGCTTGTCAATATGAGCCATTTATACTTAGTAGCTGATAAACTCGATATCGGGAAACAAAAAATACAACCACATACTCATGGTTGGCCAATTACAGATAATATTGTTGAGTGGAAATGGACAGAGTAAAAGGCTTTTTTATCCTTACGGTAACCTTTCTGATAAATAAAAGCTTTAGGTTGGCGACTCTCTTATTTGCTGTATGTTTGCTATCCTTTATTCTGATTAGCTATTCACCGGTTGATCCGATTCAAGCATATATCGGTGCAGATATGATGAGAGTAGGTCCAGAACAGCGAGAACAGATTACTGAAGCTTGGGGACTGGACAAAAATCCAGCGCAGCAATTTATAAGTTGGAGTTCGTCTGTTTTGCGGGGGATTTAGGAACCTCAATGATTTACCGTCAGCCTGTTTCAGATGTCATTAAGGAAAAGTTTCTTAATTCCTTGGTTCTAATGTTGACAGCATGGGTGTTTTCAGGACTAATTGGATTTGTACTTGGAATCACAGCAGCAATGAAAAAAGATTCTTGGCTTGATCATTTGATAAAATGGTACTGTTATACATTGGCGTCAACGCCAGCTTTTTGGATGGGGCTGTTACTTATGCTCATTTTCTCCGTATCCTTAGGGTGGTTTCCAATTGGGATGGGAGTTCCTGCAGGTGTATTAGCTGAAGAAGTGACGGTTAGTGAACGAATAAAACATCTTGTCTTACCAGCTTTAACTCTAAGTATTATAGGAGTTGCCAATGTCGCATTACACACTAGACAGAAGTTAATCGAAGTTCTTTCAAGTGATTATATTTTATTTGCTCGTGCTAAAGGAGAAAAAGGCTTTTCACTACTCATTCGACATGGTCTTAGAAACATTGCTTTACCAGCGATTACGTTACAATTTGCCGCATTTGGTGAGCTGTTTGGTGGAGCGGTTATAGCAGAACAAGTTTTTTCCTATCCTGGCCTTGGTCAAGCTACTGTTGAAGCAGGGATAAGAGGAGATGTTCCTCTACTATTAGGGTTAGTTATTTTTAGTGCCTTCTTTGTATTTGTAGGTAACACGATTGCTGACTATATATATCGTGTTGTTGACCCGCGTGTGAAGGAGAGGAGAAGACGATGAGTACCCGAGTAAGAGTAAAAAATGTCTTTACTTTCTTTCAATTAAATCAGCGGCAGAAAAGTGTTGTAGTGCTCGTTATTGTAAGTTTATTACTGACAAGTGTAGTGCTCAGTGGTCTTTTCTTAAGTAGTGAGCGGATTGCTAGTCACTTGGAGCTTCGCAACCTCGCACCTAGTTTTGCTCATCCATTTGGAACAGATTGGTTAGGCCGAGACATGTTAACGCGGACATTCAAAGGTTTGACTTTGAGTATTGCTGTCGGATTAATTGCAGCTACAGCAAGTGTAATGATTGCTTTTGTATTAGGTGTACTTGCTGCAACAATGGGACGAGTTGTAGATGGGATAATCTCGTGGCTTGTTGATCTATTCTTAAGTGTTCCACATTTAGTTATTTTAATTTTAATTGCTTTTGCAACAGGTGGCGGAGTGAAGGGTGTTATTATTGGTTTAGCATTAACTCATTGGCCAAGTTTGACGAGAGTAATCCGAGCTGAAGTGATGCAAATACGTTCTGCAGAGTACGTTGAGATATCAAAACGCTTAGGAAAATCCCGTTGGTTTATCGCTAGAAAACATTTATTGCCTCACATCATCCCACAGCTTTTCGTTGGGTTGTTCCTGTTATTTCCTCATGCGATCTTGCATGAAGCTGCTATCACTTTTCTAGGGATGGGATTGTCTCCTCATCAACCGGCAATAGGGATTATTCTATCTGAATCAATGCGTTACCTATCAACCGGAATGTGGTGGCTTGCCGTATTCCCAGGCCTAAGTTTACTGATTATTGTTAGGTCATTTGATATTCTTGGAGAACGGTTAAGAATGCTACTTAATCCACATGAAGCACATAAATAGTGATGGTGAAGGGGGAAATCAATTGGAGCCTCTTCTAGAAATAGATAACTTATCAGTGTCATTTACTCAGTATGAGAAGGGCTTTACGAAAAAAGAAACAAAAGTAATTCATAGTTTAACCTTATCTATTCAGAAAGGAGAGGTAGTGGCAGTTGTAGGGTCAAGTGGCTCAGGGAAAAGCCTACTGGCTCATGCCATCCTTGGAATTCTACCTGCTAATGCAATGGTAACTGGTGCTATTAAGTATAGGGGCGAAAAGCTAAATGAAACTAAATTAAGCAACCTTCGAGGTAAGGAGATTGCCCTAGTCCCTCAATCTGTGAATTTCTTAAATCCATTAATGAAAACGGGGGCACAAGTCCGCTCAAGTGTAAAAGATCAAACTAACATCAAGGATCAACGGCGTGTATTTAGAAGGTTTAAATTAGCACCACATGTTGAGCAGGCCTATCCGTTTGAGTTATCTGGGGGAATGGCCAGAAGGGTACTAGTGTCGACGGCTGTTATTGGTGGAGCGAAAGTAATTGTGGCTGATGAACCCACTCCAGGTCTTGATCAAGCAGTAGTAAAGGAAGCATTATCATCCTTTAAAGAATTAGCGCTTGAGGGAACCGCAGTAATGCTAATTACTCACGACATTGAGGCAGCTTTACATATTGCTGATCGAATTGCCGTTTTTTACGCGGGGACAATTGTTGAGGTAGCACCGGTTCAAGATTTTTCGGGTAAAGGAGCAGCCTTGCGTCATCCTTATACAAAGGCGTTATGGAGGGCATTGCCACAAAATGAATTTAAACCAATTCCAGGCTCTCAACCTCTGTCACATGCTTTACCGAAAGGCTGTTTATTTGAACCGCGCTGTGAGTTAGCTACTGAACAATGTTCATTACAAATACCGGCAGTTAAAACTGTAAGAGGTGGAATGGTTAGGTGTATTCATGCTACTTGAAGCTAAAAAAGTAAGCTTTCGTTATTATAAAGATGTTTGGCTTTTTCAAGATGTTGATTTTCAGCTTCAATCTGGAGAGGTTGTTGGTTTAAGGGGCCCAAGTGGATGTGGCAAAACAACATTTGCGAGAATTCTTTCTGGCTATGAAAAACCACATACTGGTCTTGTTTCTATTGATCATGAACCTGTTCAGAAAAAAGGTTATCAACCGGTGCAACTTATCTTTCAGCACCCTGAGAAAGCTGTAAATCCAAAATGGAAGATGAAGTCCATCTTAGAAGAAGGTGGTCAAATTAATCCGGATTTGTTAGAGTTACTAGGAATTCAACGTGAATGGTTGAATAGATGGCCCAATGAATTGTCAGGCGGAGAACTACAACGATTTTGTGTAGCGAGGGCGTTAAATGATGAAACGAAGTTCATTATTGCAGATGAAATGACGACTATGTTAGACGCAATTACTCAAGCGCAAATATGGAGTGCTGTATTAGAAATAGTTAAGCAAAAGGAAATAGGTCTACTTGTAATTAGTCATGAACAAGCTCTTATAGAAAGGCTTTGTAATAGGGTAATTGACTTTAACCATGACAATATTTGAGTCGGAAGGTGAATGAGATGGCGATAGTTAATTGGGGTATTTTAAGTACAGCTAAGATTGCTCAGAAAGAGCTTATTCCCGCGTTTCTAAGATCTACAAATGCAAAAGTTACTGCAATTGCTACCGGGAGTGGGATTGAAAGAGCACAGCAAGTTGCACAGAAATTTAGCATTGAAAAAGCATATGATAACAATAATGCCTTATTAGAGGACTCTTCAATTGATGCTGTATATATACCATTACCGAATCATTTACATAAAAAATGGGTAATAGAAGCAGCGAAAAAAAGAAAGCACATATTGTGTGAAAAACCAGCTGCTTTAACAGCAAATGAAGTAATAGAAATGAAAGAAGCCTGCGAACAGAATGGAGTTATATTCATGGAAGGATTCATGTATCAATTCCATCCTCAACATGAGCGTGTGAGGCAAATCATTGACTCTGGCGAAATAGGAGAGATATCCTATATGCGTGCAAGCTTCTCATTTTTATTAGCAAATAAGGAAAATACGATAAAAATGAATGATCAAGGTGGAGGCTGTATTTACGATATTGGGTGCTACCCAATCCATTCAATAAGGAATATTCTGAGAGAAGAGCCAACTCACATTCAAACCCAGGCTAAGTATGATGAAACATATAAAGTTGATACAGATGTTTATACGTATATGGAATTTGCTTCTGGTAGAAGGGCCGTTTTTGATGCAAGCTTTAATCAAATGAGAAGAAGTGAGTATGAAGTAGTCGGCACGGAAGGAAGAGTCATTGTTCCACGAGCATATCGCCCGGATTGGAACGGTGGTGACGGACTAGTCATTGTTGAAAAGTCAGGTATATCAAGAACAGAGACACTTAATGCCGATCAATATCGTAATCAGATTGAAGTAATCTCTGCTGCAATTTTAGATGGAAAGATAAAGAGTGAACTTAGCTTTGATAATACGTTTGCGAATATGCACGTGATAGATGCTTGTTTTAAATCAATGAAAAGTGGAAAACTAGTACAATTATAATGAATAACCTAAATCTTTAATATTTGTCTAAAAAGCTATCTCATTAGGTGAATTTCCGTTTGAGGTAGCTTTGCTTTTATAAAAACCTCTATATACTCGGTTGGAAGGGGGCTTTCACTAGAATCAAATATTGACAGAATAGAAATAGAATGATATTCTGCAATTGTAACAAAACATTAATTTGTTTAATAAACAAATTAATGTTTTGGTTAGATCTGAAACTTATAAAGTAAATAGAAGATACAGAAAGGAACATGGACATGTCTAAACAACAAATTGGTGTAATTGGTCTTGCTGTAATGGGTAAAAACCTTGCATTAAATATTGAGAGTCGTGGGTACTCGGTAGCGGTATATAATCGTTCAACAGAAAAAACAGAAGCTTTCTTGAAAAATGAAGCAGCAGGTAAAAATTTTGTAGGGGCAGAATCAATTGAAGATTTTGTCAATTCATTAGAAAAACCAAGAAAGATTTTATTAATGGTCAAAGCAGGGGGACCGACAGATGCAACAATTGAATCGTTAAAACCATATTTAGAAAAAGGCGATATTCTAATTGATGGTGGTAATACATTCTTTGAAGATACAATAAGAAGAAATAAGGATTTAGATGAAACGGGTATTCATTTCATTGGAACTGGTGTTTCTGGTGGAGAAGAAGGTGCGCTTAAAGGACCATCTATCATGCCGGGGGACAAAAAGAAGCATATGAACTAGTTGAACCAATTTTCAAAGCGATCTCAGCTAAAGTAGAAGACGATGCTTGTTGCACATATATTGGACCTAATGGTGCTGGACACTATGTGAAAATGGTTCATAACGGGATTGAATATGGAGATATGCAGTTAATTTCTGAAGCATACTTCATTTTGAAGAATGTACTTGGATTAACAGCAGAGGAACTTCATGAAGTGTTTGCAGAATGGAATAAAGGTGAGCTTGATAGCTATTTAATTGAGATTACGGCAGACATCTTTACAAAAGTCGATGAAGAAACAGGGAAACCACTTGTTGATGTTATTTTAGATACGGCTGGTCAAAAGGGTACTGGGAAATGGACGAGTCAAAATGCGTTAGATTTAGGCGTACCGCTTCCTATTATCACAGAATCTGTGTTTGCGCGTTTTATCTCAGCGATGAAAGAAGAACGGGTCAAGGCAAGTAAATTATTAAAAGGTCCTGAAGTGAAAAAGTTTGAAGGGAAAAAAGACCAATTAATTGAAGCGGTTAGAAAAGCGTTATATATGAGTAAAATTGTTTCTTACGCTCAAGGATTTGCTCAAATGAGAGCTGCTTCAGAAGAGTATGATTGGAATCTGCGTTATGGTGATATTGCCATGATTTTCCGTGGAGGTTGTATTATTCGTGCCCAATTCCTGCAGAAAATTAAAGAAGCATATGACCGTGAGCCTGAATTAGCAAACTTATTATTAGATTCTTACTTTAAAGAAATTGTTGAAAGTTACCAATCAGAATTACGTCAAGTTGTTTCATTAGCAATTGAAGCGGGGATTCCAGTTCCGTCGTTTGCAAGTGCAGTTGCCTATTATGATAGCTATCGTACAGAAACATTACCTGCTAATTTGTTACAAGCACAGCGTGACTATTTTGGAGCTCATACGTATCAAAGAACTGATAAAGAAGGCGTATTCCATACTAACTGGATGTAAAACAGCTTTTATAAAATAGAGTTGATTGGTTATACAATCAGCTCTATTTTTCATTTTCAGAAAGGGTTTATGACAGGCTTCTTACGCAAGGTGCACTCTGCGACATTATTCACCGGGAAATTCATTCTGATAATATTAATAGTATGATCTTATAGCAACTAACCGATGAATCCGGTATATTAAACAGGTAGATTGGTATTTTAGCATAATATAATTGATGATAAAAGAAAGCAAGGTGTATGGAATATGCAGTTGAAAAAACTATTTAGTTTCATTGTTTTAATAAGTGTTTTACTATTTGGTTGTTCAAATGAACTTATTACAGAAAGTTCAAATAAAGAGAGCAATAGTAAAGAAGCAGTTGAGCAAAGATTTATTCAAGCATCAGTCGTAAGAGTTGTTGATGGAGATACTCTCATTGTTAAGCTTGATCATAAAAAGGAAGAAAGAGTGAGGTTATTACTCATAGATACTCCTGAGTCGGTGCACCCAGACAAGCCAGTCCAGCCATTTGGAATTGAAGCAAGTGAAATGGTTAAAGAATTAATGAAACCAGGTGATTTAATTCATCTTGAATTAGATGTCAGTGAAAGAGACAAATATGGTCGCTTACTAGCCTATGTATGGATAGAGGATAAAATGGTGAATGAGCTTTTACTTGAAAAGGGATTTGCGCGAGTGGCTTATGTATAC
Source organism: Halalkalibacter krulwichiae (assembly GCF_002109385.1). Classification (NCBI taxonomy): domain Bacteria; kingdom Bacillati; phylum Bacillota; class Bacilli; order Caryophanales; family Bacillaceae; genus Halalkalibacter; species Halalkalibacter krulwichiae. Next base: position 2,921,134 of record NZ_CP020814.1, on the reverse strand, counting down.
GCTCCAAATACGAAATATGTTGATCAATTTTACGATATTCAAAAACAAGCACAAGAGAGAGGTATCGGAATATGGAGTCTTGAAAATTACGTAGTAGATAGGGGGTTTAATGAGGAAGTTTATCTGGAAAAAGATAATCCTTCTCATTCTGATCTTAGTTGTTCAAACCCGATGATAAAAGGGAACCATAGTTCACGTGGAGATTTCATTTATCATGTACCAGAAGGACAGTATTATGACCAAACAAACGCTGAAGAAATGTTTTGTACAGAGGAAGAAGCTAAGGCTGCAGGCTATCGAAAATCAATGAAGTAATTTCTTCAAATTGTTAATTTGTCATATATTGAGAGAGCAGAAAGCAAGCATAGAATATACTTATAATAATCATTAAACCAATCAAGCCGGTCCAAGTAAAATTAGGAATTTCATCATTCTTTGATTTGTTTTTCATGAGCCCCTCCTTCAGGTTAATTATGAGGGAAGAAAGACTCCACTATCGTTTAGTATAGTGGAGTCTTTCATTGAAGATGGCAGGGCGCTCCCGCCTCTTCATTTGTTATCATACCCAATCGTAGTAATAGTATGTATCGTTTGATGTTGTAAAGATTGATTGAAAGGTCAAATTATTCAGTGATATAGGTCACAGCAGATCTGAAAGCAATGTAGTATTCTCTAAGTAGAAACAGAATAGCTTTTGTTTCCAGGGAATATCAAAAGGTTCAGGAGGAGATCATTATGAGATTCAACATTCGCGGTGAAAATTTACAAGTAACAGAAGCATTAAGAGAATATATTATGAAAAAAGTAGACAAATTGGAGAAATATTTTGATGAGCCGATCTCTGCTGAAGTCCAAGTTCGCTTAAAAGTCTATGAGAAAAGCACTAAGGTTGAAATAACCATTCCAATAAGAACATTGTTACTTCGAGCTGAAGAGCAGCATGATAATATGTATGCGGCAATTGATTTAATTGTAGATAAGCTCGAGCGACAAGTACGTAAATATAAAACAAAGATGAACCGTAAGCCACGTCAAGAAAAAGCACAGAATAAAACGAGCACCCATTCTGTTTTGTTACTGGAGCCAGAGATTGACACAGAGATAGAGGAAGAATACAACCACATTGTCAGAACAAAACGCTTTAATTTAAAACCGATGGATGTTGAAGAAGCCATCTTACAAATGAACTTACTAGGACATGAGTTTTTTGTATTTACTGATGCTGAGACCGAAGAAACGAACATCGTATATCAACGGAATGACGGGAAATATGGAGTTATTGAAACAGCATAATAGAAGTAGCACTTTGCAACAAGCAAAGTGCTACTTTTTTCTTTTACTCGTGTTTTAACGGCTAATAAACATTTGAGTCCAGTAATTTCCGCTTTCTTGATACCCAACTCCAATATGAGTATATTCGCGGTTTAAAATATTGGCACGGTGACCTTCGCTATTCATCCATGCTTGTACAACTTCTTCAGGAGTACGCTGTCCTTGTGCAATGTTCTCCCCAGCGGTGTTATATTGTACTCCAAAATCTCGCATCATGTCAAAAGGAGAACCGTAAGTTGGACTTGTGTGTGAAAAGTAATTATTTTGCTGCATGTCATTCGATTTTGCTCTAGCTACATTGCTTAATGAAGCATCGGCTTGTAAATCAGGTAGCCCGTTATTTCTTCTTTCGACATTCGTTAAATCAATTACTTGTTGTTCAATTTCACTAATCCCTTCAGTTGGTTGGGATTGTGGTTCTTCTTCAGGAGCAGCTTCACTTGGTTGTTCCGGTGGAGTTTGTTGTGGTGTTTCCGGGCCCTCCGGTTGTTGTCTAGCAGGTTCACCAGCAGGTTGACCAGGTTGCTCTGGAATTCCAGCGCGTAATCTTCCAGCTATTTCTTCTGGGCTGAGTTGAGTGGCATTTTCTGGTAACAAGCGAACAATTTCTTCTGGTGAAAATTGATCTATGCCTCTAGGTAAGTGATTGACAATATCAGGAGGCAATAAACGCTCAATATCATTTCGAGTTAGTTGTGCTGACTGTGTGACTTCAAAATCATATTTAGCGTGTTGAACTTGAATTGGTTTCGTGTGTGGGAACTCTTTACTTGATTGTGATGTGTAATCACTAGAGATTTGTCCAACTCCCATTCCTTGATTTTCCATCGTTGCATTATCGCCATTATTACAAGCAACAAATAGAAGCAAAATGAGGCTGATTAATCCTAAATTAAACAGTTTTTTTGGCATGGGTAATTCTCCTTTGAAATTTTATTTTTTTTTTATTATCAAGTTATTAAAGGAAAAACATACAACGTTATATAAAAGACGGTGTTGAAAAAAATGGAAAAGCTAATAAACCTGTTCGTTCGCTATCTTAAGTCCTATTGCAAAAAATCGTTTGTATAGGTCAGGCACCCGTTTATAAACAAGTGAATATTGTTGTAAAGATGATAAGTCAAAAGAGGAGGACGAGTCTTTGCAAATACATGTTGTTGAACAAGGAGAATCTCTATGGCAAATCGCACAAACATACGGTGTTCCATACCAGGCAATTGTTGATGCGAATCAGCTTCCGAACCAAGATCAATTAGTTATTGGGCAAGCTATTGTAGTGCCAATAGAGGGAAGGTTTCATTGGTTAAAACAAGGAGAAACGTTACGGGATGTCAGTAGATTATATCAAGTACCAGTTCAAGAAATTGCAGAAGTTAATCAATTTAGATCGACAGAGTTGATTCAAGCGAATGCTAAAGTATATGTTCCTAAAGATGATCGACAAAAGCCCACTATAGAAGTAGGTGCCTATGTTGATTTAGGCATTACGGGGGAGGAATCACCTCAATATGTAGATCAAGTTGGAGAATTTTTAACATATCTTCAAATCTTTAGTTATGAGGTAAATGCAGATGCTACTCTCACCCCCATTAATGATCAAGCAATCATTAACACAGCTTATCAGAATCGTGTTGTCCCGTTAATGGTTATTACAAATTTAGAAGAAGGGCTTTTAGCACAGAGATTGCAACTACAATTCTGCAAAATGAAGAGTTACAAGATCGACTGTTAGACGAAGCAATCGCTATTATGGATGAAAAGGGATATTTAGGCTTAGATTTTGATTTAGAATATTTAGGAGCAGAAAACCGAGAGCAATATAATCAGTTAATGAGAAAAGCGAGAGCACGATTGGACGCAAAGGGTTATTATTTATCAAGCGCACTTGCTCCGATTGTTGAGCCTGGTATGGTCGGTGTACTATATGAAGGTCATGATTATGCAACTCATGGAGAGATTGCTGATTTTGTCTTCTTGATGACTTATGAGTGGGGCTGGACAGGTGGGCCACCTATGGCTGTATCGCCGATTAATCAGGTAAGGAGAGTAATCGAATATGCAACATCTGTAATGCCAAATGACAAGATCATGATGGGAATCGGTTTATATGGTTATGATTGGACATTGCCATTTGTGGAGGGAGAAACAAGAGCGAGAGCAATTGATCACCAGGAAGCTATCCGTTTAGCGGCTACTTATAATGCTGAAATTCAATATGATCAAGAAGCGCAATCTCCTTTTTTTCGTTACGTAGATGATAATGGCCTCGAGCATGAAGTGTGGTTTGAGGATGCAAGAAGCATTCAAGCTAAATTTGATTTAGTAAAAGAGTTTGGATTGAGAGGATTTTATTATTGGGTATTAGGTTGGGAATTCCCTCAAAATTGGTTGTTAATTGATGCTAACTTTACTGTAAATAAACGTGTGTAGGTTTTGAATAAAAAAGGTGTAATTGGTTAATGGTTATAAGTTTAGTTGTTAATTATAGCTATTAGACCAATAGGAAGATGAAAAAATGTTAACTATTTTAAGAATAATGGTTAACATTTTTTTATTTTAATTGTAAACTTGAACTTATATAAGGTTGACAAAAAGAAATGGAGGAATCAACATGACTAAATGGATGAAATTTGCTGAACGTGTACTAGAAGGTGACCAATTAACAAAGGATGAAGCTCTATCAATATTAAACTGTCCTGATGATGAGTTGTTATTGTTAATGCATGCAGCCTTTCAAATTAGAAAACAATACTATGGAAAAAAGGTTAAACTCAATATGATAATGAATGCAAAATCTGGGCTCTGCCCTGAAAACTGCGGTTATTGTTCCCAGTCGTCAATTTCTGAAGCAGAAATTGATTCTTATCGTTTCGTTAATAAAGAAACTCTATTAAATGGTGCAAAAAGGGCTAATGAGCTTAATGTAGGAACCTATTGTATTGTTGCAAGTGGACGAGGACCAACGAATAAGGAAATAGAACAAGTAGTTGATGCTGTAACAGAAATTAAGGATACATATGGTTTAAAGATCTGTGCATGCCTTGGTATATTAAAACCAGAACAAGCAATACGATTGAAAGAAGCGGGGGTAGACCGATATAATCACAATGTTAATACGTCGGAGAATAATCATCTGAATATCACAACATCTCATACGTATCAAGACCGTGTTAATACAGTTGAAACGGCAAAAGAGTCGGGTCTATCCCTTGCTCAGGTGTCATTATTGGGATGAGAGAAACGAAGGAAGATGTTGTAACAATGGCTCAAAGTTTAAGAGCACTTGATGCAGATTCTATTCCTGTTAATTTTTTACATGCTATTAAAGGAACGCCGCTTGAAGGGGTGGATGAACTTACACCTGTATATTGTTTAAAAGTATTGGCCCTTTTCCGATTTGTAAACCCAACAAAGGAAATAAGAATTTCTGGCGGAAGAGAGGTTAACCTACGTTCACTTCAACCACTTGGATTATATGCAGCTAATTCAATTTTTGTTGGAGACTATTTAACTACTTCAGGTCAGGAAGAAACAGAGGATCACAAGATGTTAGTTGACCTCGGTTTTGAAGTAGAGACAGTAGAAGAAATGAGAAAGAATGTAGCGGTAGAACAAGGAAAGGCTTAGATTGTGAGCAATCACACGTAAAACTAATTCTTTTGCCCTCCTCATAAAAAAATGATTAGCTTTCTACTAGGAATTTAGTAAGAGGAAGTCCAATCTGTGTCTATATTTATCAGTATAATCGAACGAATGTTCGTAAAAATGATGAATCAACATTGGTTGTCATGATACAATTGAATAGACATATATTCCATAAATATCCTTATCGTACAAAAAAAGACTCTTGCTGATTGTTTACACAGATAAAATAGGCAAGAGTCTTCATTTTAAGAGTTGTGACATAAATAGTCTTGCCAGTTTGAATACTGAGTAGGACTATTTTTATCATCGGGAGGTGGTTAATTGTGTTGGAGTGGCTAGAGCGGTTATTACAATTAGTCGTGCTTGTTGCCACAATTTTTTCTACCATCACACTAGGGTTAAAGAATCTAAAAGAATTAAGAAAGAAATCAAAAAGAAAAAGACGATTTCCATAAAGTGAAATCGTCACTGAAAAAATGTCTGCGTTTAAATTATAATACGGATTATTAGAAATAATGTGTAAAAGTTTAACTATTTAATGAAATGTAAGAATGGTACGAGGATAGGAATATATGTCACTACTATATCATGAGGAGGAGACTTAATGAGTAAAGTTGGTTTAATTCCTTATAAAATTGAAACGGTAGTAAAAGAAACTAAGGTTGTTCCACCAGGAATTGAATTAATTCAGGCACCCTCTTTATGGAACCAAGGTATTACTGGAGAAGGGGTCGTTATCGCAGTTTTAGATACGGGATGCGACACCAGCCATTTTGAACTAAAAGATCAAATCATCTCTGGCTATAACTTCACAACTGATGATGATAGTAATCCAAATATATTTGAAGATTATAATGGCCACGGTACGCACGTATGTGGAACCATTGCAGCTGCAGAAAATGGTAAAGGTGTAATTGGTGTGGCTCCGAAAGTTCGATTGCTCGTGTTAAAGGTATTAGGAGGGCAAGGTTTTGGTGATACAAGCTGGGTAACAGAAGGGGTTCAATTTGCAATGAATTGGAGAGGGGAAAATGGCGAACGTGTTCGAGTCATTTCGATGTCTTTAGGAGGTAAAGAAAAAGATCTTGCTCTTCATCAAGCAGTTCAAGCTGCGGTTAAAAAGGATATACTTGTTGTATGTGCAGCAGGTAATGAAGGCGATGGAGACGACCAGACAGATGAATATGCTTACCCTGGCGCCTTTCCAGAAGTCGTACAAGTTGGCTCCGTTAATAATAACAGAGAGATTTCTAAATTTAGTAATACAAATTGCAAAATTGATCTCGTTGCCCCTGGTGAGGATGTGTTATCAACTTATTTAAACGGAGAATTTGCAGTCCTATCTGGTACGTCAATGGCAGCACCTCATGTGTCTGGAGCTGCTGCATTGTTAATTGAAAAAGGCGAAAAAGAATTCGAAAGACGATTAACTGAACCAGAAGTTTATGCACAACTGATTAAAAGGACTGTCTCTCTCCATTATAGTCGTAGATTTCAAGGGAATGGCCTTATACACTTGGCTAAAGAGCGCTTTGTTGAGATGGAACAAAGTGAGGCGAGAGCTGCGAATTAACCATTATACAACTTCAAACTTTTAACTTTTTAAGCGAAGACGTTTATATGAAAAATAAAAGAAATGAATGAAGTTATAAAATAGGGCTGACCATAAAGGAGAGAGTTTCGTATGGTCAGCCTTAAGAATTGAAAAGCGCTATGCTGAATCTTCTTTCTTGTTTGTTTTTATAAAGGACATTTGCTGCCATTTACGGCTGCGCCATCGAGCGAGCATTAAGACACCACGAAGCCATTCATCGAGAATAAAAGCAATCCAGACTCCTATTAATCCTAGACCCAAATAAATTCCAAGCGTATAAGAAACGGTCACGGAAACACCCCACATTGATAAGATCCCTAAATAAACAGGGTATTTGACATCTCCTGCAGCGCGGAGGCTATTAATGACGACAAGATTAAAGGCGCGACCAGGTTCTAATAATATCGTTAAGAATAATAATAAACTTCCAGTTGCAATAACTTCTGGATTGTCTGTAAAGATAGCGAATAATTCATTACTAAAAAGATAAAAAAGGACAGCGATAATGATGGATACCCAAATAGCGAATTTTAAACTCCGTAAACAACGATGAAATGCTTCCTCTAGCTTATTTGCCCCAACTAAATGCCCGATTAAGATTTGTGTACCTTGCCCAATCGCTATAGAAAATAAAAGGACTAGCATCATAATATTTTGAGTATAAACTTTCGTTGTAAGAGCTTCTGTACCAATTGAAGCTATAAAGTACGTAATAAGTAACTGTGATGTATTATACGAGAGATGCTCCCCAGCTGTTGGAACTCCAATTTTTAACAACGTTTTAATTTCTTTCTTAGGAAAAACTTTCAAGCTGGATAAAGGTAACTTACCATCTAAGCGTTTGTAGAGCAAAAAAAGAAGAATAATCATACCAATAAAACGACTTACAACAGTTACTATTGCAACCCCCGTTACCCCAAGCGCAGGAAAACCCAATGCTCCAAAAATAAAAACATAGTTTCCGATAATATTGAGAAAATTCATTCCAAGTGTTACGTACATCGCATCCTTTGTAAAGCCATGACTTCTGATTACAGCTCCTATTGTCATTATTAAAGCTTGAATAAAAGAAAAAGCCCCAACGATTCGTAAGTACAAAATAGCTTCATTCATTAATTCATCAGGCAAGTTCATTAGGTTTAATAATGATTCACTAAATATAAAGAGGAGTATACTAAGGAGAAATCCGATGATTACATTTGCCAAAAGAGAGACAACCGCAAATTGATTAGCTTTATGGAAGTCTTTTGCTCCTAAATATTGTGCTACAAGAATGCTCGTTCCCGTTGCGATAAAACCAAACATGACTATGACGAGCATTAAGACTTGGTTGGAAACACCAACAGCAGCGACAGAATTATCTGAATATTGACTGAGCATAAGTGTATCAGCATTACCCATAATCATATGAAGTAAAATTTCTATAAAAATTGGCCATGTGATAGCAAAAAGTGTTAATTTTTTATTCTTGTCTGAATGTATAACATACACCCCCTCGTATTTTAATGTTAGAAGCTAAAACAATTAGTATGTAATAATATAACGTTATTTTAGGGAAGATAAAACTACTTTTTAAAAATTGCTCACGATTGCATGAGTTGCACATTATTTGCACAAAAATAAGATGGATCTTCATGCTTTTTAAATATAAAATATTTTTTTGAAAAAGGTATTGTCAATTATGGAAGGTAATCGTATAATGAACTCATCGATGCAACCGTTTTCACAGTGGAGTGTGAGTGGTAGCTTTTTTTAGAAAAGTTTGTGCAATCGATTGCGTAGTTAGTGCGATTTTTGCACTATATCGTATAAAACCAATGTTATAACAACCTTAATGAATAGGGGACACTTAGCCGTCAATATTAAAAAGGTGGTGAAAAGAGCAAAAAAAGGCAGTCGTAAAACGTAAGCAACTGTTTATTACTATTTAAGGGGGAAATGAAAAATGTTGAAAAAATCAAGACTTATTAGTTTATCTTTATCTTTATCTCTTGTGTTGGCTGCATGTGGAAGTCCTGCGGAAGAGGCCCCAGAAGAGACTGGAGTAGACGGTGGTACTACAGAGGAAGCTATTGATTTCGAAATTGTTCCAGAAGAGGGTGCACAATTATTGCTTTGGAGTGACGGCGATGAGCAATTAGACTGGGCTGAATTGATGGCAGAGAAGTTTGAAGAGGAATATGGCGTACCTGTCCAAGTTGAAGAAGTTAACCAGGAGGATGCACCTGAACGATTGGCAACAGATGGACCTCAAGGATTAGCTGGTGATGTATTTGCTTCTACGCACGATCGGATAGGACGAGCTATCTCTGCGGGTCTAGTACTTGAAAACTTTTGGCCAGAACAATATGAGGAAGAGTTCATGGAAGCAGCTATTACGGCTACATCATTTGATGGAGAACTTTATGGCTATCCAAGTGGTATTGAAACGTATGCACTATACTACAATACAGATCTAGTAGAAGAAGCACCACAAACAATGGATGAATTATTTGAGATAGCAAAAGAATTAACGGAAGGCAGACAATTTGGATTTATGATGGAGCCGCAAAACCTTTACTTCTTATATGGTTTTCTTGGTGGTTACGGTGGATATGTTTTTGGTGACGAAGGCACAAACCCTAGTGATATTGGATTGAACAATGAAGGTGCTGTTCAAGGAACGAAAGATGTTCTCGTTCGTTTACGTGAAGAAATCCTTCCAAGAATGGCAAATGAGGATATCACCTATGATGTTCGAACAGCACTATTTGAAGAAGGAAACTTAGCTTTTGATATCAATGGTCCTTGGGCAGTACGTGGATATGAACAAGCAGGAATAAATTTCAATGTTGCACCATTACCGGTTCTCGGAAATGGAGAAAACCCTACTAGTTTCTCAGGTACTCGTGGATTTTACGTCAACGCTTATACAGAATATCCTGATGCTGCATCTTTGTTAGCTCAATTTATTACAAATGAAGAAAACCTATTACTTGCTTATGAAATCACAGGTGCTCTCCCACCACGTTATGCTTTAACAGAGCATGAAGACATTCAAAGTAACGATATCTCAGTTGGTTTCCTTGAACAGGCAACACATGCAGTGCCAATGCCGAATATTCCGGAAATGCCACTGGTTTGGGAACCAATGGAAGCTGCTTTTGCAGACATTTGGAATCGTGGTGCTGATGTTCAAGAAGCGTTAGATCGTGCAGTTAATACAATAGAAAATGCGATAGCTGAACAACAACAGTAGTAGGCTGTTTGGATAACAGTCCTAATAGAAAGATGGTACAGCGAGGGTGTTTATTGGATATCCCCTAAACTCTCTCGCTGAAATCACCATTACACACGATATAGTGTTCACGTTTAAAAGGGGGAAATATGATGTCAAACGAATTTGAAACAAAAGCGTCCCATAAAGATAAAAGCCATAGCAAAATAGCAGCGTTGCTGTCTGTTCTGTTTATGGGACTAGGTCAAATTTATAATAAGCAATACTGGAAAGGAATTACTTGGGCTATATTTGAGTTAATTGTAATTATTTTCTTTATTAAACCAATCGCTAATGGATTACATGGACTTATTACATTGGGCGAGACGCCGCAAGTGAGACAAAGAGGAAGAATTATTGATCAAGGTGACCATTCTATCTTATTGATGGCTGAAGGTTTAATGATGGTTATTGTCCTTGTTGCAGTTATTGGCATTTATTATTTAAGTGTTCGTGATGCTTACCTTGTAGGGAAATTACGTGAGCAAGGCCAAAAAATCTTGAGTTTTAAAGAATCGGTACGAAATGCTTGGGATAATGGTTATGCTTATATCCTAATAACACCGACGGCGATCTCGATGCTTTTGTTAACGGTGTTTCCACTAACATTTACAGCTTTAATTGCATTTACAAACTTTTCATCTCCAAACTATTTACCTCCTCGAGCACTAGTTGACTGGGTAGGAATTGAGCAATTTGTTCGATTGTTCACAATGGAATCATGGCGAGGAACCTTTTTAGGGGTGTTTTCTTGGACGATTATCTGGGCAGTGTTATCTACTCTCCTTGTTGTATTTGCAGGACTATTTGTAGCCGTTGTCCTTTCTCAAAAGGTTGTTAAGTACACAAAGTTCTGGAGAAATATTTATATTATACCTTGGGCAGTACCTGGGTTTGTTAGTATCTTAATTTTTAGAAATATGTACAATGGTCAGTTCGGTGTAATTAATGAAATGTTACAATCGATTGGTTTAAATCCTGTCCCATGGTTATCTGATCCAATGTGGGCAAAGGTTGCTGTGTTGTTAACAAACCTATGGCTTGGTTTCCCATTTTGGATGGCTCTCTTTACAGCTGTACTTACAACAATAAGTAAAGAACTATATGAAGCGGCTGAAGTGGACGGGGCGACCATTGTTCAACAGTTCCGTAAAATTACATTCCCAATTGTAATGGTTGCAGCTGTACCGTTAATGGTTTTCACATTCGCATTTAACTTTAATCAATTAACATTTATTTATTTAATGACAGAAGGTGGTCCAGCAAATGCGAACTACAATTATGCAGGACACACAGATATCTTGCTTTCTTGGATATTTAAAATGACATTAGATAATGGTCAATATGCGATTGCATCAGCTGTTGCTTTAGTGGTCTTTTTGATCATTGCTGGGTTTGCGTATTTCAACTTACGAAATACAAAAGCCTTGAAAGGGGATGTATAAGAAATGTTTAATCCTAAAGTAAAAAGGGTTTTAAATTCTATTATCGTATATGGCATTTTGATTCTCCTAGCGATTATTTGCCTATTTCCTGTTTATTTTATCTTTATTGGTTCAGTAAATCCAGGATCATCGTTACATTCATCACAAATCTTTCCAAGTCCCGCTGACTGGAATTGGGGTCATTACAGGGCACTATTTGAGAAGCACGATTATGTAACGTGGTACAAAAATACGATGTTTATCGCAGTCTCTAATATGGCGATTTCTACCGTCTTTGGAGTCTTGTCTGGATATGCTTTCTCGAAATTTAAGTTTAAAGGTAAGAAGCAAGGGCTAATGGCAATCATTATCTTGCAAATGTTCCCGACGATTATGGGAATGATTGCTATTTATACTTTACTTGGTTCTTTCGGACTTTTAGACACACATCTTGGGTACATTCTAGTATTAGCTGCTGGTAGTGTTGCTTTTAACACATGGATTGTTAAAGGGTTCTTTGACGGAATTCCAAATAGTTTAATGGAGGCGGCTCGGATTGATGGAGCATCAAATACTGATATTTTTCTTAAGGTAATGTTACCATTAGCTATGCCAATTATAACGTTTATTGCCTTTAATAGTTTTGTTGCTGCAAGTATGGATTTTATAATGGCGGAAGTTATTCTAAGATCTAGTAGCAACTGGACGTTGGCTCAAGGGTTATTTACATTAGTTTCAGGACAAGCAAATAACAATTTTACAGTATTTGCAGCTGGAGCCGTTCTGATTTCCCTTCCACTTATGGCTTTATTCTTTATTTTCCAACGTTATATTGTTGAAGGAATGACAGCTGGAGCTGAAAAAGGTTAAACAGAAGTAAAGTAGGTGGGATAGTTGTTTAATAAATTTAAGTTCCTTTCAATCATTTTATTAATACTTGCCGGTGGAATGTTTCTATACTCTGCGTTGTTAATCTGGATCGTAACATCGACTTAGATTCGATTTAGAGTGAGGCATTATCTTAGTAATGGATAATGCCTCATTTTAATGTAACATTTATAAAAAAATAAATTGTTTACCAACCAAGCAAGGGCTACAATATAGATGAAGGATAGGTTAGAAACTAGGCAGGAGGTGATACCGATGGCGGTCACTATAAAAGATGTGGCAAAACGGGCTAATGTTGCACCGTCGACGGTATCTCGAGTTATTGCAAATAGCTCACGGATAAGTGATAAAACGAAAGAACGTGTAAGAAAGGCTATGGATGAGCTAGGTTACCATCCGAATTTCAATGCAAGAAGCTTAGCGATCAAAAGCACAAAAACAATAGGAATTGTGATGCCCAATTCTGCGAAGATAGCATTTCAAAATCCCTTCTTTCCAGAGGTCATCCGTGGAATAAGTATGAAGGCTTATCAAGAGGGTTATGGACTTTATTTATCTACTGGACAAACAGAAGAAGAAATTTTGGAAGAAGTAAAACAAATGGTTTATGGCGGACGAGTCGATGGGATTTTACTCTTATATTCACGTGTGAATGATAAAGTAATGCCATTTCTATTGGAGCAGAACTTTCCCTTCGTTTTAATTGGTCGTCCTTACAATATTGACGAATCTCGAGTTTCCTACGTCAATAATGACAACTTTAAAGCTGCCAAAACAGTCACAGAATATTTAATGTTATTAGGTCATGAACGTATAGGTTTTATCGGTGGTAACCTTGACTACGTTGTAACAATTGATCATATGAAAGGATATGAGCAAGCATTAAAGAATGCTAATATCCCAATAAGAAAAGAATTTATCGTGCATCATGAAGAGTTGCAAGAAGGGGGACAAGAAGCAGTTATAGAAGTTATGTCACTGGTTGAACGACCAACTGCTTTAATTGTTGCCGATGACATAATGACTTTTGGAGTTCTAAAAATGCTTGCTGACATGAATGTAGAAGTACCAAAGGATATGTCAATTGTGAGTTTTAATAATGTCATGATATCAGAACTTTCTTCTCCAACGATGACAACGGTAGATATCCATATATATGATCTAGGTTTTGAAGCAACGAAATGTTTGATTAATAAGATTTCTGATCCTGAATGTGGCGAAAAAAAGATCATTGTTCCGCATAAATTAATAAAAAGACAATCATGCAAATGAAAGGTTATCTCAAATGTCTAAGAGGGCATTTGAGATAACGAAATTCAAAGGGTTGTAAATAGATGTTAAGGGTTTAAAAGGTAATATTATCATTGTAATTTGGGGAACTTTAGTAGTATAGAACGCTTTACTGGAGAATAAGAATCAAATATCAAGCGTAAAGGATATTATAACGATTTTGTGCAAACGATTGCGCAGTTTGTGTGGTTGTGATATTTTATTATTAGATGAGGAGGAATTTTAATGAAAAAGACATGGTGGAAAGAAGCTGTAGCTTATCAAATATATCCAAGAAGTTTTATGGATTCAAACGGAGATGGAATTGGTGATATTCAAGGAATCATTTCGAAGCTTGATTATTTAAAAGATCTCGGAATTGATGTTATTTGGGTATGTCCGATATTTAAATCTCCTAATGATGACAATGGTTACGATATCAGTGATTACAAAGGGATTATGGACGATTTTGGTAGTATGGACGATTTTGATCAATTATTAAAAGGTGTTCACGATCGAGGAATGAAGTTAATATTGGATTTAGTTATTAACCATACGTCCGATGAACACCCTTGGTTTATTGAATCAAGGTCATCAAAGGATAATCCTTATCGAGATTATTATATTTGGGATCCAGGTAAAAATGGCAAAGAGCCAAATAATTGGGAATCAATCTTTGGTGGTTCTGCTTGGGAATATGATGAAGATAGTAAAGAATACTATATGCATGTATTCTCACGAAAACAACCTGATCTAAATTGGGAAAATCCTGATGTTCGAAAAGAACTATATGAAATGGTAAATTGGTGGTTAGATAAAGGCATTGATGGCTTCAGGGTGGATGCGATATCTCACATTAAGAAAGTACCTGGATTCCCGGATATGCCGAATCCTAAAAAACTAAAGTATGTACCGTCTTTTGAGGGACATATGAACCGTGAAGGGATTCACGAATATCTCGATGAATTAAAACGAGAAACGTTCTCTAAATATAATATTATGACTGTTGGTGAAGCGAATGGTGTGAAAGTGGATCAGGCAGACAAATGGGTAGGAGAAACGGAAGGGTGCTTTAATATGATCTTTCAGTTTGAGCATCTCGACTTATGGGGAAAAGGCAAAGACTCCGGTCTAGATTTACAAGGTTTAAAAGAAACATTAACAAAATGGCAAAAAGGGTTAGATGGATTAGGTTGGAATGCTCTTTTTCTAGAAAATCATGATCAACCAAGATCTGTATCTACTTGGGGAAATGACAATGAATATCGTGTTGAATCTGCTAAGGCGCTAGCAACAATGTATTTTCTGATGCAAGGTACGCCTTTTATTTATCAAGGACAAGAGATTGGAATGACTAATGTCCAATTTGACTCAATCGCAGATTATAATGACGTCGCAATAAGAAATCTGTACCGCAATGAAACTGAGAATGGAACTTCTCATGAAGAAGTTATGGAAATAATTTGGAAAAGCGGACGTGATAATTCACGAACGCCAATGCAGTGGAATGATGAAACGAATGCAGGTTTTACGAAGGGGCAACCTTGGTTGAAACTAAATCCAAATTATTTAGAAGTAAACGTTGAACAATCGATGCAAGATCCAAATTCGATCTACCATTATTACAAAAACTTAATTCATTTGCGTAAAGAACATCATGCTTTAATTTATGGAAGCTATGAACTAATTTTAGCAGAACATAAGAAAATATATGCGTATACGAGGACATTCGAAGATAAGACAATCATCATTTTAGTTAATCTCTTTGATAAAAAGACAACTTGCGTATTACCAGAGACTATTACGTTTGATTCATTACAGTTGCTTATTAGTAACTATGAAGAGAATGAAGGAAATGAAAATGAAATTGCGTTAAATCCTTATGAAGCAAGGGTCTATCGTGTGAAGTAAGGGGAAATGAACGATCTAAAGCCTTGGAGGAGAAGATAACTACTCCTCTAAAGGTTAAAAGGTGACTTGTATTGCTCATTGCTTTTGGATTGTCCTTTAGGTTGGGACAATCCTTTTTAGTATTTTACTGATAACAAAATGAAAAATCTTTTGTCTCATAGTCGTTCATGTAGATTTCATAATAATAGTTAACTTTATCAACGTAATCTTGACTACGATTGTAAGCAAATAATGCTTTTTCAATGTCACCATTACTAGCTCCATGATCAGCAAGGTATTTTGCAGCTGTATGAGCGGAATCATTAATGTTAAATGGATCAGCTTTACCGTTGCCTGTGGCATCAATGCCGTACCCGCCATACTCATTAATGACAGTAAGATCTGTAAGATCAATATCATCATTAATATCTCCTAGCTCTGTACCTGGATACGCCCAACCAATCCAGGTCCTAGGCATGAATTGAAAATGGCCAATTGCACCTACATGACTCACCATTGGATCCATGGTTGAAAAGAGAGTCTCAACACGGTGAACAGCGGCTAACAAAGTCCAGGGGATAGAGTATTCTTCAGAAGCAACTTTATAAATGGGAATGTAACAACTTGGAATTGTTTGATCAGAGAGTGAGAATTCAAGGAAGCCTCTTCTAACCTCTGATTTGTAATGGTTTCCTGTTATAACTAAAAATCCAATTATGAAACAGAGAATAAGGAATAATAAAGCTTTTTTCATTAATAACCTTGCACCTTTCGTTGAAGCTTTTCTATTAAATACAAAATATAATACAAGATAATGATTTTATCCTATAGATAGAGATATAAAAAGTCAATGGATGTTTGATGACATTCCATCGTAATATAACTTGCTAGGGATCTAATTGAAATTGTCTAATGATTCGTGTATCTTCATAAGACAGGGAGATTATGATGCAGGTTAATATAGGAGGTAAAGATGACAGCACTAAGAAAAATTGTAGGCTTATGGAAAAACTTTGAAGAGACAAGTGAAAATCCAAAGTTACCAGGACTGAAAACTCGCTATTATAAGAAAAGTCGGGAAGCGATGCTTGAAAGTGTAAAAAAAATAGCAAATAATAAGCTTCCACAATGGAAGATTTTAAAGGTAGATGAGGAACGTGGTGAAATAACGATGGAAAAAGAAGGTATGTCTGCTTCTGTCATGG
Source organism: Halalkalibacter krulwichiae (assembly GCF_002109385.1). Lineage (NCBI taxonomy): Bacteria > Bacillati > Bacillota > Bacilli > Caryophanales > Bacillaceae > Halalkalibacter > Halalkalibacter krulwichiae. Next base: position 2,904,631 of record NZ_CP020814.1, on the reverse strand, counting down.
TTATAACGGTTTTTAAAATTAACCCTATTCGTTCTGCAATTGATGTTTACTGTGCAAAGAAAGGATCTTTTGGTGATTTAGGTAGCAGCTATCAATCTATTCTAACATTTTTCAAAGCCTTAAATACTGAAGTGACACCAGAAGACTAAGTTACCTTTTTAGAGTGTTTATCTTAGTAGAAATGCCATTGAAAAAGGTGAAACACAGACCTTTTTCAGTGGCATTTTTGTGAGAGTTGTCTTGTTCAGATGAATAAATCATGATGTCAAAATTGTGCACCTTTTTTGTCAATCTAGTCAGTATTCTTTCACAGTAGCTCATTTTATAATGAATGTATGAAAGCGATTTCAAAAAAGGGCGGTGATACAGAGTGAATACTGTACTAGAAACTAAGAAAGCTAAGTTGAAAAGTGTAACAACGAAAAAGACAAGAATGAAAAAGATTCTGTCGTATCTTGCCTTTGTAGGACCTGCACTTATTTTCTTTATCGTCATTCAAATTATACCCTTTTTCATGGGAGTCTATTATTCTTTTACTTCTTGGAATGGGATCAGTTCAGCGACCGAATGGGTTGGGCTTGAAAATTATAAGAAGATTTTTACCAATGATGAGAGATTTTTCGATTCTTTTATGTTTACAACGAAGTTTATGTTTGCAGCTGTATTAATTAGTAATATTATTGGTTTTTCCTTTGCTCTGTTGCTAAACAGTGCTTTGAAGACTAGGAATCTACTTAGGACTGCTTTCTTTATTCCGAATGTTATCGGTGGTCTTCTACTAGGATTTATTTGGCAGTTTATCTTTGTAAGAGGGTTTTCTGCAATTGGTGAAATGACCAATATCTCCTTCTTTCAACAAGCATGGTTAGGAGATGCACAAACTGCATTTTGGGGAATTGTAATCGTATTTGCTTGGCAAATTAGTGGATATATGATGGTCATCTATATTGCTGCTCTACAAGGTGTCGATACATCGCTGCTAGAAGCTGCGAGGATTGACGGAGCATCTACGTTTACGACTTTAAGAAAGATTATTATTCCTCTCATTTTACCAGCATTCACAATCTGCTTTTTCTTGACGATCTCGATGGCCTTTAAGATATTTGACCTTAACTTATCGTTAACCGGTGGAGGTCCCTTTAATTCAACTCAATCGGTTGCCATTAACATTTATCAAGAGGCCTTTACTAATAATAATTATGGGTTAGGTTCTGCTAAGTCGATTCTATTTTTTGTAGTGGTTGCTATTTTCACGACACTTCAGGTTATGCTAACAAAACGGAAGGAGGTTGAGGCGTAATGAGTAAAAGGTATACAAAAAAGACTTTTGTTTTGGAGATCTTTGCGATCATTGTCGCTTTCATCTTCTTAATACCCTTTTATTTTGTCATTGTAAACTCATTAAAGGGCTTCTCGGAGATATTAATAGATGCTGCTGCCCTACCAAAAGAATGGTTATTCTCGAATTATATTAAAGTTTGGCAAATCTTAGACTTCCCTCGAGCTTTTTGGAACTCATTAACGATTACGGTCTTTAGTAATATTGGGCTTGTTATTATCAGTTCAATGGCTGCCTGGAAGATGGTTCGAACACCGGGGAAAATTAGCAAAACGTTATTTGTCTTCTTTGTAGCCGCAATGGTAATTCCGTTTCAAACGGTTATGATTCCTTTAGTAAAACTAGGTGGAATGTTGGGAATTATGAATAGTATACCTGGAATCATTCTCATGTATTTTGGGTTTGGAGTACCTTTGTCGTTGTTTCTTTATCATGGGTTTGTGAAAACGGTACCAATAGAGGTAGAAGAGTCAGCTAGAATAGATGGTTGTTCTCAGTTTGGGGTATTTTGGAGAATTGTTTTTCCTCTATTAAAGCCCATTACTGTAACAGTTGTCATTTTAAATACATTATGGATTTGGAATGATTATCTACTCCCGCTTTTAGTTTTACAAGATGCTTCATTACGGACAATTCCATTAGCTACAAGTTCGTTCTTTGCTCAGTATACGAAACAGTGGGATATGGGTCTTGCAGCATTAGTGCTAGGGATCACACCAATTATTATTTTCTTCCTATTTTTACAAAAACACATTATTAAAGGGATTGCTTCTGGATCCATCAAGTAACAATGGTATTAAATTTTTGTAGTTGACCTACAAAAAGTATATTTATAAAAAAACAAGGGATTTGAGGAGGGCAATTGCATGAAAAAACGTTTATTCTCTACTTGTTTGTCGATGATAATGGCTGTGGGGTTAATGGCTGGTTGTTCATCAAATGAAAGTGGAAATTCAAGTGCAGGTGAGGGGACTCAAACTGAAAAAAATGAGGAAGTTGTCACGTTGAATTTCTTCCAGTTCAAAGTTGAAATCGCTGACCAGTTGCAAGAAATGTTAACAGAATTTGAAGCTGAACATCCTAATATTAAAGTGAAACTAGAAACTGTAGGTGGAGGAGCTGATTACGGAGCTGCTTTAAAAGCAAAGTTTGCTTCTGGGGAAAAACCAGATATCTTTAATAATGGGGGCTTTAATGAATTAGAACTATGGAAAGAGCATTTAGCAGACCTTTCAAATGAGCCTTGGGTGGATCATTTACTGCCAATAGGTAAAGTACCGATGACAGATGAAGACGGCACATTATATGGTATGCCTGTTAATCTTGAAGGATATGGATTTATTTATAATAAAGATTTGTTTGAGCAAGCAGGGATTGAAGAGCCACCTGCTACAATGGCTGAGTTACAAGAAGTTGTTCAGAAACTAGAGGAAAATGATATTACTGCATTTGCAGCTGGTTATGCAGAGTGGTGGGTTATTGGTCAACATTTATTGAATATTCCTTTTGCACAGCAAGAGGACCCAGTCGCTTTTATTGAAGGGTTAAAAGATGGATCTGAATCGTTTATTGGAAATAAGCATTTTGAAGAGTTTAAACAAGTAATTGATACTGAAATTAATTACGGAAATTCAAATCCATTAACAACAGACTACAATACTCAGGTTACCTTATTTGCATCTGGAGAAACAGCCATGATTCAACAAGGTAACTGGACTGAAAACATGATTTACCAGATTAACCCTGAAATGAATATGGCCTTTTTGCCAATCCCACTAAATGATGAGGAAGGGGCGAATCGAATTCCGGTTGGTGTGCCTAATAACTGGGCATTAAATAAGGACTCTGAGCATCTTGAAGAAGCGAAGGTATTATTAGATTGGATGGTTTCATCAGAAACAGGCCAACGTTACATGACCGAAGAATTTGCTTTTATCCCTGCTTTTGATAACATCGAACCGGCAGGATTAGGAGCATTAGGAGAATCTATTCTTGAGTATTCTGTTGAAGACAAAACAATTCCTTGGACTTGGTTTAGATGGCCTGATGGAGCGAACCAAGACTTTGCAGCAACTATTCAAGAATATGTCGCGGGTCAAATTGAGTATGAAGAAGTACTAGAAAAATTTCAAGCAACTTGGGATAATTTAAAATAATGCTAGATCGTTACTGTCATTAATAGGTGAATGTTTTAAATTGACAGTATAGTATTGAACTACAATTAGTGTTCGAGGTTGTCTCAGGTCAAAAATTGCCCTTGAGACAGCCTTTTAAACTATGAATGTCTATGTGTAAAATGGAGGTGTATTCGTTGTTAAGAACTAGTATTCGAAACAAATTAATCATTCTACTGTTGTTAATAACGATCATCCCATTTGGTAGTTCTATTTTTGTTACCTATATTTATACAAAAGAATCATTAAAGGAACAATCGATTCAAGAAAACGTAAATTTGCTTTATCAAGGAAAAATAAACATTGAGAATTATTTAAGAGAACTAAACAATTTCACTTTCTCTTTTTATAATAATCCTGAGTTTATGAGCTACTTAAGAAAAAGTGAGATTGGTGAATATGCATCAAGAGGAGTTGCTCATAATGTACTACAATCATTATTGTATAGCGATGAAAGTGTTTATCGTGCATCAATGTCGGTTGTGAAGCATGGAGAGCACTTTACTGTTTCAAAACGTTCTACCCTTGTTTCCACTGAATTATTAAATCCAGAAATGATTGATTATTATAAAAAGGCAAGTGAAAGTCCAGCTAACTTATATATTGAACCTTTAAATGAATTCAATCGGTTTACAATACACAGGGTTTTTAGAGATGTACCAGCTAATCATATTTTAGCGTATGTATCATTGGAAGTTAGACCTGATAAGGTTAACGAATTAAGTAATTACCTGTATCATGAAGGGGCAGAAGAATTCTATTTATTGAATCAGGAAGGCGATCTAATTTTCAATTCGGAACCGAACAGAATGAACGATTACGAGTGGAAGGATGCCTTACTCACGATACCAGAGTCAAGAGGTACAATGGGTTGGACAGATGCAACTTTTGAGGGTGTCATCTTTTTTGAAACAATATCGGAAGCTGCTGGTAGTTGGATTTTGGTAAAAAGAATCCCTTATACAACTCTATATGAAAGTGCATACGGGGTTGCAGCAATAAATATTTTCTTTGGAATAATTGGTTTATCTCTTGTTGTTCTAGCAACATTTTTTGTTTCTTTTAAAATTACATCACCGATAAGAATTCTAGTACAAAACATTAAAGAGGTTGAGGAAGGAAACATGAAAGCGCAGTTTCAATCTCTCGGCACAGATGAAATTGGAGTTCTTGGTGATCGGTTTAAGTCAATGATTGAAAAGATTAATCACTTAATTAATAGAGAATACAAGCTGGAGCTTGAGAACAAAACGAATCAATTAAAAGTATTGCATTCACAAGTTAATCCGCACTTCTTATACAATACATTACAATCAATAGGAACATTAGCATTAAAAAGCAAAGTGCCAGAAATATACGCTTCGCTTACTCATCTTTCACAGATCATGCGATATAGTATGAATATGAGTGAGGATGTTGTATCAGTAGAAAAAGAAATAAATTATATAAAAGCATATATGCACCTGCAAAAACAAAGGTTTGGTGAGGATCTAGATTTTAAAATTGAAGTGGATGATGAGGTTCTTGCTAATCAGGTACCTAAGATGATTTTACAACCAATAATAGAGAATTATTTTAAACATGGATTTGTTACTCGAGACGGTGTAGGAGAAATAAAAGTGAAGTGTAAGAAGAAGGACACCAATTTGTTTATTTCAGTAAGTGATAATGGTATTGGGGTTTCTAAACAAAGGTTGAAGGAGATAAATCAGTATTTAGAAGAGCAGTCAATTGGCTCTCACATTGGTTTGAAAAATGTTTTGGCGCGTTTGCAACTCTATTACAATGAAAATGTCATCTTTAAAATTCAAAATCGGGAAAAGGGTGGATTTTTAGTTACGATCAAGCTTCCTTTAGAAATGGAGTTGAATACAAATGAAAGCGATCATAGTTGATGATGAAAAACATGTTCGTGAAGGATTATTGCTACTAGTTGATTGGGAAAAGCATGGGATCGATCAAGTGCTTGAAGCAGTTGATGGCAAGCAAGCGATGAGTTATATCAGTGAGTATAAGCCTGAAATTATATTTACTGATATGAATATGCCTAGATGTGATGGAATTGATTTGTTGAAATGGATTGATTCATGTAAGTTAAATGCAAAAACGATTGTTTTAAGTGGGTATGATGACTTTCGTTACACGAAAAATGCTATTACATTTGGAAGTTTTGATTACTTATTAAAACCGATAAATCCTGATGAGCTAGACGAAACAGTAACTAGAGCGATAAAGAAATGGAAGGAAGAAAATAGAGAAAGGTTAATGTTACTTGAGAATGAGAAGGTGATTATAGATCGGCTTCTAACGACTAATTTACAGCAATCAACCATGCTTGATCAAGTTGTACAGCAAATTTCTAAAAGAGAGGCCATTGATATAAAAATTGAGAACTATACTATTGTAATTATCCCTATGGATGTTCTGACAAGATTGAGGTTTGATGATGACGAAGATAAGGCTTTTAATCACCTCCTGCCTATATGCAATAATATACTTACTAAAAGACATGGAATTGCTTTTCGGCACACAAATAAAAAAGAGCTCATTCTTCTTTTTTGGCAGCCGTTATATGTCAAAAAAGTGGTCTCGCAAATAACTTTCGCTTTGCGTTCAACTTTACAATTTGAATGCATGCCAATTATAGGAAGAACTGTCATGAACTTGAATGAAGCTTATGATACGGCAACACAGTTAATCGGATCATTAAATTTGTTAAGCAAGAATCATTATAATAAAAAGTCTGCTGAGCAGTACATTTATTTGCTTGATCAGGCAGAGGAAGTAAGGTGGGCAATTCAAAGTGGAAATATGGAGCAATTGGATCAAGTCATTTTGCCATTATTCGATCAAATAATGGAAGACCGCTCTTTCACAGTCGAACAATTAAAAAGTTGGGAAAATCAATTTGATATGTTGAGAGAACATTGGCTGAAAGAATATGAAATTAAACAATTGAATGTCTCTTATAGGAGGCTGGAGTACTGGGATGATTATGGAAACTTTTCTTTTGAGCTGTTTAAAAAAGAAAAGTTAAAAGAATTTCATGAGTTGATGCAGCTTGTTTACAATGTTAAGTTCAAAAAAGAAGAGTCAACTGTTCAAAGAATTGAGGAATACATTCGATTGAATTACCAAAAAGATATTAAGCTTCAAGACATTGCTGAACGATTTTATTTAAGTAGAGAGTATATCTCGAGAAAATTCAAACAGGAATATCATGCTACAATTACTGATTATATGACAAGAATAAGAATCGAAAAGGCAAAGGAATTACTCGAAAATCCGTTTTTGAAAATATATGAAATTGCTATTGCAGTTGGATACCAAAATGATAAATATTTTATTAAGGTATTTAAGAAAATAGAAGGTATTACTCCAAAAGACTATCGTAATAAAATCAAGTCAGTTCGATCAGAATGATTGAATTTTCCTGTTGCTATTCCAAAAGCTATATCTTAAAATTAATATTAAGTTAGGAAAGCGTTATCAAGATTTGATTGCTACAAAGGAGAGACTAATGGCAACGATTGAGGATGTAGCGAAGCGTGCCGGGTTATCAAGGTCTACAGTATCGAGAGTACTGAATAACCACCCGTACGTTACGGAAGAGAAAAAGCAGATTGTATATGAGGCAATGAAAGAACTTGGTTACTTTCCAAACTCCTCAGCTCAAAGGCTAAGAAGGCAAAAAACGGATACAATTGCTGTTCTTGTTCCAAGGTTAACAAACCCTTTCTTTCCATTCTTAGTTGAAGGTATGGAGAAAGTGGCTGTTGAAAATGGCTTGCAGATTTTAATATGTCAAACGAAACAAGACAAAGAAAAAGAGTTAGCATTTTTAAACTTATTAACAACGAAACAAGTGGATGGTTTAATTTTCACAGCAATTGAAAATGATTGGCAGACCATTGCGCCTTATACTAAGTCTGGACCAATTGTGCTATGTAATGAGTATAAATTAGATGCGAATGTACCTATCATTCGGTTAAATCAAGAAAAAGGAAGTTATCTAGGAGCTTGTCATCTTATCAAAAAAGGACATAAAAAAATCGCATACTGTGGTGGGGCAAAAAGCGAACTTGGAATTGATCGTGAGAAGGGGTTTAGATCTGCTTTAGAACAGTTCAATCTACTTTTAAAAGAAAGCTGGATTTTTCGCGATGCTTATAGCATAGAATGTGGGAAAGATATCGTGAAGCAAATAGTAGAAATGACTGACCGTCCAAGTGCTATTTTTACCGGAAGTGATGAAGTAGCTGCTGGTATTGTAAAAGAAGCGAAAAGTAAAGGAATAAAAATTCCGGATGAGTTAGCGGTTATAGGGTTTGATGATCAACCAATCGCCGAGCTAATGGAACCACCATTAACAACAATACGGCAACCAACTAGGTTGATGGGGGAGAAAACAATGGATGTCATGATGTCTTTATTAATGAATCAATACTATCAACAACAAGTGTTTGAATTGCCGATTGAAGTAATTAGTAGAGAAACCGTATAATTTATTTGGCTGATTGTGGGATCGATTTCAGTAAAAGGTGAGAACGATCCCAGATAAGGTGAATAATGATTATGAGAACGATCTCATATTTTGAATCGCTACTTGTGAGAACGATCTCAGAATTCGAATGTTATTGAGGAGGAACGATTATGATAAACGTAACAGTTTGGAATGAAAATCGACATGAACAAAAGAATGAGGTTGTACGTGACATTTATCCAGAGGGGATTCATGGAGCAATTGCACAATTTTTAAAAGAAGACCAAGTGGAGGTAAAGACAGCAACTCTAGATCAAGCTGAACATGGTTTAACGGAAGATGTTTTAGCTTCAACTGATGTTTTGATTTGGTGGGGACACCTTGCTCATGATGAAGTTTCAGATACGGTTGTTGAAAAAGTTAAAAAGAGAGTGCTGGAAGGAATGGGGTTAATTGTCCTTCATTCTGGGCATTTTTCGAAGATTTTTAAAACGTTAATGGGAACATCTTGTGATTTAAAATGGCGTGAAGCAGATGAAAAAGAACGTTTATGGGTTGTTGATCCAAGTCATCCGATTGTCGATGGAATTGGAGAGTATATTGAGTTAGAAAAAGAAGAAATGTATGGAGAACACTTTGATATTCCGGCACCCGATCAACTTGTAATGATGAGTTGGTTTGAAGGTGGAGAGGTTTTTAGAAGTGGTTGTACGTACCAACGCGGAAACGGAAAAATCTTCTACTTCCGTCCTGGTCATGAAACATACCCAACTTATCATAATGAGCAAATTCAACGAGTAATAAAAAACGCGGTTAAATGGGCAAAGCCAGTTGATCGTTATTACCCTGTTTACGGAAATGCAAAACCATTAGAAGAAATTAAAGTGAAAAATTAAGTGAAGTTCTTTTATTGAGAAAAAGAGGAGGAGTTAAGTGTGAGTAAAATAAAAGTAGGCGTAATTGGTTGTGGTAGTATTGCAAAACATCGTCATCTACCTGAATATGCAAACAACAACAACGTAGAAATTATTGCAGTTTGTGACATTGTCAAAGAGCGTGTGAGTGAGATTGCAAAGGAATATCAGGCAATTGCTTATACTGATTATGAAGAGTTACTTGCCAATCCTGAGGTTGACGCTGTTAGTGTTTGTACACCTAATTACTTACACGCACCAATTTCAATAGCGGCTTTGCAAGCTGGCAAGCATGTTTTATGTGAAAAGCCGATGGCAACCTCAATTAAAGATGCGGAGCAAATGATTGAGGCAGCAAAGGAAAGTAATAAAAAGTTAATGATTGCTCATAATCAACGCTTTGTTCCTTCTCATCAAAAAGCACGTCAGTTAATAGAAAAAGGTGAAGTTGGTAAAATCTATAGTTTCCGAACTGCATTTGGTCATGGAGGACCTGAAGGTTGGAGTGCTGATGGTGTAAATAGTTGGTTCTTTAAAAAAGAGCAAGCATATATTGGAGCATTGGGTGATTTAGGAGTTCATAAAACTGATTTATTAAGATTTATTTTAGGGGAAGAATTTACAGATGTAGGTGCTTTTGTTGAAACGAGCTCAAAAGAAAATGCAGATGTAGATGACACAGCTGTATGTGTATTAAAAACAGAAAGTGGAATTATTGGAACGTTAGCTGCTAGCTGGTCTTATGTATCTAAAGAGGATAACTCTACAATTATTTACGGAGAAAATGCCATTCTTCGTTTAGAAGATGATCCAGTTAATTCTCTTGTCGTTCAGTACAAAAATGGTGAAGTTGTTAAATATGAACTTGGTGGTATTCAAACAAATGATGCGGGTGGTCAAACGAATACGCAAGTTATTGACCAATTTGTATCAGCGCTTATCGAAAATACAGAGCCTGTTGTAAATGGGGAAGAAGGATATAAATCATTGAAGGTTGTTCTTGCGGCTTTACAATCAAGTGAAACTAGACAAATAACAAGCTTATAAAAGAGGGAGAACATAATGGGAACGATTAAAATGGGGATTATCGGTGCTGGTGGAATTGCTCAAGACAGGCACATCCCTGCATATGTTAATATGAATGATCTCGTTATGCTTGAAGCTGTCTGTGATGTTAATAGAGGGACTGCAGAAGCAGTAGCTAAGCGATTTAACTTTAACCAAGTGTTTACAAATTACGAAGAAATGTTTCAGCATGTGGATGCGGTTACGATTTGTACGCCTAATAAGTTTCATGCTGAAATTACTATTGCAGCACTACATGCGGGGGTTCATGTTTTTTGTGAAAAACCAATGGCAATGAATGCTAATGAGTGTAAGGATATGCTTACAGCAGCGGAACAATCTGGCAAAGTTCTAGCGATTGGTTATCACTATCGATTTATGAAAGAGGCTCAAGCAGCTAAGAAAGTAATACTAGAAAATGAGATTGGTGAACCAATTGTTGCTAGAGTAAAGGCATTAAGGCGAAGGAAAGTACCGGGGTGGGGTGTATTTACAAATAAGGAACTCCAAGGCGGAGGAAGTTTGATTGATTGGGGTTGTCACTTTTTAGATTTGGCGCTTTGGCTTCTTGGAAATCCTAAACCCGTTGCAGTAATGGGAAAAGCTTATAATCAACTAAGTAAAATGCCTGATCAAGTGAATCAATGGGGTGAATTTAACTATGAAACATTTGAAGTTGATGACCATGTAACTGCCTACATCACATTTGAAAATGGAGCTTCCATGTTGTTTGAAACATCATGGGCAGCCAATATAAAAGAGGACGTTGAAGGGGTTAGTATTTCAGGTCATACAGGTGGAATTGACTTATTTCCTTTTGAACTCAATCAAGCGAAACATGGGATGTTAATAAATAGTCAAGCAAACTGGATTCCAGGAACCGACGACCCTGGCCTCGAGCAAGTCACAAATTTTATCCGGACTTGTTTAGGTCAAGATGAACTAGTTGTTAAACCAGAAGAGGCATTACAAGTATCGAAAGTGATTGATGCAATTTATCAAAGTAGCGAAACTAGTAAAAGCATTACGTTAACATAAGGGAGGCACACAATGAAATTAGGTGTATTTACCGTATTATTTTCACACAAAAACCTTGATGACATGCTTGACTACGTAAAAGATGCCGGTGTTAAAGCGGTTGAAATTGGAACAGGCGGATACCCGGGTAACGCACATTGTGATATTGACGCTTTGTTAGAGAGTGAAGAAAACCGTAACATATATTTAGAAAAAATCTCATCAAGAGGCTTAACAATTTCTGCTTTTAGCTGTCATGGAAATCCAATTTCACCCGATAAGACGTTTGCCAAACAGTCTCATGATGCATTAGTAAAAACGATTAAATTAGCAAGCTTAATGAATGTACCAGTTGTAAATTGTTTTTCAGGTACAGCAGGAGATCATGAAGATGCAAAATATCCAAACTGGCCTGTCACACCTTGGCCAAATGAATACGGCGATGTTATAAAGTGGCAGTGGGAAGAAAAACTTATTCCATATTGGAAAGAATGGGGCCAGTTTGCGAAAGATCACAATGTCAAAATTGGCTTAGAGCTTCATGGAGGCTTTTTAGTTCATACACCTTATACTTTGTTAAAACTACGAGAAGAAACTTGTGACGCAATCGGTGCAAATTTAGATCCAAGTCATCTATGGTGGCAGGGAATCGATCCAGTTGCAGCGATAAAAATACTCGGTAAAGCAAATGCAATTCATCATTTTCATGCGAAAGATACGTATATTGATCAAGAAAATGTGAATATGTATGGACTTACTGATATGCAACCATATGGTGAAGTTCAGACAAGAGCGTGGACTTTCCGCTCAGTTGGTTGTGGTCATAGTGTTCAAGAATGGTCAGATATGATAAGTGCATTACGCACGTATGGCTATGATTATGTAGTAAGTATTGAACATGAAGATCCGATCATGTCGATAGAGGAAGGTTTTAAAAGAGCAGTTACCAACCTTAACTCAATTTTAATTGAAGAAAAACCATCTGATATGTGGTGGGTTTAACCATAACAATAAAAATTTTTTTAAGAGGCTGAGACATAACAGTTTTATTGAAAATACGAACGATGACAACCTTAGCAGAGGAAAAATACAAAAACTCCTACGGGATTAAAAGGGAAGCCACTGAAAAAGGTGAAAACCGACCTATTTCAGTGGCTCTTATTTAAGGAGCAATGGATTCACACATTGCTTCGAGGGCACTAAAAAGGTAAAAATCGACCTTGTTCAGTGCCCTCATTAAAAGGCAAGAATGAGACCCCACAGTGCGTTAGCAAGGAGGCTCACTAGCCGTCCGTGGAAAATGAAGTGAATTTCCGAAGAGGATCCTATGCTTCGACCTCCTTCTGTTCGAATTGTTCATTCAATAAAGACGCTTTTGTCTCGGTCTCTTTTTTCTGTCTTTAGATCGTATAATCTGAGATGAAGCTAGAAGATGTAATTATATTGAAATGAGATAAAGCACAGTATTAGCTTTGAAATTTGCTAAATGGTTATGATGTGATAAGATTAATCTTTGTAAGGAATTGTTAATATCTATTCAGATGTGCGTTATCCGATAACGGTTAGAATTATTACATACGGGGGATTCATATGGTTCAATCAGTAGACAGAGCTTTAAAAATAATCGACCTTATTAGTCAGCATAAAGAAGGTAGAGGTGTTACTGAACTAGCAACTCATCTTGACTTAAATAAAAGCTCTATTTATAAATTGTTGAGTACACTTGTTGAACATGGATACATTGAACAAAATCAAAAGACAAAAAAGTACTGTCTCGGGTATAAATACTTAGAATTAAGTTCAATTTTACTAGAATCAATTGATTTACGAGCAGAAGCCAAACCTTATCTTCAAGAACTAGAAGCAGAAACGAATGAAGTCATTCACTTAGTCGTTTATGATCAAGGGGAAGTAATATATATTGAAAAACTTGAGGGTAATGAAACATTAAGAACACACTCAAAGGTCGGTAGGAGAGCACCAATGCATTGTACGAGTGTTGGGAAAGTCATTTTGTCTTACTTGCCGGAACAAGAAGTGCTGTCAATTATTGAAAAGAATGGATTACCGCGACATACAGACAATACCATTACAGATAAAGACAAGTTCTTAAAAGAACTCCATAAAATTAGGAATCAAGGTTACGGTATAGAAATAGAAGAAAATGAAGTGGGAATTACTTGTATGGCGACCCGATATTTGATAATAGAGGAAAAATAACGGCTGCGGTTAGTATTTCAGGCCCAACTACACGATTAACAATTGATAGAATTAACCAACTAAGCCCCATTATTAAAGAAATAGGACGCAAGATCTCGCGTAGGCTTGGCTACGTGACAAGCTAGCTTTGTACTAGCTTGTTTTTTTTGGGGGACTGGGCATGCCTATTTCAGAAAAAAATTATTAGAGAACGATCGAAGTCATACTTGGATAACATAGATACAAAGAAAAAGAGGAAAAAAGAGAAAAGAAAGGATTGAAATGAAAGGGTCTTCATGATAATCTTGACGTATATAAAAGAAACAGTGTTTCTTATTAAGAAACAATAATGCTTTAGAGGAGGAAGAAAAAGATGTCCGATTATGTAAAAGTTGGTAAACTGCAAGTGGAATCCATTTTATATCAATTCATTAATGAGGAAGCACTCCCAAATAGCGGGGTTGAGAGTAATGAATTTTGGGCTGGCTTAGAAAAGGTGATTCATGACCTTGCACCTCAAAATAAAGCATTGTTAACAAAACGAGATGAAATTCAACAACAGATTGATACTTGGCATAGAGAAAATGAAACATTTGATTTTACAACATATAAAACATTTCTAAAGAGCATTGGGTATTTAGAGCCTGAAGTAGAAGATTTCCAAGTGACGACAGATGGTGTTGACGACGAGATTACGTTACAAGCTGGGCCTCAGCTAGTTGTACCTGTAAATAATGCTCGCTATGCAATTAATGCTGCGAATGCAAGATGGGGAAGTTTATATGATGCGCTTTATGGAACAGACGCGATTAGTGAGGAAGAGGGTGCGACAAGACAAGGAGCTTACAACCCGATTCGCGGAGAAAAGGTAATTGCATTTGCAAAGGACTTTTTAAATTTAGCGATTCCTTTATCTAGTGGGTCCCATACTGAAGCAGTTACATATCAAATCGAAAATGGAGCCCTTTCAATCGAATTAAGCAATGGGGAGAAGACTACGTTAAACTCACCTGACAAGTTGATTGGTTTCCAAGGGAAGCCGGAAAGACCATCTACCATTCTATTAAGAAATAATGGATTGCATTTTGAGATTCAAATTGATCGTAATCATCCTATAGGTAGCTCAGACCAAGCTGGAATAAAAGATATTGTAATGGAATCCGCTTTAACGACTATTATGGATTGTGAGGATTCTGTAGCAGCAGTAGATGCGGAAGACAAGGTTCTAGTTTACCGCAACTGGCTAGGTTTAATGAACGGCAGTTTGTCTTCAACATTCCATAAAGGGAATGAAACAGTTACAAGAACGCTAAATGCTGACAGAGTTTACACAGCTGTAACTGGCGAAGAGATCACTTTATCAGGACGTTCATTGATGTTTGTAAGGAACGTTGGACATTTAATGACAAGCAACGCTGTTTTAGATGAAGCAGGACAAGAAGTTCCTGAAGGAATACTTGATACGGTGATTACTAGTTTGATTGCAAAGCATGATCTTCTGAAAAATGAGAACAATAATTCAGCAAAAGGATCTATTTACATCGTTAAACCGAAAATGCATGGTCCGGAAGAAGTGGCGTTTGCCAACGATTTATTTGATCGTGTTGAAGACATGTTAGGATTACAAAGACATACAATTAAGATTGGTGTCATGGATGAAGAACGAAGAACTTCAGTTAACTTAAAAGCATGCATCCGTGAAGTGAAGGATAGAGTAGTCTTTATTAATACTGGTTTCTTAGACCGAACAGGGGATGAAATTCATACATCAATGGAGGCTGGACCCGTTATTAGAAAGAATCATATGAAAGCTTCAAAGTGGCTAGCAGGATATGAGAAGGCAAATGTTCATGTAGGCTTGGCAAGTGGACTAAACGGACGTGCTCAAATTGGTAAAGGGATGTGGGCAATGCCAGATTTGATGGCTGCTATGTTAGAGCAAAAGGGAGGACAATTAAAGGCAGGTGCAAACACAGCTTGGGTTCCTTCTCCAACAGCGGCTACGTTACATGCATTACATTACCATGAGATAAATGTAAGAGAAGTTCAAGAGGAGTTAGGAGCACACACTGCAGACTTACTTGATGATATTTTAACATTCCCAATTTCTTCTGATGCCAATTGGAGCCCTGAAGAGATTCAACAAGAATTGGATAATAACGCTCAAGGAATCCTCGGATATGTTGTTCGTTGGGTAGAGCAAGGAGTAGGTTGTTCTAAAGTACCAGATATTAATAATGTTGGATTAATGGAAGATCGTGCAACTTTACGTATCTCTAGCCAACATATTGCTAATTGGCTCCGTCATGAAATTTGTACAGAAGAACAAGTGCTTGAAACATTAAAACGCATGGCAACGATTGTTGACAAACAAAATGTTAACGACCCTGAGTATAGACCGATGTCGCCTAATTATGAACAATCAGTTGCATTTCAAGCAGCTTGTGACCTTGTTTTTAAAGGTTGTGAACAACCAAATGGGTATACGGAACCGATATTACACCGTCGTCGGCAAGAAGCAAAAGCTAAGATTACACAACAAGCTTAATCGTTTTCTGCACAAAGCTGACACAGATCTACGTGATCTGTGTCAGCTTTATTTTTAACGAATTCTCTTTTCTGTTTCAGGATCAAAGAAATGCACTTTATTCATATCGAAAGCTAGCTGAATTTTTTGGCCGTTTTGGAAATCAGATCGAGCATCGACACGTGCGATAAAGTCTTGTCCTTCTAGTTTAGAGTATAAATAAGACTCAGCACCTAATAATTCAGCGACATCAATAGTTGCTTCAATTTTTGAATCAGGCGAAGCCTCTAAGAAGAGAAGTTCATCATGAATATCTTCTGGACGAACACCAAGTACAACTTTTTTGCCACTATAGCCGTTTTCTTTCAATGCTTTTAATTTGCCTTCAGGAACTTTGATTTTCACATCGCCAATATTGAATACATTATCAGTTAGCGTGCCGTGTAAAAAGTTCATAGCTGGAGAACCGATAAAGCCACCAACAAAAATATTGTCAGGATTATCATACACTTCTTTTGGTGTTCCTACTTGTTGGATAAAGCCATCTTTCATAATAACGATTCTCGAAGCCATAGTCATCGCTTCAGTTTGGTCATGCGTTACATAAATAGTAGTTGTTTGAAGACGTTGGTGAAGTTTACTGATCTCTGAACGCATCTGTACACGAAGTTTTGCATCAAGATTTGATAATGGCTCATCCATTAAAAATACTTGTGGATCGCGGACGATTGCTCTTCCTAATGCAACACGTTGGCGTTGTCCACCTGACATCGCTTTTGGCTTTCGATCTAACATTTCTGTTAAGCCTAAGATCTTTGCGGCATCTTTAACACGTCTATCAATTTCTTCTTTTTTAAACTTTCGAAGTTTTAGACCGAAAGCCATATTATCATATACATTCATGTGAGGATATAATGCGTAGTTTTGGAATACCATCGCGATATCACGATCTTTAGGAGCTACATCATTCACACGGCGTTCACCGATATAAAGGTCTCCTTTTGAAATTTCTTCAAGGCCGGCAATCATACGGAGTGTCGTTGATTTTCCACAACCAGATGGACCAACAAAAACGATAAACTCTTTATCGTCAATGTGTAAATTAAAATCTGTAACAGCAGTAACATCACCATCATAAATTTTGTAAACGTTTTCTAATCTGATTTCTCCCATGTGAACTCGCTCCTTTTAATTAATACTATGAGGTTAGTGTATCTTTAGAAAGCGTTTTCGTATATTGTAAAAGTGCATAAAAAATAATGCATTGTATTTGTGCACAATGCATTATGCCTTTGAATTGTTAATAAGTAGGGCTAAATAAATTGAAACGGCATTGTTAAAATGCCTTATATCAATACCGGTTCTCTCAATGAATTTTTCCACGCGGTATTGGAGCGTGTTACGGTGAAGATAAAGTTTTTTTGCTGCATGCGAGACATTCATATTGCAGTCTAAATAGATTCTTATACTTTTTATTAGCTCTTTGTCATCTACTACATTTCCCAATAATTGTGTGGAGATGTCCTCTAATGTCTTTTGATTTGCTTGGAAAAGTAAGAGGTAAGGAACTACTTCTTCCCCATAATAGACGGTTTTACTTGAAGTCTGTTTCATGATTTCAAAGCAATTCTTCTCCCATAAGTATCGATTATGGGCTTCGCTATAACAAGAATTTTTTAAGCCGATATATAGAGCTAAATCAAGATAAAAGTCACTTGTTATCGTATTAGAAATGGACTCAAATAAGTTTTCAATTTGATCGGTACTATCTGGATCCGTATCAATAATCACACCACTTGAGTCTGATTCCAAAAGAATGATCGCTGTTTCCGGAAGTAAGCTCGTAATGGCTTCGACTAGATGAGACGTATCGCTTGTTTCTCCCCTTAAGTAGAAGTGGATAAAGCGAAACGTCTTTGTAAGGCCATGGGGTTTTGTGACGTTTTTAGCAGCGCCAAAGAGGATTTGGGACCAAAATTTTTCTTCAACGGATTGGGGTGTTTCTAGTTGTTTTCTAGTAACCGGAGTTAGAAAGACATTTAATAAAGATTGTTCTTCTTCTGTAAGTTGTTCGGTTGAAATGCCGATTTTAATGTGGTCATTTGTCATGAACCAACTGAAGTTCTCTGAATAGTGTTCATCGTTGGCAACGACCATTTTTTCTCCAAAATGCTTTTTTAATTGTTCTAACATATGTCAATCCTTTCTTAGGACTTTACCTATTTTACAGATTAATTTTAGGATACCATAATTGCTTGAAATTGAATCTAAAAATTCACTTAGCTAGATGTTGATCGGATAAGACAAGGAAAGATAATCAATACTATCAAGGAAATAGTTCTGTCAGGAGGTGTAATAATGAATCAACTTACAACCAAGGAATTAGCATTTATTGAAGATGAGATTCGAGCTGAAGAAATTACAGCGAAAACATTGAATTGGTGTGCTTCTCAATGCAAGGATGAACAGATAAGAACGATTTTGGAGCAATTAGCAGAACAACATCAATTACAAATTGGAGAGTTGGCACAGTACTTCAACCGTGCGGGAATGATTCAATAATAGGGGGGTTATGTAATGCCAAATAATATTAATGGTAGAGGGCTAACAGATCGAGAAATGTTGCAGCTATGTTTGGAGCTAGAAAAGGGGCGTTGTAGAAGTATAAGCAATACAATGGTAGAAACGACCCACCAACAGCTCCATGATATTTATGAAAGAGCCTTTAATAATGCTTGTAACAATCAACATAAACTGTTTGATGTGATGAATGAGAAGGGCTGGTACAAAACGGAGTTAGCTAGTACAGATCAAATTGCAAACGTACAAGAGTATATGCAAAACAACCTACACCCAGGTGAATAATAAAACGTTTTCAAGGCGATTGAATGTAAAGGCTGCTTAAATAATTTTAGTGAAACTGCAGCCTTACATTTAAATCTCTAATAAACGAACTCCAATAATCTATTTACTTTTGGTGTAAGAATGCATTAAAGTTACGATTAAGTAAAGATTTTAATTATGAGGGGGTTCATTATGGAGAAAGCGTCTAAACAGATCATTGTAAACATTTCAGAAGAGCAAACCATAACAGAATTAAGTCAATTAGTTCAACCGTTTGCATCTGAAATTTTCTTAAAGAAACTAGTTAATGGGAACATAATAGAGGTTAATCTAAAAAGCTTATTAGGTTTAATTACATTGCAACTAAAAAACAATGATCGCATAACTGTGCGAACAGTTGGTGAAGATTGTCATGAAGCGTTAAATAAAGTAGTAGCATTTTTAACTTAGGTGTAACTTGTCTCGCATTAAAAATTATGAAAATTAAATAATTATATTGCTATTTCTTAAAATATTAAGTAAACTGAGCGTACAGTCAAATTTTAGATCGATCTATTTTCTTCACTCTCTTCGTTGGATCGATCTAAAGTTTTAACAAGGAAAAATATATTTTTTTCTTGTACATTGAAAGCGCTATCTAACTAGTGTACAAATTGGTGAGGTGTTTTTCTATGAATAAGTTACTAACTGCTCTGTTATTTATATGTCTGTTAATGTTAACAGCATGCGGTGCACAAGATGCGGATTCTAAAGGTACAAAAACAATGAAACTTGCTGTTGTTACACCTGAAGAACGATCTTTAACTCAAGGATTGTATAAGTTTCAAGAAATTGTTGAAGCGGAAACGGAAGGATCTATTAAAATACAAATCTACCCTAACGGACAACTAGGAGGCGATCGAGAAGTCTTGGAAGGTCTGCAGATAGGGACAATTGAAGGAACGACGATCTCAACGGGGCCTATTGCACAATTTGCACCAAGATTTTCTATGTTTGATCTACCTTTTTTATTTCCAACAGCTGATATTGCTTATGATGTACTGGATGGGACAATAGGGACAGAACTCCTTGAAGATTTACCCGACCAAGGGATAGTTGGGTTAAACTACTGGGAAAATGGTTTTCGACATGTTACCAATAATGTTAAAGAGATAACAAGCATCGATGATTTACGTGGGTTAAAACTAAGAACATTAGAAAATGAACTACATATTGATATGTGGCGTCAACTGGGCACAAACCCAACACCAATGGCATTTACAGAACTTTTTGCTGGATTGCAACAAGGTGTTGTAGATGGGCAAGAAAATCCAGTAGGAAACGTAACGACTTCTAGGTTTTATGAAGTACAAAATTACTTAACAAAAACGAATCATGTTTACAATGCGAGTGTTTTTATGATTAGTAAAGGTTTTTGGAATACTCTATCGGAGGAAGAGCAATTGATTATCTCAGAGGCTGCTGATGAAGCGAGAGATTATCAAAGGAAATTAAATCAAAAAGAAGATAAAGAAGCGTTTGTTTTCTTAGAGAAAAGCGGCATGACGATATCAGAATTTTCTGTTGAAGAATTGCAAAAAGGGTTTAAATTGGTTCAACCAGTATATGAGAAATATTCTACTAGAATTGGAGAAGAGCTGTTAAGTGAATTGCTAGAAGCAGTACAATAAGTAAAATAACTCACAGGATTCTTCCGTGAGGTTTCTTCTGGCCTTGTAAATCTTTCACATACTAAACAGTCAATAAATTCATTCATTTGCGCTAAAAAGGGTCTTAGGTTGGTAGAACTTCTAGTAGAAAGAGAGGAATGAAAATGAAAACATTTAAGTGGCTGGAAAAACATTTTGAGGAGATCTTCTTAGTCATTTTTACAGTGATAATGGTAACAGCGATATTTGTCCAAGTTGTTATGCGATATGTATTAGGTTCATCTTTGGCTTGGTCTGAAGAATTAGCTCGATACTGTTTTATTTGGTTAGTATACTTAGGGATTAGTTATGGTGTGAAAAAACAAAGGCATATCAAAGTTGATATTATCCTTCTGTTTTTAAAAGATAGATGGAAAATAGTTGTTAATATTTTGGCTAACGTAATCTTCTTATCTTTTGCTATCTTTGTAGTCGTATACGGATACGACATTGCAAAAACTGTACTGACGTATGGCCAAAAATCACCAGCTCTTCAAATCCCTATGGGACTCGTTTATTTAGCAACACCTGTTGGTATGGGAGTTACGGCATTACGTTTAATACAACAAATTGTTAGACAAGTTCGCACGCTAATCAATAATGAAGAATTTGATGTGAAAACGGAACAAGAAATGATTCTCGAAAATAGTCAACTTGCCAATGATAAAGAGAAGAAAGAATAGGGGGAGAATGTAATGACTGCAGCTGTTTTATTTGGTAGCTTTGCTCTATTGTTATTATTAAGTGTACCAATCGGGATATCCCTTGGAATTTCAACGCTATTAACCATTTTATATAGTGGAAAGTTGCCGTTAGATTTTATTGCTCAAGGATTGGTTACTTCTATAGATTCTTTTCCTTTAATGGCGGTTCCTTTTTTCATATTAGCGGGCGAAATTATGGCAAAAGGTGGTTTAACTGAACGTCTATTTAAGGTGGCAAATACGATAGTTGGTAATAAAACCGGTGGATTTGCAATTGCAACGATCATTACATGTATGTTCTTTGCTGCAATATCTGGATCTGGACCTGCAACAGTAGCTGCGATTGGAGGAATGATGATTCCTGCAATGGTACGTCAGGGTTATGATAAGAAGTTTGCGACAGCTATTGTTTGTGCAGCTGGTTCTCTAGGAGTCATTATTCCTCCGAGTATTCCAATGGTTATATATGGAGTTGTTGGGAGTGCTTCAATTGGTAATCTATTTATTGCAGGAATCATTCCAGGAATTTTAGTAGCCGTTGGTTTAATGCTTTGGTCTTACATCTATTCTCGTCAAAAAGGATATAAAGGAACAGGAGAAAAATCAAGTCTATCGACATTTTTCAAAGCATCTTGGGAAGCAAAATGGGCATTGCTTGTTCCTGTACTGATATTGGGGGGATATATGGTGGAGTCTTCACACCAACAGAGGCCGCTGTCATTGCAGTAGTATACGGATTAGTTGCTTCTTTGTTCCTATACCGTGAATTAAATGTAAAAGAGTTGCCTAAAGTCATGGTAGACTCTGCATTAACAACTGCGACTGTATTAATCATCATTGGTACTGCTACTACATTTGGTAGACTGTTAACAATTGAACAAATACCTCAACAAGTGACCGATGCACTGCTGTCGATTACCGATAATCGAATCGTTATTATTCTACTTATTACGTTAATGTTATTAATTGTCGGTTGTTTTATGGATACTCTTGCAGCAATTATCATATTAACACCTATTTTATTACCGATTGCTGTAAATATTGGAATTGATCCAATTCATTTTGGAATTATTATGGTCGTGAATCTAGCAATCGGCTTTATTACACCACCACTAGGAGTCAATTTATTCGTTGGTTCTGGAATTTCAGGGCTTTCTATAGAAACATTGTCAAAAGCGATTGTGCCATTTTTTGTAGCAATGATTATTACTCTCCTCTTTATTACATTTATTCCACAAATCTCTCTTTTCTTGGTGGGGATACTAGGGTAAATGAAAAAGAATCGACATGGATTTAAAATTTGAATATAATAAAAAGTAATTCAATGTATAAATGACTCGTATACAAATCTAATTACTGGTGGAGATTTAATGATGAAACGTAAAAAAAACTCCCGTGTTACATTGCAAGATGTGGCAAATCATGCAGGGGTTTCTCGTGCTACAGCTTCATTAATTGTGAGAAATAGTCCAAATATTTCCGAAGAAAAGCGCAATAAAGTTTTAAAATCGATCCGTGAACTAGGGTATGTATATGATCGAGTAGCTGCTAATTTACGGTCTCAACAATCAACAACGGTCGGATTAATTATTACAGACATAGCGAACCCTTTTTATTCAGAGTTATTAATAGGTGTCCATAATGCCCTTGAGGCTAACGGCTATACTGTTTTTCTAGGAACGACTTTTGATTCTGATAAAAAACAAGAAAAGCTATTGTCAACAATGCTAGAACATCGAGTTGGCGGAGTCATACTCTGTCCAGTTTCTGAAAGCTCCAAAGAAACGATTGAACGAATTAGTCATTTAAATGTTCCGATTGTCCTCGCTGTAAGAGAAATAAAAGAGCTTAACTGTGATTATGTTGGAATTGATTATAGAGAAGGTGCCAAAGTCGCAGTTAAGCATTTAATTACTAAAGGCCATAAGAGGATTGCTTTCTTAGGAGGTACTTCTGAGTCTTCCGCGTGGAAAGAACGTAAACGAGGCTATGCTGAGGCATTAGAGGAAGCAGGAATAAAAGTGGAAGAATCCCTCATTGTAGAGAACACGGTTACACGTGAAGGGGCGTTGCTTCAGTTAATAAAGTACTTCGATATAAGGAACGACCTACAGCTGCTTTTTGCTTTAATGATCTTGTCGCAAGAGGAGTTATGCAAGGTTTGAAAGATCATGATTTAACTCCTGGTTTAGACATGGCGTTGGTTGGGTTTGATAATGTTCAAGAAGCAGCAATGTATACTCCGCCTCTTACAACGGTTAATTCTTTTGCAAGACGAATTGGTACTGAATCCGCTTCTTTATTGCATCAACGTATTAGTAATAATGAGGAAGATAAAAAAAGGATCATTTTACAACCAGAGCTTGTAGTGCGTGAAAGTACTAAGCTAGAATTACAAAGAGACTAATGAACATTCATTAGTCTCTTTGTGTTAATTAACAATGAGTGAAAAGTCGTGCAGGCAACGAATACTCTATTACTCATAAAGGTCCCATGCTAACTTCAAAGACTCTGTAATGTAGTCCGCAACTTCTTCGACATCTAAATCGTCTGTCACTAACTTAGAATTATGATTAGAATAAATTTCCTGGCGGCTGTAGAAAAGTTCCTCAATTTCATCGATGGATCGACCCTTTAAAACGGGACGGTTATCAATAATAATGTTTAAGCGTTCTTTCCATCTATCCCATGAAATATCTAAGGCGAACACAATGCAGTTTGATAAGCACATTTCGCGTATTTCCTCTTGTAAAAAGGCTCCGCCGCCAAGAGAAATGACTTTTAGTTTTTGTTGGCAGAAACGCGAAATTGTTTCCTTTTCTTTTTCACGAAATGCCTTCTCGCCAATAGTTTGAAAGATCTCGGGGATGGGCATTCCATATTCTTTTTCAATTTCTTGATCGATGTCAATAAACGATCTGTACAGCTTTTGTGCGACCAGCTTTCCTATTGTGGTTTTCCCAACACCCATAAACCCAATAAAAACAATACTTTTTTCACGTGGTGATTGAATGATATTTGTCATTTTAAAGCTCTCTTTCAATTATTTAATCATATTAATACAAGTATAATATAGAATGTCAATCATGTAAAAAATAATAGTTCGAATTTTAGAAAAACAAACTAATAAAATAGGCAATTGAGTAATTAATGATGAGTAAGAAATAGTTGCATGAAATAACTTTAAAGTTTCATAATTCTTTAACTAACAATGAAAGTAAAAGAAAATTCAATAAAAGTATTGCTTAAACAAAAAAATTGTCGTAAGATCATGTTAACGGTTTCAGATACCAATTAATTAGATCGATCTAATTACGCGTAGGGAACCTGTATTTTTTACCAATTAATTAGATCGATCTAAAACTTTGAAAAGCAGGTGAAATATCATGACTATTTTAGAAGCAAAGCCCTTTATTAATGGCAAATGGATCTCTTCTGATCGAGAAGTGTTAGAAGTTACTAGTCCATACTCTGGTGAAGTAATTGGCAAGCAATATTTAGCGACAAGTGACGATGTAGAGGAAGCTTTAGCAGCAACTTTCGCTGCTAAAAAAGATATCGCTAAAATAACTTCATATAATAGAGCGAAAATATTAAAAAAGGCTGCTGCATTATTAGAACAAGAGAAAGAAAGGTTTGCTAAGTTAATTTCATTAGAACTAGGAAAACCTCTAAAAAATACATTAGATGAAGTAGCACGTTCAATTGAAACGCTTGAATTATCTGGAGAAGAAGCAAAGCGTTTAACGGGTGAAACTTTACCAGGGGATGTATCTGAGAGAGGATCTCAAGCGATTGCGACAACTTTCCGAGTACCAGTAGGGGTTGTTGCAGCTATTACACCTTTTAATGCACCTTTGAATCTCGTATGTCATAAAGTAGGCCCTTCTTTTGCAGCTGGGAACAGCACGATTCTAAAACCAGCGCCACAAACTGCATTGATCGCTACTGAATTACTTAAACTTTTATTAGAAGCTGGTTTACCAGAGAATGCTGTTAACATGGTACTTGGCGGAATAGAAACAGGTCAACAAATTGTTAAAGATGATCGAGTTAACATTATTTCTTTTACCGGCGGCACGGTTGCTAGCAAGAATATTTGTGAGATTGCTGGAATGAAAAAAGTTCTACTTGAACTAGGAGGAAATGCTTCAACAATTGTTCATGAGGATGCAGATCTTAAGAGAGCAGCAGATATTTGTGCTAAAACAGGATTCAGTAATTCAGGGCAAAGCTGTATTTCTGTTCAACGAGTTTATGTTCACAAATCAGTTGTAGAAGAATTTGCAGAGCTGCTAAAAACAGAAATTGAAAAGTTGAAAGTCGGAGATCCACTTTTACCTGATACAGATGTTGGTACTTTAGTTCATGAAGGTGCGGCTGAGAGAATTGAGCAGTGGATTAACGAAGCCGTTCAAGAAGGTGCAACATTAGTTACAGGCGGGAAACGAAATGGCGCATCTGTTCAACCAACATTGCTACTAAACCCAGCAAAAACAAGTAATGTGGTATGTCAGGAAGTGTTCGGACCGATTGTTGGAATTATTCCTTATGAAACAATAGAAGAAGCAATAGAGGAAACAAATAACTCAGAATTTGGTCTTCAAGCAGGAATTTTCACAAACAAAATGGATGTTGCCTATCAAGTAGCTCATGCTCTTGAAGTTGGTGGTGTTGTTATAAATGGCTCGTCTAACTTTAGATTAGATCATTGGCCGTATGGTGGCGTGAAAAACAGTGGGATCGGTAGAGAAGGCCCTAGGTACGCTATTGAAGATATGACAGAAACAAAAATGATCGTATTAAGAATTCCGGAATGATTCATGAAAATACATCTCTTGTTTTTTGAATGAGAGGATGTGAAAGAAGGCTGTGGTGAAAATGTTAGGGTTGTATTTAAATAAACCTAGTGAATTAGAATTAAGGGAATTTTCATCTGTCTCGTCACTAAAAGATGATGAAGTGAAAATAAAATTGATTCACGCCGGTATTTGTGGATCGGATATTGGCGTCTTCAAAGGAAAGATTCCACATGCAACATACCCTGTACGTCCGGGCCATGAATTAATTGGCACGGTAATTGAAGCGGGGAAACTGGCAAATTATGAAGTTGGTAAAAGAGTTGTCGTTGGACCTAACACCTTTTGTGACGAGTGTGAGTATTGCCGTAAAGGCAAGAAGAACATTTGTATAAATAAAGGATCTCTAGGTGTGAATATGGATGGAGGTTTTGCAGAAGAGTTTGTCATTTCTTCAAAATTTGTGATGCCGATTCCTGAAGAATTATCAGATATAAAAGCCGTATTAATAGAACCTTTTTCAGTAATTGTTCATGCATTAGAGAAAGTCAATATTAGTAAAGGTTCATCAGTAGCAATTATCGGCTGTGGAACGGAGGGAATGTTAGCTATCTCGTTAGCTCATTACTTAGGAGCCAATATAACAGCTATTGATATTAATAAAGAAAAACTAGCAAAAGCGCAGAATAGTTTTTCTGGTTTGAAGGCTGTACTACCTGAAGAAATTGAAGCTGATTCTTTTGAAATTGTTATAGAAGCTGCTGGGGTTGGCGCATCTGTCATTCAAGCGGTTGATATTGTAAAGCCTGGTGGAGATGTTGTACTTGTTGGAATGCCACAAGAAGTCAAACTACCAATCGTACGAGTTGTGCGAAAAGAAATTACCATTCATGGGTCAATCATTTATAATTTTCCGAACGACTTTCAAAAGAGTGCTCAATTTTTAGCACAAGAAAGCTTCAATGTAGAACCTGTTATCTCTAAAGTTTTGCCTTTTAAAGAGTATGCACAAGCTTATGAAGATGCTGTATCAGGTAAATACGGCAAAATAATTTTGGATTTCAAGGAGGAAGTGTAATATGAAAAAGTTAGTCTCACATTTACTAGTGAAATACCTTGAAGATCGTGGTGTTGAACACATCTTTGGTCTATGTGGACATACCAATATAGCTGTATTAACAGAGCTAGAAAAAAGTTCCATTCGTTTTGTGAATGTAAGGCATGAGCAAATTGCCTCAACGGCAGCAGACGGTTATGCACGCGTTAAAAATAAAGCTTCTGTTGTTTTAAGTCACGTTGGACCAGGATTGACAAATGCGGCAACGGGTGTGGCAAACGCAGCATTAGATTCGATTCCAATGGTTGTAATTGCAGGAGATATTCCTAGTCATTATTATGGTAAGCACCCTCACCAAGAAATTAACTTACATTCGGATGCTGCTCAAGTAGATGTATACAAACCTTTTGTTAAGCGTGCTTGGCGGGTAGAGAGACCAGAACATATAGCAGAAATACTCGAAAAAGCATTCCAACTTGCAGAAAGTGGAAACCCAGGACCAGTACTTGTTTCTGTTCCGATGGATATATTTTCAAAAGAAGTAGAGGAAAGTACATTTGAAAGAGTAAAGCATCACACTAAGAAACTAGAAAAACCATCGATCGATGATGTAACAGCGAAAAAAGTAGTTGAAACATTAGTCGAGGCTAGAAATCCTATTATTTATGTAGGGGGCGGTGTAGTTCTCGCAAACGCTACTGCCGAGTTAAAGGAGTTAGTGGACCATTTACGTATTCCAGTTGCTCATTCCCTAATGGGTAAAGGTGTTCTTCCAGATGATCATCCCCTTACACTTGGAATGACAGGATTCTGGGGAACAAAATTTATTAATGAAAAGACAAGAACTGCTGATTGGATTCTTGGTTTAGGAACTCGCTTTGCAGAAGCAGACAGTAGTTCATGGGAACCAGAATATACATTTGATATTCCAAATACGAAATTGATCCATATTGACATCGATGCTAGTGAAATTGGTAGAAACTATCCAGCAGAAATGGGTATTGTTGCAGATTTGAAACAAACACTTAAAGTGATTAACAGAGTAGCAAAAGAACTATACCCTGAAGGTTTTAAAAATGAAGCAGTTGAAAATGAAATTGCCAAACAACGAGCAGAATTTAAGGAAAACAACCGTCAATTTGAAACAGACAGTGCCTTTCCTATGCAACCGCAACGCATTTTAAGTGAATTGCGCGAAGTTTTACCTAGAGATGCATACATTACAACAGATGTAGGGTGGAACAAAAATGGAGTAGGTCAGCAATTTCCAATTTACACTCCTGGTTCCGTTTTAACACCAGGCGGTTTCGCAACTATGGGATTTGGTGCGCCTGCTGCACTTGGAGCAAAGATTGCTAAACCTGACAAAGTTGTCCTATCATTAGTTGGAGATGGTGGGTTTGGCCAAAATCCTGCTTTACTAGCAACGGCTAAAGAAGAAAACATTCCTGTTATTTGGGTCATTATGAATAACTATGCTTTCGGAACGATAGCTGGTTTACAAAAAGCACACTTCGGCACAACACTTGGTACGCTATTTGAAATTGATGGTGAAAGTTATTCTCCTGATTATGCTGCAATTGCAAAAGCATACGGTATTGAAGGCATTAAGGTTAATTCTGCTGAAGAATTCAAACCGGCATTGGAAAAGGCAATTTCACTAAATAAGCCAGTCGTTATTGACGTACCAATGATTAACAACCCGACACCGACAGCAGGACATTGGAATATTATGGACATTTATTCTCCAGGCAAGAAAGTTCACCATGTAACAACTTGATACAGTAGGAATAAAGATGAAGGTAGATTCTGATCATTAGGAATCTATCTTTTTTTATGTAATGATAGGTACATAGTTATTTGTATAGCCCCTTTTCATACTGGTTCATAAGAATGAAAAGAGATTGATTTTATTCAGAAAATGGTTGTAATTCAGTTTTTTGTCAAGTATACTTTATTCATTAAAAGCATAAAAGCGTGAAAGTGTAGGGGTATACAAATTATATAAGAGAAGTAAGATTTATAAGGTTGCTCGAGAAGGTGAATTCCGCTATGATTAGAGGAACTATTTCATTATTTAGAAAATTAAAGGTGGTTTTCAGAGGGGATTATGAGATGAGCGGAGCAATAGAAAGTCGGAAAGCAGTAAAGGTAAGAGGGATTGAGCTAGGTGATGGGAATGCGCAGATCTGTATTCCATTAGTTGGAACAAATAAAACGGAAATAATAAAAGAATTAGAAGTTTCATTACAGAAGAAACCAGATTTAGTAGAATGGCGTGCCGATTTTTTTGAAGATTTACATGATACAAAAAAAATGATAGAAGCACTATCAACTATTCGATCATACGTTAACGATCTTCCCATTTTATTTACTATACGTTCTACAAAAGAAGGTGGAAATCCAATCCCACTTTCAGAAGAAAAGAAATTAGAACTTATCGTAAATCTATGTGCGACTGGTAACCTAGATATCGTTGACTATGAGTTAGTTAATAAGAAAGAGGACATTCATTTTGTTAGGGAACAAACGAATAAATACAATGTACGATTAATTTTATCTTATCATAATTTTGAACGTACACCCGAAGCTACGGTTTTAATGGATAAATGTATTGCTGCAAAAGAAAATAGTGCTGATCTCGTTAAGCTTGCCGTCATGTCTCAAAGTCTAGATGATGTCATGTTGCTTATGCAAGTAACACAAGAAGCTGCAAAATCAACTACCCTTCCTTTAGTTACGATTTCTATGGGGAAATACGGGGCGATTACGAGGATGTTTGGCTTTGTGTTTGGCTCTACTATTACATTTGGAGTAGGACAAAACAGTTCAGCTCCAGGTCAAATTCCAGTTGATGATTTAAGACAGGTAATTAATATTATTAAGAGGGCAACAAACTAACTGCATAATCACTATATAAGATAGAAACATTCACTTTCATTGTCAAGTGGGTGTTTTTTATTTAGCTTTTTCCGTAATTTTTGTTGTTATTAAAATCTTATGAGCGTGTAAAAGAGGTTTTATTTAAATTATCGGAAAAATGAAGTGTTTGTATTGACTGTAATCGCTTAAAGTCATATAATTTAGTTAAATACAAATTGGACTAATCAATAGTCCGATTCTCATTAGGAGAGCAAACTATGGAAAAATCACCTTTTTCTTCTGTAAAAAATGAAAGGCTTTATGAAAAGATTGTTCATCAACTGTTGCAGTTAATAGAGGAAGGGAAGTTACAACCAGGTGATCGACTTCCTGCTGAACGAAAGCTTGCTGAGATTCTTGGTTGCAGCAGAACATCATTAAGAGAAGCATGCAGGGTTTTGGAGTCAGAAGGAGTTATTATTTCAAAACCAGGTGGTGGAAGGTTTATTCAGAGAGTAGACCAAAAGCTGACGGTGAAATATCAATTTAATACAGTTGATATGATTGAGAAAACAGCCATTATTTACTTTTTAGAAGCGAGAGAAGCGCTTGAGCCTAAAATTGCTGAACTTGCTTCCAAAAGAGCAACTCCGGAGAACATTGCCAAACTTGAAAAGGTAATGGAGAAGATGGAAGAAAAATTAAAGCATCCGAAAGACCATGTCGAAGCTGATAGTAGTTTTCACTTAGCTTTAGCAGAGGCAACTCAAAACTTTGTTTTTGTATCAATGATGGAGTCAAATTTAAATATGATTAGACAAGTTAGGAAACAAACGTTAAATAATGAATCTCGTTATCTAGCATCTTTAAGGGAGCATCGAGCTATTTTAGATGCAATTAAAAGAAGAGATTCACAAGAGGCAATCAACGCTTGTTTAGTTCACTTAAATCACATTAGGCAACATGTATTAGGAGAGAGTAAATAACTAGAATGGGAAGTGAGAGAGATGAATCAAATGAAATTTGGTCCTTTAACTGGTGTTAAAATTTTGGATATTTCTACAATGATTGCAGCTCCGTTTGGGGCAACTTTACTGGCAGATTTAGGTGCGGAGGTGACAAAGGTTGAATTACCTGGCAAGGGGGATACACTTCGCACAGTAGGTCCATGGAAAGGAACTGAACCATTAAGGTGGCCTGGTTTAGCGCGAAACAAAAAATCAGTAACTTTAGATATTCGTTCAGATGAAGGAAAGGCTATATTTTTAAAGTTAATTGCAAAAGTAGATGTATTGATTGAAAACTTCCGACCGGGTACTTTGGAAAAATGGGGTCTTGGGTACGAAGAGTTAAAAAAAGTGAATCCTAAATTAATTATGACAAGATGTTCTGGTTATGGACAAACGGGACCTTATCGTGAAAAAGCGGGTTTCGGGACACCTTGTACCGCTTTTAGTGGACATACTGCTATTCAAGGATATCCAGACCGTGCTCCTGTAAGTCCATCTTACTCCTTACTAGATTATATTACAGGTGTATATCTTGCTTTTGCTACAGTAAGTGCACTATATGGGCAAGAATTTAATAAAGATGAAGAAGGTCAAGTGGTTGAGATGGGTTTATATGAATCGATCTTCCGTATGTTAGAGTTCTTAGTAGCCGAGTACGATCAAAATGGAAAAGTGCGAGAAAGAAGTCCGGGGTTAGCCGGCCACTCAAGTCCAGCAGGCACATATGAAACGAAAGACGGCAAATTTGTTGTACTTGTATGCAGCACAGATTCCACGTTCAATCGCTTAGCTGAAGCTATGGATAGGATGGATATGTTAGAGGATGATCGTTATTACACAAACTCTGAGCGATTAAAGAATGATGATGAAGTTCAAGGAATTGTATCAAGCTGGATTAAACAATTTTCACAGAAAGATTTACAAGAGAAGCTAGACTCATATGGGGTTCCAGTCAGTCCAATTCTTACAATAGAAGACATCTTTAATGATCCACAATACAAAGCACGTGAAAATATTGTCGAAGTGGAACATCCACGTTTAGGGAAAATTAAAGTACCAGGAGTAGTTCCGAAGTTTTCAAAAACACCTGGAGCTATCCGCCATCGGGCACCAGAGCTTGGAGAACATAATGAAGAAGTATTGTTGGATTTAGGCTTAACTTCTGAAGAGGTAGCAAATCTTAAAGAGAAGGGAATCATATAATGGCGAATCATAATCAACTGCTTATACCTAAGAAAGTAGAAATATGTGAAGTGGCTCCACGCGATGGCTTCCAAGCCGAGACGGAGTGGATTCCGACAGAAACAAAGCTAAATATTATTAGAAAATTAGCAAGTACAGGTGTTAAATCGATGGAGATTACGTCATTTGTTCATCCGAAAGCTATTCCGCAACTGAAGGATGCAGAGGAAGTTGTAAGACGATCTCAAGATTTAACTGATATTAAATTAAGAGCACTAGTTCCTAATGTGAAAGGAGCGGAACGTGCAATTGATGCTGGGATTAAGAAGCTTAAACTTATGCTATCTGCTACAGATTCTCACAGTCTTTCAAATGCAAACAGTACAAGTGAAGAAGCACAGAACAAACTTGAGCCAATTATTGAAGTTGCGACTAAAAGAGGCGTGAAAGTCGGCGGATCAATTTCTGTAGCTTTTGGCTGTCCATATGAAGGTGAAGTACCAGTAAGTAGACTTGCTTCTATATTAAATCGTTACATTAAGATGGGAATTGACGAAGTATCATTAGCAGATACAACAGGTATGGCTAATCCTGTTCAAGTTCACTCTATTCTAGGTCAATTAAAAGAACAATTTTCTATGATGACTTTTTCTATGCATCTTCACAATACAAGAGGGATGGCATTAGCAAATGCTGTTGCTGCACTTCAACAAGGTGTCATTCATTTTGATAGTTCAATTGCGGGATTAGGAGGTTGCCCATACGCACCTGGTGCATCAGGGAATATCGCTTCTGAGGACTTAGTGCACTCATTTCATGAGATGGGGATAGAAACAGGAATTGATTTAGGACAAATGATTGAAGTGGCTAAAGGAGTTAAACAAATAATAGGTCATGATGGTGGCAGCTACATGTTGCAAGCAGGACCGTGCTCAGAATTACACGTAAAGCCCGCTTCTCAAGAAAAGCTAGGCTAATAGATGCTCTTTTACGTTTGATGAAATCTAGTTAAATTACTGTTAGGTTTTATATTTAGTGACAAAAGACACCAATTACGGTGTCTTTTTCAATTATTTCGTTACGGCTTCTAGAGCAACTTCCATCATATCACTAAATGTAGTTTGACGTTCCTCTGAGGTTGTTTCTTCACCTGTTAAAATATGATCACTTACGGTTAAGACAGACAATGCATTTCTACCAAATTTTGCGGCAATTGTATAAAGGGCTGCTGTTTCCATCTCAACTGCCAATATTCCATATTTAGCCCATTTTTCAAGCTCTGAATTATCATTATAAAACATATCGGCTGTAAAGACATTTCCTACTTTTAAATTTAACCCCTTTTCAACACCAACATCGTACGCTTTTCTTAGTAAGTCAAAATTTGCTGTAGGAGCATAGTCAACTCCGCCAAATGTTAAACGGTTCATTTGCGAATCAGTCGAAGCACTCATTGCAAGAATGACATCTCTTACTTTGACGTCTTTTTGAATAGCTCCACAAGTACCGACGCGAATCAGGTTTTGAACATTATATTCTTGCATTAATTCATTAATGTAAATCGATATTGAGGGAACACCCATACCTGTACCTTGAACAGAGATTCGTTTGCCTTGAAAAGTACCTGTAAAACCTAACATTCCTCTAACCTCATTGTAACAAACAGCACCTTCTAAGAAAGTCTCAGCTATATATTTTGCTCGTAATGGGTCTCCAGGGAGAAGAATTGTTTCTGCTATGTCGCCTTGTTTTGCACCAATATGTACGCTCATTAAGTGCCCTCCTAAGTTTCGTTATCTTTATCAGTTATTACTATAACATAATCATTTGTGATCTCAAATTAATGAGTCGATGAGTTTTTTTTGTATCGAATCTTGTCAAAAGTAGTTGCTCTGTTTTATGTATGGAGGGAATAATAAATTTTACTTTCTTCTGTTTCTGATGCCTATTAAAATAGAGTAAGCACATGTTAGAAAAAATAGGATGAAACCGGGAAAAGAAGAGTTTTAGTTAAGTTAAGTTATATCCCAGCCTCATCCACTAACGTTACTTATAGCAACTGGCACCAAGAATAATGAGGAGAATTACAAGGACTACAATTAGCGCGAACCCAAACCCTGTACCATAACGTCTCGGTGGAGGGGGCAGCAGTATCCGTAGCCTCTATACCATGGACCGTAGTAACCCATAACAACACCACCTTTCAAAAGGAGGGTTAATACACAATATGCGTTGTTTGGTGAACGTGTACTAGGTAACTGTGGAATTTGAGGAAGTAGAAATAAAGAAAATAGTAAAGAGGACTTAATATGGGGATTAATGAAATTATACTATATATCATGGTTGTATTTTTAATTATAGGGGCTATTGATAAATGCTTTGGTAATAGGTGGGGTTTCGGACAAGGCTTTACAGATGCTTTTATGGCAATGGGTCCTTTAACGCTTGCGATGGTAGGTATTGTTTCGCTTGCACCGGTAATTGCCAGAGGTCTTACTCCTATTGTGGAACCGATCTTTGGGTTGGTAGGGGCAGATCCTGCTACTTTTGCAAATATGATGTTAGCACTGGATATGGGGGGCTACGCTTTAGCTGTAGAAATGTCTCATAATAAAGATGCTGAACTGTTTGCTTGGGTTTTTCTAGGGACGATGATGGGACCTACAATTGTATTTACGATACCAATTGCTCTTGGAATGATCCGGAAAGAAGATCAACCTTTTTTTGCAAAAGGTATTTTAGTAGGGATTATTACGATACCAATTGGCTGCCTCATTGGCGGGCTAATAGCAGGATTTAATTTAATTATGATTTTATTAAATTTGATTCCGGCAATGATCTTTTCACTTTGTATAGCATATGGGTTGTGGAAAGCAACTACTCTCATGATAAAAGGATTCCGCTTTTTTGGTAAGGCAATTGAGATAGTAGCCATTGTTGGATTAACAGCCAATATAATCGAAACATTGACAGGAATTACAGTCATTCCGAATTTAATTCCGCTTGATGAAGGAATTCAAGTAGTTGGGATGATTGTCATCGTATTAGCTGGGGCCTTTCCGATGATCGCCTTTATCCAAAAGATATTTCATAGTCGTTTGAAAAAGATAGGAAAGATTTTAGGGGTCAGTGAAACCGCAACTACGGGAATAATTGCTTCTTTAGCACACGTCATCCCAATGTTTACGATTTTAAAAGAGATGGATAATAAAGGGAAAGTAATCAACGTTGCATTTGCTGTTAGCGGTGCTTTTGTATTAGGAGGGCATTTAGGGTTTGTTGCAGGAATACAGCAGGAAATGGTGTTTGCTATGATGATCGGAAAATTAACGGCAGGGTTTTCAGCCATTGCTTTAGCGAAAGTAATGTTTAGAAATGAAACATAATCATTCTATTTGTTTCGCTCTATTGATTATGATACGATACATCCTATCATTAATAGGATAGGAGTGTTGTAGGTGGAGAAGGGAAATGTAAAAAAACAAATACTTGATGCATTTCATTTTAGACATGCGACAAAACAATTTGATTCGACTAAGAAAATCTCAGATGAAGACTTTCAGTTTATTTTAGAGACAGCTAGGTTATCTCCAAGCTCGATTGGAATAGAGCCTTGGAAGTTTATTGTCGTTCAAAATCAAGAGTTCAGAGAAGAACTCAAAGAAATTGCTTGGGGAGCTGCCGGACAGTTACCAACGGCAAGTCATTTTGTTATTATTCTTGCTCGGACGAGTAAAGATGTAAGGTTTGACTCTAACTATATTACGAACCATCTGAGAACCGTTAAAGGTTTTCCAGAAGAGGTTATTAAGGAAATTCCGAATAGATACAGAAATTTTCAAGAGAAGTTTGGTTTACTTGATGATGAACGTTCGATTTTTGATTGGTCTTGTAAGCAAACCTATATTGCTTTAGCTAATATGATGACAGCTGCTGCTCACATTGGCATTGATTCATGTCCAATTGAAGGGTTTGATTACCAACTCGTCCATAACTTATTAGAGGAAAAAGGGTTATTAGAAGATGATCATTTTGATGTATCGATGATGGTAGCCTTTGGATATCGTGCAGCAGAGCCTAGACCGAAAACGCGAAAAGAGCTGAATGAGATAGTTACTTGGATTTAATAATTTTTCAAATGAGCCGGCGTGGGAGTAATCATGCCGGCTCATTTATTTACTAAGTCTGATAATTGCTTAATTACTTGACCAAATGCAGCTTGACTAGACAATTGCCTTAGTTGAAGAAAAGGGTCGCCCAGTTTGTCTAACCTCTCCATTACTGCAGGTAAGGAGAAAAATGAGGGCTTTAATGATTCGTTTACCTCATTCCATTGCAAAGGTGTGGCAATTTGCCCTAAATCACTTCCGCGGGGGAATACGGTGCTATGATTGTCTTTCCTTCATCATGCTGAATATAATCAAGGTATAATTTATTCCCTCTATTTTTTTTTAGTCGTTCGGTCGTAAACCAATTAGGTTGTTGTTCGCATAAAAAGTCACAAACAAATTGTGTAAATAAACGGGTTTCTTGATAACTGAACTGATTTTCTGGCAAGGGAATATATAGTTGCAATCCCTTCCCACCAGATGTTTTTACAAATGACACAAGGTTAAATTGATCAAAAATAGCTTTCATTTGTAAGGCTGCTTCAATTGCTAATGAAAACTCATTCACAGAAGGTGGATCTAAATCAAAGACAATTTCTGTTGGGTTAGCAGTGGTTCTTGTTTGAAATGGTATATGAAACTCTAATGCTAATTGATTTCCTAACCAGAGAAGTGTGTCTATTTTATTACAGACGATGTAATTAATGTCTTCAACAAGTTCGGTGTCTATAAAAGAAGGTGCGTAGTCAGGACGATGCTTTTGATAAAAATGTTCATCTGTTGCGCCGTGTGGATAACGAATCACAGTTAGTAATCTTTCTTTTAAAAAGGGTAAGAGATAAGGGGAGACCTTTTGCAAATAGAGCAAGTAATCATCTTTATTTATAGAATGTTTTGGCCAAATTGGCTTTTCGGGATTTGTAACGGCGATCGATTGTGGTAATGGGTGAAGTTG
Source organism: Halalkalibacter krulwichiae (assembly GCF_002109385.1). Taxonomy (NCBI): domain Bacteria; kingdom Bacillati; phylum Bacillota; class Bacilli; order Caryophanales; family Bacillaceae; genus Halalkalibacter; species Halalkalibacter krulwichiae. The sequence continues at coordinate 2,867,703 of NZ_CP020814.1, read as the reverse complement.
TCGTAACATTGCTTCCCATGTACATTCACTTGGTTCTATTTCAAAATTGAATGTATGAAAATGTGGTTCCCTGAGTTGTTTTCCATCAAAATCTATACACGCGACTTTCACACAAATAGATGGTTCTAACTCCCATGTTGTGTCAGATCCTTTCTCACCATTTGTTTTGAAAAAGTTTTGCAAGGTTTTTTCTTCCTCTTTAGAGAGTCCGTGTTTAAAAATAACTACATCCACTAATTGATCAATTTTAAAAATGGAGCCGTGAAAATAACCATTTTTCTGATCATACTTTGTTAAGCAAACAGAAACATATCGATAATTCTTGATTTTTAGCCAGTTATTTGTTCGTCTGCCTCCTTCCCAAATGCTTGTTTCTCTTTTAGCGATCACTCCTTCACCATTATATGATTGAACCTTTTCCCATAACTTTTTGCTATTGTTTTCACTTACGATCATTTGTAATCTTGCATTATTTCCATAATTCAATGTAACGGGTAAATGTAAAGAGTTAAATAGCGTTTTTAATTCTTTTTTCCTAATTAGTAGGTGCTCATTAGATAGCGAGGTTCCTTCTTTTTTTAGTAAGTCGAAAACTACAAGGTGGCACGGGAAACTTGCAGCATGTTTGCTAATGACAGAAATTGTTTTCATCCGTCCTCTAAGTTGAACTTGTTTGAAATCACTATGATGATTATTTAATAAGTAGACTAGTTCACCATCAAGAACAATAGGAAGTAAGGATTTGATCGTAGGATAAATGGTTTCACAAAAGCTAATAATTTCAGGAAATTGCTTGTTTAATATCTTTTCATTTCGACTTAAAAGTTGTGGGGTTTTCTGTTCCCAGACTAATAGACATCGAAATCCATCGTATTTTGTTTCGAATAACCATCCTTCTTCAGGTGGTAAATCGATTGCAGGTGATAACAGCATAGGTTTCACTATTTCTACCTACTTTCCTTTTTAAAAGTTATAACATTAGCGTAAACACTTTGCTTAGTTACATACATAAAAGAAGAGAAATTATTGCACATTAAGAAAAAAAGTAGGTGATTCGTTATGCATACAGTTTGGAAAGGTAGTATCAGTTTCGGGCTTGTAAACATCCCAATCAAACTTCATACAGCGACAGAAAACAAAGATATTAAGCTAAGGCAATTGCATAAAGAATGTCATACGCCAATCAGTTATCAAAAGGTCTGTCCTGGGTGTGACCAAGAAGTGAAAAATGAAGATATTGTAAAGGCTTATGAATATGCAAAAAATAAATTTGTCGTGTTAGACGATGAGGAATTAGAAAAATTAAAAAAAGAAAATGAAGATAAAGCAGTAGAAATCATTGATTTTGTGAAATTAGAGGAAATTGATCCTATTTATTTCGAGAAAAGTTATTTTATTGCTCCAGATAATGGTGGTGCGAAAGCTTATTCATTATTAAGAAAAGCCTTAGTAGAGTCAGGTAAAATTGGGATAGCAAAAATAATTATCCGTTCAAAAGAACAACTGGCGATTGTAAGGGTATATCAAAATACGTTACTAATGGAGACCATTCATTTTCCTGATGAAGTAAGACACGTTGAAGACGTACCGAATGTTCCTGCTGAACAGTTGGTTGTTCAGAAAGAGCTTGATACTGCTTTAATGCTCGTTGATCAACTTACAACTACATTTGATCCGAATAAATATAACGATGATTATCGAACAGCATTAATGGATTTAATTGAAGAAAAGAAAACTGGCAAGCATACGGTGACTACAACGGAAAAGAAACCAGCACAAGCAGCCTCAAATGTGACTGATTTAATGTCTGCCTTACAAGCATCGCTTGATAAAACTAAAACAAAAAAGCCTGCTACAAGGAAGAAGAAATCGACAACAAAGAAATCAACAACAGAATCAACTGCTTCGAATAAGACAAAAGTCGGGACAACAAGAAAAAATGCATAAGTGATTGATTCAAAAAACTGTTTACGTATGTGAGCAGTTTTTTGGTTGGTTTTCGAAATAGTGGGTAAAGGGAAATAGTAGAAAATTAGGAGGAGAGTAACTTGAATGACAGTTATCCTAAATTACGGCGTTCTTTTGAGAAAAGTTTAACAAGAAAAACGACTAAACATGAAAGGTTATTTATTAAATGGCTAAGTAAACAATCGAACAAAGATGACAAAAGGAATCGAAATGAGGAAGTATACCATTAAGAAAGTCTCATAATTAGTAATGGATTAGTACATAATAGCTTCTAAGGGAGGCGTTGAACTTGTCTGAAAAGAATAACCAACAAGCAAATAAAACTCAAGAAGTAGCAGAGCATTCATATCAGCCTGAGGATTATCAAAGTTCTAATGAAGTAGAAAAAGGGCTAGCAACCACACATGAACAAGTAAGTGATGCTTACATGGAAGGTACAATAGATGCCGAGAAAGAAAAGGATGTAAACAGCAATAAATAACCATCAAAGGGGGCGTCTCAAAAGGTATAGTTTGACCTTTTGGACGCCCCCGAAACCATTACTATCACTGATTCGAACTTTTCGGCCAGTCTCTTCATTTAGAGAGGGATGAAAAAATTGGATAATACTATTTAAGATGGACCACACTATAGGCTGTTAGTTCATTTTATTTAAAGAGTTTGCGGATGGCTTTCCCAGAGGCACGGCCGACAACGCGACGCCCGACTCTTTTTCCTATTCGTCCTTTACGAATCGCATCAATATCATTCCAAATTCTAAGCATCTTATAAATTTTTGATTTTAAGCTCAAAAAAACCCTCCTCACTGTTTTCTAAGTAATTCGATTGTACCATATTAGCGTTTCACCGTTTGATTTCATTTATTACCGAATAAGAAAGGTGGATGTTTTTAGTGAATAACCGATATGTCATAAGTGCTTTAATAGGGGGAGTCATTGGTGCGGCAAGTGTATACTTTTTCACAACAGATAAAGGTTCTCAGTTTAGGAAAGATTTCCGATCGAAAGTAAGTACGTTTGATGGCACTCAATTAATAAATGGATTATATGAGATAAGTAAAGAATGGTCTGAATTTGGAGATGTTGTAAAAGTGAAAAATCATTCAACGGCCTCTTTGAACATTTCGAATAAATAGTGGCAAAACCATAATGTTTTAAAGTTTTTTTCTATAAAAATATGTCCTGCCTGTGATAGAATATGAAGATGTAAGGTGGGGTTTAGATGGAGAATAATTGGAAATGGGATGCGTTTCTACTTTCATTGGGTCGAATTGAATGGAACCATATAGGTGTAGCAATTGCGATCTTCTCAGTGTTTTTATTATTTAGGAAAATATTTACTAGGTATATCTTTAAAATTGTATTAGCGACATTGCGAAAAACACCAACTGCACTGTTCACTAATATTTTGTTATCTTTTGAAAGACCGTTGCGTGTTTTCTGGATCGTACTAGGTACATATTTGGCATTGATGTATTTGCCATTTCATTTTACAACAATTGATTTTGTTGAACATCTTTATCGATCAATTATCATTATTTTACTAGGTTGGGGTTTGTACAATTATACGTCGGAGCATTCAATGGCTTTGTTTCGCCTTGCTCGTAATATGGAAATTGATGAAGATAGCATGCTAATACCATTCATTTCCAAGATCTTGCGTTTTGCTGTTATCGCGCTAACAATTGTGGTCATTGCCAGTGAGTGGGGTTATGAGATTAGTGGATTTATTGCAGGGCTTGGCCTTGGGGGACTAGCTTTTGCTCTTGCTGCTCAAGATACAATTGGTAATTTCTTTGGTGGGATCATTATTATTACGGAAAAACCATTCTCAAAGGGCGATTGGATTCAAACGCCTTCGGTAGAAGGGACGGTCGAAGATATTAGTTTTAGAAGTACACAAATTCGTACTTTTGCTGATTCAGTCGTCACGATTCCCAATTCTACACTAGCTAATGAACCGATAACGAACTGGTCAGAAATGGGGAAACGAAGGGTTACGTTTTCAATTGGATTGACTTATTCAACACCACGTGAAAAGCTTGAGAGATGTGCTAGAAGAATTGAAGAAGTCCTTCGTCATCATGAGGAGGTAGATCAAGACTTAATCATGGTCCGATTCGATTCGTTTAATAACTCGAGCTTAGACATTTTTGTATACTTTTTCACGAAAACAATTGCTTGGACAGAATGGTTTAGGGTGAAAGAGAATATCAATTTTCAAATAATGAAAATATTAGAAGACGAAAATGTTTCGATTGCCTTTCCGAGCAGAAGCATTTACGTAGAAAATTCCAATCAAAATGATTTTAATGAATATGCATTAGAGCGAAATACAAATAAATAGCTGTGACTTATAGAAAGAAGACTGGAACTTTATTGTTTCAGTCTTCTTTCTATTTAGTGTGAAAGAGAAGAAGGGTGAAAGAGAAATATGGGACCTTAATAAATATTTCGGGAAGAATTGTTGCAACCTAGATATACAGAGGAGCTGACACATCAATGAAAAATTTAACTATTACGTATAAAATTTCAGCAGTTATTGCCTTGCTTTTTGTCATATGGGGGTCTTTCTTTCCTGATCAACTAGGGAATATGATGAACATTGCACAAGCTTTCTTTTTACGTACCTTTGGGTGGTTTTATAATTTATCTGCCTCTTTCTTTTTACTGTTTACGCTCTTTTTAATTTTTAGTAAGTATGGAAAAATTAAATTAGGAAAAGATCATGATCGCCCGGAATTTAGTAGGGCCACTTGGTTTGCATTACTCTTTAGCGCTGGTATGGGGATTGGACTTTTATTTTATGGAGTATCTGAGCCGGTGTCACATTATGCTGCACCACCTGTCGGAGAAGGGAGTACAGAACAATCAGCTTTAATTGCTCTACGTTATACTTACTTACATTGGGGGTTTCATGCTTGGGCTATATATGCAGTAGTTGCCTTGGCTCTAGCTTATTTTAAGTTTAGAAGAGGAGCACCTGGTTTAATGAGTGCAACGTTATCACCTGTTTTAGGAGATAAAGTGAAGGGGCCAGTTGGTTATGTAATTGATATTATTTCAGTTTTCGCTACCATTTTTGGTGTTTGTGCATCCTTAGGTCTTGGTGCTCAACAAATAAATGCAGGGTTAGGTTACTTGTTGGATATACCGGTAAATTTTACTGTACAAGTGATCATTATTGCCATTATAACCGTGTTGTTTATTTTGTCTGCAAGCACAGGTATTCAACGTGGAATCAAATATTTGAGTAATACTAATATGATACTTGCAACCATTTTACTAATCACAATGCTAATTGTTGGTCCTACTTTGTTCTTACTTAATCTATTTACACATACATTAGGTGAATACATTCAGAATTTGCCTCAAATGGGCTTAAGGATTTTCCCGTTTGATGAACAGAGAGCAGAGTGGACTCAAGGGTGGACTATTTTTTATTGGGCTTGGTGGATTTCTTGGTCTCCTTTTGTTGGTATGTTTATTGCTCGTGTTTCAAAAGGAAGAACGGTAAGAGAGTTTACAATAGCTGTTTTAATTGTTCCAACTTTAGTTTGTGCTTTTTGGTTCTGTGTTTTTGGAGGAACAGGTATTAATCTTGATTTAGTTGAGGGAGTAGAAGTGGCACAGCAAAGTTTGGAGACAGGTTTGTTCTTTGTCTATGAGCATTTACCATTTGGAGGAGTCTTATCTGTCGTAACCGTTTTGTTAATAACGACGTTTTTCATTACATCAGCTGATTCGGCCACATTTGTATTAGGGATGCAAACGACAGAAGGAAGTATGAATCCATCAAATTTTATTAAAATATCATGGGGCCTTATTTTATCAGCATCTGCTATTGTATTAATGGCTTCAGGAGGCTTGCAGGCGCTGCAAACAGCGATTATTGTAAGTGCGTTTCCGTTAACCTTTATCTTACTTGTGATGAGCATCGGGATCCTGAAGATCTTTAAGACGGAAATGAAAAAGACATAACCTGCTAAAAGATGACAAAAGACAATCTAGGGCCTTTTGTCATCTTTTTTTTAACTTTTCATTTTAACAAGGAATCATCTGATGCTAAATGGAATAAAACATAAAGGCCTCGTTAAGGATGACATTGAGAAAGTTTTTTGAAAGTAGGTGTCCTATGCAAAAAAAATGGTTATTATTTGTAGTATTCTTTTTGTTAACAGCTTGTGGACAAGGCAATATGATTGTTGAACAACAAGTGGATTTTACAGCAGGACATATAAGTACTTCTGAACAAAAAAGCTTTTTATCTTTTTCGTGGATTGAAAAAGGGTACGACGGAGTGTTTATTCCTACAAACACTAAATTAGGGGAAACTGAAGAAGACATTAGGGAATCTTTCGGTGTACCAATAACAACAGGCAGTTATGAGGGGGGTATCTTCCTAGAGTACAGTCAAGCTACGTTCTTTATTAACCCTGAAACAAAGAAAAGTGTGGCGATAGCAAGCGATATTTCGGACGAACGTATAACATTTAAAGACCTAAAGCGGCTATTAGGGACACCTGATAGCATTGATTATAATGAGATGGATGACTTTTGGATGTATGTATATGATTTAGATGAATATGAACTCGTGTTTGAATCTGTATCAGAACAGTCTGAGTTATCTTTTGTTTGGTTAAAAAGTAAACAACGATAAAACATTTAAGAAATAGCTGGTTATACTAGTTATTTCTTTTTATTTTGCCTAAATTCACTAGTGTGACAGGGATTTCAAATTTCAATAAAAAAATAATTCAAAAAAAAGAAAAAAATGGTTGCAAATACAAAAGTGCTGTTATATTATAAGTTCATAAGAAACAAACTGTAATAATACAGCAAGAGAGAACAGGGAAACTAGTAAACTAAAAAACGAGGAGAGATGAACATGACAAACGAATCAAAACAAAGAGAAGCGAGATTATTAGAGGAGCAATGGGCAACTAATTCAAGATGGAGTGGCATAGAGAGACCATATACTGGGGAGGATGTAGTTCGTTTAAGAGGATCGGTTCAAATTGAACATACGCTGGCGCGGAGAGGTTCAGAAAAATTATGGAAACTAATCAATGAAGAAAATTTTGTAAATGCTTTAGGAGCACTAACAGGAAATCAAGCTGTTCAACAAGTAAAGGCTGGATTGAAAGCGATTTATTTAAGTGGATGGCAAGTTGCCGCTGATGCAAATCTAGCTGGCCAAATGTATCCTGACCAAAGTTTATATCCTGCAAATAGTGTTCCAAGCGTAGTTAAACGTATTAACCAAGCACTTCAACGTGCAGATCAAATTCAACATATGGAAGGCGAAGGAGACATTGATTATTTTGCTCCGATCGTAGCAGATGCTGAGGCTGGATTTGGTGGTCAATTAAACGTATTTGAGCTCATGAAAGGGATGATTGAATCAGGTGCTAGTGGTGTACACTTCGAAGATCAATTAGCATCTGAGAAAAAATGCGGACACCTCGGAGGTAAGGTTCTGATTCCGACGCAAACGGCTATCAGAAACCTTACTGCAGCAAGACTTGCAGCTGACGTTAGTGGTGTTCCGACAATCATTATTGCGCGTACAGATGCCGATGCAGCAGATTTAATTACAAGTGACATCGACCCGGCAGACCGACCATTCATTACCGGTGAAAGAACACCAGAAGGATTCTACAGAACAAATCCAGGTATTGATCAAGCAATCGCTAGAGGATTAGCTTACGCACCTTATGCAGATTTAATTTGGTGTGAAACTTCTAAGCCTTCACTTGAAGAAGCGCAGCAATTTGCAGATGCAATCCATGCTAAATTCCCTGGAAAGATGCTTGCTTATAACTGTTCACCATCATTTAACTGGGAAGCTAATCTTGATAAAGAAACAATTGAAACGTATCAAGTTGAACTTGGTAAAATGGGATATAAGTTCCAATTTGTTACATTGGCAGGATTCCATGCGCTTAACCACAGCATGTTTGAACTTGCTAACGGATACAAAACGAGAGGAATGGGTGCGTATTCAGAATTACAGCAAGCTGAGTTTGCTAGTGAATCGAAAGGTTATACAGCTACTCGCCATCAGCGTGAAGTAGGTACTGGTTATTTCGATGAAATTTCTCAAGTGGTTTCTGGAGGAACATCGTCTACGACAGCTCTGAAAGGTTCTACAGAGGAAGCGCAATTCCAAAAACAATAAGCATATTAGAACAGTACAGCCCCTGCATTTTTGCAGGGGCTGTTATATTACAACCGGTATTTAGGTGATGAGACATTACATCCATATGAAAAAAATCTATTCAACTCTCTATTTTCAAGGTATATAATGGAATTTAAATCTTTCAGTTTTACGTTTTAAAAGAGTTGGAGTGATGAATATGGATATTTTTATACAGGTTGTATTTCCAGTTTTACTTGTATTTTTAATAGGATTCTTTGTTCAGAAATGGAAAAAAATTGATATAAAGGCTGTGTCAACTGTTGCTATTTACATCATGACACCCTCGCTTGTATTTCGAACTTTCTATTACTCTGAAATTAACTTACAAGCTTTGTATATGATTATATTCTCCATTTTATTGTTGTTTAGTCTGATCATTATAAATAAAGTGTATGCGAAATTAAAAAAGTATGATCGAGCAACAGAAAGTGGGCTTATTTTATCAACGGCGTTTATGAATGCCGGGAATTACGGGGCGCCCATTATTTTATTTGCCTATGGAGAAGAAGCTTTTGCCTATTCTGTTATTTTTCTAGTGCTTCAATCAATTATTATGAATTGTTTTGGTGTGTATTATGCAGCTAGAGGAAAAGCTGGTGTTTCGATTGCATTTCGTGAAGTCTTAAAAATGCCGGCAACTTACGCTGTTATTTTAGGACTCCTTTTAAAGGTCTTTTCATACTCGGTTCCACCTAATTTAATGCTTACGGTTGATATTATAGCAGAGGCTGCGATTCCGACTGTGATGATCATTTTAGGAATGCAGTTAGCAAGGATTGAATGGGGGAATTTCGAGTGGGGGAAGGTAAGTTATGCAACAGTCGTACGATTGCTCGTTTCACCATTAATCGCGGTGGGAATTACTTTTATGCTGCCTTTAGACCCTTTAATTGCAAAAGTATTAATTGTGTCAGCTGCGATGCCTTCAGCTGCAACAATTGTTATGTATGCTGTTCAATTTGATGCAAAGCCGAAGCTCGTATCAAGTACGACTCTTATTACAACGATGCTTAGTATTATTACAATAACTTCATTGTTATGGATATTGGGGTAATACATGCTCTTTTCATTCATAAGAATTTAAAAGAATTCTACCTTTCTGATTGCATTTTTCATGTGATATCTTTATCATAATGAAGAGATTGTTATTAGGAGGAACTAACATGAAAATGATGGATGCAAATGAGATTATTCAATTTATCTCTAAAAGTGAGAAGAAAACACCTGTAAAAGTACATATTAAGGGAGACCTTGAAGGATTAAACTTTGGTTCAGATACGAAAGCATTTATTACAGGAAACGTTGGGGTTTTATTCGGTGAATGGAGTGTTATTGAACCGATTTTAAATGAAAACGAAGCGCAAATAGAAGATCTTGTGATTGAAAACGACCGCCGTAACTCTGCTATTCCGTTATTAGATATGAAGAACATCAAAGCTCGTATTGAGCCGGGTGCAATCATCCGTGATCAAGTAGAGATCGGTGATAATGCTGTTATTATGATGGGAGCGAGCATTAACATTGGTGCGGTAATTGGTGAAGGAACAATGATTGATATGAACGTTGTCCTCGGTGGTCGTGCAACCGTAGGTAAAAATTGTCACGTTGGAGCTGGATCCGTACTAGCTGGTGTTATCGAGCCACCTTCTGCAAAACCTGTAGTGGTTGAAGATGACGTTGTCATTGGTGCTAACTGTGTTGTCTTAGAAGGTGTAACGATCGGTAAAGGGGCGGTAGTTGCTGCAGGTGCAGTTGTCATTGAAGATGTACCTGCAAATACAGTTGTAGCTGGTACACCGGCTCGTGTTATTAAAGAAATTGATGAAAAAACAAAAGGTAAAACAGAAATTAAGCATGAGCTTAGACGCTTAAATGAAGATAACTAAGTAATAAATGGGACAAGCAGCTTTGTTGTAGAGGGATACCTTTGCGACAAAGCTCTTTCCTTACATATAGAGAAGGGGGATAAAGGAGTTGTCAAACTGGATAGAGCGTGACCAACAAGCAATCATGTCTACTTACGGACGTCTTCCAATTGTAATTGATCGTGGTGAAGGCAATTATTTATTTGATGAAAATGGAAAAAAATACTTGGATTTATTTACGGGATTAGCCGTTAATATACTAGGTCATAGTCATCCGGCAATTTTAGAAGCTATGAAACAACAAGCGGAGAAATTCCTCCATATTTCTAACTATTTTTATAATAAACCAGCAATTGTTTTAGCCGAAAAGTTGGTAAGAAATTCAGTGACAGGAAAAGTTTTCTTTGCGAATTCGGGTGCAGAAGCAACTGAAGCGGCTCTGAAATTTGTGCATAAATGGTCAAAAGAACAATCGACTGAACGCAATGGCGTTGTTGTGTTTAAAAGAAGCTTCCATGGACGTACACTAGGGGCATTGAAGTTAACAAGGCAACCTGGTGTATATCAAGATTTTCCTGCAACAGACATTCCGGTCTTTGAAGTTGAACCACATAATGTTGAAGCTTTGGAAGAAGTAATGGTGCAACATTCCCCGGCAGCACTGATTGTAGAACCTGTTTTAGGTTCCGGAGGGATTGTTACTCTAAAAGAGGAATATCTTCGTGAAATTTCAAATCTATGTAAAAAATATGGCGTTCTTTGTTGCATGGATGAAATTCAAACGGGTGTAGGGCGTACCGGAACGTTTTTTGCGTATCAACATGCTGGCATTGAGCCAGATGTGATTTTATTTGCAAAAGGTATAGGTGGAGGACTTCCTCTTGGTGGAATTATCGTTGCTGAACGTTATGCCCATCTTTTTAAACCTGGTGATCACGGGACGACGTTTGGTCCTTCTCCTTTAAGTGCTGCACTAGGAAATGCTGTTATTGATGAATTACTTGTTAACGGACAGTTGGAGAAAGGAAATGTTGTGGCGGATTTCTTACATCAACAGATTAATAACCTAAAGTCCAAATATCCTACTCAAATTGTTGATGTACGAGGTAAGGGGATGATGTTAGGAATTGTGATGAATCTAGATGGATCACAAGTAAAAGAAATTCAACGTCAATTATTAACAGACGGTTTAATGGTCGATGTTACTCAACATACGATTATCCGCTTGCTACCTCCATTAACACTAACAAATGATGAAGTACAATTGTTTACAGAAAAGCTCGAAGAAAAGATTAAAGCTGTGGTGAATGCTAATGTTTCAAGCTGATGAGTTAATAAAAATAAGGCGTGATTTACACCAAATTCCTGAACTCGGGTACGAGGAAGTGAAAACACAACGTTATCTATTGAAGAAAATTGCAAAATTACCTAATCAATATTTGACTGTGGAAACATGGAGAACCGGTATTTTTGTTCATGTCACTGGTAGAGATGCAACAAGGACGTTGGGGTATAGGGCAGATATTGACGGTTTGCCTATTCTTGAACAGACGTCCTATGAAGAATTTCAGTCTCTTCATAAAGGAGCGATGCACGCCTGTGGGCATGACTTTCATATGACAATTGCCTTAGGTGTTCTCAGTTATTTGGCTTACAATCAGCCTAAATACAATTGCTTATTTATTTTTCAGCCAGCGGAAGAGGGGCCAGGAGGCGCTAAACCAATGCTAGAATCAGCTCCGTTTCGAAGGTGGAAACCAGATCAAATGCTAGCATTACATATTGCTCCTGAATATCCAGTTGGGACGATTGCCACGAAGGTGGGACTGCTTTTTGCTAACACTTCTGAACTATTTATCACGTTAAAAGGGAAGGGTGGCCATGCAGCTTATCCTCATACGGCAAATGACATGGTTGTTGCTTCAAGTCATCTCGTAACCCAATTACAAACAATTGTCGCTCGAAACGTAAACCCTTTAGATGCTGGGGTCATTACAATTGGCGTTATTAAGGGTGGAACAAAGCAAAACATTATTGCTGATACAGCGGTAATAGAAGGGACAATTCGAACTCGCTCAATTGAAACAATGAAAAAAATTAAGAAGCGAATAGAATCGCTTGTCCAAGGGGTTGAAGTTGGGTTCGAATGTACCATTACCATTGACTATGGCGCAAATTATTGTCAAGTATATAATGATAAGGAAGTTACTGAGGATTTCATCCGTTTTGCAGAAAAAAAAGAATCGGTGCATTTAATTATTTGTGATGAAGCGATGACGGGAGAAGACTTTGGTTACTTTTTAGAAGAAATTCCTGGATTAATGTTTTGGCTAGGAGTCGATAGCCAATATGGATTGCATGATGCTAGATTAGAGCCAAAGGAAGAAGCGATACCTTTGGCTGTTGAGACGATTATTGATTATTTAAACAGTTAGCTAGAACCATCTGCTTAAGCAGGTGGTTTTTTTACATACTCTTTTCAAATTTCACGTATATTTGCCATTATCTTGGGGATTTTAATAATGAAATATAACACTTTTATTTAGCGGAGGTAAAGACATGCCAAGAATTGGTGTTGAGCAATCTTTAACAGATGTACAGCAAGAGTTACAATCGAAAGGGTATGAAGTAGTTCAGTTAAAACAAGAGCAAGATGCGCAAGGTTGTGACTGTTGCGTTATTACGGGACAAGACCAAAACGTTATGGGTGTACAAGATGCTGCGATTAAAGGATCAGTAATTAATGCACATGGGATGACGGCGCAAGAGGTTTGCCAACAAGTAGAACAAAAAGTAGGTCAATAAATAATAAAAAGGGTGAGTATTAAACTCGCCCTTTACACATTTTTATAAACGTCTATTGTTCCTTCTTTTCAATATATACTTGATGTGGAAATGGAATTTCGATGTTGTTAGCATCAAGTGCTTCTTTTAATACTTTGCGCAATTTGCGTTCAACAGCCCATTGTTCCATATTCTCTGTTTTTGCAATGATTCGGATGACTACATCGGAATCGCCCAAGCTTTGAACACCTACAACATTAGGTCCTTCTTTAATTGCTTCATCTTCTAGTGCTAACTTATCGCAGGCTATTTGTAACACTGTTATCGCTTGGTCTATGTTATCATCGTAAGAAATACTCATATCAACCAATGCTCGCATGTTTCCTCGTGAATGGTTACTAACATTGCTAATCGCGCGGTTGGGAACAAAGTGAAGAGTACCATCAAATCCTCTAATTTGCGTGTTTCTTAAGCCGACTTGTTCAACAATTCCATCTACGCCGCCAGTAGTAACATAATCCCCGACATCTATTTGTCTTTCAAGTAAAAGGAAAAAGCCGGTCACGACATCACTAACTAGTCCTTGTGCACCAAAACCAATAGCTAAACCAACAACACCAGCACCTGCAATAAGTCCTGTTGCATCTAATCCAAAAATACTTATGATAATGGTTATGAAAACAAAAATTAAAACATAAGAAAAGGCATTAGTTGTTAACTTTGCTAGTGTTTTTACTCTACCTGGTGACATCCCTCGTTGTTGTTCCATTTTAGAGAAGCTGCCACTAATTAATCGATTACCAATAGACTTAGCTATTAAGAAAGCTAATATCGCTATTATAATTTGGCCAATACTCGTAGCTAGACCTATGAGAAACTCTCCTCCTGAATATTGATTTAACCATTGTTCCATCATATCACCCCTAAATAAATCGTTACGTAAATTCCGTAGAAACGGAATTATGTATGTTAAATACCCACTTTCTTTAGAGGTTAATCCTAGCATAAAAACGAAGATCCCTCAAATGTCGAAAATCAATTGAGAATGATGAGCATATTTGTCGCTTTATCACGGAAGAATTTGCTATAATTTATTATGTACAAGTCGTTTATTATAAAAATGTGTGGAGATACTAGGTTTTGTAAGATATTTTCACAGTTTTTATTTAGTCTAATTCTTATTTAATATTGACTAGTAATAAAACTTCTTTTATAATGACGGCTGTAGAGATTTTTAATTTTTTAGGAGGTTGTACATATGACAGACAAGCGTATGGTTGCTAAGCAAGCACCCCGTTTTGAAATGGATGCAGTAATGCCGAACAAAGAATTTGCAAAGGTGAGCCTTGAAGAGAATATGAAGAACGACAAATGGACAGTTCTTTTCTTCTACCCAATGGATTTCACTTTCGTATGTCCAACTGAGATCACATCATTAAGTGATCGCTATGATGAGTTTGAAGATTTAGATGCTGAAGTAATTGGAGTATCTACTGACACTGTTCATACTCACAAAGCATGGATTAACACAGCTCGTGAAGACAATGGACTTGGTGAGTTAAAGTATCCACTTGCAGCTGACACAAACCATGTTGTATCACGTGAATATGGCGTTTTAATTGAAGAAGAAGGTGTTGCACTTCGTGGTCTATTTATCATCAGTCCAGAAGGAGAGTTAATGTACTCTGTTGTTAACCACAACAACATTGGACGTGATGTAGATGAGACTCTTCGTGTGCTTCAAGCTCTTCAAACTGGTGGACTTTGCCCAGCTAACTGGAAGCCAGGTCAAAAAACACTTAACGTTTAAGGCAGATAATATAAAGAAGTCTAGCAGCAATGTTAGACTTTTTTTTATCGGATAACATAAACATAAAAGGAAGGATGATAAACATGGCATTAAAATTAAGATCGCAAATGCCTGAATTAGAAGGGGCTTCAACTTGGTTAAACGGAGAAGTTTCAAAAAGTGACCTTGTAGGAGATAAACCAACTTTAATTCATTTCTGGTCAATTAGTTGTGGACTATGCAAAGAGGCTATGCCGAATGTTAACGAATTTCGTGATCAATATAAAGATAAATTAAACGTTATTGCTGTTCACATGCCAAGATCTGAAAAAGATTTAGATTTAGAAGAAATTAAGAAAGTCGCAGCAGAACACGAAATTACTCAGCCGATTTTTGTTGATGATGAGCATAAGCTTACAGATGCTTTTGAAAATGAGTATGTGCCTGCATATTATGTATTTGATGAAGAAGGACAATTGCGTCATTTCCAAGCTGGCGGTGGCGGAATGAAAATGTTAACGAAACGTGTTAACCGAGTTCTTGGTATTAAAGAATAGTCTTATTCGTTTAAAGGATGATCTAAGGATCGTCCTTTTTATTTTGGTCAAACATCAACTTCCCCTTAGTAGACATATATATATCTATTGAGGTGATAATAATGAATATTATCGATAAACGACGTTCGTTAGCTTCGAGCAGTTCTCGGTCATATAGAAGAAGAGCTAGAAGTGCTATTAGAAACATAGCGATTCATCATAGTGCTACCACATCAGGGAGCGCAGAGGCTTTTGCTCGTTATCATGTGAATCAATTAGGTTGGCCAGGGATCGGTTATCATTATGTTGTTGACCGAGATGGTTCGATTAGTTTATGCCATGATTTAGAAGTAGTTAGTTATCACGTTGGAAATAGTAATAGCTTTGCTGTTGGTATTTGTATGGTTGGTGATTTTAGAACGCAATCACTGCCCGAGGCCCAACGCCGTTCAACTCTAAATTTAACAAGAAGTTTAATGGACCAATTAAATATACCGGTTGAAAATGTTTGGGGGCATATAGAATTTCCAGGTTATTCGTGGAAGCCGTGTCCTTCTATTAATATGCAGAATTTTCGAAGTTGGTTAAGAGAAGAGGGTGCTGAATTATCACCAATTCCAGCGCCGACGACAACATATGTTGCAGGAGCTAGGCAAAGAACTCTTTTAACACGGGGGGATCAAGGAGATGATATTCGTGCTCTTCAGGAGAGGTTAGACGAATTAGGGTTTAACCCGGGACCTATTGACGGGATATTCGGACCGCAGACGGCAGACGCGGTTATGAGGTTTCAAAGAACAGCATCGGTTGCTGTGGATGGAATTGTAGGTCCAGAAACGAGGCGAGCTCTCAGAGATTTTGAACATACTGGTGAACAGCCTGAACATGGGTCTCCAACCGATGAACCGGACGAACGAGAGGAAATGTATCAAAGTGAAACGAGAAGAATGCTTCGATTGCTTTCGCCAATGATGAGAGGGGCAGATGTACAAGAAGTGCAGCAAAAAGTCGGGGCCGCTACAGATGGTATCTTTGGTCCTGAAACAGAATCTCGTGTGAGAGAATTTCAAAGAAGAGAAGGCATAACGGTTGATGGGATTGTTGGACCACAAACATGGAGAGCGTTAGATCGCATGAATGGTTCATCTGGAATTCGTTATCAACGATTATTATCTGTTCAAACTCCTTTTATTAGAGGAGAAGATGTGAAAAGAGTTCAACGAGCTTTAAATGTAACAGTTGATGGTATTTATGGCCCCCTTACGGAAAGAGCGGTAAGAAATTTCCAAAGAAGAGAAGGTATTACTATCGATGGAATTGTTGGACCGCAAACATGGCGCCGTTTGTTCAATGAATAGGTAGAATATAAAGGTGGAGTAGTTTAATGAATGAACTGCTTTACCTTTTTGTTTGGATAGAGCAAATCTGTTTGAATCATCCTAATTAATAGAACACGGTTAGGGAGGTATTCAAATGTGGAGACGCTTTTTAATAGGGATAAGCATAGTGCTTTTTATCGTAGTAGGTTATTCAATAGTAAATGTAATTGAACCTGGTTATGCAGAGATTCCGTCAGTCAAGCAGACGTTGAATCACCCAATAAAACATCAGATGAATGACATTACAGGATATGATATATGGGGGCTAGCTTTGTCGGAAGAAGAAGCAGGTAAGTTACATGAAAAGGATTTAACTTTACATAACGGTGCTGTAAAGATAGATGAGAGCTTTATTAATGAAGGAAGAAAGTTATTTTTTAACGAAACGTTTAATAATGAAGAGTATATAACAGATGTTTTAGGGGTTTTGGATGGTCCGTTATCAGTTGGGAACATTGCTAAAGCAGTTCTTTCTGCAAGGAAGGAAGGAACGGATAATTTAAAAGTTGAGATTGCCAAAGATGCTGTTGTAGGTGGTCGTCATTTTAAAAAAGGGGAAATGATTGAGACGGGCCTAGATGTTCCGAAGGGAGGATTCGCCCCACTTGGAATGCCTATTAAGTTTAAAGATGGCCGTTTAAAAGCAGGAATCACCTGTGCTGCTTGTCATGCGACAGTGGATCGTGATTTAGGGTTAGTCATAGAGGGTGCTCCGAATGCCAATTTTGATGCTGGACTATTGTTGGCTCTAGCTTCCAATTCAACTGCATATTTTACAAACACGGCTGTTGATGCAGATAAGCTAAAAGCTTATATAGAAGAGGAAGAATGGATGAAGGAGAAAGAAAGCAAAGGGGAATATATTGCGCTACCAAATGTAGAAAAAATGGAAGAGGCGGTAGACCGTGATTTGTTAACGTGGTCAAAGGGGAATTTTGACTCAACCATGGACTTAGTTAATAATCCGAGTCAGATTCCGGATTCCTTTACATTAGGTGATCATCCTTATGGCTGGAATGGTTTTGCCTCAGTGGGTTCTTTTAAAGGGTTGACGGCTTTGAATAATAATGTTCACGCTCAAAATTCCGACTTGCTTGCTCAGGCGGATCAAAGTGAGGCGTTATTTGAGATTGATAAAGAAAGGTATATCGGTACAATTTTGCAGAATGCTGCAAATCCAGAATTCCGTTATCATCATCAAAGGGAGAAGGGGCCTGCTGATTGGTTAAGTCAAATAGATGATAATGATACGGTACCTGGTTTCAATGACATGATTCGACCACCAACGTATCCCAATGTATCACTATTTACCCCTAATGGAACAGTTATCGGATCAGAGGGACATACAGTTTTGGAAGAGTTAAATGCCATCTCGGCTTATCAAAATGCTTTAAAACCGCCTTTGGAGAATGAAAGTTCGTATTCAGCGACCGAACGTAAAGGGAGAGAGGTGTTTACTAAAGCAGGGTGTATAACTTGTCATGCGGGAGAGGCGAGAACGAATCATCTTATTATTCCAGTTGAAGAGTTAAGAACTGAGCCGTCGCGAGCACTTGCCTTTAAGGATGCGCAATCGCTAACAATGGAGCCTTGGTTCTATCCTTTGGATACACCGATTCCGGTTCCGGAAGATGTCGAAAAAATAAAAATTCCAACAAATCATTTGGATAAAAAACAAGTGGAACTTTCATTAGCGTATCATTCAAACGGAGGCTATAAAGTGAAGGGCTTAGTAGGCTTGAAATATTCTGCCCCTTACTTGCATGAAGGTGGAGTATCTATCGGAACAGACGTTTCAACACAAATAGGACTTGCTGGAACATTTGAAAAGGGAATAGAGCCAGATCCTTATAATAGTTTGTTAGCGATGATTGATCGAGAATTAAGAGAGAAGGTAGTAACTGCAAATAAACAATCTAGAAAATTACAAGCTTCTCACAGTACAGGAGAAGGTCATATGTATTGGGTTGATCAAAAAAGTGGTTTCTCAAAAGAAGAACAGGATGCTTTAATACAGTACTTATTATCCATTGATTTAGATAAAGAGAGAAAGATCGATGTGGATGATAAATAAAAAGGAGGCTATCTGCCTCCTTTTTTAAACTTCCATAATGATTGGTAAAATCATCGGTTTTCTTTTTGTTCGTTCATATAAGAATGGTCCTAATAGATCTGTTATTTCATTTTTAATTTCAGACCATTGAGTTGTTTTTCTTTCCATGACTGAGTCTAAATGATTGGCTAATAGCTTTTGCGCCTCATGGATTAAGTCACTAGATTCTCTCATGTACACAAACCCACGAGAAATTAAATCTGGACCAGCCGTAACTTTAAATTCTTTCATATTAAGACTCACTACGACGACAACAAGACCTTCTTCAGAAAGAATTCGACGGTCACGTAATACGATGTTTCCAATATCGCCTATACCATTCCCGTCAACATAAACGGAACCGGAAGGGATTTTTCCTACAACGCCAGCTTCATCTCGGTGAAGAGCTAAAACATCACCATTATCCATGATAAAGCTATTTTCTACAGGGATACCGCAGTCTTCTGCTAATTTTATATGCATTTTCAGCATGCGATACTCGCCGTGAATAGGCATAAAATACTGTGGCTTCATTAATCTAAGCATAAGCTTTTGCTCTTCTTGTCCACCGTGTCCGGAAGTGTGTATATCACTCAAAGAGCCATGGATAACATCTGCACCAGCACGGTAAAGCTGATTTATCGTTTTGCTGACACTTAAAGTGTTACCTGGAATAGGGGAAGAAGAAAATACAACCGTGTCACCAGGGATGATTTGGATTTGGCGATGAGTACCACTAGCAATGCGAGAAAGTGCTGCCATTGGCTCACCTTGGCTTCCAGTACATAAAATAGTTACTTGATTGTCTGGTAGCTTATTAATTTGTGATGGTTCAATAAAAGTTGACTTAGGTGCACTGATATAACCAAGTTCTTGGCCGATGTTTAATGCGTTTTCCATACTTCGGCCAAATACCGCAATTTTACGACCGTTCTGAACAGCTGCTTCGACAACCTGTTGTAGACGATGAATATTTGATGCAAATGTAGCGAATATAATTCGTCCATCTACTTTTCGGAAAATATTTGTGATGCTTTCTCCAACTTTACGTTCGGACATTGTGAATTCTGGGATCTCACTATTTGTACTGTCAGATAGTAAACACAAAACGCCTTCTTCACCGATCTTTGCCATTTTTGTTAAATTTGCCGGTTCTCCTACTGGAGTGAAGTCGAATTTAAAATCACCAGTGTGAACAATGTTACCTGGAGGTGTTTTGACAACGATCCCAAAAGCCTCAGGAATACTATGAGTTGTTCGATAAAAAGAAACGGAGGTCTTTGTAAATTTCACAATTTGGTCTTCATGAACTTCATGTAATTTTGCTTTCCGTAATAGACCGTGTTCTTCTAACTTGCCTTTTAAAAGACCTAATGCTAATTTACCGCCGTAAATCGGAATATTCACCGCTCTTAATAAATATGGGATTCCGCCAATGTGATCTTCATGACCGTGGGTGATGAAAAGCCCTTTTATTTTGTCTTCATTTTTGACTAAATACGTATAGTCAGGAATAACGTAATCAATGCCAAGAAGCTCGTCCTCTGGAAACTTTATTCCGGCATCAATTAAAATAATTTCATCTTGGAATTGAACAGCGTACGTATTTTTGCCGATCTCACCTAAACCGCCCAAGGCAAAAACTGCTGTCTGATTGTTCTTCACTTGTTTCATGAATTATATAGACTCCACAGCGAATGAATCTTGTGATTGTTCATATTCCAGATGAGCCCCAGAGATTGATGTAACAAATTCGATGTTGTAGTTACGTGAAGCTAATTTCTTACGAACGTCAGCCTCACTTTCACCTTCTACATAAATAGATTCCGTTAATTCACGCACCGGAACCTGAGAAGAATTCTTTTGAAAAAAAACTTTAAAAATCATGCTATTACCTCTCCTTACCATTGGTTATATTTTCATTATAAAGCAAATGTCACCGTATTTCATGTTTTTCTTTTATATAGCGATAATTAAATGCCCCTTCTTATCTCTAATCGCTAATTATTAACGTTAAAAGCATCTTTTAAACTTCAGCTAATCGACTTTTTGGAAGCAAATTTTTACAGCCTTTTACAAGTTTTTTTCTCCATTTACGTAACATAGATGTTTCACACCTTTCTCATCATATTTATCCATTTTATCTAATTGAAAATTCAAGGTTTGTATGAATAGTATGTGTTGGTTGTGAAACGTCTGTTCAAGGTAAAATTTGGATAAAAAGAAAAAGACCCAAAAAGCAGGGTCATCCTTTCAAATTAGGTAGTTCTCTTTTTAATTTATCTTTAAATTCATTTATTCGATCGTAGAACATAATCCCGTTTAGGTGATCAAGTTCATGTTGGAAGACAATTGCTACGAACCCCCTTAATCGTAAAGTAACTTCCTCACCCTCTAAGTTTGTCCCTTTCACAGTAATGCGAGAATATCGCGGAACGTTCCCTGGGATATCTCTATCAACCGAGAGACAACCTTCTCCGCCTTCTAAGTGAGTTTCTTCAATAGAATGGCTAATGATTTTAGGGTTAAACAAGCCCATGCTATATAATTTATCTTGCTCATCTGTTGCATGAATAGCAAACATTCTTTTTGAAATACCAATTTGTGGTGCGGCAACACCTACTCCGGGTCTTAGATCGTATTTCTCTGCAAGCTCAGGGTCTTGACTGTTAATAACAAATTGTAACATTTCTTGAAGTGTCTTTTTGTCTTCTTCACTGGCAGGAAGAGTGACATCTTCAGCGACCTTGCGAAGAACGGGATCTCCCTCTCTTACGATGTCTTTCATAGTTAACATATGTATTCACTCCTTTATTCGATAAGTTTACTTTAAAAATAATTAAATAAAATATCAAGTAGTATTATAACAATCGTAAATGAAATTAGAAAAAAAGGAGCTAAGGATTCCCCTAACTCCTTTTCGTATCCTCTTAACAGTGACCGAACTTAGAAGCACCTACAATGATTAACAGGATGAAAAGTACCACGATTAACGCGAAACCTCTACCAGCACCTGCACCTGGAGCATAAGCGCCTCCAACTACTGGAGCACCGTAACCATACCCACAAGGGTCAGTGCAACATCCAAATCCTCCAACGTGTCCTGTACCGTATCCATATCCGTACATTTTACATTCCTCCTTTAATTCTAGGCACCGCATTGGCTGCGATTCACTAACTACATTATGCAAAATCCAAAAGGGTGGTTGGATGAATGCCCATTTTTCAGGATTCTTTTTTATTTATTTTCTGGACAGGCTCATATTCACAAGAAGGCATTCATATAATAGCAACGGAATGGAGTAAAAAAATGTTGTTATTTTACAGTTATTGGATTAGTGTATATGTGTGATATGTATAAGTGAGTTAGGGGGAACAAAAGTGAAAGGTAAAATTTGGTTAATAATTCTATTAACTTTAGCTTTACTAACATTAACAGCTTGTAAAGAACAACCGGCTGAAATTGTTTACCAACATTTGGAGACAGCTGTAGAACTTGAAGAGCCTTTTCAAAAACAACAAGAACCTCTACAAAAAGCTGAATTAAGAGAAAGTGAAATTTTTGACGAAATTATAGCGTTAGGTTTAAATGAAATGGATCAGATTATTGAGTTAGTTGAAGAAGCCATTTCTTCTATTGAAGCAAGAGAGGGAATGGTTACTGCTGAAAAAGCAAGTATAGAAGAAAGTTTTGATGAATTTAAAAAAATAGAAGAAGAAGTAGATTCTTTTGAGGATGAATCTTTAGAGGAACTGTTTCAATCATTAAAGGAAAGTATGCAGGAAAGATTTGATCATTATTCTGAATTACATGATACTTATATGAAAACAATTCATGAAGATAAAGTATTATTTGAACTTTTAAAAGATGAGGAACTAAGTATTGAAGAACTTCAAGATCAAATAGACATCATTAATGACTTATATGTAGAGGTCGAAAAAAAGAAAGAAGCTTTTAATGAATCCACAGATACATACAACCAATTAAAGAAAGACTTTTATGAAACCGCTGAGCTTAACGTACAGTATCAATAGTACGTTAAGCTTTTTTTATGGAGAAATAAATTGAACTGTACTAATATTGTTATAGATTGTAGTATAACACTTTTTTCTTAATATTGAAAAAGGTAAGAATGAAAGGATTTACAAATTCCTGAGTCAAAAGGATTGACGGGATTTATGTAAATAATGTAGACTTAAATCCGTGAACAGTGTTGTATTACTTTTTTTCTGGAATGACTAATACAGATAAAGTGTTCTTTTACAAAAGCGAAATTCTCTAGCGTTTTCTTTATTAAAAGGTTATGGATAAGTATACTTTGGGTAACCTATTTGTGAGATTTGTCAAATAGCTTTATACAAATTAATAACAATCATGTAAAACGTATGAGTGATTTCTTATTCGAAAGGAAGAGGTGAAGGTAGTGAGTACAAAAACGTTAGCACAAGTTGAGGAGCAATTCGAAACGTTCCAAATTTTAAATGAAGAAGGCGAAGTCGTTAACGAAGCTGCAATGCCTGAATTAAGTGATGAGAATTTACAAGAGATTATGAGACGGATGGTCTATACACGTATTTGGGATCAACGTGCAATCTCATTAAACAGACAAGGACGTCTTGGTTTCTATGCGCCAGTAGCTGGACAAGAAGCATCAATGTTAGGAAGTCAATTCGCTTTAGATAAGGATGATTGGATCCTACCAGGTTACCGTGATATTCCACAAATCGTATTCCATGGCTTACCATTACATCAAGCGTTCTTATGGTCACGTGGTCACTTTGCTGGAAGTCAGTTTCCAGATGGGTTAAACATTTTATTCCCGCAAATTATTATTGGTGCTCAAATTATCCAGACTGCTGGGGTTGCACTTGGACTTAAGCGTAAAGGTAAAAATAATATTGCGATTACTTATACTGGTGATGGCGGTGCTTCACAAGGTGATTTCTACGAGGGAATGAACTTTGCGGGTGCGTACAATGCTCCAGCAGTATTTATTGTTCAAAATAACCGTTTTGCGATTTCAGTACCGGTTGAAAAGCAATCTGCAGCAAAGACAATTGCTCAAAAAGCTGTTGCTGCTGGTATTGAAGGAATTCAAGTAGATGGAATGGATGTTCTAGCTGTTTATTCGGCAACGAAGCAAGCTCGTGAACGTGCACTTGCTGGAGAAGGTCCGACTCTAATTGAAACAATGACATACCGTTATGGTCCACACACTATGGCTGGTGACGACCCAACTCGTTATCGTTCTTCAGACTTAGACGATGAATGGACAAAGAAAGATCCACTTGTTCGTTTCCGTAAGTTCTTAGAAAAGAAAGGTCTTTGGACAGAAGAAAAAGAAAATGAAGTCGTTGAAAAAGCTAAAGAAGATATCAAAGAAGCAATGAAACAAGCGGATAGTGCTCCTAAACAAAAAGTAACGGACCTAATAGGGTTCATGTTCGAAGATTTACCACACAATCTTCGCGAGCAAATGGAAGAATACACAGCAAAGGAGTCGAAGTAACTCATGGCACAAATGACTATGATTCAAGCAATTACGGATGCGATGCGTAATGAGCTTAAGAATAATGAAGATGTTCTTGTGTTTGGTGAAGACGTTGGTCAAAACGGTGGTGTATTCCGTGCGACTGAAGGTCTACAAAAAGAATTCGGAGAAGAGCGTGTGTTTGATACGCCATTAGCTGAATCTGGTATTGGTGGTTTAGCAATTGGACTAGGATTAACTGGCTTCCGTCCGGTTATGGAAATCCAATTCTTTGGTTTCCTATTTGAAGTGTTTGACTCAGTTGCTGGCCAAATGAACCGTATGCGTTATCGTACAGGTGGTAAATTAACTTCACCTATTACTGTTCGTTCACCATTTGGTGGTGGTGTTAAAACACCAGAAATGCATGCAGATAGCTTAGAAGGATTAGTTGCTCAAACGCCTGGTTTGAAAGTAGTAATCCCTTCCACTCCTTATGACGCTAAAGGTTTATTAATTTCTGCAATTCGTGATAACGATCCGGTTGTTTTCTTGGAGCACATGAAGTTATACCGTTCTTTCCGTGCGGAAGTACCTGAAGAAGAGTACACAATTCCATTAGGGAAAGCGGATATTAAGCGAGAAGGAAAAGACTTAACTATTGTTACATATGGTGCAATGGTCCATTCTTCACTTAAAGCTGCAGAAGAATTAGAAAAAGAGGGCATTGATGTTGAAGTAATCGACCTTATGACAATCAGTCCACTTGATATTGATACAATTATTGCATCTGTTGAAAAGACTAATCGTGCAATTGTAGTTCAGGAAGCACAAAAGCAAGCTGGTATCGCTGCTAATGTTGTAGCTGAAATCACAGAGCGTTCCATTCTTAGCTTGGAAGCTCCAGTGTTACGTGTGGCTGCACCTGATACAATTTATCCTTTTGCAGCGGCAGAAGATGCATGGTTACCTGACTACAAAGGAATTATCGAAACAGCTAAGAAAGTTATCAACTTTTAATTAGAACGATTATGACTTTATAGACATGTATGAAAAGGAAAGATGGATGTCTTTCCTTTTCAACTAATTTAACTGTTTAATTAAAGGAGGCACTTCAAGTGGCATACGAGTTTAAATTGCCTGATATTGGTGAAGGTATTCACGAAGGTGAAATTGTAAAATGGTTTGTAAAACCAGGTGATGAAATTAAAGAAGATGATATTCTTCTTGAAGTACAAAATGATAAAGCAGTAGTAGAAATTCCATCTCCTGTTGACGGTAAAGTTCTTGATATTAAAGTAGAAGAAGGAACTGTTAGTATCGTTGGTGATGTTCTATTAACTATTGATGCTGGAGATGCTAACCCAGCCGAAGAAACGAGTGCGCCAGAAGAAGAAGCTAAGTCTGAACCTGCTAAGGAAGAAGTAGCTAAATCATCTGAGCCTGCAGCGGATACAGCTAACGATGACGTTGATAGTGATGCTCGTGTAATAGCGATGCCTTCTGTTCGTAAATATGCTCGTGAAAAAGGTGTAGCGATTCATAAAGTTACAGCTACTGGAAAGAATGGACGTGTACTAAAAGAAGACATCGACGCATTCCTTAACGGTGGTGCTCAAGCAGAGACAGCTCAAGCAGAAGTGAAAGAAGAAACTTCAACTCAAACAGCAGCACCAAAAGCTGAGCCTGTAGCAATTCCTGTAGGAGAGCTTGAGGAGCGTGTACCTCTTAAAGGAGTACGTAAAGCAATTGCAAAAGCAATGGTGAACTCTAAGCATACAGCTCCTCACGTTACTCACATGGATGAAATTGAAGTATCTAACTTAGTTGCACATCGTAAAGAGTACAAAGAAATGGCTGCGGCACAAGGTACAAAATTAACTTACTTACCATATGTCGTAAAAGCTTTGACAGCTGCATTACGTAAGTTCCCTGCGCTTAATGCTTCTATTGACGATGTAAACGAAGAAATTGTATACAAAAAGTATTTCAACATCGGAATTGCTGCTGATACAGAGCATGGTTTATTCGTTCCAGTAGTAAAAGATGCAGATCGTAAATCGATCTTTGCTCTTGCTGATGAAATTAATGAGTTGGCAGCGAAAGCTCGTGATGGTAAACTTAGTGGTGCAGAAATGAAGGGCGGATCTGCCACAATTTCAAATGTTGGCTCTGCTCGTGGACTTTGGTTTACACCTGTTATTAATCACCCAGAAGTAGCTATTTTAGGTATTGGTCGAATTGAAGAAAAGCCAGTTGTTAAAAATGGTGAGATCGTAGCTGCACCAGTGTTAGCATTATCTTTAAGTTATGACCACCGTCTAATTGATGGCGTTACAGCTCAGAATGCATTAAACCACGTGAAACGTCTATTAAATGATCCGCAATTATTATTAATGGAGGGGTAGTACATGGTTGTTGGAGATTTCGCACATGAGGTAGATACGCTTGTTATTGGTTCAGGTCCTGGAGGTTATGTTGCAGCAATTCGTGCAGCGCAACTAGGACAAAAAGTAACAATTGTAGAAAAAGGAGAAATGGGTGGCGTTTGTTTAAACGTTGGTTGTATTCCTTCTAAAGCTTTAATCTCTGCTGGACATCGTTATCATAATGCTAAGCATTCTGATGATATGGGTATTATTGCAGAAAACGTTTCAATTAACTTTGAAAAAGTTCAAGAATGGAAAGCTTCAGTTGTTAAGAAATTAACAGGTGGAGTTGAAGGATTACTTAAAGGAAATAAAGTAGAAATCGTACGTGGAGAAGCATATTTTGCTTCTGAAAACTCTGTCCGTATTATGGATGAGAAAAGTGCGCAAACATACAACTTCAAAAATTGTATTATTGCTACAGGCTCTCGTCCAATTGAGATCCCAGGATTTAAATATACGGAACGAGTAATCAACTCAACTGGAGCACTTTCACTTAAAGAAGTTCCTAAGAAGTTAGTTGTTATCGGTGGTGGATACATCGGTATGGAATTAGCTGGAGCTTACTCTAATATGGGTGCAGAAGTCGTTGTACTTGAAGGTAGTAAACAAATTCTTGGTGGTTTTGAAAAACAAATGGCCAAGCTTGTTGAACGCCGTTTGAAGAAGAATGGAGTACAATTCAAGATGGAAGCACTAGCTAAAGGTGTAGAGGAGTCTGATTCTGGTGTGAAAGTTACTGCTGAAGTAAAAGGCAAAGAAGAAGTATTTGAAGCTGATTACTGCTTAGTAACTGTAGGACGTAAGCCAAATACAGACGAACTTGGTCTTGAACAGATTGGTGTTGAGATGACTGAACGTGGAGTAGTTAAAATTGATAAGCAATGCCGCACGAATGTATCAAATATTTATGCAATTGGTGACATTGTTGAAGGACCTCCACTTGCTCATAAAGCATCTTATGAAGGCAAGATCGCAGCTGAAGCAATTGCAGGCGAAAAATCAGAGGTTGATTACTTAGCAATTCCAGCAGTTGTATTCTCTGAGCCAGAGCTTGCTAGTGTAGGGTATACAGAAGCGGAAGCGAAAGAAGCAGGATTTGATGTTGTTGCTTCTAAGTTCCCATTTGCTGCTAATGGTCGTGCGTTGTCACTTAATGAAACAGATGGTTTCATGAAGCTTGTAACTCGCAAGGAAGATGGCCTTGTTATCGGAGCACAAATTGCAGGTCCGAATGCGTCAGATATGATTGCTGAACTTGGTCTTGCGATTGAAACTGGAATGACAGCTGAAGATATTGCATTAACGATCCATGCTCATCCATCACTTGGTGAAATTACAATGGAAGCAGCTGAAGTTGCTCTAGGTACACCAATTCACATCGTTAAGTAATAGGACAGCACCGCAGAAATGCGGTGCTTTTTTAATTGTCATTGAAGTAGATGAAATAACCTATTAAAACTCAGTTGACAACTAGGATTAATGGGTTTATTATTGTTATTACATGGTAGTCTAATCGGGATTGAGGGTATTAACAATAAGGAGAGATTTTAGGTGACGAAAATAATAAATAATCTGTTTAAGTTAATTGTTAATGCGTTCCATAATATTCCATATCCATTGCTTTTCTCTGATGCATTTATGAAAAAATACACCCATTTAGAAAGTTGGGACCAATTCATAGAAATCGTTGGTACAAGGGATTTGACTGAAGATAACTTGGAACATCTTTTTTTAGCTGAAGATCATCTGCGTTTAATAACTGGCTTTTCGACATGGGCCGAAATGAAAGGTCAAGCAGAAAAGTTATATTATGAAAATTATAGAGTGGGTTCTCAACCAATGCACTAAGAAAAAGAGGATGAAAAAATAGATTTATATAATCTATTTTTTCATCCTCTTTTACGTTCAGTATGTATTAGAAAATAATCTGTTTGATGAGAGGCTTGCAGCATCTTTTTCTATTTGAAAAACCTCTTTTAAGTGCCCAAGTATTTCATCTTTCGTAAGGGAACCTTCCACCCTTAAATTTTCTTTTTCTCCTGTAAGAACGATCATAGTAGGAAATTGTTCAATATTAAAATAGCGGATAGCGTCTCTTTCTTCTGAGTCGATAATCATTAAGGAAGGAGCGTTAACGGGATCTTTTTGTTTTAGTTCTAATAAGGCATCATAATATGTTTTTTCTTCATGTAAATTAGAGGAATCAGAAAATAAAACTGTAATGGTTTGTTCTTGATCTTGACTTATCGGATTTTCTATCGATGACGCTTGCGGAAAACAGGAACTTAAAAAAAGCATCGAGCTTATAATCATCATTTCGATATACTTATCCATACCATTCACTTCCTTAGTTTTCAATCTGATAACTTATTTTATCACGCAATAAACAGCAAAAGATAATTGCAATAAAATTGTAATGAAATAGAAATATTTAGGAAATTGTAAAGAAAAAGCTGACTCAAATATTTATTTGAGTCAGACTGAAGAGGTTATAAGTATGCAATTTTTTATTTTTTCTTTTTAAACTCTGCTTTTTCTTTTTTTAAAGCTTGTTTTTCTTCCTTTAATCGTTCTCTTTCTTTCTTTAGTTCATAACGTTCAATCATGATGCGCTCTTTTTCAGAGGCTAGTGTAGGTTTTTCTGCTTTTAATGATTTCATTAAAGAAATAACCATCATGATCATAATTACCGTGAAAGGAAGTGCTGCTATAATCGCAGCGGTTTGAAGTGCTCCTAATCCCTTATCCGAGGATAAGAGCACAGCAGCTGTAGCGGAGATGATAATCCCCCAAATAAATTTAACTGAATTAGGAGGGTTCAATAATCCATTTGTTGTTTGCATTCCTAGCACAACCGTTGCTGAATCGGCTGAGGTAATAAAAAAGGAAGAAATTAAGAAAACAGCTATAATAGAAAGCAATAGACCTAAAGGGAATTGTTCAAGGACCGCAAATAGGGCTACTTCCATTCCACCGTCTGTCATAATATCCATGATATCCGCAGTGCCTTCACGTTGCATTTGGATACCAGTTCCTCCAAATACGGCGAACCATAATGCACCAAAGACAGAAGGGACCGCGAGAACACCAACAACAAACTCTCTGATAGTTCTACCTTTTGAAACACGAGCAATAAACGTACCGACAAATGGAGCCCAAGAGATCCACCAAGCCCAATAGAAGATCGTCCAACCTTCTACCCAGGTCGTTTCAGGATTATACACATCTAATCTGAAACTCATTCCTGCTAAATTTTGTAAATAACTACCTACTCCTTGAGTGAAAACACCCATAATGTAACTAGTTGGACCAACGAATAATACAAATAACATTAATGTAATAGCTAAATATACATTTGTTTTACTTAAGATTCTTATTCCTTTGTTCAAACCGGTTTGAGCAGAGACCATAAATAAAACCGTCACGACCAAGATGACTAATAATTGTAAGAGAACTTGATTCATTGTTTGTAAACCAGGAATCAGATAGGATAAACCTGCGGCAATTTGTGCTGCACCAAACCCTAATGAAGTGGCAACTCCAAAGATGGTCGCGAAAACAACCAACACATTAATAGCAGTTCCTGCACTACCATTAGCTCGTTCTCCGAGTAGTGGTTGTAAAGCGGCACTCATTACTCCGGGTGAATCTTTTCTAAACTTAAAATAGGCTAAGGCTAGTGCAACAACAGAGTAGATAGCCCATGGATGTAATCCCCAATGGAAAAAGGCATAACGCATAGCCTCCCCTGCGGCTTGGTTAGAACCTGGTTCTGCAGTTGGAGGGTCAAAGAAGTGGTACAGTGGTTCTGCCACACCCCAAAAAACAAGGCCAATTCCCATACCAGCAGTAAATAAAAAAGCAAACCATGTTATGTAATTATATTCTGGCTTATCTTCAGGCTTACCTAATTTAATTTTTCCATAAGGGCTAAAAATAAGATAAAGGCAAAAAATTAAAAAACCTGTAGCTGCTAATAAATAAAACCAACCAAGTTCATTTGTTATAAAACCTTGAATTGAACTCGTTATAGCTTCTAGATTATTAGGTGCAATGATTCCCCATAAAATAAAGACTATTGCAATAGCTACAGAAATTGTAAAAACAGGTGTAATTTTTTTCATAATCAACTACCTTTCTCGTCTTAAACACAAGTTCTACCGTAACATATTTCGCTAATTCTTCGCAAATAATTTACCCTTTATTGGTTAGTTTCAATCATAGGACAATTGTTTTTTAAATATGTAGGTAGGATAATTCATTTCCTCCATAGAAAATCTACGTTCATCTGCTGTTATTTGTGAAAGTTCAATTGTGACATCATGAAGGGAAAGGAGTTCATAACAAATTTGAGCACTAAAAGTATCGTCTTTTTTCTGGTGCTTTCCTATTTTCTTCAATCCTTCAATGTGAATATAATGGTCGGTTGTTACTTGGTGGAACCGATCCTTATAAATAGTACAAAATGATTCGATTGCACATAAAATCATTTTTTCATCAGATTTGGATAAGGTCTGATTTAAACGTAGATGACAGATCTTCCCGATGTGAAATAGGATGAGATGTAGATAATTTAATTTTTTTTGTAAATAATCAAAAGACCGCCGCTCAAATTCACTTGAACGTCTGTACCGCCATTCGTCATGTTGAAATTGAGTTAATTGATATGCTTTTGTTAATTCTTCATGCAAATGACGATAATACTTAGTTTTATCGGTTGGATCATCCTGAAAATGAGATTGGATAATGGCTCGGAAATTTATGGCTGTTTCTATAAAGAGTTCGTCAACCTTCTTAACAAGAATGGGGCCGAATTTAGGTGGTAAAATAAAAAAATTAACAAAAGTGGAAACGAGAATTCCGATTGAAGTTCCCGAAATTCGCGTACTAAAATCAAAGATAGCATGATCGGTTGTTCCTGGAATCATTGCAACTGCAGTTAACGTTGCTACAAGTGTTCCTTTATCTAATTTTAATTTTGAACAGACGATTATTGTTAACATCGCAACAAGAGCATAAGTGATAGCGTTTTGTCCAAAGATAAATTCAACTGCTATGGCAAAGCTTGCTCCTAATGCGGCTGCTGGTAGGCGAATCATCCCTTTCTTAAGGGAGTCTGCTGCTGTAGGCTCTGTAGTGACGATGGCTGTAATCACTGCAAATGTTGGGGGAAGGTCAATAATTCGGCATATAATCACTGTAATGAATACAGCCAGTCCCGTCTTAATGACTCGTCTGCCAATCCAATTTCTCATAAGTATACTCCTTATAAATCCGGTTCAAGTTTCAATTAATAGTATTGGATAAATTAAAAATCTCTATACACAATCTCCCATGTATAAGTGGAGAGAAAGGATGGTAATATGAAACGGAAAATAGGTATTATTTTATTATTCTTACTTTTTGGATGCCAATCAGAAGAAGTTCAACTAAGTGAGGATGACAAGTTTTCTCAAGAGAATTCGGTTGTAATCGAAGAACTAAATGAGCCTTCTAAACCATTTGAAGAGGAAGTCGAAGAGAAGAAGGAAAAGGAGACGGAAAATGTTGTAGATAGTAAGGAGGAATATGAAATTGACCCAAATAGTTGGAGGGTTGTTTCAAAGCAAGAATCAGATAAACAGATTGTCTTATTAACGATTGATGATGCCCCTGAACATTATAGTGTTGAAATGGCTGAACAATTGAAGGAGCTCGATGCTGGGGCAATCTTTTTTGTGAATGGTCATTTTATCCAAACAGAAGAAGGCAGAGACCGGCTCGAACGTATTTATGAGTTAGGATTTGAAATAGGTAATCACACAATGAATCACCCCAATATGGGACAGCTTTCAGCAGAAGAACAAGAAAAAGAAATTGTAGAGTTAAACGATTTAATTGAAGAAGTAATTGGCATACGACCTAGATTTTATAGAGCGCCGTTTGGAGTTAATACTATACACTCTGATAAAATAATTGAAAAAGAAGACATGATTAAAATGAATTGGACATATGGATACGACTGGGAACCAGAATATCAAGATGCGGATGAATTAGCTAATATAATGGTTCACACACCTTTGCTTTCTGATGGAGCAAACTTATTAATGCACGATCGTAAATGGACAAATGAGGCAATACAACAGATCGTAAATGGTCTAAGGGAAAAAGGTTTCGTCATTATTGATCCAGGTCACATTGTTAAATAGGGGTCTCAAAAGAAGAATGACTGTTTAAGCATAGTTAAGCTTAGATGTCATTCTTTTTGTATTTTCTGAATCTTTATGTATTGATTCCTTAAAAGTTGTTAATAAAAGTAAGAGCTATTAAACAACAAAAGGATGATTAGATGAAAGTAAAGAAAATGGTACTTATTGGATTGTTAATTTTTATTTCTAGTTGCCAAAGTCAAATAAAAGAAGATGAATCAATCCAGAGTTTGGCAGAACAATCAGATTTACAAAAAACGATAGTACTTCATGAATTGAATGGAGAGCAGAAGTTTATATTAGTCGATGATTTAGTGGAAAAATTGAATGGTGATTATAAGTATGATCAGATTCATCGTACCCTAGAGTTACAGATAAATGAAGATAACTTTTATTTAGTTGATGGTGTTCCTGTCCTTGAAAAAAATGGAGAGTACATCGCGTCAGATGAAATACATTTGAAAATTACAAATGAGAAGCTATTTTTACCAACTCAGTTTGTAGAAGTTGGGATTGGAGCTACTACTACGATTGTAGATGATCTTCTTCACTTTCAATGGTATGGCCAAACACAGCAAGTCTTTAATGAGGAAGTGAATGCTATTCAACTTGAGGACTTGAATGTAGAGCAACTTATTGATCATTTGTCGTTTCTCGAAAAACCGATAAAAGGTGCGGAGGTGAGTAAAATACCTGGCCATTTACCTGGAGCACCTAGGCCGTACCGAAATGGTTATCATGAAGGGATTGATTGGTATGATTATGCTTCAGGTGGAGGGATCTCTACAGATACACCGGTATATGCAATGGGTGAAGGGGTTGTTGTTCGTGCAGATCATAACTTTGTTGAGTACCATTCAGCTGAAGAGAGAGAGAAAGATTTATCCTATGCGGCAGAAATAGGAGAAACACCAGAGTATATATTTGACAAACTAAGAGGTAGACAAGTGTGGGTTCAATATGAAGGTGGTGTCATGAATCGTTTCGCGCACTTACATGATATACCTGCAGATATACAAGTAGGTACAAAAGTAAATGGAGCTACGATTATTGGTTATGTGGGGAATTCTGGTACAAGCGATAGTGTTGACCAAAACTATGAAGCCGGCCTGCATCTTCATCAAGATCTTTTCATTTACGGTGAATTATTTTGGACGTATTTAGACGAAGGTGAAGTCATTGAAGTACTTGAGCAAATATGGTAGTCAATATGTCACTCGACATAAATTGATATAACGATACACCTTTCGACTGAGTCGTTTGTGATAAGCTAGAGATATAGATGAACTAGCTTGTGATGGGGTCTCTTCGATGGATAAGTCAAAATTTCTTGATGAGCTGCGACTAGAGCTTGGACTAGTACGTGATCATGTGAAAACGTTACCTAGCTTTTATTTTGGGGTTACTCGTGAGATTGCTAAAAGAATGAAAAAAAATTCATCAATTTCTATATATGAGACAACTGAGCAGTCTTTTGTAATGAAGGCTTGTGCCGGTCCTAGTTACCTCGATCGGTCGATACCTTTTGGTGCCGGTATTCTAAGTTCTGTTGCTATTAAAGGAAAACTAGTTGTATTGGATGAAAAGGCAATGCAAAAGATATTCATGCCGTTTTATCAAAATCACCATTTGTTAGGGATTATCGTTGGTCATATACCAAAAGAAAATTATCTGCTAACAGAAGATGATCTTGTTTTTGTTAAAGAGGTAGGCAGATTTATTGAGGTTCAACACGAAATTTTCAATTCAAGATAACGATAAGGGATAATTCTTAATCGTATGACTCATTTATGCATACAAGATAAGAATTGTCCTATTTTTTTAGGGGAAAAGTTTAATGTGCCATACAAATTGTTATTGACTTCATAAATAGTATGTATTATTATAAAAACAAGGAAAGATAAACCGCTTACAAAGCATGAAGGAGATGACTATAAAATGGGAATTATTGTTTGTCAATCGTGTAACAAAGCTATCGATGTGTTTGAAGGTGAAAAAGTCACGACTCTTTATGCTAAAGGAAACTGTGATAACTGCAACACAAACTCTAAATCTAAAGATAATAAATAAATCTAATAAAAAAAGCTACCTAGACTAGGTAGCTCTGAAAGGACTCTAAATGAGTCCTTCTTTTTGTATTGGGCAATGACTTTACAAAAAGAAGTTTGACTATTATTTAATTGCTCTATGTTCTTTAATTACCCTTAAAGTTTGGAAAGATGCATCTTCTGGGCCTTGTACTGGTAACCCGCTCTTTAAGTTCTCCTCAATATAAGCTAGATTATCTACTGTTACGATCTCTCCGGGAATCAATATTGGGATACCAGGAGGGTAGACCATGATAAATTCTGCGATAATTCTCCCGGCTGACTTGCTAAACGGGATAACTTCGGTTTCCGCATAGAAAGCATCACGTGGTGATAAAGCGAGCATTGGGATATCAGGAACATTAACAGAAGAGATTTCATGTTTCTTTACATTTGCTGATTGTTCTTTTGCTAAATGACTCAGTGCTGTTACCAATGCGTCCATCTTTTCTTGTGTGTCACCTAAGGTGACAATACATAGGATGTTGTATAGGTCGGACATTTCCACTTCAATTAAGTAATGGTTCCTTAGCCACATTTCCACTTCATGCCCATTCATCCCTAAGTCTTTTACTGTAATAATCAGTTTGGTTGGATCCATATCAAAGGTTGCTTTTGTCCCTAAGATTTCCTTTCCGACACACGAAAGTCCTTCGATTTGATTAATTTGATATCTTGTTGTTTCAGCAAGATCAATCACATTTGATAGTAGGAATGTACCTTTAGTTGCTAATTGTTTCCTAGCTACATCTAACGAAGAAAGTAATAAATAAGATGTTGAAGTTGTAGTCAACATACTAATAATTGATTGAACTCGTTTAGGCGAAACAAGCCCTTCTTTCACATTCAATATCGAGCTTTGAGTCATTGAACCGCCTAATTTATGAACACTAGTTGCAGCCATGTCAGCACCTGCTTGCATAGCTGAAAGTGGGAGTTGGTCATGAAAATGAATGTGAACTCCGTGTGCCTCGTCAACCAGTACAGGAACATCGTAAGAATGAGCAATCTCTACAATCTTTTTCAAGTTACCAGAGATACCGAAATAGGTTGGATTAATGACAAGAAGTCCCTTAGCATCAGGATGTGCAGAAAGGGCTTTTTCTACTGAATCTGTTGTAATTCCGTGAGAAATTCCTAAGTTAGGGTCAATTTCAGGATGAATAAAAATGGGAGTCGCTCCTGAAAAAATAATAGCTGACATAATTGATTTATGAACATTTCGAGGTACGATAATTTTATCGCCGGGTCCACATACGGACATAATCATTGTCATAATTGCTCCACTTGTGCCTTGTACGGAAAAAAAGGTATGGTCAGCTCCAAAAGCTTCAGCAGCTAATTCTTGAGCTTCTTTTATTATTCCGTGTGGGTGGTGTAGGTCATCTAAAGGTTCGATATTTATCAAATCAATTGAGAGCGCATTTTCTCCAATGAAATTTTTAAAATCAGGGTCCATGCCTTTGCCTTGTTTATGACCTGGAATATGAAATTGAATAGGTTGTTTTTCGGCGTGATTACGAACACCGGTGAACAACGGAGTAAGATGTTGTCGTGACAACAGGTTCACCTCATTTTTCGATAATAATGCAAAAAGTATAAAACAAAATTGAGTATATCAAAAATGAGGCTGAAAGCAAAGATTTAGTACAATTCAATTCACTTTTAAATCGACAAACTTTATCATCATGATGTGGTACGCTTTTATAGAAAAGGAGGAGATCATTTGGAAACGAGACTTACAAAGTTACTCGGTATAAAATATCCTATCATTCAAGGTGGACTGGCTTACTTAGCATATTCGGAATTGGCAGCAGCTGTTTCAGAGGCGGGAGGTCTTGGGCAAATTACGGCGATGTCTCTTTCCTCAGCAGAAGAACTAAAGCGTGAGATTAATCGGGTGAAAGCTCGCACAACTAACCCGTTTGGAGTCAACTTTGCCATTGGACAACATGGAAGAAGTTATGAAGAAATGTTAGAGGTTGCTATACGTGAAGAAGTACCAGTTATTTCTATGACAGGGGCAATCCTGCTCCTATTTTAAAAAGATTAGAAACTACTGCTATTAAAAAATTAGTGTTAGTTGCAGCGAAAAGACAAGCAATAAAAGCTGAGAAATTAGGTGCAGATGCTGTAATGGTCGTCGGTCAAGAAGGAGGAGGACACTTGGGGAGAGCTGACATCGGTACAATGGTTTTGGTCCCACAAGTTGTTGACTCAGTTTCAATTCCTGTTATTGCTTCTGGAGGTATTGGTGATGGCAGAGGGTTAATGGCTGCCTTCGCACTTGGGGCAGAAGGAGTTGAGATGGGAACAAGATTTATAGTCACGAAAGAATGTGTCCATGCTCATCCAATTTACAAAGAGCAAATTATTAAGGCGGAGGAAGAAGATACTACGGTTATAAAGCGAACACTAGGTTCGCCAGCAAGGGCTTTAACAAATAAATGGACAGAGGAAATCTTGAAAATCGAACAGACAAGTCCAACATATGAAGCATTAAAGCAATACATTAGTGGTGAAGCAAATAAAAAATATATTTATAATGGAAAAGCTGATGAAGGTTTTGGTTGGGCAGGACAAATAGTAGGTAGAATTCAAGAAGAGTTGTCAGTAGAAGAATTAATAAATAAAATAGTGAAGGAAGCTAAACAAATCCAACTTAAATGGAGTAGTAAGGAAGGAGATATGTAGTAATGGAGTCAAAGATGCCGATATCGCTTGATTGGTCAACACAAGAAGTCGTAGACGTTATTCAATTTTTCGAACTAGTGGAACAAGCCTATAAAACAGGCGTTGAAAGAGAAAAGCTACTCGGTCATTATCGCCGATTTAAAGAAATTGTCCCAAGTAAAAGTGAAGAAAAACAAGTTTGTAAACAATATGACGAAGAACTCAACATCTCAACCTACCAAGTCATCAAAAAAGCCCGAGAAGAAAAAACACCAAAAATCAAAATGTGAAAAAACCCCAAAGAAGCCTGCGCAGCGTTTAGGCTTCTTTGGGGTTTGAAAAGCCTGCGCAGCGTTTAGGCTTCTTTGGGGTTTGAAAAGCCTGCGCAGCGTTTAGGCTTCTTTGGGGTTTGAAAGCCTGCGCAGCGTTTAGGCTTCTTTGGAGTTGATAAAAGAATCAAGAGTGCTGCATCGCTTTCTTGTAAATAGGTAACAATTGTTCATACGTTTCTTTTGTGAAATTTGCTAACGCTTGTCCGTCATTTACAATTGGGTTGTCTGGTTGTAAATGACGACCAACTAAGAATTCAGCTTTCTTAACATCACGTAATCGAGTTAGGTCTGCAATTAAAGCATCTTGATCTTTTGCTTCCAATGAAGTTGCTTCTTTTTTCATATGATCAAGAGAAACAACATAATTAGATGGTAAATTAGTAAGCAGATCTAAATCATTTAATAACGCATTTGCAATAGATGATTTATTTGGAGCTTCATATATTAAAGCAAACCAAATAAATAAATGATCATCAAATAAACCTAATTGGAAATGTGGATGCTTTTTATAACCGCGCTTATCATGACAAATAGCCATCCAGGTGTCTTTCGGGGGATTAACTTTTCGTCTTGCATGTTTGGCAATGTGAAGGTACATTTCATTACCGAGAAGAATGGAAAGGTCACTTACTAAGCGCTCCCCGATGTCTTTAAATGTGGGTTGTATCTTTGTTTGAATTGCTTCCATTCTATTCTCTAAACCTTCAATTTTAAAAACGTCAAAATCAGACTGACTGAATCCATTCAAACTCATGTTTCTAACCTCTCTTTTTCATTTATAGTCCTATTTTATCATAACCAATAATGAAACTCGAATGTGGAGCTTATAAATAAAGCTCGAAAAAAGCGTGTGAAATACGTTCATACCAGGGATAGAGATTTATATAAAATTGTTTTTTATTTACATTTTATTTCGTCGTCATCTGTGCTATAATAAAATTAGTTGAAATAACTGAAAATTTAGTTTAATACCGGTTGGTTAGTAGTTCATGATCACGCAAAGGGGAGTGAAGCTTTATGGAACAAGTCATGCAAACATTTACTCGTAAGGATGGAGAGATGAGAATTCCTGTACTACGCTTAGAGATTGACTATGAGCTCGCCACTCTACATGACGCTATGCTTGATGAGGATTTAGTCATAATCAAAAAAACAAAGCAGCGTCTTGAAATGCTTCGACAAGAACTGATCCAATTAGAAGTATAAGCTTTTTTAAAGTGACCTTGGGTATATCAATCTGAAAGGTTAGAAGACAAGTGATAGAACTAAGTCTTCTTACATAGATTGATTATCAAGGTCTCCTTTTTGTTCATTAGGCATAATAGATATTTTTCTATTTGGAAAATCTATGTCATAATGGAAATGGAAGTGAAAGATCCAAATAGGAGGTCATGCGAATGTCGGTGGACTGGTTAGAAATAGAAAAAAAGGCAAAAGCGTGGACATACGAAGCGGCTAGCCTCGTGAAAAAATCATTAGCAAACCCTATACATATTGAATCCAAGTCTAATCCGAATGATTTAGTTACGGAAGTTGACAAAGCAATTGAATCTTTCTTTTACCATAAAATACAAGGCGAGTTTCCGGAACATTTCTTTTTAGGCGAGGAAGGAACAGCGGAAGATTTAGATTCATTAAATGGGACCGTCTGGATTATAGATCCAATCGATGGGACGATGAATTTTGTTCATCAGAAATACAATTTTGCTATTTCAGTTGGAGTTTATCATGAAGGCAAGGGCATGATAGGTCTGGTTTATGATGTAATGAATGATGAATTGTTTCATGCTATAAGGGGACACGGAGCATATATTAACAATGAAGAATTAGTACCCGTTAAAGAGCGGCCGTTAAATGAATCAATTATTGGCTTAAATGCTAAGTGGTTAGTAGAAGAAAAGAATCCTTATAAGAATCCTTTAAAGGCTCTTGTTCGTGATGTAAGAAGTATACGCTCATACGGTTCAGCAGCATTAGAAATTGCATATGTAGCAGCAGACCGTTTAGATGGATATATTAGCGTTCGACTATCCCCGTGGGATTATGCGGCGGGCATTGTGTTATTAGAAGAAGTCGGATGTAAGGCTTCAACCTTCCATGGCGAATCCTTAGATTTTCTTACACCAAGCTCGGTGATTGTCGGAAAGCCGCAATTACATAAAGAGATGGTATCAACTTATGTTGGAGAGGAGTTGTAATTTGTGATTAAAGTCGGTTTTATTGGTTTGGGACAATGGGATTACCCATGGCGAAGCATCTCATTGATCAAGGCTTTGATACATATGTCGTTAGCCGCAGTAGAGGTCCAATAGAGAAAGCGATCTCATATGGTGCAACGGAAGCGCAAACTCCGAAAGAATTAATGCAGTTAGTTGATGTAGTGATGACTTGTCTGCCCCTTCCACAAACAATTACTGATGTATATGAAGGTGATAGAGGACTTATTGCGGGTGCTTCTAGTGGGAAGTTGGTTATCGATCACTCTACAGTAAATCGGGAAACAAATCAACGTGTCAAAGAGTTGTTAAGTGAAAAAGGTACGCTTTTTTTAGATGCGCCGGTTAGCGGAGGACCAATGGGGGCGAAAGCAGGAACGTTAACAATCATGTGTGGTGGAGAAAAAGAAGCTTATGAAAAAGCATTGCCTATTATGAATGCGTATGGCGAATACATCGTACATGTTGGTCCTACAGGAAGTGGTACCGTCGTAAAACTGTTAAATAATATGTTGATTGGTGTGCACCAAGCGGCATTAGCTGAGTGTTATATTATGGCTAAAAAAGCAGGTGTTGACCCAGCTATAGCTTATGATTTAATTAAAAGAAGTGCGGGTTTTTCAAAGAGTATGGATTGGTCAGTAGATGCAATTCTTGATCGCTCTTTTGAAGCTCGTTTCTCAATCGACTTATTACATAAAGATATTGGTCTTGCCCTCGATCTTGCGGAACAGATTGACATGCCTTTAGATATTATTAAGTTGGGAGAAAGAAAAGTGGCTGAAGCGAAGGAAAAATACGGACGTGAAGACGTAAGTGCTATTGTGAAACCACTTGAAGAAAAGACAGGTATTACATTAACTAGAAGGTAAATTTATTAGGTTATACTAAAGAAGGAAGTTGAGTCTGATGCTCAACTTCCTTCTTTGTTATAGTTCGTTTGATTCTCTTACCTTTTTTCGAAGGGTGAAGCCTAATCCTGTAGCAATAATTACACCTGCAATCGATAAGAAGGCAATTAGAATGCTTCTTTCTGCGATAGCTACTCCGATACTCATAATACATATGACACTAATGATGGCTAGTAATAAAAACAGTAAATTTTCTTTTTTCATCTATGAGGCCCCTACGCGACATTCATTTTCTAATTGTAACGTGAAATAGGAAAAAGAAAAAGACTAACAATGTGACAATATAGGTAAACATGTTGCAGATGGTAATAATAGAAAGGACTAATTAAAATGAAATTAGAGCAATTGTCGATTTATGTATCTTTACTGTAATTTTATGATATAATTGTACAGTTAATGAACAAATAAGGAGAGAATAAGATGAAAACTCGTAACGATATACGCAATATTGCGATCATTGCACACGTTGACCATGGGAAAACAACACTTGTGGATCAATTACTTAAACAATCAGGTACTTTTAGAGAGAATGAGCAAGTTGAGGAACGCGCGATGGACTCCAATGCAATTGAAAAAGAGCGTGGTATTACCATTCTCGCTAAAAATACCGCGATTAATTACAATGATAAACGGATTAATATTATGGATACACCTGGTCATGCCGATTTTGGAGGAGAAGTAGAAAGAATCATGAAAATGGTTGATGGTGTACTTCTTGTTGTCGATGCTTATGAAGGCTGTATGCCGCAAACACGTTTCGTACTTAAAAAAGCTCTAGAGCAAAATTTAACGCCTATCGTTGTTGTTAATAAAATTGACCGTGACTTCGCTAGACCTGCTGAGGTTGTTGACGAAGTAATTGATTTGTTTATCGACCTTGGTGCCAATGAAGATCAGTTAGAATTCCCGGTAGTATATGCTTCAGCAATTAATGGTACAGCAAGTATGGATGCAGAAAAGCAAGATGAAAATATGGTCTCTTTATTTGAGACGATTATTGAAACAATTCCAGCTCCAGTTGATAATAGTGAAGAGCCGCTTCAGTTCCAAGTGACGATGCTTGATTATAATGACTATGTTGGACGAATTGGTATTGGACGTGTATTTAGAGGAACTATGAAAGTCGGTCAACAAGTAGCTTTAATGAAGCTCGATGGTTCAGTAAAACAATTCCGTGTAACCAAAATGTTCGGTTTCCTAGGTCTTAAGCGTACGGAAATCCAAGAAGCGAAAGCAGGAGATTTAATTGCTGTTTCTGGAATGGAAGAAATTAACGTAGGAGAAACGGTTTGTCCTATTGAAAATCAAGAAGCACTTCCGATTCTACGTATTGATGAGCCGACATTACAAATGACTTTCCTTGTTAACAACAGTCCATTTGCAGGTCGTGAAGGAAAATTTGTTACAAGTAGAAAAATTGAAGAAAGATTGAAATCAGAGTTAGAGACGGATGTTAGTCTTCGCGTAGAAGATACAGATTCACCAGATGTGTGGATTGTTTCAGGTCGTGGTGAACTTCACCTTTCTATACTAATTGAAAATATGCGTCGTGAAGGGTATGAGCTTCAAGTCTCGAAGCCAGAGGTTATTATTCGTGATATTGATGGAGTACGTTCGGAGCCGATGGAGCGTGTTCAAATCGATGTTCCTGAGGAATACACTGGTGCTGTTATGGAGTCTATTGGTGAGCGTAAAGGTGAAATGTTAAATATGACAAATAACGGCAGTGGCCAAGTTCGTCTTGAGTTTCTTGTACCTGCGCGTGGATTGATTGGATATACAACAGAGTTTTTATCTCAAACACGTGGATATGGAATTATTAATCACTCTTTTGATAGCTATGCACCAATGGCGCAAGGCCAAGTTGGAGGACGTCGCCAAGGGGTTCTTGTATCTATGGAAACTGGTAAATCAAGTCAGTACGGTATTATGCAAGTAGAAGATCGTGGTACCATTTTTGTTGAACCGGGAACAGAGATTTATGAAGGAATGATTGTCGGGGAACATACACGTGATAATGACCTTTCTGTTAATATTACAAAGATGAAGCAACAAACTAATGTGCGTTCTGCAACAAAAGATACAACTGTTACGATGAAAAAACCTCGTATTATGACTTTGGAAGAAGCTTTGGAATATTTAAATGATGATGAATATTGTGAGTTGACTCCTGAATCTATTCGACTTCGTAAAAAGATCTTAAATAAATCAGAGCGTGAACGTGAAGAAAAGCGTAGAAAGCTAGCTGCAAAATAAGAGGTGATTAGTTATGAACGAACAGTTCACGGATCGGGAATTAGAGGAACTAACGTGGCTAATGAGAGCAACGTTAGAAAATCCTTGGTATGGCTTTTATTCCTTTCTAGCTGTTGTAGTTCTTACAATAATAGTTTTTAATTTAGGGTTTGCCAGAGAGTTGCCTATTCTTAAAAAAGTGATTGTCTATATCATGTTATTTATAGGAAGCTTTGTCATGTGGTTCCTTGAATTTGCATTTGGAGCCCCGATTATTGCCGTATTAATAATATCGGGTATCATTCTCGGATTGTATCGATTTAGACTGCATCGTCATCGAAAAGAAAATGATCAGGCATCATAAGTGAATGATAGGCGCAATGACTAGCATACTATAGGATGCTCCAGTAGCTAAATAAAAAGAGAGTGATCGGTAGTTATTAACTCCAATCGCTCTCTTTTTTTTCAACGGCTAAATGAAAGGAAGGTTTCTCTCTTCTTGCTTCTGTTCTTTCTCTGATTCGCTCATAACAAGCATCACACATGTATGTATGGATAGGTCGATTGCGTAACCGTTTTGCTAATGGGAGATGATCATCCAATTTATCAATTTTATCGCAAAGAACACATTTTACTCTCATTTGATTAACACTCCAATCTTTTCTTTATTGTAAGCAATCTAATCAAAAAAAGCTACTTCTACACGATTTTTTCCCTCTAAAGTTTCATGTCATTTCTAATTTAAGCTATAATAATAGAAGTACATAGTGAAATGGAGGATCTATGATGGCAAATCAAGTTGAACAATGTTTAACGGAAGAAATGTTACCGCTTCTCCAAAAAGAACGATATGTTACGATATCAACAGTAGATTTTGAAACTGGAACGCCTAATGTAAATGCGATTTCTTGGGTTTTTGCCCCTGATGTACAAACGATTCGTTTTTCGATTGATAATCGTTCTCGGATTGTGAAAAATATTAAGACCAATTCAGGAGTCGTTTTAACATTGATTGCAAATGGATCAACCTATTCAATTGCAGGCGATGCTCAATTGATTCAGGAAAAAATGGAAGGGGTACCGTTAAAATTAGCCCTTTTAGAAATGAAAGTTGAAGAGGTTCGAGATGTGATGTTTTATGGTGCGAAAATTACATCTGAGCCTAAGTATGATAAAACATATGATGCAC
Organism: Halalkalibacter krulwichiae; assembly: GCF_002109385.1. Taxonomy (NCBI): domain Bacteria; kingdom Bacillati; phylum Bacillota; class Bacilli; order Caryophanales; family Bacillaceae; genus Halalkalibacter; species Halalkalibacter krulwichiae. The sequence continues at coordinate 2,823,355 of NZ_CP020814.1, read as the reverse complement.
AAGCAGCAGCAAAACTTGATTTTCAAGTGATGCAAGTGATGAAAAGAAGGTAGCTCATTCAATTGAGTTGCCTTCTTTTCCTTTTTTGTTTGTTAGGATTCGTGATTCATTCGTCTATCTTTAAGGGCTTATACATACATTCATAATAAGAGGTGATTGAACAAACTTCAGAAATTCGCATAAGTTAAATAGTAAGTAGTTGACAAATGATTCTTTAGTCAGGAGGCGGAATGTTGAAGAAAATCTACGTATTGGACACGAACGTACTCTTACAGGATCCATACTCTATTAATTCGTTTCAAGATAATGAAGTGGTTATCCCAGCAGTCGTTCTTGAGGAAGTTGATTCTAAAAAGCGTAATATGGACGAGATTGGTAGGAATGCACGTCAATTTTCAAAGATCATAGATAATTTAAGAGGAAAGGGAAAGTTGCATGAAGGGGTCCTTCTTGAATCAGGAGGGAAATTAAGAGTAGAGCTAAACCATAGATCGTTTCTGCGCCTAAAAGATTCTTTTGCAGAAATGACGAATGATAATAGAATTATTGCAGTTGCATTAAATTTAATGATTGAGGAACAAGAGAAAATAGACGGCAGACAAGTTATCTTAGTCAGTAAGGATGCATTAGTTAGAGTAAAGGCTGATGCATTAGGGCTTCCTGCAGAAGACTTCTTAAGTGACCGTGTAGTCGAATTCGACCATGTATATCCTGGATATGTGAAAATATATGTTGATGCAGATGTAATGAAAAAGTTCTATACAAATGGAGAAATTGCTATATCAGAACTGACGAAACACCCATTTTACCCTCATCAATTTATTATTATGAAAGATGCATTAGGGAGCTCTAGTTCTGCTATTGGTAAAGTAGAACCGGATGGAAAAAAAGTGAAAAAATTTGTAAGTGAACCCGATCATGTTTGGGGAATACGCTCCCGCAATGTCCAGCAAAAAATGGCTTTTGAATTGCTTTTGCGGGATGATATTAGTTTAGTAACAATGGTAGGGAAAGCAGGAACCGGTAAAACGCTATTGTCACTTGCTGCGGGATTAATGCAAACAGAGGATTTAGGGAAATATAAAAAGCTGGTTGTTGCAAGACCGGTAGTTCCACTAGGGAAGGATATAGGGTATTTACCTGGAGAGAAAGAAGAGAAGTTGAGGCCATGGATGCAGCCTATTTATGATAATTTAGAATTCCTTTTTGATACAAAAAAACCAGGTGAGTTAGATCATATTTTAGCCGGAATGGGTTCCATACAAGTTGAAGCTCTCACCTATATTAGGGGTCGTAGTATCCCTGATCAATTTATCATCATTGATGAAGCGCAGAACCTCACAAAGCATGAAGTGAAAACCATTTTAACTCGAGTTGGTGAACGAAGTAAGTTAGTGTTAATGGGTGACCCTCAACAGATTGACCATCCTTACTTGGATGAATATAACAATGGTCTAACTTATGTTGTTGAGAAATTTAAAGATCAGACGGTGAGTGGCCATGTGAAGTTAGTGAAAGGGGAGCGCTCAGGCTTAGCCCAGCTAGCAGCTGATTTATTGTAGATAAAAGGGTGACTTAAAGATGTGGTGCTCTTTAAGTCACCCTTTTTTGTACTTATCAGTTTACTGCGATTGATACAAAACAAATTTCGAAATGTTTTTAATTGGTTCTTGCTGATTTGAACCGTCTCTAAAGTAAAAATGAACAGGGCCATCTTCTAAAAGAGGTTTCCCTTTTTGGGAGAATCCTACAATACCTTCAGAAACTTTGGCATAATCAAATCTGTGCTTATTGCCACTCTTTTCAATAATTTCAACTTTTTGTATTTCTTTTCCAGGCTTAGCGTTAAGCAAAAAAGGCTTCAAAGGCATACCGAACGAACCTTCTGTAAGTTCTTTCTTATTGTATTTAATTTTGTTGTCATTTGAATCTGGACGTGGCGGTTCAGCCCCTTCAGTAATTTCTTTGTCCCATTGTGCCGATATTGCTTTTGTGTAAGCGGTCTCTTCATCCTCGATTGTTGTACTCTCAGAAAAATATGTATCAAGGTCTACTTTTCGCTCATCAAAAATCCAAACGGTGGGATCGATTGTTAACGGATGATCTACATCGCCTTCAATAAAAAAAACAAATTCTTGCATAAATTCCCCTCCAATAAACAAATTCTATTAAAGTATAATGTCTTTCTTGCTTTTTGTCACTTTAGTCACATAGAAAAAATTGGTCTGTTTATGTATTTGACTACATAAGATAATTGATTTAATTTAAATATTTTTGGAGTGATTGTATGGTTTGTCGTTATGGTGATGATCTTAAATTAATGATTGAAGAAGTCAGACAATACACGAAAGAGGGAAAAGTTGCAGATTACATCCCCGCAATATCTCTAGCAAATAAATCAGATGTAGCAGTAGCTATTTATGATGGAAATGATACATGCTTTAGTGAAGGTAATTCCAATCAACTTTTTACCTTACAAAGTATATCTAAAGTATTAACACTTGCCTTAGCATTAATGGATCATGGTGAGGAAATAGTGTTTAGTAAGGTTGGAATGGAGCCAACGGGTGATCCTTTTAATTCAATTGCTAAATTAGAAACCCAAGTCCCTTCTAAACCATTAAACCCAATGATAAATGCTGGTGCATTAGCCGTCAGTTCACTAATAAAGGGATCTTCTAATGATGAAAAATTAGATCGATTACTCAGTTTTGTTAGAGAGTTAAGTGGCAATCCATCTATCTCCTTTAATAAAGATGTGGCAAAATCTGAATATGATACTGCTGATTTAAATCGAGCGTTACTTTATTTTATGAAACAACATGGTGTTATTTCAGATGATATAGAGGAATTACTCGATTTCTATACAAAACAGTGTGCAATCGAAGTCAATTGCGAAGACTTAGCTAAAATTGGATATGCACTGGCTCATCAAGGTGAGCATCCGGATAAGAACTATTCAATTGTCCCTACTGAAATCGCACGGTTAGTAAAGACTTTTATGGTCACATGTGGAATGTATAATGCTTCGGGAGAATTTGCTATACGTGTTGGAATTCCAGCTAAAAGTGGGGTTTCAGGCGGAATAGTCGGTGCGGTTCCAGGGAGTATCGGAATTGGTATCTATGGCCCAGCTCTAGATGAAAAAGGAAACAGTATAGCAGGGATGAAATTATTACAGTTGCTATCTGCTAAATATCGGTTAAGTATTTTTTAATCGAAAATTATTCTCAACTCCTAATGTGAAAATCGTTGCAATTTTGATTTGAAACAGCTACTATTAAGACAAGGATAATTCACTTGAAGGAGGGGTCAACATGTCAGCAGAAATGATGACTGGAGATAGAGATAAAGCAATTGCCCTTCTGAAATCAGATGCGGATAAAATTCGGCAGCTAATTGAAGTTCAGTTGGAAAACTTAACAATGCCTCAGTGTCCTTTATATGAAGAGGTTCTCGATACACAAATGTTTGGTCTGTCAAGAGAAATCGACTTCGCTAAACGTTTAGGGTTAGTTGATGAGGAGAGTGGAAAACAAATCCTCGGAGAATTACAACGTAAATTAGATGACTTACATGAGGCATCTGTTCGAAAATAAAAATCAAGCTATATTAATAGCTTGATTTTTATTTTTTTTATGTTATCAAAGAAAGCGTAACTGTCCATGAATTTACTGGGATTCCGATCGGGTAATGTAATAATACGTCTCCGCAAAGAAAGTAAGCGCATTAGTGTTTGATAAATTAGAACAGTCGAAAAAATAATTTGCCAAAATAGGCTTGTTTTAACTATACTAATAACTAGTATTATTTTTTAATAGACTTTTTCAAAGTATTTAAGAAAAACAAATGTATTTTTGAAAAGAACATGAGAGGGTTGTACCTAGGAGGAGAGAACGTTTATGAATGGCTTAACAAACATTAAAAAAGTTCTTGTTGCAAACCGTGGTGAGATAGCAATTCGCATTTTTCGTGCATGCACAGAGTTACATATTAGAACGGTTGCAATTTATTCGAAAGAAGACTCAGGAGCTTACCATCGATATAAGGCAGATGAGGCTTATTTAGTAGGGGAAGGCAAAAAGCCAATTGAAGCTTACCTAGATATTGAGGGAATTATTGAAGTTGCGAAGTTACATGATGTAGACGCTATACATCCAGGATATGGTTTTCTTTCTGAAAATATTGACTTTGCTAAGCGATGTCAAGAAGAAGGAATTATATTTATCGGCCCAGAACTTGAGCACCTTGTGATGTTCGGAGACAAAGTACAAGCTCGTGAGCAAGCATTAAAAGCGAACTTACCGGTTATCCCTGGAAGTGACGGACCTGCCAATAGTTTAGAAGACGTTCAACAATTTGCTGAACAACATGGTTTTCCGTTTATTATTAAAGCTGCATTAGGTGGCGGTGGTCGTGGAATGCGTATTGTACGAGAAGCGGAAGACCTTCAAGAATCGTATGAGCGAGCGAAGTCAGAAGCGAAATCTGCGTTTGGAAATGACGAAGTCTATGTTGAGAAATTTATTGAAAATCCGAAGCATATTGAAGTACAAATTTTAGCAGACAAACATGGGAATATTATCCACTTGTATGAACGTGATTGTTCCGTTCAACGTAGGCATCAGAAAGTTGTGGAAGTCGCTCCGAGCGTTTCGTTGAGTGATGAAGTAAGAGAGAACATTTGCAACGCAGCAGTTCAACTGATGGAGCACGTAGATTATGTGAATGCAGGAACTGTTGAATTCCTTGTTACTGATTCAGGAGAGTTTTATTTTATTGAAGTAAACCCTCGTGTACAAGTGGAACATACAATTACGGAAATGGTTACTGGTGTCGATATTGTCCAATCTCAATTATTTATCGCTGATGGTGAGAGATTGCATGATGCAAAACTAGGGATTCCAACACAAGATAAGGTAGTTTGTAATGGTTATGCAATCCAGTCTCGTGTAACAACTGAAGATCCTAGTAATGGATTTATGCCAGATACAGGGCGAATTAATGCATACCGCTCAGGCGGAGGGTTTGGAGTACGTTTAGATGCAGGAAATGGTTTCCAAGGTGCTGTCATTACACCTTATTACGATTCATTACTTGTAAAGGTTTCGACATGGGCATTAACTTTTGAAAGTGCTGCAGCGAAAATGTTACGGAACTTAAGAGAGTTTCGAATTAGAGGGATTAAAACAAATATCGCTTTCCTTGAGAATGTTGTCCAACATCCTAATTTCTTAAATGGTGAATATAACACATCATTTATTGATAAAACACCTGAACTCTTTATGTTTCCAAAGAGAAAAGACCGTGGAACTAAAATGTTATCATTTATCGGAGAAACAATTGTAAATGGCTACCCTGGTCTTGAGCAATCAAAGAAACCAGTGTTTGAAAAAGCGCCAATCCCGAAGTTGAAATTAACAGATCCTATTCCTAAAGGAACTAAGCAAATTCTTGATGAAAAGGGCCCTGAAGGACTTGCGAAATGGGTAAAAGACCAAAAAGAGGTACTATTAACAGATACTACATTCCGCGACGCTCATCAGTCTCTTCTAGCTACGAGAATTAGGACTCATGACTTGAAACAAATTGCAGAACCAACTGCACGAATGTTGCCAAATCTATTTTCACTTGAGATGTGGGGCGGTGCAACATTTGATGTAACCATGCGTTTCTTACACGAGGATCCTTGGGAGCGTCTTTTAACACTTAGAAAGCAAGCTCCAAATGTATTGTTCCAAATGCTATTGCGTGCATCTAATGCTGTTGGATATACGAATTATCCAGATAATGTAATTGAGGAATTTGTTGAGAAGTCAGCTGATGCTGGTATTGATGTTTTCCGTATTTTTGATAGTTTAAATTGGGTTAAAGGAATGACACTAGCGATAGATTCTGTTCGCAAAAGTGGGAAAATTGCTGAAGCTTCTATTTGTTATACAGGAGACATATTAGATTCTTCACGTTCTAAATACGATCTTGCTTACTATAAAAACATTGCAAAAGAATTAGAACAAGCCGGTTCACATATTTTGGGGATCAAAGACATGGCTGGTTTATTAAAGCCTGAGGCGGCATATCAACTAATTACAGAGCTAAAAAATACTGTCGATATACCGATTCATTTGCATACACATGATACGAGCGGTAATGGAATCTTTACATATGCTCGTGCTATTGAAGCGGGAGTAGACATTGTTGATGTAGCAGTAAGCTCAATGGCAGGTCTAACTTCACAGCCAAGCGCAAATAGCTTGTACTATGCATTAAGTGGTTCAAAGCGTCAACCGAATGTTCAGGTTGAATCACTTGAAAAGTTAGGCGAATTCTGGGATTACACGCGTAAATACTATGCTGGCTTCGAGAGTGGCATGAATGCACCCCATACTGAAGTGTATGAACATGAAATGCCAGGTGGACAATATAGTAACTTGCAACAACAAGCTAAGGCTGTAGGTCTAGGGGCACGTTGGAATGATGTTAAAAAAATGTATCGATCGGTTAATGATATGTTTGGAGATGTAGTAAAAGTAACACCATCATCTAAAGTAGTTGGTGATATGGCTCTTTATATGGTTCAAAATGAATTGACAGAACAAGACGTTTACGAAAAAGGTGAGAAATTGGACTTCCCTGATTCAGTAGTCGAGTTCTTCCAGGGTCAACTTGGGCAACCTTATCAAGGTTTCCCGAAGGAGTTACAAGATCTCATCTTAAAAGGTAAGAAGCCGATTGAAGGTAGACCAGGAGAATCTTTAGAACCTGTTGATTTCCAAGTAATTAAAGAAGAGTTGTTTAATAAATTAGATCGACAAGTCACAAGTCATGATATGCTCTCTTATGCATTATATCCGAAAGTTTATATGGAGTTTGAACAATTCCGTCAGCAATTTGGAGACGTATCGGTATTAGATACCCCAACATTTTTCTATGGCTTAAGGTTAGGTGAGGAAATTGAAATTGAGATTGAGAAAGGGAAAACATTAATCATAAAACTAGTCTCAATTTCAAAACCGAATGAAGAAGGATCACGAATTGTTTATTTTGAGTTAAATGGACAGCCTCGTGAAGTTGTAATAAAGGATTTAAATGTTAAATCTCTTACTGTCTCACGACCAAAAGTAGATAAAGATAATCCAAATCAAATTGGCGCATCAATGCCAGGAACAGTAGTGAAAACTTTGGTTGTCAAGGGAGACAAAGTTAGAAAAGGTGACCACCTTATGATAACTGAGGCGATGAAGATGGAAACTACCGTTCAGGCGCAGTTTGATGGCGTAGTAAAAGAAGTTTATGTAAATGATGGCGATCCGATTTTAACAGGCGATCTTCTAATTGAATTAAACTAATTAAAGAAGGTTGAAGAGAATTCTCTTCAACCTTCTTTTACTACGTATAAATAATAAACAATTGGGCATGAATGAAAAAATGACAGTGGATGGACTGTCATTTTTAAAGTCGATTATTGAGGTTTACGAAGTAATATCATAGCCATATAGCTTAAAGTAGAAAATAGAATGGACACAATAAGAGCATGCAATAACCCAATAGTAAGAAATTCATTCTGTGTAAATACGACAGAAATTCCACTTAGTGCTTGAAGAGTGACTAAGATAAAAGAGATTACACTTGCCCAAACAAGGACGACTTCTTGTTTGAAACGGGCAATTGTCCAAATCATTAATATAAGAAGTAAGAAAAGTAGAGCGATACTAGCTACACGGTGCAGAAAATGTACACCAACTGGACCACTAAATCCTGGGAAAACTTGTCCGTTACAAGTTGGGAATCCAGCACAGGCCAACGTTGCTTGCATATGTTTTACGTAGGCTCCTGTATAGATAACAGCATAACAGTATGTGATAACGAAAAAGAAAAATGCTTTATAAGCTGTTGATACACGAGCTACAATTTTATACGGCTTTCCATCTTCGAAAGCTAAAATTGTTAATAAAATGACAGATGCAAGAGACATCGCAGAAATCCCAAAGTGTAGAGCCAAGATAGCTTTTGACTGTCCAAACACAACAGCGCCTGCCCCTAGTAAACCTTGAAAAATAATTAATAATACAGCTGTTATTGACATGAACTTGGCTTCTTTTACATGCTTTAACTTTCTCCAAGACCAGATGGCAAGAATGATCACAAGAGCTCCAACTAGACCAGATACGATTCGGTGACTATATTCGATGATCGTTTCAATTGCAGGGCTAGTAGGAATAACTTCTCCAAAGCATAATGGCCATGTTGCGCCGCATCCTTCTCCAGATTCAGTTTTGGTAACAAGTGCTCCTTGTAAGAGGACAATCGTTAAACCAATAGAGGTCAGAATGCCGAAGATTTTTAATCCTTTATGCATTCAATTCACCTTTCCTTCTATAAAATTGTTAAGATTTATGCTAGAGTAAGCAATGAATCTATTTGCTTTCTTATTGATCTTAAAAACAAACGAAATAAAAGTCAATTTTACTAGAGTGAAATTTTTATGGAGAAATGTAAATGTGAAGATAATGTGAAACTCAGGATTTTAATGAAACTAACTAGATTTTAAGATATAATGTGACATGTAGCACACTAAGATAAGAAATTATTCGCTAGTTTCTTATTAATTTGTGTGTTTATATTGGTTGACTCTATAAAGGAGGTGAAATTGATGAATAAGACTAATACAGCTTTTGAAGCATCAGAGGTAATAGCTAGTCCAGATTCATCAGTTGCTGAGCAGCAGAAATCATGGAAAGACTATCTAGTGCTTGCTAAGCAAGGTATAGTTACATCTAATTTAATTACAGCATTTGCCGGAGTTTATTTGGCGGCTATTTATACGAGTACAGGATTAGGAGCACATCTTGGATCGATGTTTTTCGCACTAATTGGTGCTGCGCTTGTAATGGCAGGTGGATGTACGTTGAATAATTATATTGATCGAGATATAGATCACATCATGGAACGTACAAAAGACCGTCCGACGGTTACAGGTCGCTTCTCAGCGAATCACGTACTGTTAGTAGGTTTGATACAGTCAGCAGCTGGGATAGGGTTTCTTGCACTGACTACCGCTACTGCAGCTGTAATTGGTTTAATTGGTTTGTTTATTTACGTTGTGCTTTACACTATGTGGACAAAACGTACAACGACTTTAAATACAATAGTAGGTAGTTTCTCAGGCGCTGTTCCGCCACTTATTGGTTGGGCTGCGATTGATGGAAGTTTACACACCTATGCATGGGTATTATTTTTTATTATGTTCTTTTGGCAGCCCCCACATTTCCTTGCTTTAGCAATGAAGAGAGTGGAAGAATATCGTGCTGCTGGTATTCCAATGCTACCAGTCGTTGCTGGTTTCGAAGTGACAAAGCGTCAAATGGTCGTATACGTTATTGCGTTACTTCCAGTATCATTAATGCTTTATCCTTTTGGATTAGTGTATACGATTGTAGCAGCCGTGTTAGGGTTAGGTTGGGTAATTCTTGGTTTTGCTGGTTTTAAAATGAAAGATGATATAAAATGGGCAAGGCTAATGTTTGTTTATTCGCTTAACTACTTAACCATTCTATTTGTTCTTATGGTTATTGTTCATATTTAATTATGTGTTGTTTAGCTATGGATGGTAACTATAGATATATTTAATTAGTAGTAAAAATACTACGTTATGAAAGTGAGGTTGGATTGTCAGATGAAACTTTGGAAAACTGCTTGGCGTTTTCTACCTCTTTCATTGCTCTTGTTTTTAACAGGTTGTATGGGAGAGACGAACTTAACTGCCCTTGATCCAAAGGGACCACAATCACAATGGTTATTCGACAACATGTTGTTATCGTTGTATATAATGGCCTTAGTGACTATTGTCGTATTTGCAATCTTTTTCATTATTCTTGCTAAGTACCGTCGAACTCCTGGAGACGATACGATTCCAAAGCAGGTACATGGAAATACGGCGCTTGAAATTACATGGACTGTTATTCCTATTATCTTGTTAACAATTTTAGCTGTCCCGACTATAACTGGACAATTTATGTTAGCTGATACAGAACCAGATCCAGAGATTGGTGAAGATACAGTCTATATTAAAGTAACAGGACATCAATTTTGGTGGCAATTTGATTATGAAGATGAAGGGTTTACTGCTGGTCAAGAAGTATACATACCAGTTGGTGAAAAGGTAATCTTCGAATTACATGCACAAGATGTACAACATTCATTCTGGGTTCCAGCACTTGGTGGTAAATTAGATACTATTCCTGGTATCACAAACCATATGTGGTTGGAAGCAGATGAGCCTGGAGTATTTAAAGGGAAATGTGCGGAGCTTTGTGGGCCAGCGCATGCTTTAATGGATTTCAAACTAGTTGCACTTGAGCGTGATGACTATGATGCTTGGGTTGCAGGTATGCAAGAAGAAGTTGACGTTCCTACTGAAGGTGTTTTAGCTGAAGGTCGCGCTGTATTTGAAGCGAATGGATGTATCGGCTGTCACGCGATCGGTGGAATGGGAACTGCTGCAGGTCCTGCATTATCAGATTATGCAAACCGTGAAGTTGTTGCGGGGTATTTAGAAAATACTGACGAGAACTTAGAAGCATGGATCCGTGACCCTGAGTCATTAAAACAAGGGAACAACATGCCAGCATTTCCAGATATGAGCGATGCAGATATGGAAGCGCTTATTGCTTATTTACGTTCTTTAGATGTACAGAATTAATTATTTGAATAAAGAAGGAGGTAAACCCTTTGGCTGCACAAAAACAGGAAAAAAGCGTTATTTGGGATTGGTTAACAACAGTTGACCATAAAAAGCTTGGAATCATGTATTTGATTGCAGGGACGCTTTTCTTTGTAAAAGCTGGTGTTATGGCGCTTTTTATGCGTATTCAGCTAATGTATCCAGAGATGAATTTCTTAAGTGGTCAAACATTTAATGAATTCATCACAATGCATGGTACGATCATGCTTTTCTTAGCTGCAACACCATTATTATTTGCATTTATGAACTATGTCATACCACTGCAAATTGGAGCCCGTGACGTTGCCTTTCCATTTGTCAACGCACTAGGTTTTTGGATTTTCTTTGCTGGTGGTTTATTACTTAGCTTAAGTTGGTTTTTTGGTGGAGGTCCAGATGCTGGTTGGACGGCGTATGTTCCTTTATCGAGTCGTGACTATGCTGGAGTAGGGCTTGATTTCTATGTACTAGGTTTACAAGTTTCTGGTATTGGTACATTAATTTCAGCCATTAACTTCCTTGTTACAATCATTAACATGCGTGCACCTGGCATGACTATGATGCGTCTACCTTTATTCGTGTGGACATCATTTATTTCTTCAACATTAATTTTATTTGCTTTTACACCACTTGCAGCTGGTCTTGCACTACTTATGTTAGACCGTATTTTCGGAGCTCAATTCTTTATCCCGAGCATGGGTGGTAATACTGTATTATGGCAACATATTTTCTGGATCTTCGGACATCCAGAAGTTTATATTCTAGTACTACCTGCTTTTGGTATTATTTCTGAGGTTATTCCTGCATTCTCAAGAAAGCGTCTATTCGGTTATACAGCAATGGTATTTGCTACAATGATTATTGCTTTCTTAGGATTCATGGTATGGGCTCACCATATGTTTACAGTAGGTATGGGACCAGTAGCGAACTCGATCTTTGCGATTGCTACTATGACGATTGCGGTACCAACCGGTATTAAGATCTTTAACTGGCTCTTTACGATGTGGGGCGGTAAGATTACATTTAATACAGCAATGCTATTTGCATCTTCGTTCGTTCCAACATTCGTACTTGGTGGGGTAACAGGGGTTATGCTTGCAATGGCACCGGTTGACTACTTATACCATGATACGTACTTTGTAGTTGCCCACTTCCATTACATTATTGTTGGTGGTATCGTTTTAGCATTATTCGCTGGTTTATTCTATTGGTATCCAAAAATGTTTGGACACATGTTAAACGAAACATTAGGAAAACTTTTCTTCTGGATTTTCTATATTGGTTTCCATTTAACGTTCTTCGTACAACATTTACTAGGTCTTATGGGTATGCCTCGTCGTGTTTACACGTATCTTGGTGATCAAGGACTTGATACATTTAACTTTATCAGTACAATTGGAACATTCTTCATGTCAGCAGGTGTTATCCTACTCGTGATTAATGTTATCTATTCAGCGTTTAAAGGAGAGCGTGTTACAGTTGCCGATCCATGGGATGCTCGTACACTTGAGTGGGCAGTACCTACTCCAGTACCTGAGTACAACTTTGCACAAACTCCACAAGTTCGTTCATTAGATCCATTATTCTACGAGAAAATTCATGGAGATGGCACAATGAAACCGGCTGAACCGATTCAACCGATTCACATGCCTAATGGTTCAATACTTCCTTTAATTATCTCTATTGGATTATTCTTTGCTGGACTTGGATTTATTATGATGAATATGGATAATCCAATCATCAATCCTTGGATTGTAGCTATTGGTGGTCTAGTTATCACATTTGGTTCAATGTTCGTACGTTCAGTGAAAGAAGATCATGGTTATTACGTTCCAGTAGAGCAAGTAAAAGCTGATCTTAAGAAAGGAGGGAACTAAGAAATGGCGGGTCATGTAGATACTTCAAAAGGGCTTCCTTCTCATCCTGAGAGAGCTACATTAGAAGGAAAAAACAAGTTTCTCGGTTTCTGGTTCTTCCTTGGTGGTGAAACGATTTTATTTGCTACTTTCTTTGGAACATATTTAGGTCTTCGTAATGGGATTGCCGATGGGCCTAGCTCACAAGAAATGTTCCACTTACCACTTGTATTCATTATGACAATGTTGCTTTTAACAAGTTCATTAACAAGTGTGTTAGCAATGTTTGCCATGAAGAAAAATAACTTCCGAGCGTTTAAAGTTTGGATGTGGATTACGGTATTACTTGGTTTATCGTTCCTAGGATTTGAGATTTATGAGTTCTACGAGTATGTTCACCAAGGATTTGGTTTTACAACAAGTGCGTTTTCTTCTTCATTCTATTCACTTGTTGGTTTGCATGGAGCTCACGTTGCATTTGGTCTAAGCTGGATTATCGTACTACTTATTCGTTATAATAAGAGTGGTATTACGCTTACAAATGCTCCTAAGTTCTATGTTGCCGGTTTATACTGGCACTTCATTGATGTCGTGTGGGTATTCATCTTCACGGTCGTTTATCTTATGGGAGTAGGAGGTCATTAATATGGCAGATAACTTAAGTCAACCATTTGATAAAAGTGCTATGACAGAGGAAGAGAAACGTCAGGTTAATAAAGAAATTCGTAAGCAAATTGTTGTTTTTGCTTTAATGATTTTCTTAACAATCATTTCGTTTTTAGCAGTTGGTGCAGATATTGTTCCAAGATCATTCGCTATTCCATTTATTCTGCTATTAGCAGTTGTTCAGTTTGCTCTTCAATTGATCTTCTTTATGCATTTAAAAGATAAAGATCATGGTTGGGCTACTGCATTTATGATTTCGGGTATTTTTATAACAGTTCCAACTATTGCAGCTTTAATGCTGTTAATTGGAGTCGTGAAATACTAAAATCACTTTAAGCTCTCATCATTAGATGAGAGCTTTTTTTGTTCATAAGTTTGTAAGAGCTTATCCTCTTTTTTTAGTCCTTCTTATTGTATAATATAATTGGTCTAATAAAGAAAAAGGAGTGAAGACCTTGGCTCAGCAAAATGATGTCTTACAACAAACACATAAAAAAAGAAACTATAAACCAGCTATTATTATTATTACAATTATTATAAATGGTTTAGTTGCTCTTTTAGCGGGATTACCAGGTGTTGAAAACTTTGATGCATTTGATGTAAAGATCTTGCCGATGTTAAATGCCATTTTCAATTCATTTACGTTTTTATTTTTAGTTGCGGCATTGATCGCGATCATGAAAAAGAATGTTACCGTACACCGTCGTTTTATATATGCTGCTTTCATTACGACGACCCTTTTCTTAGTAACTTATGTAGGCCATCACTTTTTATCAGAATCGACAGCTTATGGAGGTACAGGAATCTTAGCAGGAATTTATTACTTTATTCTTATTACCCATATTGTTCTTGCTGCAATTATCGTTCCACTAGCATTAACATCTGTTGCTCGTGCATGGAACATGGAAAATGAACGCCATAAAAAAATAGCTAGATGGACAATGCCTATTTGGTTATATGTAAGTTTAACGGGTGTTCTTGTGTATATTATGATCTCCCCTTATTACTAATTTTTCTTTATGCTGTAGTAAGGGTATACTAAACACTTATACTAGTTTTATTGAAAGGCTAAATTCTACTTGAATTTAGCCTTTTACGTTTATTTATATGATTTCAATTTTATTTCACAATTTGGTGTTAAGATGTGAGCAAATATAATGAGAGGACAAAGTAGATGAGAAAAATATTTCTTTTATGTTTATTGTCATTCATACTATTAATTTCATGTCAGAAGCAGGCTTTTGATGCAAGTAAATTACAGGAACCGTATTTAATGGTATCTCACTTAAAAAGTTCGGCCTTAACTTTTATAGATCTAGACAAAAACGAGATCATGTTCTCTAAAGATATACGCTACCAATTAACTGATCTAGTATCTATTAAGAACGGCAAAGTAGTAGCAACTAGTCGAAGTGAAAAACACATATTCCTAATCGACCTAAACATAGGTACGATCGAGCCAATTGTAAAAGTGAACAGTGGCTTAACAGGAATTCATTATGACTATTTATCTAATCTATTGTTCGTTGCAGATTCTACTGATAATCAAATTCATATTATCGACCTACATCAGAATGCAATTGTAAACAGTGTTGCTACAGGGAAGTTTCCAACTTCATTTGAAAGTTTAGATCAAGATATTTATGTACTAAACGGAGAGAGTAACGATATCACTGTAATTGGTGGAGATACTTATGAAGAAATTCAAACATTTTCAGTTATTGAAAGGCCAGCAGGCATGATAATTGATAACGATATCCTTTGGGTTGGTGGGCATGGCCCATATGGGAAATTAAATAGAGAAATCATTGGATATGATCCCCATACTGGTCAACAGCTAAAAAAAATTGAAGTGGGATTAATGCCTGTTGCTTTTTGGACCGTACCTTCTTCTCGCTACCTTTATGTCCTTTGTCATGGAGATCATGCTTTATACAAAGTTGATAAGAAGACGAATGAAGTGACAGATGTAGTAGCTGTAGGAGAGAACCCTAATTTTATTTGGGGAAATCAAGGTCAAATATTTGTCTCGAGTTTAGATGGAAATAAAGTGTCGATTATTGATAAAGAGAGGTTTCAATTAATCACAGAAGTTGATGTCCCTGCTGGCCCATATTCAATAATTGAGGAGGTATTTTAATGAAGGACAAGAATTCAATACTAATTGTTGATGATGAGAAAGATCTTATAGAGCTTGTTACATCGTATCTTAAAAAAGAAGATTATGAAGTGCATACTGCAACCGGTGGGATAGAAGCGCTAGAAGTCATTCGAGACTATAACATTGATCTCATTGTACTGGATGTAATGATGCATGGATTAGACGGATTTGCTTTGTTAAAAAGAATTAGAGAGTTTTCATCTATACCTATTATTATGTTAACGGCAAGAAGTGGAGAAGACGATAAAATACATGGATTAAGAACAGGTGCAGATGACTATATAGTCAAGCCTTTTAGTCCGAGAGAATTACTTGCAAGAATTGAGGCTGCTTTAAGGCGTTACAACGTTCAATCTTCAGCGCTAGATATGATCCAAATAAAAGAACTTGAAATAGATACTAAAGGAAGAACTGTTTTGGTAAAAGGTAAAATCATTAATATGACGAAAAAGGAGTTTGAGTTGCTATTATTTTTAATTAATCATCGAGGCCAAGTTTTCACACGTGAACATTTACACGAGCGGATATGGGGAATGGATTCACAAAAAGGAACACTGCGTACAGTAGATACCCATATTAAAACAGTAAGATTAAAGCTACAGCCGTATGATAAACTCATTAAAACAATTTGGGGTGTTGGATATAAGTTTGAGGACCCAACATGAAAAGGTGGACGATAAAGAAAAAAGTTTGGTTTTCAATTTTGTTAATTGCAATAATTGTCACGTTAGGTGCTATTTCAATTGTTTATTTTTTATATGAGAAACTTTATGTGGACAAACAAATAGAAGCTCTAATGAGGCAAGGGGAATATCTCTCAAAACAATATGAGCAAAGTATAGATAAAGAGGCATTCTTTCATAATGTAGAATGGGTGGAAGAGATGCTGATAGCAGATTTATATTTTACTGATGACCCGATGCAATTAGGAAGTGGGACTTCTTTTGAGCCATATGCAGATGAGAATTTAATCATGTTCGAAGAGCGGCAAAAGTTGCTTGAAGGAGAAACTGTTGTAATGGTCAGAACTCACCCTCAGTTTCAACAAGATATTTTAGGTGTTGCGATACCTACTTTTCAAGCTGGACATCTTTCTGGGGTTGTCTTTCTCTCCATGCCTTTATCAGATGTACATGAGCCGTTTAAGCAAGTTCAGACAATGCTTCTTGTTGTGTTATTTCTAATTGTATTTATCATTATGATCATTGGTAAACGTGTGATCAATCATGTTGTTCACCCACTTAGTGCGATGAAAAAAGTTGCACAAAAGGTAGCAGCCGGTGATTATTCACAAAATATTAACGTGGAAGCTAAAAGAGGAGATGAATTAGGTCAACTGGCGCGTTCTTTTAACAGACTCTCCTCTTCTTTAGAAAAAGCGGATAACAACAGGCGTGAATTTTTAGCGAATGTTTCTCATGAACTAAGAACACCATTAAGTTATATGAAAGGTTATACTGAAGCTATGCAAGAAGGGGTCGTAAATCATACGAAAGGTCTGGCGATCATAGAGAAGGAGGCAAACCGCCTCGAGCGCTTAGTTAATGACCTACTTGATTTAGCTCAATTAGAAGGAGAATCTTATCCACTTACATGTGAGCCGATAGCACTTGCCCAGCTGGTAAGTGAAGTGTTAGAACAATACGAAATTGCTTTCAGCAAAAAGAAAATTAATTTAAATTGTATTCTAGATGATGCGATCATTATATCTGGAGACCGTGATCGGATAGAACAAGTGATTCATAATGTTTTAGACAATGCTCTGAAATTCTCCCCAGACAATAAACAAATTCATGTAACGTTATCTCTTATTGAAAAAAAAGCTGAGTTATTAATTGAAGATGAGGGGATAGGAATTCCAGAAGAAGATATGTCTCAAATAATGGAGCGCTTTTACCGTGTTGATAAGGCAAGAACACGTGCAAGTGGTGGAACTGGTCTAGGATTAGCAATTGTATCAGAGATTATGAAAAAGCATCAGGGATCCTTTTCCCTTACTTCTAAACTGGGAAAAGGAACTAAAGTTAAATTGCTATTTGTGAACATTTTGTAGACAACTAACAAACTTCACGTCTATTTCACAAGTAAAAGCTATGATAAGAATGTAAGAACAATCACGATGAGGTGGAGAGAATGAAGAAATTTTTAATATTAGGTACAATGTTTTTATTAACGGCTTGTGGTGGGGAAGGGGATAATCAGCATAGTTCTGAGACGGTAGATCAAATGGAACCTATTGAAGTGGAGTTACTTGTACCAGAAACGGCTGATATTGAAGAAATAGTAACTTTTGAAAGTATAGTGACTCAAGGAGATGACATGGTTGAAGATGCAAATGAGGTCGTATATGAGATTTGGAAAGAAGGGAATAAGGAAGAGAGTGAACTAATCGAAGCAGAAATACAAGAGGGTCATCACTATCTTCTGAAATATACTTTTAATGAAGAAGGTCAATATCATGTGCAAACACATGTGACAGCTCGTGGATTACACCGGATGCCAACTACACAAATTGCAGTTGGAGATGCTGACGATGTTGATCATGAACATGAACATGAACAAAATCACGAACATGCACATCATCATGCTGACGTGTATGTTGATACAAAAAAAGATGGAGATCAACTTACACTTACAATTCATGTTGAACAGGAACCATATAGTGGCGGTAAAGTAACATTAGAATTAAGACAAGCTACATCAGAACAAACTCATTGGGAAGATATGATTGAAGTGAATCCAGGAACGTTTGAAATGCAAGGCATAGAAAAGTTGGATGGAAAATACAACGTTACAGTCCATATCGTCGATGATGAGTTACATGAGCATATGGAGATTGAATTAGAATTTTAATTGAATTACAATATCATCCGGAAAATAGATACTTAAAGCATAGCATTAGAAATAGCATTAGAAAAAAACAGGGGATTCAATCGAATGATTCCCCTGTTTTTCTTTCTTTATTATTAAATTTTAAAGTTAAGTTTAATGATTCCCGCTTCTTTTGCTGAAGTAAAGGCAATTACGATTAGAGGACCAATGATAAAGCCCATAACCCCAAACAGCATTAAACCTAGGTACATCGCTATTAAAGTCGCTAGTGGAGACAAACCAATTTGCTGTCCCATTACTTTAGGTTCTACTGTTCGACGTATAATTAACAGAACAGCTGCAAGGATAAGGAGTTGAGTACCGATCGTGACATTCCCTGCTATTAACTGAAAAATGGCCCAAGGAGCTAATATCGCAATCGAACCAATTAATGGAATGAAATCAATGATCCAAATAATGAAGGCCATTAACAAGGCAACTTCGGGTACGATTAATAATAATCCAATCAATGAAACAACAAAAATAATGATACTAACAAGGAATTGGGCTTTAACAAATCCCCAAATAACATAACTCAGTCTTGAGGTCATAAAATTAACTTTTTCTTTTGTTCGGTCAGAAAGATATGAAAAGGTTTTTTTCTTTAATGTAGGAAGTTCAAGCATAAATAAAAATAAAGCAATTAAATAAACAATAAAAGTAACTAAATAGCCTGGAATACTTGTAATAATGGAAGCAACATCATTGATTAAATTCCTGTCAGCTATTGCCGTTCGAATCGTTGTTAATGTTTGCGAAACATGATTATTTATTTCTTTAACAAGATCAGGAGGAAGGGTCCCGTATTCCGCTTCCAGATTTCGTTGGAAACTCCACCAAGCACGATTAATGTCATTTATATATTGAGGGAGGTTCTCCACTATTTGTGTCCCTTGGGTAATGACTTGAGTTGTAATAAAATAGCCTGTTAATCCAATGAAACAAACAAAAAGCGTAAATACAATCATTACGGAAATATTTCTTTTTAGCTTTACACGTTTATGTAATCCATTAACAGCCGGTGATAAAATTAATGCCGTTATAAAAGCGGCTATTAGTGGAATAGAGATTGGTAAAATAAAATACGCAACAATACTAATTGTAACTATGCTAAGCAAAATTATAAAGTTCTTCTTTGTCATAAATGCTGCCAATTTGAGACTCCTCTCTCATAAAAAGAAATGCTACTATCTATTATAGTACGAACAAGGCTTTATGAACAGTGCTACGACTTAATGTCCTTTAGACGTTCACACATAAATTAGTAAGTTTATGTTATAATCGTCCATAGTTTATAAAAGGCAATATAGCTAAGGAGCGCTAAGATGAAACGAATAATTATTTTGATGATTTTTTTAATTTCATTGTCTGCTTGTGGAGCGGACCCTGATCAGTTTACTGAAGTAAATGGTCCAGAAAAGGAAGCGATTGAGGATTTCCTCTTAAAGTATAAAGAAACGATGGTCGAAGCTGTAAATACAGGAGATTTCAATGAGTTAGAAGGGTATTTAATTACTAATAACAGTTTTTATCATTCATTAAGAAGGTATATCAGTGATTCACATAGTGAAAATATTACAAAAGAATTAAATCATTTTGAAGTAATAACTGTTTACGAGGATGAAATAGGAGAGTTTCATATAGACGTGAATGAAAAGGTTACGCTTTTTGAATATGGAGAGGCAAAGCCAGTAGAAAGAGCTGTTCGTTTTGAAGTAATAACAGGCGGTAATGGATCTTATAGAGTTGTAACGATTAAAGAAAGAAAATAAGACAACAAGGCATCCTTGTTGTCTTATTTTCTTCTTATTGTTATGCTTCTAAGTTTTTCTTAAGAAGTTCTAATTTTTTATTACACTTCTCTACAATTGCTTGAGGGAAATCTTCACCTTCATACTCAACACCATGTGGGTAATAATGTTTTCCTAACATCGGTGCTGTTAGTTTCACAATTGTATCGTCTTTAGGAATATCACCTTTTACAGCATATGCGGGAACTCGTAAGTAGTAAGTATCTCCTTGGTTGACGATTTTGTAATCAAATGTTACGCGTTGGTAGTCCCATTGACCTGCATGAATAAAACCAATGGATTCTGCTGCATATCTAAGTGTTTCAAATTTTACTTCTTTATCTGCTAATTCAATATGTTCAAATTTCACAGTGAATCTGCCTCCAATTCATGAATATGTACTCTATTTATGATAGTATGAAACGCTTGCAGTTGCAATCCATAATCGTGAATGTTTTATGGAAAATATCTTATTTCTCTCTAAAGGATATTAATTTGAGTGAAATGAGTTCGGATATGAAAAGGATATTTGTAAGAAATTCCCTGGGCAATCATGAAGACTTACTTATCTTGTTTCGACAAGCTAGGTGTTTCAACGACAGAAGCTTACATAGTTAGTGAAAGGATTTTAGACTGATGGTTACGAAATTTTGTATAATGATGTTTTTAAACATTTATTTGTATCGTCTTTTGATTTTTTTTGAGTCTAAGATAATTTCAATGTAACAATATTTTTCCATATCTTTAAAGAAAAGGAAGAGGGGAATGTATGAAGAAATTATTGTTTTTGATCGCAACATTGCTCTTATTTGCTGCAATAATGTTATTTGAGACCGTTTATGAAACTGAAATTCAACAGTGGTTCACAGATTCTCGTATTGCAGAGACAGTTGATCTAGAGCGTGAAGAGCATCAAGAAAGAGCGGTAGAAGAGGTCAATGCAGTTGTAGAACAACAGGAAGTCTCAAATCAAGATCAAATAATTGGTTTAACTGTCAAGGAAATAAAAGAGGAATTTGGAGAACCTGAACGAATTGATTTATCAGCCTATGGCTATGATTGGTGGATTTATCCGCAGTCAAATGAGTCTTATTTACAAATAGGAATTGAAAATGAGAAAAGTGTAACGTTGTTTTTGACGGGAAACTTAGAACAACGTAACATATCCTTGGATTATTCGTATGACCAATTAAATAATCAATTAGAGTTTAAACGGAATGTAAGTGTTATAGGCGGTAATGGCGGTAAATATCAATTTGAGTTAACGGACGAAGATATTAAAATGCGGCCTTTAGTGAATATTGATGGAAATTGGGTTCAATTCTATTTCGATATTCATACAAAAAGGCTATCAAGTGTACGAGTTATGACGGCGGATGTATTAGTAACTTTAAGACCATATTCTGTTTCATACGTTGGGGAACCTCCTACTCGTCCAACGTTTACGGAAGGCGAATGGGCGATGATTGAGGCAGGTAATGCAAGACAAATCTTTGATTATACGAATATCATTCGATTAAGACATGATTTAGAGCCTTTTTCATGGGAAGAAGATGTGGCAGGTATCGCTTACAAGCATAGTAAAGATATGAGTGAAAATAATTACTTCTCTCATACCTCTCCAACATACGGAGAAGTGCTGGATCGTTTTACAAGAGAGGAAGTTCCGTTTAAATTGGCTGGAGAAAACATTGCAGCTAAATATATTGATGGAATAGCTTCCGTAGAGGGTTGGTTGAACAGTGAAGGTCATAGAGTGAATTTACTTCATGAGGAATTTACTCATCTTGGAGTCGGAGTTTTTCAAGACTATTATACACAAAACTTTATGACTCCTTGGCAAATGTAATAGTTAATCCGATGGTAAAAAGAGCTGTCTCAAAAGGTAAAAGCCTTTTGAGACAGCTCTTTTAATTTGACTTTTTGATAATAAAGAAGGTAGCAGTTGCCATTGCCACTAATTTATTATGTTCATCATAAACTTTACCTTCTGTCACACAAAGTTGATTTCCTTTATGTGATAGAGAAGCCACACAGCGAAGATAACTCCCTACTCCTGGCTTTATATAGTGAACGTTCATTTCAGCTGTTAAAGCTGCGAAATTTTCTGATAAAGATTCATTTACTAAAGAACCCATCGCGCTATCCAGTAAAGTCGCTGTCATCCCTCCGTGAACCATTTTTAGTGGATTTTCTACCAATGGCTGAATTGGTAGAGTCATCTCGAATTGACCATTTTCTAATGTTCGAGATTCTACATTTGTGAGTGCAGCTAGGTAAGTGCTGTGTTTACCCATTCTTTTTAACTCTAACCCATCAACGATTCTAGAAACCAAATCTCGTTCTTCTTCGTTTGCCTCTTTTAACAGTGATTCAAGCCTATGTAGTAATTGATTGTCTGTTGTACTGTTCATCCTATTATGCCTCCGTTTATTTGCCTATCTATTTCATATTGTGAAGTGTGACCGTAATTTAGTCAAATTTTATCAGTTAAGGCACATTGGACTGGGCTTATGTGTAGAATGTAATAAAAGGCTGGGAGGAGGATGAAAAAATGAGTTCTAATCAAGGGTTGCATCCTTCAATTCAACAATTTAAACAATTTATGAAAGAGCATCCATTGCTTGTAAAAGAAGTTAAAGAAAATAAAAGAACTTTGCAAGAGCTTTATGAGGAATGGATGATAGTTGGGGGAGAACATGAACAATGGACTTCATATAAATTAAACAACGATTCTCCCACTTCTAAGCAACCAGAAAAAGAAGGAGAAGAGGATTCAGCCGATTCAATAGAATCTTCTCAAAGTACGGGTGATGCATTAGGGCAAATAATGGGAATTGTAAAGCGAATGAATGTTCAAGATTTACAAAACCATCTAGCTCAATTTAGTTCCGTATTAACTAACGTTCAAAATGTCATGCAGTCTTTTCAAAAGCCAAGCAACCCGAGTAATCAAAGTCCGCAAGACCATCCGTTTGCATTTCGTCGAGATTAAAGGGGAGGCGGTTAGGTGAGAGCTGAAATACAGCAATTATTAGTTGATCGTCCAGAGATACGACAGTTTATTAGACAACATCCTAATTGGTATCGTCGTCTAAGCAGGGACCCAAGTATAGTAAGTCAATTGGAAAAGGAAGTGAATCAGTTTTACGGAAGGACCTTACCACAAAGGGTAGAGAAAATGCAGAATTCACTTGGTCTTGTAATGATGATGATGGAAATGTTAAAGATGGGGCAAGCGACCGTTTCAGGAGTCCAAGGACCTGGTCAGTAATGGCAGGTCCTTTTTCATAAGGATAAAAATAATTTGGAAGTGGAATGATAAAATGAACA
The DNA here is from genome assembly GCF_002109385.1 of Halalkalibacter krulwichiae. Classification (NCBI taxonomy): domain Bacteria; kingdom Bacillati; phylum Bacillota; class Bacilli; order Caryophanales; family Bacillaceae; genus Halalkalibacter; species Halalkalibacter krulwichiae. Next base: position 2,799,955 of record NZ_CP020814.1, on the reverse strand, counting down.
TTTTCAAATTGGAGCATAAGGAGTTTATTATGAGGTGGAAGCTTTTTTTTATATCGTTTCTTTTGTTTAATTGTATTTCGACTAATGTTTATGCTGGTAATGAAGAATTTATTGACCAGATACATATTGTGCCGATACAGAGTACAGGGATTGTAAATATTGATACACAAAGAGAAGGGCTCGATTTAGAGGTTGATCATGACGTGAAAAGTGGAAACGTTTATGTCGAATGCTTTCTAAATCATTTTCGTTTTAAAGAAGATAAAGTCGGTGCGCTTCACGAGGAGGGTGAAGGGCATATCCGACTTTACATAAATGATGAGCATGTTGATACGTTGTATCAATCAGCCTTTATTATTGAAGAGCTTCCTAAAGGTGAATACGAAATTAAGATTGTCGTTGCTCAAAATGACCGATCATCTTATGGCTTAGAGAAAGAGTTTACCGTTATGATTCAATAATCCTTTGAAGGTATTGGTAAATCTTTGTTTCGACGGAGAGCCCTATTTGTTGGAAACCTTGATTACCGAATAAAGTATTAAATTCAAGAAAATAAAATTCGCCGCCAGCTGAAATGACGTCAAATCCAGCGTGGTTTATACCAAGGTTCCTGGCAGTAGACCTTACAAGATCAATTGCTCCTTCAGGAACATCATCAAAGGAAATACGAGCACCTTGTGCTACGTTGTTTCTAAATGTATTTTGTTCATTGATTCTCCAGTAAGCTGTAACAACATCATCACCAACGAAAACAACGCGTAAATCACGGTCAATTGGTAAGTACTCTTGGATATAGAAATAGGGATTGTTTTCAGCATATTCATTGAACTGTTTATGGTTTTCAATAAGGAATACTCCTTTACCCATTGAGTTACGGATTTCTTTTGCGACGAACGGGAAGGGGAACTCATTTAGAATACGGTTCATGTTATCGTGGTTTCTTCCTAAAATAATCGTCTTAGGAACGTGATTTGGACAAACACTCCACAATCCTCGGGTAACCTCGATTTTATTAAAACCCATTTGGATGGACTGAATACTTGGGAAGATTTTCTTTTTCATTCCGTAAACAAGTGCATTTACCTGCCAATTTTCAGGAAATAAACAAATATCAGCTTCTTCGATCTTTTTTCTCTCTTCTTCCTCGAACATTCGCTCAGGCTTAACATATTTAATGCCAGGCATCCCGATAGTTCGGAAGGGGTTAAAGGTTACGAGTTTCATTTAGTAAGACACCTTCTTTTCATACGTTTAAATAGGTCGAGAGAATTATAGACAAAGTTTAGGGGGAAGTCAATCATGGATCAAACTTTTTCAATGCGATTAGGATATGTAGCAATGAGTGTGCTATTGGCAAATGCCTCACCATCGCAAACGATGACCGTCAAACAATTTGAACAAATTACAGATAAAGAGGCTGGAATTCGAAAATTAGAGCGGATTGCATCATCTAATATTCAAAACTGTTTACGATTACTTAAGCATAATAAAGCTCATGATATTCGTTTTTTTCGCTTATCCTCTCGCTTAGTTCCCCTTGCCAACCATCCGTTAACAGAAGGATGGAAATTTGAGCGGGCGTTACTCCCATTACTGAGAGAAATGGGTGAATTTATTCACAATGAAAAGATGAGAGTAGATTTTCATCCAGATCACTTTGTTGTGTTAAACAGCAAGTCAAAAGCGATATTGCAGCAATCATTAAAAACATTAGTGATGCATTATAAACTCTTGAAAGGAATGGGAATCTCTCCTGTTCATCGTTGCGTATTGCATGTTGGGGGTAAGAAAGAAGGCAGAGAAGAAGGGTTAGAGCAATTCATAACAAACTTTTCTTTAATCCCAGTAGAAATACAACGAATGTTAATGTTAGAAAATGATGATGTAACCTATCCAATTGAAGATGTTCTTTATTTAGGTGAAAAATTACATATACCTGTTGTATTTGATCTTCATCATTATGATGTAAACCAACAATCTACAGAATTGTATACATTATGGGAGCGAGTCGTTCGTACATGGAAAGATAGTCCTCTTCCTGTTAAAATTCATCTATCAAGCCCGAAAGAAGGAAAAGGAGATAGAAGGCATCATGATTTTATCGATTCCAAACGTTTTCAAGAGTTTTTATCAATCGCGGCCGGTACAGTCGATCATCTTGATGTTATGATTGAAGCGAAGAAAAAAGATGCAGCTTTATTAAAATTAATAGAAGATTTCCAAGCGATACAAGGAATAGAAGCAAAGTCACCAAATTCCATTAACGTTTTGAGTAGAGTATTATCTTCTTAAGATAGATCATGTTATACTATTGATTAGGAGGTGAGAGTATTGCTCACAACCATATCAGCATTTGAACTAGTAGAGCATGCTAATGGTCTTGGTCAAGCAGTCTTACAGTCTGAGACTTATCTTACTTATAAAGAAGCAAAGAAAGAGCTTCAAGGTGACGACCTTGCTCAAGCGCGCATTCAAAATTTTAATAGCATGAAAGAACAATATGAAGAAGTACAACGGTTTGGAAAATACCATCCAGATTACGATAAAGTTTCTTCTCAAATACGCCAAGTTAAGCGTGAAGTTGATTTAACACCGTCTGTTATAGCATTCAAAAAGGCTGAAAGAGAACTCGAGTCTTTATTAAACGAAATAAGTCAGCTTATAGCTAGGTCGGTATCAGAAACAATTAAGGTACCAACTGGAAACCCATTCTTTGATAATATGTCATGCAGTGGCGGATGTAGCAGTGGCGGTGGCTGTGGATGTAGTTAATAAAAAAACTGATCTAGAAATGTTTATTTTTAGATCAGTTTTTTATTGTTTTTTAAAACGGACGCAATCTGTGCAACCATTCCCGCAGCAAAACATCTTCTTTTGGGGAACTAAAAACCGTATTCTATAAACAAACGTATTCTCTTTAAAGCGGACGAACGTCACATCACAAGAAAGTTGTTTTCCTTTCATGGCTTTAGCTGCTGCTTTAGTGAGAAAGTCTTGGATACTCTGTTGAGTTATAGAACTGTGGTTAGCTGTAATATATAGAAAAGGCATCCCTGAGTAGGTCTTTCTTTCAAAGGTGACGCTTTTATGTTCATTTGTGAGGATGGACAGAAATGTATTCCAAATTAACTCTAAGTTCATTTTTAATCATCCTTCAATTTGTTTAGTTTTATTATAAGCGCACCGCGCTCCAGATGCGAATGATCTCGTAGCTTCATCTTTGTTGTGAAGGGATTTGATTGAATGAATAGGGAGAACATGCTAGACTTAAAACAAAATCATGTTAAAGGAGATAGAATATGTTAGGAGCAAAACGTCAAGGAATTGCAGTTTGGCTGACATCTCTTAAGTTTGCACGGCAGCTACGTCGATTTGGGAACGTCCATTATGTATCTAAAAAAATGAAGTATGTCATTTTTTACTGTGATCAAGACAAAGTCGATGAGATTACTGAAAAGCTTCGTTCCTTTTCATTTGTACGCGATGTGAAGCCTTCGATGCGTCCTTATATTGCCACAGAATTTCAAAATTCTAAGCCAGATAAAGCAAAAGAATATGATTACAAAATGGGTATTTAACCTGAATATTGGGGCACAGCAATTAGCTGGCTTTCTCTATTCAGGTTTTTTTATGAAAACTTGAGGGATTTTAAAAAAAGGAAAGAAAAAAGATCATTTCTATTGAATAGAGGCTCAAGGCTGACCTTGATTATTTCGCGAGACGAAATATATAATGGTGGAAGATAAAGGAAGTGGTACGGTGATTAATTGGAAACGTAATTTGTTTATCTTGGTAGTTAGTCAGTTTCTTGTTATAAGTGCAATGACTATGATTATTCCTTTCTTGCCATTATATTTACAAGACTTAGGGGTGACAGATCCGAGTACTTTAAGTATTTGGGCAGGTGTGATTTTCGGTGCGAACTTCTTAACAGCTTTTCTATTTTCTCCATTTTGGGGGCGCATGGGTGATAAGTACGGACGAAAAGCGATGATATTGCGCTCTGGGTTTGGAATGGCAGTCGTAATTAGTTTAACAGCTTTTGCGATTGGTCCTATTTCATTGCTTTTACTTAGGTTACTTAATGGAGTCATATCAGGTTTCATTCCAGCATCGATTGCGCTCGTTTCCACGAATACCCCAAAGGAAAGGGTCGGCTATGCATTAGGAATACTACAATCTGGTTCGGTTTCAGGAGCTATTTGTGGACCGTTAATCGGTGGCGTTTTGGCGCAGAAATTTGGTTACAGCATGGTCTTTCTAATAACAGGATTCTGTATATTTATTGCAACATTAGTCGTTTTATTTCTAGTAAAGGAAGATTTTTCTTCATCAGAAATAAAAGCAAAACAATTAGGGAATACGTTGACTGAATTTAAAATGGTTACAGCACGAAAGCCGGTCATGTCTTTGTATGTAGTCATCTTCTTAATTCAATTTGCTATAATGGGAGTTAATCCTCTCCTTTCTATATTTGTAGAAGAATTGACTTCTCCCGAGTCTGTCGCTTTTTTTGCTGGTATTACCTTATCTGTCATGGGATTTGCAAATATGTTGACTTCTCCTATACTTGGAAGGTTGAGTGATAAAAAAGGGGCGCAGTATGTATTGATTTGGTCGATGCTAGCCGTTGCAGTTTTATCAATTCCGCAAGCGTTTGTTACAGATATTTGGCAATTAATATCCTTACGCTTTTTAATTGGATTGGGTTTAGGTGGTTTATTACCGGCCGTTAACACATTAATTCGCATACATTCGCCATCAGGGATGGAAAGTAGAACATATGGGTTTTCAAATAGTGCTATGTACCTTGGAACTATGATAGGTCCTATTCTTGGAGGAGTTGTTATCTCAAGTATCGGAATAAGAGGGTTGTTTTTTGTGAGTGCATTGTTTTTATTAATTAATGTCGCTATTGTTAAACGCAAAGTCCTTCCTGCAGCTAACAACTATTCCGGTTTAGAAAAGGGCCGAAAAGGTGAAGAGGTAATAGCCCAAAATTAATTGAGGGAAAAAGAAATTGTTTGAAGTGAGTTCAAACAATTTCTTTTTTAGCTATTATTGAAGAGGTGGAATAAAACGATTCATTCGTAGAACTCCGATTAAATATTGATAATACAAGTCATTTTCTTTAAACATGCTTGAAGATTTTACTTCAAGTTTGTGAATAGGTTTATCAAGTTCTTCTGCTAATTGTTCAAATAATTTATATCGTTCTGAAGGCTTATTAGCTGGGTTATGAATGCCTTCTAAACACAAATATAAAGGCATCATTTTACCAGGAGTAGCAGCGTGTAAAATAACAACGAGAGAAGATTTTTCATTTGTATCAAGGCGTAATAACATATGTAAGCGATTTGCGTTTGTTCGAGCAATTTCTAATAGTTCATATAAATCATTATAGCCTTCACCTAAGAGAATAAATCTTTGAATCATCTTAATACCTACTTTCATTATCTGATTACGAATGAAATGTAGCACGAATGCAAGCGATTGTCGAGTAGAAAACTGAAATACATACTTAAATTTCCTATGTATAAAAGGGTGAGAATAATGTCAGAAGGCAAAAAAAATCCTCGCAAGGAATTCCCTGCGAGGTGCCCATACACATACATTGTATGTAATGAGGCTATGGGAGAGGAGAAACCGGAGGAAGAACTTATGGGGAAACGTAAGCCTTCTCCGCGGTTGTAGCAACACTCTAAGAGTGCTACTAATTGAAGTATGACCTTTTTCGATTTATTCCATACGTCAATTTATAAGTTTTGTACCATTTTTTTCAACAGAAGGTTATTGGTGAGAAAATGCTTTTTTTATTGTTTTTTGGTAGGATATTATTATAGATGTATACAGAGGATGGGTGGATGATTTGAGAGTAATTTCGGGAGATAAAAGAGGTTTACATTTAAAAGCAGTTCCAGGTTCTACAACAAGACCAACAACTGATAAAGTAAAAGAATCCATTTTTAATATGATTGGTCCATATTTTAATGGGGGGGTAGCACTAGATTTATATGCAGGAAGTGGTGGTCTTGGGATTGAAGCTATTAGTCGAGGTATCGAGAAAACGATATTTGTCGACCAAAACAAAAAAGCTATCGAAACAATTAACCATAATTTAGCTCAGTGTCACTTTCATGAAAGAGCAGAAGTATATCGAAATGATGCTGCTAGAGCGCTAAAAGCATTAATTAAGCGTGAATTAGCTTTTACAGTCATTTTTCTTGACCCTCCATATGCGAAACAAAACCTCGCAAATGAAATTAGTATTATTGTTGATTATCATTTATTGGACGAAAATGGGATTATTGTTTGTGAACATGATTCCCAAGTAGAACTACAAGAGGAAATTGGACAAGCTATAAAGGAACGTACAGAGACTTATGGTGATACTACGATTTCCATTTTCACTTATAAATAAGGAGGTGGTGTAAATGGCAAGTATTGCCGTTTGCCCAGGAAGTTTTGATCCTGTTACATTAGGTCACTTAGATATCATTACGAGAGGGCCTCTGTTTTTGATAAAGTCATTGTAGCTGTATTACATAATCGTAACAAAGAACCAATGTTTTCGGTTGAAGAGCGAGTCTCACTCCTTCAGCAAGCAACAAAAGAATTAGATAATGTGGAAATTGATTCATTTAATGGTTTGTTAATTGATTATATGAAGGAAAAGAAAGCGAATGCAATTATTCGTGGTTTAAGAGCTGTCTCAGACTTTGAATATGAAATGCAGGCAGCCTCCATTAACAAAAAATTAGGTCCTGATATCGAAACATTTTTTATGATGACTAATAACCGTTATTCTTATTTAAGCTCCAGTATTGTAAAAGAAGTAGCTAAATATGACGCCGATGTTTCAGATATTGTACCTGAAGTGGTAGCTAAAGCGTTAAAACAAAAGTTTAAACATATGTAAGGAATAAGGGCTGAATGCTAGGTCAAGTAATAGTACCTTCATCAGCCTTTATTTAAACTTTCATATTGTTTACTAATCGTAGCACAATTGTTACTACGTACAATTCATTTCTAACGAATGAACCTACCCTAACGGCTAATTGCAGCTGTAAAAACCACAGCAATTAATATAAGCACTGTAGTTTCATTAAGAAGCCCTCATCAAAGCTTCTCGTGCACGAATAGAAATGAAGAGTAACAACATGACTAATGTAAACAAGGAGCCATATTGGCTAACAAGTTCCCAAGCGGAGAATAGCCAATTTTTCGTTAGTTCACTAGAGAATGCCGGAATCACTTTCCAATCATCACCAATGCTTTGTTGATTGATATATAAGGGTTTCCATAGTAAAAAGACAATAATAGCTGAAAACAAACCATGCAGCAAACGTGCGATAAAAAAAGGTTTAAACCTAATATCTGTTTCAGCAATAATGCTAGCTACTTGTCCTTGAATAGAAAAGCCACTGAATGCAAGAATAAAGCTAGTTACAATGACTTGCTCAAGTAATGTCACAGCACTTGTTTCGCTTGCCATTTGTGCTCCCAGAGTCATCTCAAACAATCCTGAAATAAGTGATGAGTTTAACTCAGTAGGAAGTTGGAAGATGGTTAATAAAAAAGTGAAGAAAGTGGATAATAGAGCAATTATCCCTACTAAGCTTAAGATTTTATTTAGAACTGAGAACAATATAATAAATCCACCGATTAAAAGTAATGTTCGGACAGATGATTGTACAGCGTCTCCTAATAATTGGCCAATTGGCCTTCCATCTTTTATTCTTTCTTCATGTAGTAGTTTAAAGGCAGTTTTCAGGTTTGCTTTCTTTGGCTTCTCATTTTCAGTATCCGTTTCCTCATCCCTGCCGTGGAATCGCATTAACAGTCCAACGATTATATTTCCTAAATAATGAGCAGCAGCAAGAATGATTCCTAATGCAGGATTATGAAAGAACCCAACTGCGATTGCGCCAAAAATAAATAAAGGATTTGATGAACTAGTAAATGAAACAAGGCGTTCCGCTTCAATTCTTGTAACTTTTTTTTCTTTTCTTAAATGAGCAGTTATTTTTGCACCAGCAGGATTTCCTGATGCCAGTCCCATTGCCCAAACGAATCCACCGACCCCTGGAACTCGAAAGAGAGGGCGCATCAATGGCTCGAGTAAAGTGCCTAAGAAAGTTACAACTCCGAAGCCAATCAGAAGTTCTGATACGATAAAAAAAGGCAACAATGAAGGAAAGACAACTTCCCACCAAATTTTTAAACCTCTTATTGAACCTTCTAGTGCTTCTTGGGGAAAAGCCATAAGTGAGGCAGCTAATAAGAGGCTGGTAATTGCTAATATGAGTGTTTTGGTCATAGACAACGACATTGTAGCGGCCTCCTTTATATGTAGCAATCATAAAACATGTCCATAATATAACTATACGTATACAAGTTAGTAATAGACCATATCTTTATAGTGTGAAAGAAATAATATCAAGGAGAGGGTAATATGGGGAGTTCTCGACCAAAGATCGGACTTGCATTAGGATCAGGAGGAGCTCGCGGTTTTGCCCATATTGGGGTATTGAAGGCTTTAGAGAAAGAAAATATTCCGGTCGATTATATCGCTGGTAGCAGCATGGGCGCGCTAGTAGGCAGTTTATATGGAGTTGGACAAAAGCCTGAGCATTTAGAGAGATTTGCAACGCTATTTCGCAGAAAGTATTTTGTTGATTTTATTGTTCCTAAGCTTGGTTTTGTTGCAGGCCAAAAAGCAAAAGAAGTTATTCGTATGCTAGCCAAAGATAAAAAGCTAGAAGAATTGTCTCCTCCAGTAGCGGTTGTTGCAACCGATATAAAAAATGGAGAAAGAGTTGTCCTACAAAGTGGGGATGTTGCAACAGCTGTTCGAGCAAGTATTGCAATTCCAGGTATTTTTGTGCCTGAAAAGGTCGGTGATCGTCTATTAGTTGATGGTGGAGTAATAGACCGAGTACCAGTCTCAGTCGTAAGAGAAATGGGAGCGGATATAACGATTGCTGTCGATGTTTCCTATTTTCGGACAGAACCAGAACTACATACTATTTTCGATGTCATTATGCAAAGCATGGATATTATGGCAAGAGAAATGATACGTGTCACGGAATTTGACAGTTCCGTTATGATTCGACCCATTGTTAAACAATCAAGCTCACTTGATTTTACGGAAGTAGATGGTTTAATTCGTCGTGGAGAAGAAGCAACAATGGAAAAAATGAAAGAGATAAAAAGTTGCATTGCAAACTGGAAGGAGAACAAAAATGACATCAATGATTAAGAAGCGCTGGATCTTTCTTATTTTAGCCTTTCTTTTTCTACATTTTTATCAGCTCCCTTATTATTATTCCCAACCTGGTGGTGCGAAAGTGTTGGATGATGTAATTAATGTAGAAGGGGGATTTAAGGAAGAAGAGGGATCTTTTATGCTTACGACTGTCCAAATGGGCAAGGCTAATCTCTTCTTTTATGCATGGGCTCAATTGAGTCCTTATCGTCTTCTTTATCCGGAAGAGCAAATCCGTTATGAAGGAGAAACAGATGAAGAGTATCAACACCGTCAACTGATGGCAATGGATGGATCGCAAGTGATTGCGAAAATTAACGCTTATGAAAAAGCTGGTAAAACAATTGAATATGATTATAAAGGTGTTCGAGTTACGTCTCTTATTAAGGGAATGCCGGCATATGGTCTTTTAAAACCAGGTGATCATATTATCGGTGTGAACGGCATTGAAGTTCTAACTTCAGAGCAATTGATTGACTTGTTACAAGGAATGAATCTAAGTGATACGGTTGAATTAACGGTCATGAGAGACAATCAAATGGAGAGCGTTGAACTAGGATTCTCCAAGTTTCCAGAAGAAATGAATGTGCCGAATGATCGAGTTGGTATTGGAATTCAGGCGCCTATCACAGATCGTGATGTCACCTTTGAGCCGAATGTAACAATAGATACTAGTCAAATAGGTGGCCCTTCAGCTGGGCTCATGTTCTCATTAGAAATTTACAACCAATTAACGGAAGAAGATATTACTAAAGGGTATGAAGTAGCAGGGACAGGTACGATAAATGAAGAAGGAACAGTTGGGCGAATTGGAGGGGCCAATCAAAAAGTTGTAGCTGCTGATCGAGCAGGAGCTGACTTTTTTTTCGCTCCAAATGAGGGGGGAGTAGCTAATTCAAATTATCAGGAAGCGATAGAGGCAGCTGAGGATATTGGTACTTCAATGAAAGTCATTCCAATTGATCATTTTGATGAAGCATTAGCATTTTTACAGTCATTGCCTCCAAAAAATTAACCTGCAGAGTGAATCTCTTTGAGTGTTTATAATATAACCCACAAAAATGTCTCGTAGATTTTTTGTGGGTTTTTAGAGTATACGGTTAATGGTTAAGAATAATAGGTGAACGGCTAAATTCTTGCTTCATTTCCTTAATGAAATGCTCTTTTTTTAATGGGCTAAGATAAATGTTGGTAACCCGCTCTTCAATTTGTTTTTGAATTCCTGATGCTTTACTAAACTTGGTTATAATAGGTACCTCCCGATCGCTTTTTGTTTTATTTAAATATGATCGTCCATTTTGTGTCATGCCTAGCAGGCGAATATAAGGTGGCTTATATGTAGAGCAAGCTTCTTCCATTTCTGTTTTTGTCGTATTGGTTAAAATATGTGTTAAAAGACGTTGAAGACGAGTCCATGTATACCGTTTTGTCTTAAATCGTTCCATCAATTCTGTAAAGGACATTGAGTCTTTAATAAGATCTTTCATTCGGTATTCAAGTCCTTCTTCACATTCATATATGGAACGTAACTCCGTTAAAGGTGTAGAAAGAATTTTGTATTGAAGCATGTTAAAATAATGCTCCCATGTATGGAGTAACTGATAGGAACGTTGATATTCATTTAAGAGAGAAAAGGTTTCTTCAGGCATGACATGACTAATTTCGTTTATATCCTTGTCCATTAATGCTTTACGAATGCTTGTTGCACTGGCAATGGCATGACCGGTTACAAAGGCATCGTGATACTGGGCTTGCTTCCGTAAAGTAGTGGTTGCCTTAATAGAAGCATGTTGGTCACGAATGGCTTTTATATAATGAAACCCAAGAATATTGTTTGGCTCGGTTAAAGATAACATATTAGAAGCAGGATGCAAGTCTTGGAAAGCTGCAGTGGTTGCTCGTGGATAACTATATCCTTTTTTTATGTGTTTTTTTACAAGTTGATCAAATTCATCTTTATGCTCATGCATAAAATCGCTTAGCTGATTGAAGGAATCAACGTCACCAGATTCGCTTCCAAAATTAATATACTCTACTCCAACTTCTTTTAAAATTGCTATAGCTCCATTCGCAAACGTTTCTGCTTTTTGGGTAGAATATATATAGGGGAGTTCTAGTACGATGTCAACGCCTCTAGATAAAGCCATCTCTGTTCTAAACCACTTTGAAACAATGGCGGGTTCACCTCGCTGTAAAAATGACGCACTCATGATAGCGATTACTACATCCGCATGAGTTGCTTGTTTGGCTTGTTCAACTTGGTATAAGTGACCGTTATGAAATGGGTTATATTCAACAACAATTCCTACTGCTTTCAAGATTATCACCTTTTCTGTATTAAAAGTTACATTGTAAGTTAAGTTCGAGTTCTTTACTCTTCTTTCCTGTCATGCTACAATAAATCTCATGCTTTAAACAAGTATTCGATTTCTCTTTTTGATTTGTCTTTCTAGTGTAAAGAAAAAAGGTTGACATTCCAAATATGTAGAGATATACTTAATTTTGTTGTCTTAGAGGTGATCTGCAATGAAATGGTCATTACAGCAATTAGCGATTGCCAAGCATAAACCATTTACATTTGAAGAAACGATTGAGCTTTCTAACTTAAAGAAGTTAAATCCAGAAATAAGATCTGTCTATCCTGTTCATGTAAAAGGAGAAGTTGTATATTCTGGATCCTTGATTACGTTTTTACTCGATGTTAAAGGTGAATTAATTCTTCCTTGTGCAAGAACATTAGCGGATGTACGTTTTTCGATTGATCTTCAGGAATCTGTTCATTTTCATCCTGCTGATGAATATGTAACGACTTCTGTTGAGCAAGATGATATTCATTTCTTTGAAGGGGAAATGATAGATTTAATTCCAGCTATTGAGGAGCTTATTTTACTAGAAGTTCCAATTCAAGTATTTGCTGAAGAGGGAGTAGAAGGACCTGCGCCAAAATCTGGTAAAGACTGGGAACTTTTTAAGCATAATGAGCAAAAGAATCGGATTGATCCAAGATTAGCCGATTTAGCAAAGTTTTTTGAAAAGGAATAGGAAAGTCGAAGCACCGGCAACACGTTCGGGCCTTCATTTCATATAACCAACTAGAAAAGGTTGGGTTGATTAGATTTTTAAGGAGGTGGGAATGATGGCAGTACCTTTTAGAAGAACATCTAAAACTCGCAAAAATAAGCGTCGTACTCACTACAAGTTAGCAGTACCTGGTATGGTTAAATGTCCTGAGTGTGGAGAAATGAAATTAGCACACCGTGTTTGTAAAGAGTGTGGCACATACAAAGGCCAAGACGTAGTTAGCAAGTAATTAGATACGACTAATGAGACGAAGAGTACCTCTTCGTCTTTTTTGTTAGTTAAATAATGATACATATAGTAAAATGATAGTCACGTATAATAGGTTGGTCGAATAAAAAAGAAAAAGGATGGGCGGACGATGGAGCATATCATTGTTGAAAGAGATCCAAACAAAGTAACATGGATTCAAATTAACCGGGAGCCGATAAGAAATGCTCTAAATTTAGATGTGATGGCTGAGATTCATCAAGCATTAGATAATGTTGAAAAGGATGATAGTAGAGTTGTAATTATTACAGGAGCAGGCGATCGAGCTTTTTGTTCAGGTGGTGACTTAACTAGTTTTCAGCATTTACATACAAAAGAACAAGCGGCTGATATGCTTTTTAAAATGGGACAACTATTGGAGCGAATTATGTTTTTTCCGAAAATAACCGTTGCAGCTTTGAATGGGACAGCGGTAGGTGGTGGGAGTGAACTTGCTGTTGCATGTGATTTTCGAGTAGCTGTACCTCACGCCAAAATGGGCTTTATTCAAGGGAAACTTGGTATTACAACAGGTTGGGGTGGTGGTACGATTTTATTACATAGAATTCAGCCATCTTATGCTTTGGAGATGTTAGCGTCAGCTCGTATTTATCCTGTCCAGGAATTAACACAATCGAATTTAGTGCAAGCAATAATAACGGAGCCTCTGAGAATGGGTGTATTAGAATGGCTTTCTCCAATATTAAGGCAAAACGAGAATGTTCTCCATGCATATAAACAAAGGCTATTAGACCAATTTGATCAAGTAAGGATTCAAAAGAATATTAAGAAGGAAATTGATGAATGCTCATCATTATGGGCAACCAAGGAGCATCATGAAGCGGTTAAGGGTTTCTTGACCGGAAAATAATTGTAAGATGAACTCTTTCTTTTGAGATTCATCTTTTTTTAATTGTGAATATTTGTGAGAAAATCAGGTAATAATGAATTACTAGTGTAATTCTATCGAAAAATAAACAAGAGATTCGTCTTTTTTTACTAAATATTAAGTCTTTTAACTCTAGTAGATGCATACGTATAAGCAAATAAAAATTTTGAGGAGGGAAACTATGACAACAATCCGTCAAGATGCGTGGAGTACTGATGAAGACCTCGTTTTAGCAGAGGTTGTATTAAGACATATTAGAGAAGGAAGTACCCAATTATCAGCATTTGAGGAAGTGGGGGACCGTCTTTCAAGAACGAGTGCCGCATGTGGCTTTAGATGGAACTCTACTATTAGAAAAAAATATGAATCAGCCATTGCTCTAGCTAAAAAACAAAGAACAAAAAATAAGAAAGTTACTGAACAAAATGAATGGGAGGAAGAGACGAGTCGAGAAATTACAGAACCGGTTGAAAAGGTTGTCTTACAAGTAAAAGAAAGTGATGATATTGAACGACTCGTTCCCCCTACGCTAACGATGGAAGCGGTTATTTCTTTTTTAGGAGAATATCATGAAAGTATGAAAGAGCGTGTTTCCAAAGAAGAAATAGAACAATTGAAGAGTGAAAATGTTCAATTGCAAAAAGAGCTAGAAAGGGTTAAAGAAGAGAAAAAGGTGATGACGGAGGATTATAAAGCTCTCTTATCGATCATGGATCGTGCAAGGAAGCTTTCATTATATGAAACGTCGCAAGAAACGTAAACAAAGAAAACAGATGACCGAAATCGTCATCTGTTTTGTTGTCTTAAATATTTTCTTCGCTATTTTGCTCATGTACACCAGGAGGATACCAAACAAAAGGACTTTCACCGCGGTCTCTTGATTCTTGATAGGTTGACGCTTCAAAGCCCATATGGGTCCAGAAATCGCTAGAACCTTGGCGACCGTTTGTTTTAATTGGAAGCTTAAGTGATTTTGCAAAATTAACTAAAGCAGCTCCATATCCTTGACCTCTATAAGGCTCAAGAACTTCTAGTTTCCAAAGCTCCAAATAATCTTGTGGAGGATCGAAATAGCGGTCGTATTTTCCTTCAATACGATAGAGGCTCATTCTAGCTACGAGCTTCTTCCCGTAGTAAATCCCGTAAAATGGGGATTCACTATTATCCTCAATGATATTATCTTCTAAATCGCCTTTCATAGAAAGCTCAGCAGCTCCAAATTCACGGAAGTTCTTGAATTCTTCTAGTGTTTTATAATTGACGAGAAGGCGTTTTACTTCATGCTTTTGCATTATACTATCTCCTTTCAAAGAGCATTCCTCAATCATATTTTACTACATATTCCCTTGAAAGCGTTTAAAATAAACAAAAAAGTTTCTTTGAAATTAAAAGTAAAAATAATCTGAAAATAAAATAACGTTAGTTTGAAAAAAATGTGTGGTACAATTTTCTAAAAAAGGAGTGCTAGTATGGAGGTTGCCATAATAGGTTCTGGTTCAATTGGAATGTTAGTTACATATTATTTATCAACCATAAAAAATCAACCGATTTCTGTTTTTACTAACCGTCAGGGACAGACAGATTTAATAAATGAAAATGGCATTAAAATAATTAGAGGTTCTGAAGAAGCAATATCGAAAAATATACGTGCGACAAGGGTAGATTCCATCTCTGTAGATAGAGAAATTGATTTGCTCATATTAACAGTGAAATCTTACCAAGTGGAAGATGTTTTGAAGCAATTAAGTGAACGAAACGTGAAAGTCAATTCGATTTTGTTTATGCAAAACGGAATGGGACATATTGAGTATTTTCCTAAATTAGAAGTGGCTGAAATTGCTGTTGCAGTCGTTGAACATGGTGCAATAAGAAAGAATGATTTCACGGTTCATCATACTGGAATAGGGGCTATAAGGTGGTCTTATGTTCAAAAAGGAACACTAATAATTGAAAACTTTTTTGAATATTGTTTTCCTTCGTACTTTGCCGTACAGCATGAAAGCAGCTGGGAAGAGTTATTACAAAAGAAACTTGTAGTTAATGCCTGTATAAATTCATTAACAAGTTTAATGGAAGTTAAAAACGGTGCATTAATTGCCAACAAAAACTGTTATTCTATGCTGAAAATGGTTTTTAACGAAGTGATGGTTGCCTTAAATGTTGAGGATACGACTCAGCATTGGAACTATGTTCTCGAAGTATGTGAGAAAACAGCCAATAATAAATCTTCTATGTTTATAGATGTAACAAATAATCGAAAAACAGAAGTTGATAGTATAATTGGCTATTTAATTAGAAGAGCTCAAGAGAGTAAGGTGGAGTTATCAATTTTGCCTTTTCTTTTTCAGGCGATTCAAGCAAAGGAAGGGAAGGGGGAATAAATTTGGGTGATTTACTAGCTTGGGTAATTGCTACGATTGTAACCATTCCGCTTTTAGGTTGGTATGTAATATATATTGCAAATGTGAAGATCTCGAAAAACAAAAAAAAATCAATCCGGCGCGCATCGGACTGGACAACTGTATTATTTATGATTGCTGTCTATTTTATCATGTTAGAATTATGGGCAAAATCTTTCTTGTGGATTATACTTGCATTGTTCTTTTTTATTGCATTGATTTTCACTTGGATTCATTGGAAATTATCAGGAGATATTCATATTGGTAAACTATTTAGGGGAATTTGGCGTTTTAATTTTTTGCTTTTTTTTATTCTATATCTATTGTTATGTGGTTTTGGATTACTATACAGAATTTTGATTATATAATGATGCGTTGTACTTGGTCCTTAAACCATTCTTTGCTATGATTAAAGAAGAATTTAGAATGATGAAGGGACGTCAATACATATGGAAGTTATTGAAATAGACGTTAGTAATAGACAAGGTTTTCTTAATGATTATATAAATGGACATCATCAAGCAGCGCAGTTCTTTGATTATTCACTATCAGATAAGGGAATGTATGAGAATAGGCTGGATGATTTATTAAGTCGTTCGTTTCAAAGAGCTGAGCTGGCGGATTATTTCTCGAGCATTCACGAACCTTTGTTGTTTACAACTGAAGCAAAAATGCAGATTGAGAAGCTTCGTCAGCCTAATTCTGTCGTTGTTGTTGGGGGACAACAAGCAGGATTGTTAACAGGACCTTTATATACGGTCTACAAAGCAATTTCTATCATTCATTTAGCGAAACAGAAAGAGAATGAATTAGGCATTCCAGTCGTACCGATCTTTTGGATAGCAGGAGAAGACCATGATTTAGATGAAATTCGATACGTGTATATTGAAAAGAATAATCGTTGGAAAAAACATCTATACAACGATACTTCGTCTAACTCTGCTTCAAATATACCTCTGAATAAAGTTGAAATGGAGAAGTGGTTAACAACGGTCTTTGAATCTTTGCCAGAAACAATTCATACAAAATCGCTTTCTGAAAAGGCAATTGAGTTTCTAAACAAAGCTGAAACGATTACGGACTTTTTTAAGCATTTTATGAATTGGCTTTTTGGTAAAGAGGGATTGTTACTACTTGATGCTCATGATCCTACCATAAGGGAATTAGAACAAAAGTATTTCCAACGAATGATTGAACAGGTTGAAAAACTCCAGCTTTGTCAACAAAAAGGGGCAAAGGAGTTCGCAAGTGCGGGTTATGGCGAACCAATTATTACTGAGGCTGAGAATGCTCATCTTTTTATTGAGGTAGAAGGTGAACGGAAGCGATTAGACTTTCAAGATAACTCTTTTGTTATCAGAGGAACAGATCTTACATATTCTAAGCTAGAGCTTAGTACCCTTTTAAAAGATAGTCCCGAAAAGTTTAGCAATAATGTTGTGACTAGACCTTTAATGCAAGAATGGTTGTTGCCGGTATTGTCGTTCATATCGGGGCCTGGTGAGGTTTTGTATTGGGCTACCTTGAAGCCGGTATTCGAACACTTTGAGTTAAAAATGCCAATTGTTACTCCGAGAATCCAATTAACTTTTGTCCCGACGACAGTGAGCAAATGGTTAAAAGAAACCAATTATGACATTCTTCCATTCTTAGAAGGGAAATCAGACACTTTACGTGAAGAGTGGTTAAGCGAAGTGACAGAATATCCAGTACAAGAGGTGTTGGATAAAGTTAGAAGTGATATTATTGAACATCATCTTCCACTTAGAGAGCTAGCAGAACAAATGGATCCTACGCTAGAGCGTTTAAGTAAGAAAAACTTAGCAATCTTAACGGAACAAATTGATTTTATGGAAAGAAAAATGCAATCTTTCGTTCGACAAAGCCATGAATTAACATTATCAAAATTCAATGAAACGGGTCGCGTGTTAGCTCCGTTAAATCGACCGCAAGAAAGAGTGTTTCACCCAATTTTATTGTTAAATATTATAGGTGAAGAAGGTTTTGATCGATTATTGTCATTAGAATTGTCACATAATCAGAAGCATAAGCTTTTGTATTTGTAAATTGGTGTAAAGTAATTCCGTCGAATTGTGGATAAAAAAATCCTGCCATTAGGTGGGATTTTTTTTGTTGTGGATAAATTGTAAATTTATAGTGGTGTAAAGTGGAGGAATGTGGTAACTTAAGGGTAGTAAGTGGGGGAGTTGGGTAAAAAATGTTTATGGGGGAATATCGCCATAACGTAGATGAGAAAGGACGTATGATTGTTCCGGCTAAATTCCGGGATGAATTAGGCTCGTCTTTTGTTGTTACCCGAGGACTCGACCGATGCTTATTTGTTTATCCACAACAAGAATGGAAAAAGTTAGAGGATCAATTAAAAACACTCCCGTTTACAAAAAAAGATGCTCGAGCTTTTACACGATTTTTCTTTTCTGGCGCAACTGAATGCGAACTCGATAAACAGGGGAGAGTAAATATAGCTTCTCCACTAAGAGAATATGCCCATCTTGATAAAGAATGTGTAGTAATTGGGGTTTCCAACAGAGTTGAAATATGGAGTAAGACAATTTGGGAAGACTATTTTGCCGAGTCTGAAGAGTCTTTTAGTGAAATTGCAGAAAACATTGTGGATTTTGATATGTAAATTTACTTTTTTATCGCTAGTATGGAACTCCTTTTCAAAGTGAAAAGGCGTGTTGGAGGTTAATAAAAAATGTTTCATCACATAACAGTCTTAAAAGAGGAGTCAATAGAAGGGTTAAACATCAAACCGAATGGTATTTATGTTGACTGTACACTAGGCGGCGCAGGTCACTCCTCATTAATCGCGTCTTTGTTAGGAGAAGAGGGTCATCTATTTGCCTTTGATCAAGATGACAAAGCGCTTGCTCATGCAAAAGAGAAACTAATGCCTTATAGTAATAAAGTTACATTTATTAGAAGTAATTTTCGCTATTTGAAAGAAGAATTAGAAAAACATGGAGTGACCGAGGTTGATGGGGTGTTATTTGATCTTGGTGTATCAAGCCCGCAGTTAGATGAAGCAGAAAGAGGTTTTAGTTATCATCAAGATGCTGCACTTGATATGAGAATGGATCAAACAGCTGATTTAACAGCTCATACAGTTGTTAATGAATGGCCATTTGCAAAGTTAGTATCGATTATTTCACGATATGGAGAAGAAAAGTTCGCTAAACAAATAGCTAGAAAAATTGAAGCCTTTCGTGAAAAAAAGAAGATTGAAACAACTGGGGAACTTGTCGAGATAATCAAAGAAGCTATTCCAGCCCCGGCTAGACGAACAGGTGGGCATCCAGCTAAAAGAACATTTCAAGCGATTAGAATCGCTGTGAATGATGAACTAGGAGCATTTGAGGATGCGTTAGAAGATTCGATTAAGTTGTTACGAACAGGTGGAAGAGTTTCGGTTATCACCTTCCATTCATTAGAGGATCGATTATGCAAAGAAGTATTCAAAGAGAAAAGTAAAGGTCCTGACTTACCTCCAGGATTACCTGTTATACCAGAAGGATATGAACCTGAGCTGAAGATTATTACTAGAAAACCAATTGTTCCTTCTGAAGAGGAGCTAGAGGTAAATAATCGTTCACGATCTGCTAAATTACGAGTGGCTGAAAAAAATTAAGGGGGAATGAAAATGAGTATGGTCGCGCGCAAAATTCAAGTGCAAGAGCAAACACAAGTTCAGCAGAAGTCTGTTAAACGAATTCGCCAAGTGAGAAACTCTGTGACACTTGGTGAGAGATTGATTATCGGATTTGTTATGATTGCAACTTTGCTAGTGTTAGCAGCCACAGTTAATAACTATGCGTCTATCTATAGTGTGAACAGAGAAGTGAGTAGCCTTGAATCAGCCGTAGCTCAGCAATCTCAAGTGAATGAAGGCTTATCCTTACAGGTTGTTGAACTAAGTGCCCCTGATCGGATATTACATATTGCAACAGAGCAACTTGGAATGTCACTTGACGATAATAAAGTAAAGATTGTTCAAAACTAGTTCTTTTTAGAGCTAGTTTTTTCCGTTAAGATAGACTTAAGTGTTTTTAGGTAAAATGAGGTGACTATAGTGGAGATTAAGAGATCTGTTACAAATAAAAGAGCATTACTATTACTAATATTGTTCTTGCTTTTGTTTAGTGTCTTATTAGGAAGAATTGTTTATATTCAAGCAAAGAAAGAAATTGATGGTCAAAACTTAGAAGCGTTAGCGAAAGAACGATGGACAAGATCAGAAACGATAAAAGGAGTAAGGGGAACGATTTATGATCGTGCAGGTGATGCTTTAGCTCAAGAATTAAAGTCGTATACGTTCTATGCAGTGCTTGACCCTAACCAACGCAGTTTCGTGAAAAATATAGATGAGACTGCTAGTTTGCTCGCTCCACTAATTGACATGGATGAAAACCAATTAAGGCAGGCTCTAGCAAGAGGTCAAAGTGATGAAAAGTTTCAAATTGAGCTTGGAGCAGGAGCAAGAAATCTAACCCACGAACAGGCGAGGGAAATAATTGAGCTTGGGTTAGATGGAATTGAATATCGAGATGAGCCTCGTCGTTACTATCCTAAACAAACGTATGCATCACATGTAATTGGTTATACGGAACGAGACATGGGAGAAGCGCGTATGGGGATTGAGAGAAGCCTTGATGAGTATTTGCAGGCAGAGGATGGTTCTCTTCACTATCAAAGTGATCGTAGAGGAATTCCATTACCCGATCCAAATCAAAATATAACACCGGCTAAAAATGGACATGATGTGTATTTAACTTTGGACTCAAATATTCAGACAGCATTAGAGCAAGTTATGAGCCAGGTAGAAGCTGATTATGATCCTGAGAAAATCATTGCAATAGTTGCTGATCCGAAAACAGGTGAAATCCTTGCGATGAGCAACCGACCTAGTTTTAATCCGAATCAGTATGAACAAATTACCAACTATTTAAATTATGCGATAACTGATCGGTTTGAACCGGGGTCTACAGTGAAGACATTTACAGTTGCAGCTGCTATTGAAGAAGGAGTCTATAAGGGTGATGAAACATTCCCATCAGGATCCATTCAAATAGCTGACCGAACAATTAGAGACCATAATCAAGCCCGTGGCTGGGGGACAATTACTTATGATGAAGGGTTTTTGAGGTCATCAAATGTAGCGATGTCAAAGATTGCGCTCGAGAAGCTTGGGCCGGAAAAGCTATATCAATATTTAGAGAAATTTGGTTTTTATAACAAAACAGGCATTGATCTACCAAATGAATCTGATAGTTTAATAGCGAATAATGGTCCGGTTGATGCAGCAACGACAGCTTTTGGACAAGGTACTGCTGTAACACCTATTCAACAAATTCAAGCAGCGACAGCAATAGCAAATGATGGGAAAATGATGAAGCCGTACATCATTGACCGAATTATAGACCCAGATACAAATGAAACAATATTGGATAACGAACCTGAACAAATCGGAGAACCAGTTTCTAAAGAGACTGCTGAACAAGTGAGAGATTTATTAGGACAAGTCGTCTCATCATCGGCTGGAACAGGTAACTTGTATAATATTGAAGGCTTTGATGTTGCTGGTAAGACAGGTACAGCACAAATTCGGGATCCTAACGCTGCTGGTTATATTTATGGGCATGGCGAAAACATTTTTTCTTTTCTAGGTATGGCTCCTAAAGATGATCCGCAGTTGATCGTATACGTAGCTGTAGAGAGACCCAAAATCTCGCAAATGGAAACTGGTTCTGTTCCTACCTCTCAGATCTTTAATACGATTATGAAGCATAGCTTGCAATATTTAAGTATTGCTCCAACTGAATCAGAGAATAATGAGCAATCAACAAATGGATTTGTTACGGATAACTATCAAGGGCAAACGATTAAAAAAGTGATTGAAACAGTGGAAGTAAGTGGTGTGGATATAGTTGTTTTAGGTGATGGGAAAAAAGTAGAGGCTCAACAACCCCTCGATGAAAGAGGGATGCTTGTGGGAGAAAGGCTATTTTTACGTACGGATGGAGACGAGTATCAAATGCCTGATATGACTGGTTGGTCTAATCGAGACGTAAGAAGGTTTGCGCAAGTACTAGATATGAATCCAACATTTTTTGGAAACGGATATGTTCTTACTCAAAGTATTGAACCAGGAGTGACAATAAAAAAGGGAGAGTATTTAGTTGTTGAGCTAGGTGGATTAAATGAATTAGAAGAACTGGATGAAGTAGAAGAAGGTGCAGAAGAAACGATGGAAGATACAACTGAATAATAAGAGCTGATGAAACTCGCGCATAGTTCTATCCGATTACGTACAAGCATACGTTTAAACAAGCTGACAAATGTTTGTAGGAGGTATAGACGGTGCGAGTTTCTAATGTAACGGTAAGAAAAAGACTTATTTTAGTGTTGTTCTTTGGACTTGCTATGTTCTTAATCATTGCCTTTAGGTTAGGCTATGTTCAATTTGCTTTGGGTGATTGGTTGACAGATAGAGCAGAGGATTCGTGGAGTAGAGATGTTCCTTTTGAAGCGAAAAGGGGAGAAATAAGAGATCGAAATGATGTGGTTTTAGCTACAAATGTAAGTGCACCTTCTATTCTTGTTGTTCCGCGTCAAGTTCGGGATCCTGTTGATACGGCGGAGAAGTTAGCACAAGTCCTTAATATGGATCGACAAAAAGCGTATGAATTTGTGACGAAACAAGCCTCGATTGTTCGGATCAATCCAGAGGGGCGAAAAATATCAAAAGAAAAAGCTAGTGAGGTCAGAGCGTTACGTTTAGCGGGTGTTTATATTGCCGAAGATAGTAAAAGACATTACCCTTTCGGTAGCTATCTATCTCACGTATTAGGGTTTGCTGGGATCGATAATCAAGGTTTAACTGGTCTTGAATTGTATTACGATGAAAATCTAAAAGGTGAAGGCGGTCATGTGTCTTTTTTCTCTACTGCAAAGGGAAATCGCATGCCTAACTTAGCAGATGAATATACAGCTCCAGTTAATGGGCTAGATTTACGTTTGACGATTGATAGTCGGGTACAAACCATCATTGAAAGGGAGTTAGATATTGCCGAGGCGACGTATAATCCTGATGGGGCCATTGCGATTGCCATGAATCCTAATACAGGAGAGGTACTAGGAATGAGCAGCAGACCTCATTATAACCCTGAGAACTTCCGCAATGTTCCATCTGAGATTTATAACCAAAATAAGCCAGTGTGGATGCAGTATGAGCCTGGATCAACGTTTAAAATTATTACACTAGCAGCAGCGCTAGAAGAAGGAGAAGTAAATCTTGAAAAAGATACCTTTAATGATCCAGGATATATTGAGGTGGCGGGAAGAAATTTAAGGTGTTGGAAAAAAGGTGGACATGGTCACCAAACATTTTTAGAAGTTGTTCAAAATTCTTGTAACCCTGGTTTTGTTGTTTTAGGGGAACGTCTTGGCAAAGACAGACTTTTTGACTATATTGAGGAATTTGGTTTTGGAGAGAAAACAGGAATTGACTTACAAGGGGAAGGGACAGGAATTCTCTTTAATCGTGATCGTGTAGGACCGCTTGAGCAAGCGACAACGGCCTTTGGTCAAGGGGTTGCTGTAACGCCTATTCAACAAGTGGCCGCAGTATCAGCTGCTATAAACGGGGGATATCTTTATCAACCTTTTTTGGCTAAAGAGTGGGTAGACCCATTAACTGGAGAAGTGGTTGAAAGTCAAGCTCCAGTTCTAAAACGACGTGTTATTTCTGATGAAACATCTAAAGAAGTTCGTTATGCATTGGAGCATGTTGTAGCTCTTGGTTCCGGTAAAGGAGCTTATATCGATGGATATCGCGTAGGAGGAAAGACAGGTACTGCTCAAAAGGCTAAAGATGGTAGATATCTCGAAAATAACCATATTGTGTCCTTTATTGGTTTTGCACCTGCTGATGACCCGCAAATTGTTGTGTATGTAGCTGTTGATAATCCAAAGGATACTCTTCAATTTGGTGGAGTTGTTGCAGCCCCCATTGTAGGAAATATTATAGGGGATAGTTTGCTTGAAATGGGTGTTGAAAAAAGAGAGGGACAAATTGAAAAAGAATTAACATGGAATGATGAGCCTTTAGTCGAGGTGCCTGATCTTGTAGGCAGAACAATGCGTGAGCTAAATGAGTCCTATTATGAACTAAAAGTGGAAATGGACGGGGAAGGAAAAGAAGTGCTTGCCCAATCGCCTGAACCAGGTGTAAAAGTGACGCAAGGATCTACAATCCGACTTTATATGGGTGACAAATCCGATTAGAACGTCTAAAATAATCAATGGCACTATTAGCCAATATGTAAATGGAAGAATAGAGAGGTTTTTAATAATGAAGCTACAAGAGCTGTTAAAGCCATTGCGTTTTCAAAAAAATGAAATTGCTGACAATCCCAATGTAACATCATTGGAAATGGATTCAAGAAAAGTGAAAGTAGGAACTGTCTTTATTTGTATAAAGGGCTATACAGTGGATGGGCACGATTTTGCAGAACAAGCCGTTAAGCAAGGGGCGGTCGCGATTATCGCTGAACGCCCTCTTTCTGTCTCTGTTCCCGTTATTATTGTAAATGATACAAAGCGGGTCATGGCAAAATTGGCATGTCATTTTTACAATAATCCAACCGAGAAACTCCATCTTATTGGTGTGACAGGTACCAATGGGAAAACAACAGTGACTCATTTAATTGAAAAAATTATGCAAAATGCCAAAAAGAAAACTGGCCTAATTGGAACGATGTATACGAGAATTGGAGAGGTTGAGCAAGAGACTGCTAATACAACACCTGAGTCTTTACCATTGCAGCAATTATTTAATCATATGGTCGAAGAAAAAGTTGAAACTGTTATGATGGAAGTTTCTTCACACGCGCTTCATTTAGGAAGAGTTAGAGGTTGTGAGTTTGATGTAGCAGTCTTCACGAATTTATCTCAAGATCATTTAGATTACCATCAATCGATGGAAGCCTATTTATATGCTAAAGGATTATTGTTTGCTCAGTTAGGTAATACATTCTCAAATAAAGTGGCTGTATTGAATGTTGATGATCCGGCTTCAGCTGAATTATCTCGTCTTACAACGGTAGATATTGTTACATATGGGGTTGAAAAGAAAGCTGATATTAAAGCTGAAAATATTGAGATCACGCCTGCAGGCACAAGCTTTGATGTAAGTGTGTTTGGCGAGCGTTATAGCGTTTCAATGAAATTAATTGGGATGTTCAGTGTTTACAATGCTTTAGCTGCTACAGCCGCTGCGCTAGTCTCAAACATTCCTTTTCCTGTAATTAAAGAGAGTTTGGAAGAGATAGAGGGAGTCGCAGGCCGTTTTGAGACGGTAGATGAAGGGCAAGATTTTACAGTAATCGTTGACTATGCGCATACGAGTGATAGTCTTGAGAATGTATTGAAAACAGTCCAGGAATTCGCTCAAAAAGACATTGTTGCGATAGTAGGATGTGGTGGTGATCGGGATAAAACTAAACGCCCGCTTATGGCTCAGGTAGCCGTTAAACGATCAGATCGAGCAATCTTCACTTCAGACAATCCACGTTCTGAAGATCCAAATGAAATCATTAAGGATATGATCGCAGGAGTTAAAGAAGGCGAGTACGTCGCTATTGTTGATCGTGCACAAGCGATTAAACAGGCAATTAAAGAGGCAAAAAAAGGTGATATTATAGTTATTGCCGGAAAAGGCCATGAAACCTATCAAGATGTAGGGGGCAAAAAGCATCATTTTGATGATCGTGAAGTTGCAAGGGAAGCCTTAGCCAAACGCAAGTGAAATGTTATTAGTAGACATATCGGGAGCGGACGAACGATACATTATGTAGAGGATTCTAGTTAAAGGCCCGCTCCTACCAATTAAAAACGCATTTACAGTTGAATAGAAAGGGGGAATGATCGGTGATGTTAGAACGTGTATTACTTCTTACTTTACTGCTTTCATTTCTTATTGCTGTCCTTCTCTCTCCCATCTTTATACCTTTTTTAAGAAGGCTTAAATTTGGGCAAAGTATTCGAGAGGAAGGACCGAAATCTCACCAAAAGAAAACAGGTACTCCTACAATGGGTGGTATCATAATTGTTCTATCTATATTAGTGACCACTGTCTTTATCTCTACTCGGTTCTTGTCGTTCAGTCAAGAAATTTTATTGTTATTATTAGTAACCGTTGGATTTGGTCTAGTCGGGTTTCTTGATGATTTTATCAAAGTTGTACTTAAAAGAAATTTAGGCTTAACATCAAAGCAAAAATTAGCTGGACAGTTATTAATTTCCATTCTTTTTTATATTGGACTCATTCAAATGGATATTTCCACAGCGATCACAATTCCAGCTACAGGGTTTTCTATTGAACTAGGTTGGCTGTATTTACCTCTTGTTATCATTATGTTAGTAGGTGCTTCTAATGCTGTAAACCTTACAGATGGATTGGATGGTTTATTAGCTGGTACCGGAGCGATTGCATTTGGAGCTTTTGCTATCCTTGCATGGCATGCAGATTTGATTGATGTTTCAATTTTTAGTGCAGCGATAGTCGGTTCAGTTTTAGGGTTTTTAGTATTTAATGCCCATCCAGCTAAAGTGTTTATGGGAGATACTGGTTCATTAGCTCTTGGGGGTGCAATAGCTGCTATTGCGATTATGACTAAGATGGAAATATTACTCGTCATAATAGGTGGAGTATTTGTAATTGAAACACTTTCTGTTATTATTCAAGTTATTTCGTTTAAAACAAGAGGTAAGCGAATATTTAAAATGAGTCCTCTACATCATCATTACGAGCTATCAGGTTGGTCAGAGTGGCGAGTTGTCGTTACATTTTGGTTTGTCGGAATGATCTTTGCTGTAATCGGAATCTATTTAGAGGTGTGGTTGTAAATGGAAAATCAATACAAAGGGAAGAAAATCTTAGTCTTGGGCCTCGCTAAAAGTGGAGAGGCAGCAGCGAGATTGTTACATAGGTTAGGAGCAGATGTCACAGTAAATGACGGTAAGCCATATGAGGACAATCTTCAAGCGCGAGATCTACAATCGATAGGACTAAAGGTGATTTGTGGTCATCACCCAATTGAGTTGTTAGAAGAAGGTTTTGATATGATTGTTAAAAATCCCGGAATTCCTTATTCTAATCCAATTGTTGAGAAGGCGATCGAACAGAACATCCCTGTAGTTACAGAAGTGGAACTTGCTGCTAATATAAGTGAAGCTCCAATTATTGCAATTACTGGATCTAATGGTAAAACGACAACTACCACCTTGATCTACGAAATGTTGAAAGGTGGTAGTCGTGAACCTTTATTAGCTGGAAATATTGGGACTGTCTCGTGTGAAGTAGCAGAGAAAACAAATGAGCATCAAATAATGGTCTTAGAGGTATCAAGCTTTCAACTTCTTGGGACTCGCGAATTCCGACCGAAAGTCAGTGTCTTCTTAAATCTTTTTGATGCTCATTTGGATTATCATGGAACAAGAAAAGAGTACCTCCACGCGAAAGCTAAAATTACGGCTAATCAAACGACGGACGATTATTTTGTCTACAACTATGATGATTCAGACGTAGTTAAAGTTGCAGAGGTTAGTCAAGCTACTTTAATTCCATTTTCCACAAAGCAAGTACTTAATAAGGGTTTGTGTATAAAGGACAATGCGATTTGTTTTAGTGGACAACCACTAGTTGACATTAGCTCTGTTGTGTTACCTGGTGAGCACAATCTTGAAAATATATTAGCCGCAATCGGAGCTTCTATCACAATGGGGCTGAAATAGGGCGAATAAAAGAAGTGCTAAGTACTTTTTCGGGCGTGGAACATAGGCTTCAATTTGTTAAAGAAGTTGAGGGAAGACGGTTTTATAATGACTCAAAAGCAACTAATATTCTAGCTTCACAAAAAGCACTTGAAGCTTTTGAACAGCCAATTGTCTTATTAGCTGGCGGATTAGACCGGGGAAATGATTTTGATGACCTAATTCCTTCTTTGAAAAATGTAAAAGCTCTTATTGCCTTTGGGCAAACAAAGGAAAAATTAGCTAAGGCTGCAAATCAAGCCGGTGTAAAAACCGTCCTATTTGCAAACTTGATGGAGGACGCAGTTGATTTGGCTTTTAAACATTCTAATAAAGAAGATGTAGTTTTGCTTTCTCCGGCATGTGCGAGTTGGGATCAATATAAGACGTTTGAAGAGCGTGGAAAAAGGTTTGTAGAAGCAGTTCAAAGTCTATAAGAAACTAGATAAAACAGAGAGAGTGATCATTATGATTGCTCTCTTTTATAGTGGAGAAATGGACATGTTTATTATACCTCGTGCATACGATTAAGTTGAGGGGTTGTACAGGAGTGATCTGTAAACTTAATTCGTGGTGGATGAGGTGTTTAAAAGTATGTCAAAGAAGAGAACGGCACCAGATTATATTTTATTGGTTACCACGATTGCTCTTTTAGTAATCGGCCTAATCATGGTTTATAGTGCGAGTGCTGCTTGGGCGAGCTATAGGTTCGACGATTCCTATTTCTTTGCAAAGCGCCAGATGTTTTTTGCCGGACTAGGTATTATTGCTATGCTCTTTATGATGAAAGTAGATTATTGGACATGGAGGACTTGGTCGAAGGTAATCCTTATTATTTGCTTTATCTTATTGGTCATCGTTCTAATTCCTGGCGTGGGGCTTGTACGTGGCGGGGCTCGAAGTTGGCTTGGGGTTGGGGCATTTTCCATTCAGCCATCTGAATTTATGAAAATGGCGATGATTGCTTTTTTAGCAAAATATTTATCTGAAAATCAAAAGAAGATTGTTTCTTTCAAAAAAGGGTTAATCCCATCACTCTCTCTTGTCATGGTTGCCTTTGGCATGATTATGTTGCAACCAGATTTAGGGACAGGCGCAGTTATGGTTGGTACTTGTGTCATTATGATTTTTGTTGCAGGAGCAAGACTCAGTCATTTTGCATGGTTGGCGGTAGCAGGTTTAGTTGGCTTTGTCGCTTTGATTGCTTCAGCGCCATATCGAATTAAGCGAATTACTTCATTCCTTGACCCATGGTCTGATCCATTAGGAAGTGGCTTTCAAATTATCCAATCTCTATACGCGATTGGACCAGGTGGACTAATGGGGATGGGATTAGGTGAAAGTAGACAAAAATATTTTTACTTGCCAGAGCCACAAACCGATTTTATTTTCGCCATTCTAGCCGAGGAATTAGGTTTCATAGGAGGGTTTGTTGTTCTTTTCTTGTTTGGAATTCTTCTCTGGAGGGGGATTAAGATTGCTCTAGGTGCTCCCGATTTATTTGGAAGTTTTTTAGCTGTAGGGATTATTTCAATGGTTGCCATCCAAGTGATGATTAATATAGGAGTTGTAACAGGGTTAATGCCTGTAACCGGAATAACTCTTCCGTTGCTAAGTTACGGGGGGTCATCTTTAACGTTAATGCTAGTTTCTCTCGGTGTTCTTTTAAATATTAGTCGTTATACGAGGTAGTGCCAAAACTGAGTAATGAGTTGTTTATTGCTCAGTTTTTTTTGAACACAACCGTGAGTTAGATAACATAAGTCTTTTTCATTCTATAATTTCAGACTCACTTCTTCCGTTCAATACTGAACTTTTCTTGTCGATTTTACTTAATCCATGTGAAATTATGAAAGATAGCGGAAGGATAAAAAAACAAATGGGAATCGTGTATAATACAAGTTCTGTTCATGATAAAATGGTAGTAATTAATTTTTTCTGGGAGGAAACAGATGAGAGTAGTAGTAAGCGGAGGAGGCACAGGTGGCCATATCTATCCAGCAATTTCATTAATTAAAGAAATAAAACGCAAACATAAAGATGCTGAAATATTATACATAGGAACCGAAACTGGACTAGAAGCAGACATTGTACCAAGAGAGGGCATTCCGTTTAAGACAATCCGTATTTCTGGATTTAAACGGAAAATATCTCTAGAAAACATTAAAACTGTCACACGCTTTATAACAGGAACAAGCCGTGCAAAAAAATTAATAAATCAATTTAAGCCTGATGTTGTAATAGGAACAGGAGGGTATGTTTGTGGACCGGTTGTGTATGCTGCTGCAAAGTTAAAAGTGCCAACGGTCATACATGAACAAAACAGTGTTCCTGGTTTAACAAATAAGTTTTTAAGTAAATATGTTGATCGAATTGCGATATGCTTTGAAGAAGCCAGACCGTTCTTTCCAAATAAAAAGGTCGTATTCACTGGGAACCCACGAGCTTCAGATACGTTAAATGTTGATCCAGTGTCAGGTCGATCCTCATTAGGCTTAGATAAGAATAAAAAAACAGTACTTATTGTTGGAGGAAGTCGAGGAGCGCGACCAATAAATGATGCGTTCGTTTCTGTCATAAATGAATGGTCAGAAAAGAGTTATCAAGTTATTTACGTAACAGGTGCTGTCCACTATGATGCTGTCATGGAAAAAGTAAATGAAGCAGGTCTTGGTTCTAATGTTATTGTTAAACCATTTATTCACAATATGCCAGATGTTCTGGGAGCCATTGATTTGATTGTTGCTCGAGCTGGTGCTACAACTCTAGCTGAAGTTACGGCATTAGGCTTGCCAAGTATTTTAATTCCAAGTCCGTATGTAACGAATAATCATCAAGAGAAAAACGCTAAAGCGCTGAAGGATAGCGGGGCTGCAATTGTTCGAAAAGAAAGTGAAATGAATGGTCAAACTTTATTAGATGATATTGATTTTGTACTAACAAATGAAGAAAATTGGAGAGTCATGCATGAAGCAACTAAGAAACTGGGGGTACCCAATGCAGCAGATCATTTATATCAAGTATTAGTTGAAGTATCAAGAAAAAAGTGATGAAAACACATATAATTAGACGAACGCATAGGGTAGAAGTATAAAATGATTGTGAATACTTCTTAGAGTATGAAAAGAGGGAACTGAAATGAAACAATTTATAGAACTAATTAAAAAAGAAGATTTGGGACTTATAAAAGAAAATGAACCTTTGGCTAATCATACTACATGGAAAATTGGTGGTCCTTGTGATGTGTTAGTTGAACCTGCTAACTTAAATTGTTTAAAAAGGCTGATGGAGCTTATCCAACAGTATGAATTGCCATGGAGAGTGATTGGACGTGGTTCGAACTTATTAGTTGCTGATGGTGGTATTGAAGGTGTTGTAATTAAACTTGGTAAAGGGTTAGATCATTTAGAAATTAACGATGATGTGATTAGAGTGGGTGGTGGTTACCCCGTAATTAAATTAGCTACAGTTATTAGTAGAGAAGGTTTATCAGGTCTTGAATTTGCTGGGGGAATTCCAGGCTCTGTTGGTGGAGCTGTGTTTATGAATGCAGGAGCGCATGGTTCTGACATTTCAAATATTTTAAAAGAGGCTTTAGTTCTTTATCCTGATGGACGACTTGAATGGATTCAAACAGAGGATATGGGGTTTTCGTATCGAACGTCGCGTTTACAAAAGGAAAAAGGGATTTGTGTCGAAGCTGTATTTCAATTAGAAAAAGGAGAAAAAGAAAAAATAGTTCAGCATATGCAAGCGAATAAAGATTATCGTCGTGATTCTCAACCTTGGAAATATCCAACTTGCGGAAGTGTATTTAGAAACCCGCTGCCTGACTATGCTGGACAATTAATTGAAAAAGCTGGATTAAAAGGATTTCAGATTGGCGGAGCGCAAATATCTACAATGCATGCAAATTTTATCGTGAATATTGAGCAAGCAAAGGCTCAAGATGTAATGGATTTAATTTCACATGTCAAAGACACGATTAAAGACAAATACAATGTAGATATCGAGACTGAAGTAGAAATGATTGGTCGACAAAAAGAAGGATAAAACAGCTTAATTTTATCCAGAAATATGGTACAATTATTCCGATGATTGTAGATCTCCTTCCATTGAAAAAGGGGAAGGAGATCATTAAAATTTAGAAGTTATACAAGTCGGGGGAATGTAAATGAGTAAGGAAAAGGTTGTAACGATAAATGAACGAATTCCCACGCTGAAAGAACAACGGAAGCAGCGTGCAAATAGACGTTTGCTGTTTTTTTTATCTTTCTTTTTCCTACTTTTATTGCTAATGATTTATTTTCAATCCCCTCTTAGTCATGTGAGAAATGTAGTAGTTGAGGGTAATCATTTTGTAGCCGATGAGAAGATTATCAGTCTAAGTAAAATCGATAGTGGGACAAGCATTTGGAATCTAAATAAGAGTGAAATCGAACAAAGGTTGCTCGGACATATCGAGCTTTCAAAGGTTGATATTGAGAGGCAATTGCCAAGTACGGTAAAAATTAAAGTTGATGAATATGCACGAATTGGCTATTTGTTACGAGATGATGATAAGTACTATCCGATTTTAGAGACAGGGGAATTTTTAAATGAACTTCCTAATCAAACGTTCCCTTCTGACGCTCCATTATTGAACAACTTTGAACAAGGCGAACAATTATCTGAGCTTTCCGCCGAACTTCAAAAACTTTCTACTGAGCTAATCGAAAGAATTTCGGAAATCTTCTATCATCCAACTGAAGCTGATTCGTTAGCAGTAGTATTGTTTATGACTGATGGGATAGAGGTCCACACATCAATAAGGGATTTTGCTGATAACTTAGCACCCTATTCTTCAATCGTACAAGAATTAGAACCCGATAGTAAAGGAATTCTCCATATGAGAATGAGCCCGTATTTCGAGGATTTTGAGTTTGAGGAGGAGTCCGATAGTGAGAGTGAAGGGTAAACATGTAATTCTATCCTTCGTCTTGCTTGTAACCGGCTTTATTTTGGCACTAAGTTATGAAGTAGCAAATGAAAGGAATACAGCTTCATTAGCGCCGGGATTTGAAAGACAATGGGAGATAGAAGATGAGTTGAGAAACCAAGTCATCTCAGAGCAAACAGTAAATCGAAACCTTCAAGAAGAATTACAAATGTTGCAAACAGAAGTTAGAGAACTTGAAAATAACATAGCAACAATTGATCAAGAGCAAGAAGTAAAAGCACAAAATTTAATTGAAGATATTGAAAGGCTAAGAAAACTTGTCGGCCAAGTGAAGGTAGAAGGAACTGGAATTGAGATTTCGTTAGAAGATGCAGATTACGTTCCAGATGGAGAGAACCCAAATAACTATATTGTGCATGAATTCCATGTACAGCGAGTCGTTCACGAATTATTTGTGGCTGGAGCAGAAGCGATTGCCATTAATGGCTTTAGGCTAACCCACCAATCCTATATTCAATGTACTGGTCCTGTGATTCAGGTAGATGGTCAAACATCTTCTGCCCCTTTTGTAATAACAGCAATTGGTGATTCAGATCATTTAGAATCTGCGATTACTCTTCCAGGAGGAGTCCATCAACAACTCGTAAACGATGAGATCAGTGTCCGTATCCAGAAGAAAAATACGGTTACATTAGAACCTCACCTTGTGGAAAGTGGGTGAGTATTTAGTGGATAAGAAATGGATCTTTACAGTCGTTACTTTTATTATTGGGTTTATGCTCGCTATACAATTTCAAACGACACAAGAACCAGTTGTACGTGATACGCGAGATATTCGGGAATTACGTAAGGATTTGTTAGCTGAACAAGAGAGACAACAACAGTTAAGCTTGGAGATTGAAAAGCTAGATAGTTTAATTACCCAGTATCAAAATGCCACTGAAAATCGCTCTGAGGATATAACGGAAGTATTACTCCAGCAAGTCAATGATTTAAGAGCAGAAGCTGGTTTAAGTGAAATGGTAGGAGAGGGCTTGGTTATTACAATTGATGCGTTGTATAATGATCAATTCTTCGGACAGACGAGAAGAACACCTCCTCCTGATGTTCTCCGGTTTTTAGTCAATGAACTGAATATTTACGGTGCAGAAGAGATCGCAGTTGAAAATGAAAGATTAATCGCCACTTCAGCATTTCGAAGTGTCAACGGAATCACATACTTTAACAACCGCCGAATACCTCCTCTTCCGATTAAGATTAAAGTACTAACGGATAACGCTGAAAAATTGCAAAATCAAATGGTCGTATCTGCTTCGATTGATGAATTTGAAATTGAGGGTTTTTCCTTATCGATCGAAACCACTGATGAAGTGGAAATTCCTGCATATGACCAAGTGAGAAGAGTACGTTATATGAACGAGGTAAAGGAGGGGTAATATGTGGTTGCCGATTATTGGATTAGTAATTGGGATCATATTAGGTTTATTAACCGATTTCCGAGTGCCTGCAGAATATTCAAGTTATTTATCTATAGCGGTCTTAGCCGCTTTAGATACCCTTTTTGGTGGAATTCGTGCCTATCTACAAGAGACATTTGATTCAAATGTTTTTTTAACGGGTTTTTTCTTTAATATTCTTTTAGCTGCAGGTTTAGCTTTTCTAGGTGTACATCTTGGTGTAGACTTATATTTAGCAGCAATTTTTGCCTTTGGTGTCCGTTTATTTAATAATATTGCTGTCATTAGACGGTTACTATTGTCAAATTGGCAGACTAGGAATCAAAGTAATAGTTAAGTAAGGAAAAATAATAAAAAATTAAAAAAACAGCGTTTATAAAAAGGATAACGGTATCCTTTGTTGAATTAGTCTATAATCTATGAAGTTTTTAGCTGATTTTGAAATTTGATAGAGAATATAGTTGTTGTTATTTTATGGACGCATGAATTACAAGGAGGTGCCACAGATTGGACAACAGCGAGATTTACGTAAGTTTAGACATCGGTACATCCAATGTCAGAGTGATAATTGGGGAAATGTCAAATGGTTCAATGAATATTATCGGAGTTGGAAAATCAGACTCTGAAGGAATAAAAAAAGGTTCTATTGTTGATATTGACGAAACAGTAAGATCGATTCGTAGAGCGGTTGAACAAGCCGAGCGGATGGTTGGCTTATCCATCAAACAAGTGGTAGTTGGTGTTAATGGTAATCATGTTCAACTTCAACCTTGTCATGGAGTTGTTGCAGTTTCAAGTCCAGACAGAGAAATTGGAGATGAAGACATTACGCGTGTTATTGATGCGGCACAGGTGGTATCCATTCCGCCAGAAAGAGAGATTATTGATGTAATACCTAAACAATTTATTGTTGATGGTTTAGATGAAATTAATGATCCTCGTGGCATGATAGGCGTCAGGTTAGAGATGGAAGGTATGATTATTACAGGATCAAAGACGATATTACATAACCTTTTACGTTGTGTTGAACGAGCTGGATTACAAATAGCGGACATTTGCTTGCAACCTTTAGCAACTAGTTCTGTAGCAATCTCTAAAGATGAAAA
The DNA here is from genome assembly GCF_002109385.1 of Halalkalibacter krulwichiae. Classification (NCBI taxonomy): domain Bacteria; kingdom Bacillati; phylum Bacillota; class Bacilli; order Caryophanales; family Bacillaceae; genus Halalkalibacter; species Halalkalibacter krulwichiae. The sequence goes on along the minus strand of NZ_CP020814.1, from coordinate 2,764,735 downwards.
AGGGTTAGGGGTTTGTTTAATAGACATCGGTGGTGGTTCGATTACTGTCTCAATCTTCGAGCAAGGAACTTTGCAAAACACCGTAGTTATTCCAGTTGGAGGAGACCACATTACAAACGATATTGCTGTTTGTTTACGTACCTCAACAGAAGAAGCTGAGAGAATTAAGATCAAACATGGTCATTCTTATATTGACGATGCTTCAAAGGACGAGGTATTTAATGTAACAACAATTGGTCGTTCTGAGACTGATGAATGTAGCCAATTCGATTTAGCTCATATTATTGAACCAAGAGTTGAAGAGATGTTTGAGCTAATATACCGGGAAGTTTTACGATTAGGCTATCGTGACTTCGCAGGGGGATATGTACTAACAGGCGGAACTGTTATGATACCTGGAGTACTTGACCTAGCAAGCGAATTGTTGCAAGGAAATGTTCGGGTCGCGGTTCCAGACTATTTAGGCGTAAGGGAACCACAGTATACTGCTGGTGTAGGGCTTATACAATTTGCTTATAAAAATGTTAAGGTTCAAGGCAAGGAGGTTGCAGCTGCGGTTGCTCCATCAGAAGCAAACCAAGAGCCAAAACGAGAAAAAAATGATTCATCTCAACCAAAGCCTGAAAAAACGAAATCAAAAGGTAAAGTGAAAAACTGGTTTAAAGTCTTTTTTGAATAGAAATGAAGCGGGATTTAGTCTGATTAGGGGGACCTTTATATGTTAGAGTTTGAAATGGATATGGAGCAATTAGCTCAGATAAAAGTAATTGGAGTTGGCGGCGGTGGAAGCAATGCCGTTAACCGTATGATAGAAAATGGATTGCAAGGGGTAGACTTCATTGCTGTAAATACAGATGCCCAAGCATTACATTTGTCGAAAGCAGAAACAAAGCTTCAACTTGGTGGAAAATTAACGAGAGGATTAGGTGCAGGTGCTAATCCTGAAATTGGGAAAAAAGCTGCAGAGGAAAGCCGTGAGCAATTAGAAGAAGTACTTCAGGGTGCTGATATGGTTTTCATTACGGCAGGAATGGGTGGCGGAACCGGTACTGGTGCAGCTCCTGTTATCGCTGAAGTTGCAAAGGAATTAGGCGCGCTAACAGTAGGTGTTGTTACTAGACCATTTACATTTGAAGGTCGAAAACGTTCAACACATGCTGCCTCTGGTATTCAAGCACTAAAAGAAAAAGTTGACACGTTAATTGTCATTCCTAATGATCGTCTTTTAGAAATTGTCGATAAAAACACTCCAATGCTTGAGGCTTTTAGAGAAGCGGATAATGTGTTACGTCAAGGTGTACAAGGTATCTCAGATTTAATTGCGGTACCGGGTTTAATTAACTTAGACTTTGCAGACGTTAAAACAATTATGAGCGAGAAAGGCTCAGCTTTAATGGGAATTGGTATTGCTACGGGTGAGAACCGTGCTAGTGAAGCCGCTAAAAAGGCAATTTCTAGTCCTTTATTAGAAACATCAGTTGATGGTGCGCAAGGTGTATTAATGAATATTACTGGTGGTTCAAACCTTTCACTATATGAAGTTCACGAAGCTGCAGAAATCGTTTCAGCTGCATCTGATTCTGAAGTGAATATGATCTTTGGATCAGTCATTAACGAGAATTTAAAAGATGAGATTGTTGTAACAGTAATTGCTACTGGTTTTGATGATGTACCAGCTGCTAATCAACAACGTTCGATTAGTCCAAAGGCAAATAAGCCACAACCTACTCAGGCTGCGCCACAAGAAGAGGTGAAGGAAAATCGCTTTGTTCAACAACAAAGTCAATCAGTACCTGAACCTTCTGATACATTAGATATTCCAACATTTTTAAGAAACCGTAGAAATCGTAATAGATAATTAAAAAAGAGTTGATTCATTTTGAATCAACTCTTTTTTTTATGAATATAAGGTCTAACGTTTTGATTATTTCCTGAGTTTATTTCCTGGAGTTGTTAAGATGACAATTTTTCTTAAAATCTCTGAAAATAAGCCCCATTTGCTTGTCATGAAGCGACAGACTTCTTAATAGAATTTGTAATATACTTGATTCAAATCAATGGATGTGAGGATGAATATGACCTTATATATTGATGTGATCTGGTTTTTAAATCTTTGTATTGATTATCTGTTAATTGCCCTCACTTCTCTAGTATTAAAACGGCGCTTTAATCATGTCAGAATGGTAATCGCAGCGTTGTTTGCATCATTAGTTGTGTTCTTGATGTTTAGTCCCATTGCTTCACTGTTTTTTCAACCATGGATGAAATTGTTCTATTCAGCGATCATCGTGTTAATTGCTTTTGGATACAAAAGGTTTCGTTATTTTATTCAAGGATTACTAATGTTTTATTTTGTTGCTTTCATGACAGGTGGTGGTTTGTTTGCTCTTCATTTCTTTTGGCAAAGTGAGGCTCCTATATTAAGTGGGGTACTACAAGCAAATTCAGGTTATTTTGGTAGCGGTATTAGTTGGATTTTCGTCTTTCTTGGGTTCCCTTTAATATGGTATTTCTCGAAACATCGTATTGAAGACATAGAGATTAAGCAAGTTCAATATGATCAGCTCGTAGATGTTGATATAACTATTCTAGGTTATACATTTAGGTGTAGGGGGTTGATAGATAGCGGAAATCAGTTGTCTGATCCTTTGACAAAAAAACCTGTAATGATTATCGAGGCAAGTATGCTTTATCGATATTTCCAACAAGAAGAAGTTGACCACTTACTTACATTTCATGAGCACCTTGAAGTAGGCGAGCATAGCAATAATGAGTTACTAGAGTTGGCAACGGTTATACCTTATAAGGTCATCGGACAATCTTCACCATTTTTAACAGGTCTAAAACCGGATCGAGTGCGGATTTATTACCAAAATCAGCAAATTGAAACAAGGAATGTTTTGCTAGGCTTACAAGATAAGGAATTATCAGCTGATGGAGTATTTAAATGTATTGTTCATCCAAAGTTAGTACTCGGTGTTTCCACTGATAAACTAGCATAATCCAGTCGTTAGGAGGCACAAAACATGCTAAAACTTAAATTGACCTTATTCTGGTACAAATTGATGTATCGTTTAGGAATGAAAGCAGACGAAGTTTATTACATAGGTGGTAGTGAGGCTTTACCGCCGCCCCTTTCTAAAGAAGAAGAAGCCGTGCTATTAAAAAAATTACCTTCAGGAGACAAAGCTGTAAGGTCGATGTTAATTGAACGTAACTTACGATTGGTTGTTTATATTGCAAGAAAATTTGAAAATACAGGGATTAATATTGAGGACTTAATAAGTATCGGCACGATTGGATTAATAAAGGCAGTAAATACATTTAATCCTGAAAAGAAAATAAAGCTTGCTACCTATGCGTCAAGATGTATTGAAAATGAGATTCTAATGTATTTAAGAAGAAACAATAAAACGAGGTCGGAAGTTTCCTTTGATGAGCCATTAAACATTGATTGGGATGGAAATGAGCTTCTCTTATCAGATGTGTTAGGTACAGATGAAGATATTATTACAAGAGGAATTGAAGAAAAAGTAGATCGTCGATTATTAGTTAAAGCTCTTCATACGTTAAATGATCGTGAAAAACAAATTATGGAACTAAGATTTGGACTAGCTGGAGGAGAAGAGAAAACACAAAAAGATGTGGCCGATATGCTTGGTATCTCTCAATCCTATATTTCAAGGTTAGAGAAAAGAATCATTAAAAGGCTTCAAAAAGAGTTTAATAAAATGGTGTAACAACTGTATAAAGTTAAGGTCGTTAATCCAGTAGCTACATGAAAAAAAGATTCTCGTTACAGTACATAGTGCAAAGCATTGAATAAATTCAATGCTTTTTTTGCTTCAAAAAAATTTAATTTAGTAAATATTTGTTGTTATGACGAGCATGAAGCACATCTATTTCTGTGTTTTAAAAAAGCTTGTGCATATTTTTTCCTTCTGAGGAGATACTTTTCTTAGACATCATCTCCCGCGATAGGAGGGAAAGAATTGACACGAAATAAAGTTGAAATTTGCGGTGTGGATACCTCGAAATTACCGGTTCTAAAGAACACAGAAATGCGCGAGTTATTTCAGCGGTTACAAAATGGTGAAACAAGTGCACGCGAAACATTGGTAAATGGAAATCTTCGGTTGGTGCTTAGTGTAATTCAACGTTTTAATAATCGCGGAGAATATGTTGATGACCTATTCCAAGTAGGTTGTATTGGTTTAATGAAATCAATTGATAACTTTGATTTAAGCCAAAATGTAAAATTCTCTACATACGCGGTTCCTATGATTATAGGTGAAATTCGCCGTTATTTGAGAGATAATAATCCGATTCGAGTCTCGCGTTCTTTAAGAGATATTGCTTATAAAGCATTACAAGTGCGAGATCAGATTATGTCCGAAAAGAAACGTGAGAAAGAGCCTACAGTGCAAGAGATTGCAAAGGTGTTAGATGTTCCTAAAGAGGATGTTGTTTTTGCATTAGATGCAATTCAAGATCCAGTATCTCTATTTGAGCCAATCTATAATGATGGCGGGGATCCGATATTCGTCATGGACCAAATCAGCGACGAACGGAATAAAGATGTCAATTGGGTAGAAGAAATTGCGTTAAAAGAAGCTATGGTACGTTTGAATGATCGAGAAAAAATGATACTTAATATGAGATTTTTCCAAGGGAAAACACAAATGGAAGTGGCAGATGAAATTGGGATCTCTCAAGCGCAAGTATCCCGTTTAGAAAAAGCAGCTATTCAACAAATGAATAAACATGCTCAAATTTAGCGAGCAAAGTAGATACCTCATCTAGGGTAAATTTTGTTACTAGCACCCATGCTAGGTTACAAAAAGATCCTTACATGAGGTATCTTTTTTTGGGGAAATTTGCTTTAAACCTATGATTAAGGTAAACACAATAAAGCTTCTAGACTGTCAAACGAATCGTTCATATTTGTTGATCGTTCTTGCATATAGTAGAAGACGTACAACTAAGAAATGTAAGAAATGGGGTGGGAGATTTGATGAAAATTTCTGAATTGCAAGTGAAAGACATTGTCAATATGGACAACGGTAAAAGGTTAGGACAGCTAACAGACCTTGATATCAATTTAAAAACTGGAACGATTGAAGCTCTTATTATCAATGCTTCCGGAAAGATGATGGGTCTTTTTGGGAAGGAATCTGAAGAAATCATTATCCCTTGGAAAAATATCATTCGAATTGGATCTGATGTTATTTTAGTTGAAGTACCAAATGTTTATGAGAGAAAACCAGTAAAATTTGAACCTCCTTCGACACCAAGAAACAGGTAATGAAAAGAAAGTCGTTTCTTGTATCAATACACCTGTGCTAAAATAAGGTAAGACCCAATCTTCAAAAGGAAAATTTCCCATTGGAGATTGGGGATACAATAGTTTTTCTTGGTGAGTTACCTAAAGACGGTGCATGCAGTGAAAGAAGCCATCGTCGATAAGCGAAATTCTTATTGAAATCAGGTCAGCCAAGTATTTATTGAAACATGAATTGGGGAGGAATCTATTGGTGGAGGCTTTTGTTCAAGTTAATAATCGCTATGTTACAATCCAACCATGGAGTGAGTCTCGCCCACAACTTGTTGTTGGTTTTACTACAAGAGATGGCGGTACAAGTAAAAGTCCGTTTAGTAGTTTAAATATGGGATTCCATGTTGGTGATGAGTGGGAAAGTGTTTTACAAAACCGACAATTAGTAGCTAATGATTTAAATATATCATTAGAAAATTGGATTGGTACAGAACAAGTACATGAAGCCGATATACAAAAGGTTACAATGGAAGACGCTGGTAAAGGAAGTAGAAGTTTAAAAACAGCTATTGCTCACACAGATGGAATTTACACGAACGAGAAAGATCTTCTCTTAACAAGTCTTTATGCGGACTGTGTTCCACTTTACTTTTATTCACCAAGTCATGAAGTAGTCGGTCTAGCTCATGCAGGTTGGAGAGGGACAGTGAAGAATATTGGAGCTAAGATGGTTCAGGTATTTAAGACACAAGAGAACATTAGAGTAGAAGACATTCATGTGGCAATTGGTCCTTGTATAAGTAAACAAGCTTATGAGGTTGATCAAAAAGTAATAGATGAAGTGACGAAAAGCTTGCCTGTAGACAACGGTAATCTTCCATATGAAACAATTGGGAATAATAAATACCTACTCGACTTACGCGAGATAAACAAAAATCAACTTATTGAAGTAGGAATTCTCCCGGATCATATTATTAATTCTTCTATTTGTACAACTTTGGACACGAGAATGTTTTCTCATAGAGCTGAAAATGGAAAAACAGGAAGAATGATGAGCTTTATTGGAATTAAATCGGTGGTGAAATAAATGGATATAAAAGAGAATTTAACAAATATTGAAAATGCAATCAAGGCATCTTGTGATAAAGTTGGCCGTGATCCAAATACTGTTAACATTGTTGCTGTCACAAAATATGTAAGTGTCGCTACGACTAAAGCAGCTCTAGATAATGGTTTAATACATATTGGTGAAAATCGTGCAGAAGGCGCTCTAGAAAAATGGGAAGAACTAAACGAACGAGGAGTGTGGCATTTTATAGGCTCCCTACAAACACGTAAAGTAAAAAAAATAATAGGGAAATATGAATATCTTCATTCGCTTGATCGATTATCTTTAGCTGAAGAATTGGACAAGCGTTTAAAAGAAGGTCAAAAAATAAAATGTTTTGTGCAAGTTAACGTTTCAGGTGAAGAATCTAAAGCAGGGATTGAACCAAATCATCTGCGAACATTCATTGATCAATTAGCAGACTTTGAAAAAATTCAAGTTGTTGGTTTGATGACGATGGCACCTTTTTATGAAGACCCTGAGTTAACACGCCCTATTTTTAAGCAGCTAAGACAATTAAGAGATGAGATAAAATCATTAAAACTTGACCACGCACCTTGTACCGAACTGTCGATGGGAATGTCAAATGACTATCTAGTGGCTGTGGAAGAAGGGGCGACATTTGTTAGAATTGGGTCAGCTTTAGTTGGACGAGAATAATTCAGAAGAGGGGAGAATATAAATGGGGATGAAATCTCGATTTAAGCGTTTTTTCGAACTTGAGGATGAGTATGAAGAAGTAGAAGAATTTGTGGATAATCGACAAGAGAGTGTAGATTATGAACAGAAGCAAAAACCAAGAAATCAGCAGCAGAATAAGCAACAACCTCAAGCTGTTCCACAAAATGTAGTAAGCTTACAAAGTGTTCAAAAAGGGGCGAAAGTGATTTTACTTGAGCCAAGAACTTATGACGAAGCTCAGGAAATTGCTGATCATTTAAAGAATCGTAAAGCTGTTATTATAAATTTACAACGAATCTCTTATGATCAAGCCAAGCGTATAGTCGATTTTTTAAGTGGAACGGTGTATGCTATTGGTGGAGATATCCAAAAAATTGGTGCTAACATTTTTCTTTGTACCCCAGATAATGTTGATGTAACAGGAACGATTACAGAGATGATGCAAGAGCATTTTGAAGGTAAGTATTAAAAGGTGGTGATTGTTTTTGCAAATGATTGGTGGATTACTTTATAATGCGATTTATATTTACTCATTCTTTATTATAGGCTATATTCTCATGTCTTGGTTCCCTAATGCTAGAGAATCGTCAATAGGCCAATTTATAGGAAGAATTGTGGAGCCTTATTTAGAGCCATTCCGAAGATTTATACCTCCACTTGGTATGATCGACCTTTCTCCAATTGTGGCTATTATCGTTTTACGTATGGCGGGAGTCGGCGTGTTGGCCCTTTTTGGTGCATAAAAGATAGGAGTGAACAACAATTAGTATATACCAACACTTTCGCGAGGAAGAGCGACCATTTGTTGATCAGGTGTTAGAATGGCAAGAAGCTGTTAAGGTCCGCCATCTTGATCGTTTAAGTGATTTTCTAGATCCTAGGCAACAAGAAATTGTTCGTACACTAATTGGACATGATGATGAAGTGAGCCTCTCATTCTCGGGAGGCTCTCCTTTTGCAGAAAGGCAGAGAATGCGCTTAACCCCATCTTATTTAGAAACGACAGAAGACGATTTCCAGTTGAGACTTTTTTCAGTTGATTATCCAGCGAAATTTGTAACATTGGAACATCGAGAAGTTCTGGGTTCTTTAATGAATTTAGGGTTAAAAAGAGATAAATTTGGTGATATTTTCATGTCTGATGATGTTATTCAATGTGTTATAGCATCTGAAATAGCTGATTATGTGCAAGCAAACATTCAAACAATTGGAAAAGCTACTGTTCGGTTGAATCGAATTTCATTATCTGAGCACATTAAGCCTAAAGATGACTGGGAAGAAGCGACTGCGACAGTTTCCTCCATGAGAGTAGATGTAATTGTTGCACAGATGTACAACCTTTCAAGGACAAAAGTATCTCCATTAATTGAAAGAGGTTTAGTGAAAGTTAACTGGAAAATCGTTGATCGACCTGACTTCATCATAAGACAAGGAGACTACATATCTGTTCGTAAATACGGCCGTGCTAAAATCATGGCTATAGAAGGGATGACAAAAAAAGATAAATTCCGGTTACGTTTCGGGAAAAAAAGATAATTAAATTAAAAAAGATGCAGGTTTTTTGTTTTTTCTGTCGAATTGATACGACAACCTGATTTTAAAGATAGCATTTTTGAAATTACAACGTGGAGGTGGCTTGCATGCCTTTAACCCCTTTAGATATTCACAATAAGGAGTTTACAAGAGGATTTCGTGGTTATGATGAAGATGAAGTAAATGAGTTTTTAGATCAAGTCATTAAAGATTACGAAGCAGTACTTAGAGAAAAGAAAGAATTATTTGAGCAAGTTACGGATCTAGATGATAAGCTTGCCCATTTTAAGAATATTGAAGAGACGTTGAATAAATCCATTCTCGTCGCTCAAGAAGCGGCGGAAGAAGTAAGAACAAATGCGCAAAAAGAAGCCCAGTTAATTGTGAAAGAAGCAGAAAAAAATGCGGATCGTATAATTAACGATGCACTTTCTAAATCAAGGAAAGTGATGATTGAGATGGAGGAATTGAAGAAGCAGGCTTCCGTTTATAAAATGCGTTTTAAAATGTTAATTGAAGCACAGCTTGAAATGTTGCAAACGGATGATTGGAATGAAGTAATCGAAGAAGAAGAAGTGTATGAAGAGCGTTAACAGAGATTTATGACTTTTTTCTGGAATTAACTTGCACTTCTTAAATGGCTATCTTATAATGATACTCATTAAAATATGTTAAAAAAGACGATGATAGGGACGAGTACAGTGTATAAAATGTGCTTAGCGATTCAGGGATGGTGAAAGCCTGGACATGTTCACACTAGAAAATCACCCTTAAGTCTTGCACTGAAATGATAGTAGGCTGCAACGAGTTATTCACGTTACGAATCAAGAGTGGAAAGGGGTAATTCCTTTTCAACAGGGTGGTACCACGGGTTAACTTCTCGTCCCTTTTGGGAGAGGAGTTTTTTTGTGTTTTAAAAGTATATCCAAAATGGAGGAAAGTTGAATGGATTATAAAGAAACATTACTAATGCCAAAAACAGAATTCCCAATGAGAGGGAATCTGCCAAATCGTGAACCAGAAAGACAAACTAAATGGAGCGAGATGGATATTTACCAAAAGGTGCAGGAGCGAACTGCTGACCGTCCGTTATTTGTTTTGCATGATGGGCCTCCTTATGCGAATGGTGATATTCACATGGGACACGCATTAAATAAAATTTTGAAAGACATCATTGTCCGTTATAAGTCTATGAGCGGATTTAATGCACCTTATGTTCCAGGTTGGGATACACATGGATTACCAATTGAAACGGCATTAACGAAAAGCGGGAAGGTTAACCGTAAATCTATGAGTGTAGCCGAGTTCCGTAAGTTATGTGAGGAATACGCTCGTAAGCAGATTGATCGACAACGTGAACAGTTTATGCGATTAGGAGTTCGTGGAGATTGGTGGAATCCTTATGTAACTTTAGATAAAGCTTATGAAGCACAACAAATTAAAGTGTTTGGAGAAATGGCAAAGAAAGGCTTTATTTATAAAGGCAAAAAGCCAGTATATTGGTCTCCTTCTTCAGAGTCTGCCCTTGCAGAGGCTGAGATCGAATATAAAGATAAGCGATCTCCTTCTATTTATGTTGCCTTTCAAGTAAGTGACGGTAAAGGCGTTCTTAATGGCGATGAGAATATTATTATTTGGACAACTACCCCTTGGACTATTCCGGCAAACTTAGGAATTGCTGTTCATCCTGATTTGGATTATAACGTGGTTGCTGTTAATAATAAGAAATATGTTGTTGCTGCAGGTTTATTAGAACAACTTGTGAAAGAATTTGAATGGGAAAATCTAGAAGTACTGAAAACGATCAAAGGGACAGAATTAGAATATGTAAAAGCAAAACATCCTATTTATGATCGTGAATCCTTAGTTATGTGTGGAGAGCATGTAACACTAGACGCTGGTACTGGATGTGTACATACAGCTCCTGGGCACGGTGAAGAAGATTTTATCGTTGGTCAAAAATATGGACTAGACGTACTATGTCCAGTTGATGATAAAGGACATATGACTGCTGAGGCCCCTGGGTTTGAAGGATTATTCTACGATGCTGCGAACAAGCCAATTACGGAAAAGTTAGAGGAAGTTGGCGCATTAATGAAGTTAACATTTATTACTCACTCATATGCGCACGATTGGCGTACGAAAAAGCCTGTTATTTATCGTGCGACAGCTCAATGGTTTGCTTCAATTGAAAACTTCCGTGATGAATTGCTTAAAGCAATAGAGGAAGTTGAATGGCTTCCAAAATGGGGAGAAACGCGTTTATTTAATATGGTTCGAGATCGTGGAGATTGGTGTATTTCACGTCAACGTGCTTGGGGAGTACCAATTCCGGTATTCTATGGTGAGAATGGAGAGCCTATTATTACAGATGAAACGATTGATCATGTGTCTTCATTATTCCGTGAACACGGTTCAAATGTTTGGTTTGAATGGGATACGGAGCAGCTTTTACCTGAAGGATTTACTTCTGAACATAGCCCAAATGGCAGATTTACACGTGAAATGGACATTATGGATGTTTGGTTTGATTCTGGTTCTTCTCATCAAGCTGTTCTTGAGGAACGTGATGATCTTCAGCGCCCGGCTGACTTATATTTAGAAGGTTCTGACCAATATCGTGGTTGGTTTAACTCTTCCCTTTCCACAAGTGTGGCGATTACTGGAAAAGCTCCTTATAAAGGTGTATTAAGTCATGGATTTGCGCTTGATGGTGAAGGGCGTAAAATGAGTAAGTCAATTGGAAATGTCGTTGTACCGAATGATGTAATGAAGCAACTAGGGGCAGACATATTACGCTTATGGGTAGCGTCAGTTGATTATCAAGCAGATGTACGAGTGTCAGATAAGATTTTAAAACAAGTGTCTGAATCTTATCGTAAGATACGTAATACATTCCGTTTTCTATTAGGGAATTTACATGATTTTGATCCAGCAAAAGATTATGTTAGTGATCTTAGTGGTGTAGATCTCTTCATGCACGTTAAATTAAATGAAGTCATTGAAAAAGTGAAGCAAGCTTATGATCAATATCAATTTTCGACTGTCTATCATACCATTCATAATTTCTGTACAATTGATTTAAGCTCTTTCTATATGGATTTAGCGAAAGATACGCTTTATATTGAACATGCTGATCACCCAAATCGTCGAGCGATTCAAACGGTGATGTATGAAGCGCTTGTTGCCTTAACTAAATTAGTATCTCCGATTTTAAGTCATACAGCTGATGAAGTGTGGGAGCATATTCCTTCTGTTAAAGAAGAGAGTGTACAATTAACAGACATGCCTGAAGCAAAAGTGTTTGGTGATGTAGAAGAATTAAAGGCGACTTGGAATCATTTTATGGAAGTAAGGGATGATGTTCTAAAAGCTCTTGAACAAGCTCGTAATGAAAAGAAAATTGGTAAGTCTTTAACAGCTTCGATTACGCTTTACACGAGTGGAGAAGTTCGTCAATTGCTTACGAAAATTCCAACCCTTGAGAAGTTATTTATCGTTTCAGATGTTCACTTAGCGGGTGAAGTAAATGAAGCACCAGAAAGTGCTGTTCGATTTGATGATTTAGCGATTGTAGTAGAGCAAGCTGACGGTGAAACATGTGAACGTTGTTGGGTTGTTTCAACAACTGTTGGTTCGAATGAAGAGCATTCTGGGCTATGTTCGTCTTGTGCAGAGACCGTTACGAACTATTATGCAAATATTTCTAAATAATAAGCCTAGATAACATATTCCTGTAGAGCACAAAAAGGTGAAAGCCTTTCTTGTGCTCTGTTTGCTGTTGTTAAATGTTGTGTTGGCTATATCTCCTATTGATGGTCACAATAATAAGGAACGTCACAGACGTCATTTCTTTATTGGGGGAGATGAAATGCAGGACTATACAAAAATTAAAGCAGCTTTACAACAACGTAAAAAAGCTGTAGAAGAACAAATTAATCATCATTTTCAAGAAGAACAAAACCGAACCTTGTCTTTTTCTACTGGTGAATTGTCTCAATATGATAATCACCCTGCAGATGTAGCTACAGATTTATATGAGCGAGAGAAGGATTTTGCATTGCTTGAGAAACTTGAAAGAGAACATGAGGAAATTGAGCATGCACTTGATAAATTTAGTAATGAAACGTTTGGTATTTGTGAAGTAACAGGCCAACAAATTCCTTATGAACGATTAGAGGCTAACCCAGCAGCGCGTACTATAGTAAGTGCAGTCAATAATACAATAACAGATGATCGACCTTCAGAGGAAACAGTCCTGGGAGGATTCAGACGTTATAATTTTGACGGAGATGATGATGAAACGGAATTTGATGCTGAAGATGCGTACCAATCGGTTGCTGAATTTAATGAATTGCCAATGGTATATGAAGATTCATCTCTTGAAGAAACGGGTGAACTAATCGGGTATGTAGAGGAAATTGAAGGATTCTTATCTACAGGGATTGAAGGATATACAGGTGATGAGGATGTAGTCTTTCAGAGAAATGTACACTATGACCAATACTTGAATGGAAAGTAGGGGGCTATCCCCCTCTTTTTATGCTATAATGCTATTCGTATGGAAAGTTGTGGACGAATTGGGGGATACTAATGAAATATTATTTACTTGCGCTAATCGTGATTGTATTTGATCAGATTACAAAGTGGATTGTCGATACTCAAATGGCCATTGGAGAACGAATAACCTTAATAGAAAGATTCCTTTATTTCACTTCTCACCGAAACCAAGGTGCAGCTTTTGGAATTTTACAAGGTCAGATGTGGTTTTTCTATATTGTTACAATTGTAGTGATCGTTGGCATCGTTTATTACATGCAAAAAGAAGCTAAGAGCAGCCGTTTATTTGGAATATCTTTAGGATTAATTCTCGGTGGAGCTATAGGTAATTTCATTGACAGACTATTCCGTGGCGAGGTTGTAGATTTTGTAGATACATACATATTTGGGTATAACTTCCCGATTTTTAATGTCGCAGATGCAGCGCTTTGTATTGGGGTTGGCCTGTTGTTTATTAAAATGATTCAAGATGAACGTCAACAGAAGAAGGAGCAAAAGTAATGGAGCGTTTCGAATGGAAAGTTACAAAAGAACAGAAGCAAATACGAATTGATAAATTGCTTACTGTATTGAATGATGAGTGGTCACGTACACAAATTCAACAGTGGGTAAAAGATGAAGCAATTATGATCAATGGGAAAAGAGTAAAAAGTAATTACAAAGTTGAAGAAGGTGACCAAATCACTCTTCAAATTCCGGAGCCGGAAGCATTAGAAATTGAAGCTGAAAATATCCCTATAGATATTGTTTATGAGGATCGTGATGTGGCTGTCGTTAATAAACCACGAGGAATGGTTGTTCACCCTGCTCCAGGGCATTACAGTGGTACACTTGTAAATGCCTTAATGTATCACTGTAACGACTTATCTGGGATTAATGGAGTCATTAGACCAGGGATTGTCCATCGTATCGATAAGGATACATCTGGCTTAATTATGGTAGCAAAAAATGACCAAGCACATGAATCGTTGGTAGAACAATTAAAAGCTAAAACAACACGTAGAATTTATAAGGCGGTTGTTCATGGTGTAATTCCTCATCAGCATGGCACAATTGATGCTCCGATTGGCAGAGATAAAAAAGATCGACAAAACATGACCGTGACAGAAGAAAATAGTCGTGATGCAGTCACTCATTTTACTGTACTGGAGAGTTTTGACAACTACACCTATGTGCAATGTGAATTAGAAACAGGACGTACACATCAAATTAGAGTTCATATGAAATATATCGGTTATCCTTTAGTAGGAGATCCTAAATATGGCCCAAAGAGAAAGTCTTTTGATATAGAGGGTCAAGCACTTCATGCAGCGGTACTAGGGTTTACACACCCTAAAACAGGAGAAGAAATGACATTTGAAGCAGACCTTCCCAAAGACATGGTCGACTTGCTGCATGTTCTAAGAACAAAATAATGATTGACAGAACAAAGTAACTGATGCATAATAAATGAGAACTTAATAGTCCTTTAACTACAGTCCCGTGAGGCTGAGAAGGAAAACGAACGGAAGCAGCAGATGCAATCTGTCTGTACTTACTAACGTCTTTTATCCTCTCTGTCTTTATAAGGACAGAGAGGTTTTTCGTTTTCCAGTCAAATTATGGAGGTGGAAAAGATGTCGAGAGTGATTCTTGATGAACAAGCAATTAGAAGAGCAACTACGCGAATTGCACACGAAATTATTGAACACAATAAAGGAATCGATGATTGTGTACTAATCGGGATTAAGACACGTGGAATTTACCTTGCGAAACGTTTAGCAGAAAGAATTGAACAAATCGAAGGTGCATCAATTCCAGTCGGAGAAATTGACATTACTTTGTACCGTGATGATTTAACAGTGAAGTCTGACAATAAAGAGCCTATCATTCAGGGTACGGATATCCCTGTGGACATAAGTGGTCGAAAAGTTATCTTAGTAGATGATGTTTTGTATACAGGTCGTACAGTAAGAGCAGGACTAGATGCACTCATTGATATAGGAAGACCAGGTCAAATTCAGCTTGCCGTCTTAATTGACCGTGGACACCGTGAGCTGCCAATTCGCCCAGATTATGTTGGTAAAAACGTGCCTACTTCAAAAAGTGAAAAGATCGTCGCAAAGCTAAACGAAGTAGACGCAATAGACGAAGTCACTATTGAACAAAAATAATAAATACCTCTTTAAAGTAGTCCCGTGAGGCTACAAAGAGGCTCACGAATCCTGTTTTTGCGGGAGAAGTGTAGACCTCTTTGCCTTAAGCGGAGAGGTCTTTTTCATAGTATTAGGAGGAACAACAATGACAACACAGAGAAAAGAAGTTGGAATAAATGAAATCCCAAGGTTTGACAAATGGCTTGTTCTAAGCTTGCAACATTTGTTTGCAATGTTTGGAGCAACCATACTTGTGCCGTACTTAGTAGGTCTAAGTCCGGCAGTTGCCTTACTTTCAAGCGGATTAGGAACGATCGCATATTTACTTATTACAAGAGGGCAAGTTCCTGCATATCTAGGATCATCATTCGCTTTCATTGCACCGATCATCGCAGCTCAAACGATGAGCGGACCAGAAGGAGCGATGCTTGGAAGTTTTTTAGCAGGACTTGTCTACGGATTTGTTGCTCTGCTAATTAAGACAAGTGGAGTTAATTGGATTATGAAAATTCTACCTCCAATTGTAGTAGGACCAGTCATTATCGTAATTGGATTAGGGTTAGCTGGTGTAGCCATTGATATGGCAATGAATGATCCTGTGACGGAATCTTACAGCACAACTCATTTTATCGTTGCCCTTATTACATTAACGATTACGATACTAGCAACAATGTTCTTTAAAGGATTCTTTAGTCTAGTTCCCATCATGTTTGGAATTATCGGTGGTTATCTAAGTGCGTACTTTTTCGGATTGGTTGATTTTACAGCAGTACATGAAGCAAAGTGGTTTGCAGTACCGGACTTGATGGTGCCATTTGTCACATATACACCGGTCTTTTCGATTGAGATAGCTTATATAATGGTACCTATTGCAATTGTAACGATTGCTGAGCACATTGGTGACCAAATGGTACTGAGTAAAGTTGTTGGAAAGAATTTTATTGAGAAACCAGGCTTACATCGTTCAATCTTAGGTGACGGAGCTGCGACAATAATCGCATCATTCATTGGTGGGCCTCCAAACACCACTTACGGAGAAAACATTGGGGTCTTGGCAATTACTAGAGTGTTCAGTGTCTTTGTAATAGCTGGTGCTGCTGTCATGGCAATCTTGTTCGCTTTTGTAGGGAAATTTGCCGCACTCATTACAACAATTCCTACAGCAGTTATGGGTGGTGTCTCAATCTTACTTTTTGGGGTCATTGCTTCATCTGGTTTACGAATGCTAATTGATAATGAAATAAATATTGGGCTTAAGCGAAACTTAATTATTTCATCTGTTATTTTAGTAATTGGTATTGGTGGTGCCTTCATTCAAGTAACAGATACAGTTCAAATTGCGGGTATGGCACTAGCGACGATTATTGGGATTGTTCTCCATCAAGTATTACCAGAAAAAGAAGTAAGTTATGGTACAAAAACAATGTTTCAAGCAGATAAATAATTCCCTTTAAATGAAGTACAGAGAGACTTCTAAGGGATAAGAATAAAGAGGCTGAGAACCCAGCAACTTACACTTCTTATACCCTGAGAGTCTCTTACTCTCAGGTTTTTTTAATAGGTTTAACAATCAAGAGTGCTTGAGCAATCTTACATAATAAAAGAGGAGGCTGGTTTGAATGATGACAATGACAGAAAAGCAAGCAATAAAGGGTGAATTACTCACACTTGAAACAATGTCAACAGTCGAAATCTCCACGATCTTAGAAGAGGCTGCACAATTTGCACAAGGAGTACAATGGCGTCCTAATAAAGAGTTATTTATTGCAAATCTATTTTTCGAACCAAGTACTAGAACACGGTATAGTTTTGAAGTGGCAGAAAAAATGTTAGGTCTTCACGTGCTTTCTTTTTCAGAAGAAAGCTCGAGTGTACAAAAAGGAGAATCGTTATTAGATACAGTTAAAACATTTGAGGCAATAGGGGCTAACGCTCTTGTAATCAGACATCCGGAAAATGATTACTTTCAAGAAATTAGAGAGCGATTGAGTATACCTATCATCAATGCTGGTGATGGAAGTGGACATCATCCAACTCAATCTTTACTGGATTTACTAACGATTCAACAAGAATTTTCAAGCTTTTCCGGCTTAAATGTTGTCATAGTCGGTGATCTGCGTCATAGCCGTGTTGCTCGCTCAAATGCTGAAGTATTAACAAGACTAGGAGCAAAAGTGAAGATTGCTGGTCCAAAAGAATGGATGAAAGGCTTCGATACTGCTTATCAACATATTCCGTTGGATGACGCATTGAATGAATCCGATGTTGTAATGCTCCTTAGAATTCAGCATGAACGACATGAAGGTTCTATGGAATGGTCAAAAGAAATCTATCATCAGCAATATGGTTTAACAATTGAGCGCGAAAAAAGAATGAAGAAGGAAGCAATCATTCTTCATCCTGCTCCTGTCAACAGAGGAGTAGAGCTTGCTAGTGAGTTAGTAGATTGTGAACGTTCAAGAATCTTTAAACAAATGAAAAATGGTGTTGCGGTTCGAAGAGCAGTTGTGAAAAGAGCACTTTCAAACTAAGGGGGAAATGAGAATGACGATTAAATTAGAAGGTGGATACATTTTAGATAAAGACGGTTCGTTAATAGAAAGAGATGTTTACATTGTGGATGGGAGAATTAGCTTTGAAGTTCCAACTCATCATGAGGTAAAAAAGATCTCTGTTCAAGGGAAGCTTGTATCAGCTGGATTAATTGATGCCCATGTTCATCTACGTGAACCAGGTGGTGAGTATAAGGAAACAATTGAAACAGGAACGAAAGCTGCAGCTGCCGGAGGATTCACAACGATCGCATCAATGCCGAATACAAGGCCGGTGCCGGATTCAAAAGAACAAATGGAATGGCTACAAGATAGAATAAAGACGACTGGACATGTTCGTGTACTTCCTTATGCCTCTATCACAACTAGACAGTTAGGGCAAGAATTAACGGATTTTGAGGCTTTAAAAGAAGCGGGTGCGTTTGCTTTTACGGACGATGGAGTCGGTGTTCAATCAGCTGATATGATGCTTCAAGCGATGAAAAAAGCAGCAGAAGTTAATATGGCGGTTGTGGCTCATTGTGAGGAAAATACACTTATTCACGGTGGATGTGTTCATGAAGGCAAGTTCTCTAAAGAGCATAATTTACCTGGTATCCCTTCGGTTTGTGAGTCCGTGCATATAGCTCGAGACGTCTTGCTTGCCGAAGCAGCTGGGGCACACTATCACGTCTGTCATGTCAGTACGAAAGAATCGGTACGTGTAATTCGCGATGCGAAAAGAGCAGGAGTTCGTGTTACAGCAGAAGTGTCACCACATCATCTACTCTTATGTGAAGATGATATCCCAGGGCTAGATTCTAATTTTAAAATGAATCCACCTCTAAGAGCAAAAGAAGATCAAGCGGCATTATGGGAAGGACTCTTAGATGGAACCATTGATTTCATTGCAACCGATCATGCACCTCACTCGGAAGAAGAAAAAGCACAAGGGATGGAAAGAGCTCCACTTGGTATTGTTGGATTAGAGACTGCTTTTCCATTGTTATACACACATTTAGTAAAAAAACAAAAAGCAACATTGAAACAGTTAGTAGATTGGTTAACTGTAAAACCAGCTAAAACATTTGGGTTAGCCTCGGGAGTAATAGAAGAAGGGGCGTTAGCTGATATTACGGTAATTGATTTAGAAGAAGAACGTGCTATTGACAAAGAAGCGTTCCACTCAAAAGGTAAGAATACACCGTTTGATGGTTGGGTGTGTCAAGGGTGGCCACAGTATACTTTTGTAGAAGGAAAACTTGTATGGGAGAAAGGAAAGGTGACAGCATGAAGCGTCAACTAATTTTAGAAGATGGAACGGTTTTTGTTGGAGAAGGATTTGGAGCAGACAAGGTGATGAGCGGGGAAGTTGTTTTCAATACAGGAATGACAGGTTATCAGGAAATTTTATCAGATCCGTCCTATTGTGATCAAATCGTTACATTGACATACCCTCTCATAGGGAATTACGGAATCAATCGTGATGATTTTGAGTCAATTACACCAGCAATCAATGGACTCATCGTAAAAGAATATGAAGCAGAGCCAAGTCATTGGCGCGAGGAAGAATCTCTTGATACTCTGTTGCAAGCAAAAGGAATCCCTGGTTTATCTGGAATTGACACGCGTAAATTAACTCGCCTTATCCGAAACTACGGAACATTGCGTGGGCGAATTTGTTCACTTGAGGTTGATACTGAAGCTGTGGTTCAAGAATTGAAACAAGCAACTTTTGCTAACGATCAAGTGCATCGTGTATCTACAAAAGATCCGTATCATGCACCTGGTCGCGGAAATAGAGTAGTACTTGTTGATTTTGGAATGAAGCACGGCATCTTGCAAGAATTAATCACTAGACAATGTGATGTAGTAGTTGTGCCATATAATACGAATGCAGACGAGATCCTTCGTTTAAATCCGGATGGAATTATGTTAAGTAATGGACCGGGAGACCCGGTTGATGTACCAGGAGCAATTGAAACGATTAAAAACTTACTCGGAAAAGTACCAATTTTCGGAATCTGTTTAGGACATCAATTGCTTTCATTAGCGTGTGGGGCAACAACAAGCAAATTACAATTTGGTCATCGAGGCTCTAATCATCCAGTTCGTGAACTTGGAACAGGAAAAATTGCGATTACTGCTCAGAACCACGGCTATACAGTTGACCTAGAATCATTAGCTACGACAAGCCTTGAATTGACACATGTTGCAGTCAATGATGGCACGGTAGAAGGAGTAAGGCATGTAGAGTATCCAGCATTTAGTGTACAGTATCACCCTGAAGCATCACCAGGTCCACATGATGCGAATGACTTATTTGATTCATTCGTCACAATGATGGAAACTGAAAAAAAAGCAACTGTACACGCCTAAACGAGGGGAGACATTCAAACATGGGAAAACGTAATGATATAAATAAAATTTTAGTAATTGGCTCTGGACCAATCGTAATTGGTCAAGCTGCAGAATTTGATTATGCTGGAACACAAGCTTGTCAAGCACTTAAAGAAGAAGGTTATGAAGTTATATTAATTAACTCAAACCCAGCAACGATCATGACGGATACAACAATGGCTGATCGTGTTTATATTGAACCAATCACTCTTGACTTTGTTAGCCGTATTATTCGAAAAGAACGTCCTGATGGAATTGTGGCAACATTGGGAGGACAAACGGGACTTAACATGGCTATGGAACTTGAGGAGTCAGGAATTCTAGCGAGATATAATATTGAATTACTTGGAACAGATCTTGATGCAATCAAGCGTGCAGAGGATCGTGATTTATTCCGCTCGTTAATGAGAGAGTTAAATCAACCGGTTCCTGAAAGTGAGATTGTTCATACACTTGAAGAAGCTGAGCAATTTGTACAAGTAGTTGGTTACCCGATCATTGTTCGCCCGGCATATACACTTGGTGGAACAGGTGGTGGAATTGTTCACAACGAAGTGCAATTACGTGAAATCGTAACAAGCGGACTAAAGTATAGTCCAGTGACTCAATGTTTAATTGAAAAAAGCATTGCTGGATTTAAAGAAGTAGAGTATGAAGTGATGAGGGATGCGAAAGATCAGGCAATCGTTGTATGTAATATGGAAAACATCGATCCTGTCGGTGTGCATACTGGTGATTCAATTGTTGTTGCACCTAGTCAAACGTTAACAGATCGTGATTATCAACGTCTCCGTAATGCATCATTAACAATCATTCGTGCACTAGGGATTGAAGGTGGATGTAATGTCCAGTTCGCCCATGATCCACACAGTGATCAATACTATATTATTGAAGTAAATCCGCGTGTAAGTCGTTCCTCGGCCCTTGCGTCTAAAGCAACGGGTTATCCAATTGCGAAAATGGCTGCGAAAATTGCTGTCGGATATAGTCTAGATGAATTAATGAATCCAATTACAGGAAAGACGTATGCTAGCTTTGAGCCAGCTTTAGATTATGTTGTATCAAAAATTCCAAGATGGCCGTTTGATAAATTTGATGCGGCAAACCGTTCATTAGGGACGCAAATGAAAGCAACGGGTGAAGTGATGGCTATAGGTCGTAATTTAGAAGAATCACTATTAAAGGCAGTCCGCTCCTTAGAAGCTGGTTATGACCATATTTATGATGCGAAGTTCGAAAAAGTAGATACAAAGGATTTACTTAAGCGTTTAGACATTACTGATGATGAAAGACTGTTTACATTAGCAGAGTTGTTAAGAAGGGGAGAGACAATTCAGTCACTTTGTGAGTTAACGAAAATTGATCGCTTCTTTATGCAAAAACTAGCACGTATCGTGCTACTTGAAAAGGAGTTAGCAGCTTCTCCAAATGATCTTGAACTTTTACAAAAAGCGAAAGAGCGTGGGTTCTCTGATATTGCGATTGCTAGACTTTGGAATCAAGAAGAGCGGGTAATTTGGGAACTGCGCAAAGAACACAATATCCGCCCAGTTTATAAAATGGTAGATACTTGTGCAGCTGAATTTGAATCTGAAACTCCATATTTCTATGGAACGTATGAAGACGAAAATGAAGCGGTGAAAACAGATAAGAAAAGCATCTTAGTATTAGGCTCTGGTCCAATTCGAATTGGACAAGGAATTGAATTTGACTATGCTACGGTTCATACAGTTTGGGCGATTAAAGAAGCAGGCTATGAAGCAATTATTATGAATAATAATCCTGAAACGGTCTCAACTGACTTCAGTACTTCTGATAAGCTATATTTTGAACCATTAACGGTTGAGGATGTTATGCATGTATTTGAACAAGAGCAACCAGAAGGTGTGATCGTTCAATTCGGGGGCCAAACAGCGATTAATTTGGCTGCAGACTTAGAATCACGAGGTGTACCAATTATCGGAACGTCACTTGAAAACATGGATCGTGCAGAAGATCGAGACAAATTTGAACAAACTCTATTATCGCTTGGTATTCCGCAACCGTTAGGAAGAACAGCAACATCGGTTGAAGGAGCTGTATCCATTGCAAGCGAGATTGGCTACCCTGTTCTTGTTCGTCCTTCCTATGTCCTTGGCGGGCGCGCGATGGAAATTGTGTATAAAGAAGAAGAACTTCTTAACTACATGAAAAATGCAGTAAGTGTAAATCCGAAACATCCTGTTCTTGTGGATCGTTATTTAACTGGGAAAGAGCTCGAGGTTGATGCAATTTCTGATGGGGAAAATGTCTTTATCCCTGGAATCATGGAGCATATTGAACGTGCAGGTGTTCACTCTGGAGATTCCATTGCGGTATATCCTCCACAAACAGTACCTGAGGATTTAAAACAAAAAGTTATTGATCGTACGATTGCGATCGCTAGGGGATTAAATATTGTCGGATTGTTAAACATTCAATTTGTTTGGCACAAAGACGAAGTGTATGTACTTGAAGTGAATCCGCGTTCAAGTCGGACGGTACCGTTTTTAAGTAAAATTACGGGCGTACCAATGGCTAACATTGCAACAAAAGTCATGCTAGGACAAACATTGCCACAATTAGGCTATGAAACTGGCTATCAGCCAGAAGCACAAGAAGTATCTGTGAAAGTTCCGGTATTCTCATTTGCTAAGCTACGCCGTGTGGATATCACGCTTGGACCTGAAATGAAGTCAACAGGTGAAGTAATGGGACGAGATATAACCATTGAAAAGGCTTTGTATAAAGGACTAATTGCATCTGGAATGAGTATTCCAACACATGGTTCTGTGTTGTTTACTGTTGCAGACAAAGATAAAGAAGAAGCGTTAAGTTTAGTAGAAAGATTCCATATGCTAGGATTCGATATTTTAGCTACAGAAGGAACGGCAACTTTTATAAAGAATGCCAACATTCCGGTAACCGTTGTAAACAAAATTGGCGAGCAAAAGCCTCACCTATTAGATGTTATTCAACAAGGGCAAGCGCAATTTGTCATCAATACGTTAACTAGAGGAAAACAACCAGCTAGAGATGGATTTAGAATTCGACGTGAAGCAGTTGAGAATGGCGTTGTCTGCTTAACATCAATTGATACAGCTGAAGCATTGCTACGAGTTTTAGAATCTATTACGTTTTCTTCTGAAAGTATGCCACAAATGCAAATGTAGAGAGGTGAAGAGGGACAATGATCAAAAAAGATTTGTTTATAATAATGAAACAAGAAACAATTGCCGAAAACATTATGGAATTAACTTGCACGAGTCCGCTTACGAAACAGATGACCGAACCGGGCCAATTCTTACATTTACGTGTAGATACTAGTGAGGACCTTCTGCTTAGAAGACCAATTAGTATTTGTGATGTAGATGTAGAAAATGAAACTGTGACGATGCTGTATCGTATCGATGGGAAAGGAACCAAGCGTTTATCTCTTAAGCAACCAGGAGATACAATTAATATCCTTGGTCCATTAGGCAATGGTTTCCCACTTGAAGCTACAGAACGAGGAGAGACAGCTCTCCTCGTCGGTGGTGGAATTGGTGTCCCTCCTCTTTACTATCTATCCAAGCAATTAACAGAGCGTGGTGTGAAAGTTATTCATGTACTAGGCTTTCAAAATCAAGTGAATGTCTTTTATGAAAATGAGTTCTCAGCACTTGGTGAGACATTTATTGTTACAGCTGATGGATCGTACGGAGAAAAAGGATTTGTAACGGATGTCATTAAACAGAAAGACATTTCTTTCGATACGATGTATACATGTGGACCGACACCTATGCTTTCGGCTCTACAAACTGCTTATAGAGAAAAACGACTATATTTGTCGCTTGAAGAAAGAATGGGTTGTGGGGTAGGAGCGTGTTTTGCCTGTGTCTGCCATGTAGAAGGAGATACAACGCAAACATTATACCGTAAAGTCTGTACAGATGGACCGGTCTTTCCGGTTGGGGAGGTTGTACTATGAGTCGATTACGTGTAGAATTACCGGGATTATCAATGAGGAATCCAGTTATGCCTGCATCTGGCTGTTTTGGATTCGGAAAAGAATATGCCAATTATTTTGATTTGGAGTTGCTTGGAGCCATTGCGATAAAAGCAACTACGGCTGAAGCGCGATTTGGTAACCCAACTCCGCGAGTGGCGGAGACGACAGCAGGAATGTTAAATGCAATCGGCTTACAAAACCCTGGCTTAACGGGCGTTATGCAAAATGAATTACCATGGCTGAACCAATACAATGTGCCAATTGTCGCAAATGTAGCAGGAACTGAAATTGATGATTATGTTGAAACTACAGCAAAGCTCTCCCAGGTAGAAAATGTTCATGCAATTGAATTAAATATTTCTTGCCCAAACGTGAAACAAGGTGGTATTGCATTTGGGACAATTCCACATGTAGCTGCAGAGTTAACGAGAGAAGTAAAAAATGTATCTGCTGTCCCTGTATACGTTAAGCTTTCACCGAACGTAGCAGATATTGTTGAAATCGCAAAAGCGGTAGAAGCTGCAGGTGCTGATGGCTTATCAATGATCAATACGCTTCTTGGTATGCGCATTGATTTAAAAAAGAGAAAACCGATTTTAGCGAATGGTTATGGCGGTTTATCTGGACCGGCAATAAAACCAGTTGCTATTCGTATGATTCACCAAGTGAGTCAAGCGGTCGAAATTCCGATTATTGGGATGGGAGGCATTCAGACAGCAGAAGATGTAGTTGAGTTTATGCTTGCTGGTGCTAGTGCTGTTGCGGTAGGAACAGCAAACTTTACTGACCCATATGCTTGTCCAACGATCATTAATGACTTAACACAAATATTGGATGACTTAGAAGTAGAGAGTGTGAAAGATTTGATCGGGGGAGCTGGAAAAAATGCAACGTCCACTCATAATGGCACTAGATTTAGATAATCGAACGAAACGTTTAGCGTTATTAGAACAGTTTAAAGACGAACAGTTATTTGTGAAAGTTGGCATGGAGTTGTTTTACCGTGAGGGAAGACAAGTGATTGAAGAATTAAAGGGAGAAGGACATCAAATCTTTCTTGATTTAAAACTGCATGATATCCCAAATACGGTTCAACGTTCTATGCGGGAGCTTGCTAGCTTGGATATTGACATTGTCAATGTTCATGCTGCTGGTGGTAAAAAAATGATGAATGCTGCAGTTGAAGGGTTAGAGCAAGGAACAAAGCCAGGGAAAAAGCGTCCTCTATTAATTGCTGTTACGCAATTAACTAGTACAGATGAAGAGACGATGCACAATGAATTGTTAATCCATCATTCTCTTAATGAAGTCGTCTCATCCTATGCTCGTTTTGCTAAAGAAAGCGGTGTAGATGGTGTTGTATGTTCAGCTAAAGAGGTTCCTTACATTCATCAATCATGTGGATCTGATTTTTACACGGTGTGTCCTGGAATTCGTCGACCTGAAGACGAAGTTGGAGATCAAAAACGTATTGTTACACCTGGAAAGGCTAGAGAGTTAGGGTGCTTTGGTATTGTTGTAGGAAGAAGTATAACAAATGCAGAAAATCCTTATGAAGTTTATCGCGCAATGAAAAAAGATTGGGAGGGTGTCAAATGAGAGAGAAAATAGCAAATCACCTATTAGAAATCGGAGCTGTTCATTTACAGCCGACAAACCCTTTTACTTGGACATCAGGCATTAAATCACCGATTTATTGTGACAATCGTCTAACACTTTCTTATCCTCACGTGAGAAAGGATATTATTACAGGATTTGTTAAATTACTAGAAGGTATTGAAGTTGATGTAATAGCTGGGACGGCGACTGCTGGGATTCCGCATGCTGCATTGTTGGCAGATGCCCTTGATTTACCCATGGTTTATGTTAGAGGAAGTGCGAAGGGGCACGGTAAACAAAATCAGATTGAGGGTAAAATTGAAAAAGGACAAAAGGTTGTTTTAGTTGAAGATTTAATCTCTACGGGTGGAAGTGTCATTCAAGCTGCTGAAGCACTTAAAGCAAGTGGAGCAGATGTAGTAGCAGTTATCGCGATTTTCACATATGAGTTTCAAAAAGCAAATGATGCCCTAAAAGAAGCCAATTTACCTACACATATTCTGACTTCCTATTCAACATTATTGAATGTTGCAAAGGAAAAAGGGACAATAACAGCAGAACAAGTTCAACGCTTAAATGAATGGCGAAAAGATCCTTCTTCCCAATCATGGATGATTGAACAAGTATAAACCGAGCATAACTAGGGGCTTTCGATGAAGAAAATGTCTGGTACAGAATTTGATAATCTTGTTGAGTTTTTTGATGCAATGGCACAAACTAAGTGGTTATCTGCTGTTCATAATCAATTAAAGGACTTATCTGGGTGCTGGAATAATAAAACGATTCTAGATGTCGGATGTGGTACAGGTCGCTTACTTGAAAGGGGAATCAACGAGGCTGAATTCCTTCATGGGATTGATTTATCGGAAGCGATGATCAAAAAGTGTCACTCGCTATTTTCTCAATACAAGTCGAAAGCCAACTATCAATTTCAAGTTGGTGATGCTTATCACCTTCCTTTAGAAAATGAAAGGACAGATATTGCACTATCAACTTGCGTAATGTTTCTTCTCCCACAACCGGAAAAAGGCATTATGGAAATGCTGCGTGTTTTGAAAAAAGGTGGAAAGGTCGTGATGTTAAACCCATCTCCAAATATGAGTCCCAAATCAGCTCTTCAATATGCCAATAATCATCAAATCAATGGATTTGAACGAGAAGCTTTACTCAAATGGTCCAATGTATCGACTATAAGACATCGGTATTATAACGAAGAACTAACAGCTATTTTAGAACAGTTGAAAACGAGTAAAATAGTACATACACCTGTGTTAGAAGGTTTAGCAACGATAACATTGGCTGAAAAGTAAAAAGCAGGCTGTCAATTAAAGGATCCCTTTTGATAGGGAACTTTAAGAGACAGACTGCCTTTTTATTTTAGTTTTAATGAACGAACGAGATCTTCATCCGGTGTAACAAAGATCGTTGTTTGTTGCTCATATATAACAAAACCCGGTTTTGCACCATTCGGCTTTTTTACATGGCGGATTTTTGTGTAATCAACGGGAACAGAACTTGATTGTTTGGCCTTGCTAAAAAAGGCTGCGACGGCTGCGGCTTCAAGCAGGGTTTGTTCATCTGGTTCTGTACTACGAATCACAACATGGGAGCCAGGAATATCTTTCGTATGTAACCAAATTTCATCTTGTCTAGCAAATTTATTTGTTACATATTCATTTTGTTTATTATTTTTACCGACAAAAAAGTCAATTCCTGTAGAAGACCGGTATTGCTCAATTTGTGGCTTAACATCTTTCTTTTTCTTTTGTTGTTTTTGACGTCTTCTAATATAACCTTCTTCCATTAATTCTTCACGTATTTCTTCGATATCTTTAGGGGCTGCACTTTCCATTTGTTGTATTAACTGATCAAAGTAATCTATTTCTTCGTTCGCTTTATAAATTTGTTCTTCAACGATCGCAACAGAGTTTTTTGCCTTTGTGTATCGTTTGAAATAGGCTTGAGCATTTTCAGAAGGAGTCTTTTGTGGATCAAGATCAATGTTAATTGTACGACCTTGTTCGTCGTAATAATCAATGACTTCAATTGCTTTATCTCCGCGCTTAGCGAGGTGTAAATTGGC
Source organism: Halalkalibacter krulwichiae (assembly GCF_002109385.1). Classification (NCBI taxonomy): domain Bacteria; kingdom Bacillati; phylum Bacillota; class Bacilli; order Caryophanales; family Bacillaceae; genus Halalkalibacter; species Halalkalibacter krulwichiae. The sequence continues at coordinate 2,736,821 of NZ_CP020814.1, read as the reverse complement.
TGTTAAAAGTTCCCCGAGTTTTTGATAATCTTTTGCTTGCTCAGCTTGTGTAAGGGTTCTTTCCAACTTTTTTATTTTCTTTTTATTTTTCTGCCATTCGTTACGCAAGAAACGTTCTAAATCGTGGGCTTGTTGCTTTACGCGATCTCGTTCTGCTTTCCCGAAGTAGAAGCGATCTAGTAACTCACTTATGGTAGTGAATGTTTTATGTTCACCTTCTAAATGTTTTAAATGAATGATAGAAAAAGATTCTTTTTCATTTGTGATCAATTCGGGCTCGTATTCATGTTTTTCTAATGGATTAATAACATCGAAATAAGCTTTTGGAAGCGTTGATCGATTGACCATTGTCCCAGCACGATATAAAATTTCTTTCGCCAACTGAGGTGAAAGCCCCGCTATTTGTTCAACTAATTGACGATCAATTTTTCCAGCATTAAAATCTATTTTTCTTAATAACCCATCGGCATCAAGTTCAAAAGGATCCGTTTTATGTTGCTCAGGAGGAAGTTTGTACGTATGTCCAGGGAGAACGGTACGATAACTACTTTGGGCATAACTTATGTGCTTAATGCTATCAATAATTGTACCTGTCTCTTTATCAACTAACGTAATGTTACTATGCCTTCCCATTATTTCTACATAGAGGAGCTTGTATGTTTCGTCACCAAGTTCATCTTTATTTTTGATATGAAAGATGATGATTCTTTCCATACCTAATTGTTCAATACGTTCAATTAAACTGCCTTCTAAATGTTTTCTTAATAGCATGCAAAACATTGGAGGCGTAGAGGGATTATCATATTTTTCCTTCGTTACATGAATTCGTGCAAAATTTGCATTTGCTGATAATAATAGTTGATGGTTCTTCCCTTTGGCTCGAATTGTAAAAATCAACTCAGTTTTATATGGCTGATAAATTTTTGAAATACGTCCTGACGTTAACATCGTTGTTAATTCATATGTCATCGCCCTTGTCATAAATCCGTCAAATGACATGGCTGTTCATCCTTTCTTGACGATCTGCGTTATGTATGAAGTAAGAGAGGTTCCCCTACTCATTGCAAAGAATTGCTTTCTAGAGTATAGCATGTTTTAACGTGTCACTGAATATGATGGCTTGTATAAAGGAAAAGGAAAAGCTCTCTTTAGTAAAGTATGAACATTTGCGGGGTGTGACGAGATGAATTGGTACAAGTTGGAGGAGAATGAGGTAACCTCATCAGTCGGAACAAGTATAGAACAAGGATTAACAGAAAAAGAAGCAGACAAGCGTTTGAACAAGTATGGACCTAATAAGTTGGATGAGGGAAAACGTCCTTCTGCGTTATTTGTATTTCTTGGGCAGTTTAAAGATTTTATGGTCCTAGTTCTATTGGCAGCTACTTTTATTTCCGGGATGTTAGGGGAATACATCGATGCGATCACGATAATGATCATTGTCTTATTGAATGGATTTCTAGGGTTTGTACAGGAAAGGAAAGCAGAGAAGTCGCTTGATGCACTTAAAGAACTTTCGGCCCCTCAAATGCAAGTGTTACGAGGGGAGTGTGGAAAAAGGTATTATCTGCTAACGTAGTTCCTGGTGATATTGTAAAAATTCAGAGTGGTGACCGGATCGGAGCAGACATCCGTCTTTTAACATCAAATGGCCTTCGAATTGAGGAGTCTTCATTAACAGGTGAGTCTGTCCCTGTTCAAAAGCACCATCAGTCATTAAATGGGTTGGATGTTGAAATAGGTGACCAATCAAATATGGCTTTTATGGGTACTCTTGTTACACAAGGAAGTGCCATTGGTGTTGTGATTGCAACTGGTATGAAAACCGAGATGGGGAAGATTGCTCATTTACTCCAAACGACTACAACTCTTATTACACCGCTTCAACGCCGTCTAGAGCAATTAGGAAAAATTTTAATTGCAGTTGCATTAATATTAACCGCACTTGTTGTCATCATTGGAGTGCTTCAAGGTCGAGATGTGTATACAATGGTTTTATCTGGGGTCTCACTGGCAGTTGCTGCTATTCCTGAAGGGTTACCAGCTATTGTAACAGTTGCGCTTGCTCTAGGTGTACAACGAATGATCAAACGTAAGGCGATTGTTCGGAAATTACCTGCTGTTGAAACACTCGGATGTGCATCAGTTATATGTTCAGATAAAACTGGCACATTAACTCAAAATAAGATGACTGTTACACATGCTTGGAGTAGCGGTGAATATTGGACTATTACCGGAAATGGCTATGAGCCAAAAGGAGATTTCCTTAAGAGTGGGAAAAAGGCAAATCCTGCGAAGGAGAGAACACTTCAACAGCTACTAAGTTTTGGTTGGCTCTGTAATAACGCTAGTTTGTTAGAAAAAACAACCAAACAAGGTATGTTGAGAAAACAAGTGAAAGAATATGTTATGGACGGGGATCCTACCGAAGGTGCATTAGTCGTTGCCGCTATGAAAGCAGGTTATTCCGAAGAAGGGTTGGAACAACATTATAAGAGAATACTCGAATTTCCTTTTGACTCTGCAAGAAAAATGATGTCTGTTATTGTGCAAGACAAAAAAGGTCGCTCATTTGTCATTACAAAGGGAGCACCAGATGTTGTGCTAGGTCAGTGTCAAAAGATTGTATATGGAAGCAATGAAGAGGCACTTACATCAAGAAGGCGAACAGAAGTTGAATCTGTTATTGATCATTTAGCAGGTAATGCGCTAAGAACGATAGCGATTGCGTATCGCCCGCTTGGGAATAAAGAGTCGTGTAAACAAGCTTTTGAAGCAGAACGTGGATTAACTTTAATTGGCCTTCAAGGGATGATTGATCCTCCTAGACCTGAAGTAAAAGATTCAATTGAAGAATGCCGGCAAGCTGGTATTAAAACCGTTATGATTACGGGAGATCACAAAATTACAGCATCAGCTATTGCTAGTCAATTAGGTATTCTATCTCAAAAAGGGAAAGTATTAGATGGAGCTGCCCTATCGCGGTTAAGTGTAGCAGAATTGGAAGAAGTGGTTGATGATGTTGATGTTTATGCACGTGTTTCGCCTGAACATAAATTAAAAATTGTAAAGGCGCTTCAAGCTAGAGGACACATTGTTGCAATGACCGGTGACGGTGTAAATGACGCTCCAGCCATTAAGGCAGCTAACATCGGGATTGCGATGGGAATTACGGGAACGGATGTTGCAAAAGAAGCCTCTTCTCTTGTTTTAAGTGATGATAACTTCTCAACAATTAAAGCTGCGATTAAAGAGGGCCGAAACATTTATGAGAACATTCGAAAATTCATTCGCTATATGATGGCTTCAAATGTCGGTGAGATTTTGGTTATGCTTTTTGCAATGATCCTTGGAATGCCTCTTCCTCTAGTGGCCATTCAAATTCTTTGGATTAATCTTGTAACTGATGGCTTGCCTGCTATGGCACTTGGGATGGACCAGGCTGAGGGAGATGTAATGAAGCGGGCACCAAGAAGTCCGAATGAAGGGGTATTTGCTCGTGGATTAACGTGGAAAATTCTCAGTCGTGGTTTTATGATTGGGGTTGTGACGTTAATTGCTTTCTGGTTTACGTTGCAAGCCAATCCAGATGATTTAACAAGAGCACAAACCGTAGCATTTGTAACGCTTGTTATGGCACAGCTTATACATGTGTTTGATTGCCGAAGCGAATATTCTGTCTATCACCGTAATCCTTTTGAGAATAAGTATTTAGTAGGGGCAGTTGCACTTTCTACTCTTTTGATGATCGCTGTTATCTATTACCCACCATTACAAACAGTTTTTCATACTGTAGCCCTGAATGGCCGTGAATGGTTATTAGTCTTAGCGATGGCTTCCATTCCAACAGTCGTACTAGGTGGTTTTCAATTGCTGAAAAGAAAATAAAAATAAGGCTGACTCCGTGATTTGTTCCCTTTTAATAAGGGAAAAGGAGTCAGCTTTTTAATAGGTATACCACTGCTGAAAAAGAGTTTTATTTTTATATTAATATAATAAAATCGGCGTTTTACTTGTTGATGTTCGCTATTTTCGGTAAAATAGTGTTTGGATGTGATAAAAATGAAAAGTATGACAGGATATGGAACATCAAGTGTAAAAGGGCACTATATGGAAATGACGATTGAAGTGAAAGCGGTCAATCATCGTTTTCTAGAATGCCACTTGAAGCTTCCGAAGGTTTTGCAAACAATGGAAGATCGATTGCGTAAAGCAATGAAAGAACAAGTCTCACGCGGGAAAATTGACTTAACGATTCATCTAGAAGAGAATTTTGATAAGAAACGAACCCTTCGATTAGATGAACAATTATTAGATCAATATGTAGAAGCTATACAGCTATTGAAAGTGAAATTTGGGGATTCTATAAAAATTGATCTAGCAACCTTACTTGCAGATCAAAGCATTGCATCTGTTGAGGAAGTTAGTGAGAACATAGAAATTGATGAGCAAGGAGTACTTGCAGGAGTAGAAAGTGCTTTACAGTCTTTTAATTCGATGAGGGAAACAGAAGGCGGTTATCTGAAAAAAGATATGGAAGATTGGCTTCATTCTTTGCAAGGATATTGTGAGGAAATTAGAGAACTGGCTCCTACTTTAGTAGATCGTTATCGTGAAAAGATTGAAACACGTATCCGTTCCTTTTTGGATGAAGGTTTGGAAGCAGATGAGGGAAGATTATTGACTGAGCTTGCTATTTTCGCGGAGAAAGTGGATGTTAGTGAAGAACTCGTTCGATTGCAAGCACATATTAACCAATATCGGTATTACTTAGAAAAGCATGAACCAATTGGTAGACGACTTGATTTTTTAATTCAAGAAATGAACCGTGAAGTAAATACAATTGGTTCAAAAGGAGCGGATACATCCATGAGGCAATATGTTGTTGAGATGAAGGGTGTATTAGAAAAATTGAAGGAACAGGTACAAAATGTTGAATAGAAGCTAGAAATCGAACGGAGTTTCGTATATAGTTAGATTAGTTTGGATAACAATGTTGAGAGTGGATGCTGCTCTCCTAAAGTGGGGGTAAATGGTATGAACATAAAGTTAATAAACATTGGGTTTGGAAATATTGTCTCAGCTAATCGAATTATTTCCATTGTAAGTCCAGAGTCAGCACCAATTAAACGAATTATTCAAGATGCTCGTGATCGTAACATGCTCATTGATGCTACATACGGAAGAAGAACACGTGCTGTAATCATTGCAGACAGCGATCATGTCATACTTAGTGCCGTACAGCCTGAAACGGTGGCACAAAGATTAACTAGCAAAGATGACGGTGGAGAAGACTAGTCAATTTTGTTACATATTTGAATGCATGCGTGTAGGAGGTTTTCATGAAGAAAGAGAAAGGTCTTTTACTTGTACTATCAGGACCAGCTGGTGTCGGAAAAGGAACAGTGTGCGGGGCATTACGTCAAGAAAATACATCCGTACAATACTCTGTCTCTGCAACGACACGTCTTCCACGTGAGGGAGAAAAAGATGGTGTTAATTATTTCTTTAAAACTAGAGAAGAATTTGAGAAAATGATTGAGCAAGATCAATTATTAGAGTGGGCAGAATATGTAGGTAATTATTATGGTACACCAATTGAATATGTAAGAGAAACAATTGAGAGTGGTCAAGACATTATACTTGAAATTGAAGTTCAAGGTGCACTAAAAGTTAGAGAACGATTCCCAGAAGGCGTTTTTATCTTTTTAATGCCACCAAGTCTTGCAGAACTACGTAGCCGAATTGTTGGGCGTGGTACGGAGACAGAAGACATTATTGATAAACGGATGACGGTTGCAAAAGAAGAGATTGAAATGATGAAGAAGTATGATTATGTAGTTGAAAATGATCAAGTTCATCTAGCAGTTGAACGTATTAAATCGATTGTAACTGCAGAACATTGCAAACGTGAACGTCTAATTGAAAAATACAAAGAACTTGCGGAGGTTGACTAATGCTATATCCTTCTATTGATTCACTTTTAACGAAATTAGATTCAAAATACACACTTGTGACCGTTTCAGCGAAACGAGCACGTGAAATTAAAGAGGACATGTCTCGTGGGCCAATGGTAAACCGTCCAGTCTCACATAAACCAGTTGGGGTTGCCCTCGAAGAAATCATTGACGATCACTTGCACTTTAAACGTATTAATCCATTAGATGATGAGGAATAAGAGCGAAGAGGCTGACTCATATTTAAAGCTCAAATCGAACGCTTTTCAAGCAAAAGATTTGATGTTTTGAGTCAGCCTTTTTCTTTTTATTAACGTATATTTTAATAGAATGGGGAGTAGGTGGAGTATGTTAAAAGGGAAAAATGTTGTACTAGCAGTATGTGGAGGTATTGCAGCTTTTAAAGCTGCGGCGTTAACGAGTAAGCTTGTTCAAGCAGAAGCCAATGTAAAAGTGATTATGACGAATTCAGCAAAAGAATTTGTTACACCATTGACCTTTCAAGCACTTTCTCGTCAACCGGTCTATGATAATACATTTGTTGAACCTGATCCAACCAAAATTGCTCATATTGATGTGGCTGATTGGGCGGATGTAATACTTGTAGCACCTGCAACAGCAAATGTCATTGCAAAACTAGCTAATGGATTAGCAGACGATATGTTAACAACAACGTTACTTGCAACGAAGGCTCCTATTTACTTAGCGCCAGCTATGAATGTCAATATGCTTAACCATCCTGCTGTTTTGCGCAATATCAAAACTTTAAAAGAGGATGGTTTCATTGTTGTCGATGGTACGGAAGGTTATTTAGCTTGTGGATGGACGGGGAAAGGTAGAATGGCTGAACCAGAAGATCTCTTGCAACTACTTAATAGCCACTTTGCTCTAACTAAGGGGATTTTGGCTGGAAAACAAGTTGTCATAACAGCTGGCCCAACTCAAGAAAAAATTGACCCAGTCCGTTACTTTACAAATCATTCTTCTGGGAAAATGGGCTATGCAATAGCAGAGGCTGCTAAGCAACAAGGAGCTACTGTCACTCTAATTTCTGGCCCTACAGCAATCGAACCTCCTGAGGGGATCAACATTGTAGATGTTGTATCTGCTCAAGAAATGTTTGAACAAGCAATGAACCATTTTAGTCATGCAGACATTGTGATAAAGGCAGCTGCTGTCGCTGATTACCGTCCTAGAGAAACATTCTCGCAAAAAAGGAAAAAACAGCCGGGGGAATGGGCCATTGAAATGGAGAGAACGACTGATATCTTAAAAACAATGGGTGAAAATAAGGAATCTCAGATACTTGTTGGTTTTGCGGCTGAATCAGAGAATGTAGAAGAATATGCTAAGAAGAAACTACAATCAAAGAACTTAGATTTGATTGTAGCAAATAATATTTTAGCAAGTGGTGCGGGATTTAAAGGTGATACGAATATTATTACGATCATGACAAAGGATGAACAAAAGAAAGAGTATCCTTTACTTTCCAAGGCAGATGCAGCTAATTGTATTATTCAAGATATTGCTTCTTACATTGAGAGGCAAAACAAGAAATGATTGCTAAAGTAATTGTTGATGTACCAAGTTCCCAAACGGATCGTTTATATGATTATGAGATTCCGGAAGAATGGATCGAGATTGTACAAGTCGGGATTAGAGTAATCGTTCCCTTTGGTCCTAGAAAAATTCAGGGTTTTGTCGTTGACATTGTAAGTGAATCAACATTTGAAAAGACAAAGCCAATAATTGAAGTGATGGATGTTGTTCCAATATTAACAGATGAACTCATTCAATTAGGAGAATGGTTATCTGAACAAACACTTTCATTTAGGTTATCAGCTTATCAATTAATGATTCCAGCAGCACTTAGGACGAAAGTGAAAAAGGAAGTTCACTTAAAAACAGAACGGCAAAAAATTTCAAAAGAGATTCTACCGCTCTTTGAAAAAGAGAATAAAATACCGTGGGAACAAGTTTCGAAAAATAATCGCTTATTAAAGGTCATCCATCAATTTGTTAAAGACGGTTTTCTTGAAATCACCTATCAGGTTGAAGAAAAAGGGAAGAAGAAAACCGAACGATATATTAAACTTGCTTCTACTCATTTAGAAATAGAAGACATACCATCAAGAGCAGTTAAACAAAAGGAAGTTTTATCATATGTTGCTCAACACAAGGAACCGATAAGTGTTCAAGCTTTACTAGATGCAACAAATACTACAAGACATGTTTTAACAACACTAATAAAAAAAGGATACGTACAAGAGATTGAACTGGAAGTTTATCGTGATCCTTTAGCAGGTACCAATTATGAGAGGACGGAGCCTCGAAGCCTAACAGCCAAACAGACTGAAGTCATTACTCCTATTTGGGAATCATTGGAAGGTGAAGCGCATCAAACTTTCTTGTTGCATGGTGTTACTGGAAGTGGAAAGACAGAAGTGTATTTACAGTCAATTGATAAATCGCTTAGAGCTGGGAAAGAGGCTATCGTTCTTGTCCCAGAAATATCTCTTACACCACAAATGGTACAGCGTTTTAAAGGCAGATTTGGATCGAAAGTAGCTGTTCTTCATTCAGGGTTATCTATGGGTGAGAAATATGATGAGTGGCGAAAAATTTTACGAAAAGAAGTACAAGTAGTGGTAGGAGCACGTTCGGCAATTTTTGCTCCGTTCACAAATATAGGGATTATTATTATCGATGAGGAACATGAAACCAGTTATAAGCAAGAGGAACACCCGAGATATCATGCTCGAGATGTCGCAATTAAGCGTGGTCAGTATTACAAATGCCCTGTTATTCTAGGTAGTGCAACTCCATCTCTTGAGTCGTATGCACGAGCTATAAAAGGTGTATACAATCTCTTGCCATTAACAGAGCGGGTTAATAACCGACCTATGCCTGCTGTAAACGTAATTGATATGCGCGAGGAATTACGTCAAGGTAATCGCTCTATGTTTTCACAAGTGTTGTTAGAAAAGTTAAGAGAACGTATTGCCAAAGGAGAACAATCTGTCCTCTTTTTAAACAGGAGAGGGTATTCTACTTTCGTAATGTGTCGAGACTGCGGATATGTAGCAACGTGTGATCATTGTGATATTTCACTAACCTATCATCGCACAAACCACTCGTTAAAATGTCACTATTGTGGACATGAAGAGAAAATGCCCAACACTTGCGAATCATGTGGAAGTGACCACATTCGTTTTTTTGGCTCTGGTACACAGAAGGTAGAAGAAGAATTGACACGTGTATTGCCAGAAGCAAAAGTAATAAGAATGGATATTGATACAACTAGGCGTAAAGGGGCACACGAAAAGTTACTAACTGCTTTTGGAAAAGGAGAAGCAGATATTTTATTAGGGACACAGATGATCGCAAAAGGTCTTGATTTCCCGAAGATTACCTTAGTCGGCGTATTGGCGGCCGATTCTATGCTTCATATACCAGATTTTCGTTCAGCTGAACGAACATTCCAATTAATGGAGCAAGTAAGTGGCAGGGCAGGAAGGCATGATTTAGCTGGTGAAGTAATCATTCAGTCCTATACACCAAACCATTACAGCATAGAACTCGTCAGGACTCATGATTATGATCAGTTCTTTAAAATGGAAATGAGCCAACGAAAAATGGGTTTATACCCGCCTTATGTCTTCATGGTTTTAATAAATATATCCCATGTTGAACTAACCCACGTTATAAATGTTTCAGAAAAGATCACAACTTTTTTAAAAAGGCAACTGGCTAGTGATACGGTTGTTCTAGGTCCAGTAGCTTCACCACTCACAAGGATTAAAGATAGATATCGATATCAATGCATGATAAAATACAGAAACGAGTCAGGACTTAGAGAAACGTTAAGAGAAATCCAGCAACACTATATTCGAGAAATGAATCAAGGACAACTCCAAGTTTCAATTGACATGCATCCATATATATTTATATAGAGTTTCTAAGAAGGGTTTAACCTTTTTAGAAACTCGTTAACAGTTGTTTATAAAAAATATAGAAAATACATAGAAAATCGTTTAATTAGTATGTGGAAGGTGGGCAATAACATGAAAATTGTTTTTATGGGAACTCCTGATTTTTCTGTTCCTGTATTGAGTAACTTAATAAGTGAGGGCTATGATATCGTTGCAGTTGTGACGCAACCAGATCGACCAGTTGGCAGAAAGCGTGTTTTAACGCCACCGCCGGTTAAGGTTGAAGCAGAAAAACACAAGATTGCTGTATTGCAGCCTGAGAAGATAAAAGAGCCAATGGAGATTGAAAAAGTTTTAGCCTATGATCCGGATCTGATTATAACAGCGGCTTTTGGACAAATTTTACCGAAAGAATTGCTTGATGCTCCAAAGTATGGCTGTATCAATGTACATGCATCCTTACTGCCTGAATATCGAGGAGGAGCACCAATCCATCAAGCAATTATTGATGGTCAAAAAGAAGCAGGGGTTACCATTATGTATATGGTTGAAAAATTGGATGCTGGCGATATGCTTTCACAAGTTCGAGTTCCGATTGATGAGAATGATCATGTTGGAACAATGCATGACAAATTAAGTAGCTCTGGAGCTAAGTTATTAATCGAAACGATTCCTGGCTTAATAAGCGGAGCTATACAGCCTCAACCACAAGATGAAGCAAAGGTAACTTTTGCGCGGAATATTTCGAGAGAAATGGAGTTGCTAGATTGGACCCGTTCTGGAGAAAGCCTTTATAATCAAATTCGTGGTCTCCATCCATGGCCAGTTGCTTATACATTGTTAGAAGGCAAACCATTAAAAGTATGGTGGGGCGAAAAAGTTAAGTCGACACAAGAACAAAAGCCAGGAGTCATTGAACGTATTGACGCTGATGGCTTCGTTGTAGCAACGGGAAGTGACACTGCGATAAAAATTACTGAACTTCAGCCTTCAGGGAAAAAGAAAATGACAGCAGATTCTTTTATTAGAGGGGCAGGGTCTCAATTAACAGTTGGAGTTCAATTAGGAGATACAAATGAGTAAGCCGGTTAGAGAAGTAGCACTGGAAGTATTATTACAAATTGAGAAACATCAAGCTTATAGCAATCTTCTTTTAAATCAAACGGTGAAACGGGCTAATTTAGATCCAAGAGATGTTGGTTTGCTTACTGAGATTGTTTACGGAACGATTCAACGTAGAGATACACTCGATTATTATTTGAACTATTTTGTGAAAAAAGGTGTTCATTCATTAAATGATTGGGTAAGAGTATTATTACGTTTATCGGTTTATCAATTAGTCTATTTGGATCGGATTCCTGAAAGGGCGATCGTTCATGAAGCTGTTACGATTGCTAAGAAGAGAGGTCATAAAGGGATTAGTGGAATGGTAAATGGCGTTTTACGATCATTAATTCGTCAAGGGGTGCCAACGATTGATAAAGGCCAAAGCAGTATTGAACAAATCGCAATCGAGACAAGCTTTCCTATTTGGCTTGTTCAGCGTTGGGTTGAACAATATGGTACGGAAATTACTAAAGAAATGTGTGAGTCAAGCTTAATTCCTCCACATGTAACCGTTCGTGTTAATCAAGTCAAATCAACAGTCGAACAAGCCTTAGAAAGATTACAAGTAGAAGGGGTACAAGCTCGATTTGGAGAGCTTTCAGAGGATGCGCTTATTATTGAAAAAGGAAATGTTTTTCAAACGTCTGCTTATTTGGAAGGGATCGTAACGGCTCAAGATGAGAGTTCCATGCTTGTAGGGAGAGCGTTAGGAGTAAAAGAAGGTATGGAAGTTCTGGATACTTGTGCAGCACCAGGTGGGAAATCCACACATATTGCCGAGCAAATGAACGATCGTGGAGAGGTTTTCTCATTTGATTTACATGAACATAAAGTGAAGTTGATCCGTGAGCAGGCAAATCGTCTTGGTTTAACTAGTATAAAAGCAGAGGCCACCGATGCTCGGAAATTAAAGATGCATATGAATGGCAAACAATTCGATCGTGTATTAATAGATGCTCCTTGTAGTGGATTTGGTGTAATAAGAAGAAAGCCAGATATAAAATGGTCGAAACAATTAAAAGATGTCGAGGCTATTAAAGAAATTCAAAGTTCAATTTTAAATGAGGTTGCACCGCTTTTAAAGACTGGTGGAACACTAGTTTATAGTACATGTACGGTGGATAAAGATGAGAATGAGAAGGTAGTACAATCCTTTTTAGACAGGCATCCTGATTTTCAGTTGGACAAGACCTTGATTGAAAGACTTCCAGAAAAAGCGAAAAGCTCTAAGCATTATAAAGATGGCATGATTACGATTTTGCCTCAGGACTTTCACACAGATGGGTTCTTTATTGCTAGTCTTATAAAAAATTAACGGAACTAAAAGGATGTGCGAACGATGGAACAATTAAAAACAACAAGTAAACGACCTAATACAGATCGACTTCCTTCAATTTATTCACTTCAATTTGAAGAGCTTCAAGATTGGTTGATGGAACAAAATGAGCCGAAGTTTAGAGCAGGGCAAATTTTTGATTGGTTGTATAAAAAGCGAGTGACTGATTTTGAAGAGATGTCGAATCTCTCGAAGGAATTAAGAGAAAAGTTGTCGAATTCGTTTATCTTAACAAATTTAAAAATTGTCACTAGACAAGAATCGTCTGATGGTACAGTCAAGTTTTTGTTTGAATTACATGATGGGTATTCGATTGAAACGGTTGTAATGCGTCACGATTATGGAAACAGTGTGTGTGTGACAACTCAGGTAGGATGTCGTTTAGGGTGTACATTTTGTGCCTCGACTTTAGGGGGATTGAAACGGAATTTAGAAGCTGGTGAAATCGTTGCTCAAGTATTAGAATCCCAAAGAGCAATGGATGAAGTTGAAGAACGGGTAAGTTCAGTCGTTGTAATGGGAATCGGTGAGCCTTTTGATAATTATGACGAGCTTGTTCCTTTCTTAAAAACGATTAATCATGAAAAAGGTTTAAATATTGGTGCTAGACACATTACCGTATCAACTAGTGGGGTTGTACCAAAAATCTACAAGTTCGCAGATGAAAAGTTACAAATCAATTTTGCTATTTCGCTTCATGCACCAACGACAGAAATAAGAAGTAAGTTGATGCCGGTCAACCGGGCTTGGCCATTACCAAAACTAATGGATTCGATTCGTTATTATATTGAAACAACTGGAAGACGTGTAACATTTGAATATGGTCTATTTGGTGGGGTTAATGATCAAGAGGAACATGCTGAACAATTAGCTGATCTCATTAAAGGAGTAAAATGCCATGTGAATTTGATTCCGGTCAATTACGTACTTGAACGTGATTATGTACGTACGCCTAAAAATCAAATCTTCGCATTTGAAAAAGTTCTTAAAAAGCGTAATGTGAATGTAACGATTCGACGAGAGCAAGGTCATGATATTGATGCAGCGTGCGGACAGCTTCGTGCAAAGGAGCGGAAAGAAGAGACGAGGTGATAAGTATACATGGAATTTATCTTTCAAACAGATGTAGGAAAAGTACGATCTCACAATGAGGATAGTGGTGGGATATTTAAGAATGAACTAGGTGTGTTAGCGGTTGTCGCTGATGGTATGGGGGGACATCGGGCTGGAGATGTAGCAAGCACGATGACAACGGATTATTTTCGCCAACTTTGGGAGGATAAGCTCGAAATAAGTTCTGTTGTAGAGGCTGAGGAATGGATGAAAGACCATTTTAAGAAGCTTAATGACAAATTATATTCGCATGCGAAGCAACATGAAGAATGCTATGGCATGGGTACGACATTAGTAATAGCACTTTGTACAGAGGAGTTTATTACAATTGGACATATTGGTGATAGTCGTGCTTATGTATTCAATGAATTTGGTTTTCATTTAAAAACAAACGATCATTCCCTCGTCCAAGAACTAGTTCGAAATGGACAAATTTCTGAAGAGGAAGCAGAGCACCATCCTAGAAGAAATGTGCTTTTACGGGCACTTGGGACAGAAAAAGACATCAAAGTTGATGTGAAAACATTGCAAGTAGAAGAAAATCAGTTGATTTTATTATGTTCTGATGGACTAACTAATAAATTGTCAGCTGAGGACTTGAAATCCTATTTACAAAAAGATCTTTCCATAAGTGGAAAAGCAGAGCAATTGATTAACCTTGCGAACGAGCGCGGCGGTGAAGATAACATTTCAGTAGCAATTGTCCAGTACGGAGGATTAGTTAGATGATTGGACAAAGAATAAGTGGGCGTTATCAGATCCTTGAAACCATTGGTGGCGGAGGAATGGCAAATGTTTTTAAAGCGCTCGATGTCATTTTAGACCGTCATGTTGCTGTTAAGGTTTTGCAGCCTCAATTTTCTGATGATGAACAGTTTATAAAAAGGTTTAGAAGAGAAGCACAAGCTGCCACAAGTTTAGCTCATCCGAATATTGTTAGTATTTACGATGTAGGTGAAGAGGGAAATACGTATTACATAGTAATGGAGTATGTTGAAGGACAGACATTAAAAGAACTAATCCAATCTAATGGTCCTCTCCCTGTTGATGACTGCATTGATTATATGCAGCAAATGTTAGGAGCACTTGAGCATTCTCATGCCAATCATATTATCCATCGAGATATAAAGCCCCATAATATATTAATAAGTCATGAGGGAATAGTTAAAATTACTGACTTTGGGATTGCGCGTGCAATCTCAGCTGCTACGATTACTCATACAAATTCGGTTATGGGATCCGTTCATTATTTGTCACCTGAACAAGCTCGTGGCGGTCATGTGACATATAAATCCGATATTTATTCTTTAGGGATTGTCTTTTATGAAATGGTCACAGGGGAACTCCCTTTTTCAGGAGATACAGCTGTCTCTATTGCGATTAAGCATTTGCAAAGTGACGTGCCATCTGCAAAAGAACGTATCCCTTCGTTGCCGCAAAGTATTGAAAACATAATATGTAAAGCCACTGTTAAAGATCCAACAAAACGTTATGTTAATGTCCAGGAAATGGAAGAGGATGTGGCAACAGCTTTAAGCCCTGATCGAATAAATGAAGCCCCCTTTTCTTTAACTGAGGATGAGGAAGCGACGAAGGCAATTCCGATTATTCGTAATCATAAAGCCGAAGACGTGGATCTAGACAAAACGGTTGAAATGAATCCAGTGAAAAAGCATGCTGTTTCACCTGTTTCTGTACCTTCGATTCCTGATGAAGCAAGTGAGAAAAAGAAAAATAAAGAGCCAAACAAAAAAGGAAAGAAGAAGAAATGGCCCGTTATTATAACGTTGGTATTACTTATCTTAGTTGGTGCAATTGTAGCTGCATTTGCTTTACTTCCTAGTGTATTTAGAGTGGATGAGGTCGTGGTTCAGGATGTTCGTGAACTACCTTTTGAAGAGGCTCAGGCTATTTTAGAAGGGGATGGATTACGAGTTGAACGTGAAGATGTAGATGATGATACGATCCCTGCCAATCATGTTGTGCGGCAAAATCCAGTTCCTGAGACAACAGTAAAAGAAAACTCTGTTGTGAAATTGTTCGTTAGTGAAGGAAGAGATGAGGTTGAGCTTGATAATTATGTTGGAATGCCGGTAACTGAAGCTGAAAGGTTGTTAAGAAATTTAAACTTTGATATAAGTACTTCAGAGAGGGAATCTGATTCTGACCCTGGAACCGTATTACAACAAGAGCCTAGTGAGGGTACGCGCGTTATTGCAGAAGAAACAACAATTTACCTAACATATAGCGTAGCTGCTCAGATACAGCTAAGGAATCTTGAAAATGAACAGGAGACCAATGTTCGGACTTATTTAAATGATGTGGGTTTAACAGGACGATTTGAAACGGAATACTCAAGTCGAGTAGAGGCAGGCCGTGTCATCCGACAATCACCAGCTCCGTCGTCAATGTTAGATAGAGGGGATAATGTCACAATTGTCCTATCAAAAGGACCGGAGCCACGTCAAGAACCAGAACCAACCCCTGATCCAGAGCCAGAGGAAGAACGAACTCGAGTCATACAAATTAATTTGCCAGTTGGTGTATCTGAACAGGATCGTGAAGCAGGAAGAGAATTTGATATTCGTATCGTGTATAGTGATGCCTCAACAGAGGGAAAAGAACAAGTATTTATGGAAGAAACAATTACACAAACAAAAGAGTATTCATTTGAGCTGCTCGTTAGTCCTTCACAAAGCGCTAAGTATAAAGTTTTTGTCAACAATGAGTTAGTTAGAGAATCGAATCCATACACATTCTAACGATGAAATGACAGCAAGGCAACTTACGCTTGCTGTCTCAGATTAAACGGGAGGTTATGCATGGCAACAGGTATGATTGTAAAAGCTTTAAGTGGTTTTTACTATGTCCACTCAGAAGGCGAGCTATATCAATGTCGCGGTAGAGGGAATTTTCGTAAAAGACAAATTAAACCTTTAGTTGGTGACGAGGTGGAATTTGAAGCTGAAAATAAGACAGATGGTTACATTCTTGACGTCTTTGAACGTAAGAATGAGCTAATCCGACCGCCTATTGCGAATGTGGATCAAGCGATGCTTGTTTTCTCTGCATTAGAACCGGACTTTAGTCCGTTGCTTTTAGATCGATTTCTAGTTCATATTGAAGCAAATGACATAGAGCCATTGATTATTATTAGTAAAGTCGACTTGTTAGATCAGGAGAAGTTAGAGACAATTGAACAATTTAAAATCAAATATGAGCAAATAGGCTATAATGTTATTCTAACTTCAACTTTAAGTAGCGAAGGGATAGAAGATGTGATTCCTTATTTAGAAGGGAAGATTTCGGTTGTCGCAGGGCAATCTGGTGTAGGGAAATCTTCCTTGCTTAACAGTTTGAAACCAGATCTAAATATAGAAACAAATGAAATTTCATCGCATTTAGGGCGTGGAAAGCATACGACAAGGCATGTTGAGTTAATAAAAATTGGTGCTGGACTTGTAGCTGATACCCCTGGCTTCAGCTCTCTTGATTTTATTGATTTAGAAGCAGAAGATCTAAGTCATTGTTTTCCTGAAATGGCAAGCCTTTCGGCAGACTGTAAATTTAGAGGGTGTACTCATACTTCCGAACCTAAATGTGCGGTAAAAGCGGCGCTAGAAGATGGTCAAATAAGTGAAACAAGAATGAAGCATTATTTACAATTTTTAGATGAGATTAAAAATCAAAAACGGAGGTATGACTAATGATTAAGATTGCCCCTTCCATTCTTTCTGCTGATTTCTCAAAACTTGGTGAAGATATTAAAGATGTTGAATTAGGTGGAGCTGATTATATTCATGTAGACGTAATGGACGGTCACTTTGTTCCCAATATTACAATTGGTCCATTAGTTGTTGAAGCAATTCGTCCTATCACAACATTACCATTAGACGTTCATTTAATGATCGAGAACCCAGATACATATATACCTCAATTTGCAAAAGCAGGTGCAGATATTATCTCTGTCCATGTTGAGGCATGCCGTCATCTTCATCGAACGATCCATCTTATTAAAGACGAAGGTGTTAAAGCAGGAGTTGTTTTAAATCCTGCAACACCTGTGGAAGTGCTTGAACCGATCATTGATGATGTGGATTTAGTTCTATTAATGACAGTGAATCCAGGGTTTGGCGGACAACGTTTTATCAAGTCTGTTCTCCCTAAAATAAAACAGGTTGCTACACTTGTAAAAGAACGTGGACTATCTGTTGAGATAGAAGTTGATGGAGGAGTAAATAACGAAACAGCTAAGCAATGTATCGAAGCTGGAGCAAATGTTTTAGTAGCTGGTTCAGCCATTTATGGAAAGAATGACCGAGCTGAAGCAATTGCTGCTATTAGAGGTTAGAATAAGAGGTCTACAGAAAAAGGAAACGCTTTTCTGTAGACCTTTTTACATATATTGACGTAAATTGTATTCTCGCCAAGAAAAGTGTACTAGTCGTTTTTATGGTTAAAACACACATTCTTTATTAATAGACATATATTGATGTATGGGGCATATGCATATTTATAGAGACAAGAATAATTGCTCAGCTGTTATGATAGGATGAACAAAAAAGAGGAATAGTTTTTAGCTTCTCGATATATTAGTTTAAAAGGGCAATTATTTTATCCTAATCATGATTCTTGTCTGAGCAATGGCTTGAAGGATAGGGCGACTTCGCTTCACGTCCTATGGTCGTGAGTTAAGTTTCTTTAACATTATCCCCGTTGGCTATTCACGCTTGAGGAGGAGGAGCTATGAAATTCTACACGATCAAGCTACCTAAATTTTTAGGTGGGTTTGTCAAGGCGGTATTGAACTCATTCAAAAAAGGGTAAGCAAAAAAGCACCGATTATCGGTGCTTTTTTGTTAATTAAGAGAGTATGACCTTTCTTAACTAAAGGGTAATTTGTAAAATACGATTAAACGCGTTCTACTTTACCAGATTTAAGTGCGCGAGTAGAAACGTATACACGTTTAGGTTTCCCATCAACTAAAATACGTACCTTTTGAACGTTAGCACCCCAACGGCGCTTCGTTTTATTAAGAGCGTGAGAGCGCTTGTTTCCGCTACGAGCTGTTTTTCCTGTAATATAGCATTTACGTGCCATGATATGCACCTCCTTATTCCCAATACAGACCTTGAATCATACTTGAATATATTAGCATAGCGTATGGTATAATGCAATAGCTTCGTAGAAACTTTATCAAGTATTCTTGCTTGACAGTTATTATAAAAGTATGTAAATTCGAATCCGCTTTTAAAATTTAGTATAGTATAGTAAAATGAGCTTAATGAATCAAGTTTTGTCTTCAGAGGAGGAATGAGATATGTCAATCGAAATGAAAACCCAATTAGGTACTGTAGATGTTTCCAAAGATGTTGTTGCGACGATTGCAGGTGGTGCGGCAATTGATTGTTACGGAATCGTAGGCATGGCATCACAAAAGCAACTAAAAGATGGCCTAACAGATTTGCTTGGAAAAGAAAATTTCCGTCGTGGCGTCGTCATTCGAGAAGATGAAGAGCAAATTCATATTGATATGTACATAATCGTTAGTTACGGTACGAAAATTTCAGAAGTGGCTTACAATGTACAAACAAAAGTGAAATATCAACTAGAACAAATGTTAGGGCTTGATGTTGATTCAGTGAACATCTTCGTTCAAGGTGTCCGCGTCTCGAACCCGTAAGCGCTTGGTTAGGAGGAAGTATTTGTGGCAAAGCAGATTGAAGGTAAGAAGCTCGCTTACATGTTTATTGAGGGAGCTGAAAACTTATCAAGACATGTTAAGACAGTCGATGCGTTAAATGTCTTTCCTGTACCGGATGGTGACACAGGAACGAATATGAACTTATCGATTACTTCAGGTGTCAAAGAAGTAAAGGTTAACATTCAAGATCATGCAGGTAAAGTAGCTGGAGCTTTTGCGAAAGGCTTACTGATGGGAGCAAGAGGAAATTCTGGCGTTATTCTATCACAATTGTTTAGAGGTTTCTCGAAACATGTAGAGAACAAAGATAGCATCTCAGCGGAAGACCTTGCTTTGGCATTTGATCAAGGTGTTGAAACTGCTTACAAAGCAGTAATGAAGCCTGTGGAAGGCACAATCCTTACGGTGGCGAAAGATTCAGCAAAGCACGCGTTAAAAATAGCGAAAAAGCATGATGATGTTGTATATATCATGGAAGAAACTGTAAAGGAAGCAAGAGCTTCGTTAAAGCGTACTCCAGATTTGCTCCCTGTATTGAAAGAGGTTGGAGTGGTTGATTCAGGCGGTCAAGGTTTGTTATACATTTACGAAGGTTTCCTCGCTGTGTTAAAGGGAGAAAAATTACCAGAGGTAAATGAAAATGAAGAAGTGACGATGGATCAGCTTGTGAAGGTAGAACATCACAATGCTCAAAGTCATATGGCGACTGAGGATATTGAATTTGGTTTTTGTACCGAAGTCATGGTTCGTATTGAATCAGAAAAAGTAAAAAAGAATCCATATGATGAAATGAACTTTAGAGAAGAGTTGAGTCAGCTAGGAGACTCGCTATTAGTAGTTTCTGATGAAGATCTAATTAAAGTACATATTCATGCTGAACAGCCAGGTGAAGTATTGACGAAGGCACAACGTTATGGTGAGTTAATCAATATTAAGATTGAAAATATGCGTGAACAGCATACTCACCTTCTAGATGAAACGAAAGAAGCCTATGGTAATACTGGGACTGAGGCAAAAGTCACAAAAGAAAAAAGTGAGTTTGGGATTGTGACAGTTGCAATGGGAGATGGAGTTGCTGAGCTTTTTAAAGGCTTAGGAGCAGGTGTTGTCATTGAAGGTGGACAAACAATGAACCCTAGTACAGAGGATATTGTCAATGCAATTGAAGAAGTGAATGCTGAAAAAGTAATCATTCTTCCTAACAATGGGAATATCATTATGGCAGCTGAGCAAGCTGCTCAAGTAGTTGGAGAAAAGGCTGTTGTTGTTCCATCAAAAACGGTACCACAAGGCTTAGCAGCATTACTTTCTTTTAATCCAACACAAGGACTTGATGTCAATGCAGGTATGATGAGTGATGCATTAACTACTGTTAAGTCAGGTCAAGTTACTTACGCTGTTCGTGATACAAATATTGATGGTATAGATATTAAAAAAGACGATTTCATGGGGATTTCAGAAAAGAAAATTGTTAGCTCTGGTTCTAATATAATGGCTGTAACTGAGTCCTTACTTACTAACATGCTAGAAGATGAAAGTGAAATTGTAACGCTTATTCAAGGTGAAGATGCAAAAGATGAACAAACAGATAAGCTTGTTGCATTTTTAGAACGAGAATATCCCGAGGTAGAAGTGGACGTGCAATTGGGCAATCAACCACTTTACTCATACATTATCTCAGTTGAGTAAACGAAACGAGGAGGTTGTTAGCATGTCGAAAATTAAAATTGTGACAGATAGCACAGCGGACATTCCAACTTCTTTAATAGACCAATTGGGAATAACAGTCGTTCCTCTAAATGTTATCTTTTCTGATGACGAGGTTTATGAAGATGGGAAAACTTTGTTGTCTGATCAATTTTATAAAAAGGTTGAAGAAAAGAAAATAATTCCTTCAACGTCTCAACCAACGCCTTATCAGTTTGAGCAAGTGTATCGTTCGCTTATTGATGATGAATCTACTGAGATTATTTCTATTCATTTATCTTCGAAATTGAGTGGTACCTATCAAGCTGCATTGATTGCAAAACAATCAATGGATAACGAAGAGGCCGTTCATGTAATCGATTCTAAAAGAGCTTCTTACGCAATTGGCATTATCGTTGTTGAAATTGCTAAGTTAGCTAAGGAAGGTAAGTCTCTTACAGAATGTTTAACGAGGTTGAATGAATTGCTTGAGGAAACAACCGTATTATTTATGGTAGATACTCTAGACTATCTACAAAAAAATGGACGGATAGGTAAAGCCTCCGCTGTGTTTGGGTCGATGCTTAAAATTAAGCCGATTTTGTCTTTAACAAAAGAAGGTGAAGTTTTTCCGTATGAAAAACAAAGAGGGCAAAAAAAGGCCTTAAATCGAATTATTGAGCTTCTTAAAGAACAATATGGTTCAGAGGCGGTACATGTAGGGATTTCTCATGCTATAAATGAAACTCTTGCTGTGGAAATGATTCAGAGAATCAAGGATGAATTTAACGTAAAAAGTGATGTTGTTACATCTATTGGTGCAGTCATTGGTGCGCATGTAGGGCCGGGTACGGTTAGTATAGCCATGACCAAAGCTTAATAAATTGCTCGTGTAAGGGTGACTCAGGTTTATTGTCAGACCCCTAGTGTGTTAGGTAAAAAGTGAAAGTGTGGCTTTTTCTTACCTATATTGTCATAACTAGTGCGGATGGTGCCTGTGTGACCCTCTTTTTATTGTAAACATGATATAAAAAACTAGAATGGTGGCGATTTTGAATGAAATACCGTACCGTTTTCGATATCATTGGACCAGTAATGATTGGTCCATCTAGTTCACACACTGCTGGTGCAGCAAGAATAGGACGTGTTGCGCGAACATTATTTGGTCAGCAACCAGATTATGCCGATATATATTTTTATGGATCGTTTGCTAAAACTTATAAAGGGCATGGGACGGATGTAGCGATTGTAGGAGGAATCTTAGATTTTGATACATCTGATAAGCGTATAACCAATTCTCTTGAAATTGCTAAACAAAACGGATTGGGGATTGATTTCCATGAGGAAGAGGCAATAACCGATCATCCTAATACAGCCAAAGTAGTTCTCCGAAAAGGAGAAGATCGTATTGAATTAGTTGGAATATCGGTTGGCGGCGGGAAAATTGAAATAACTGAATTAAATGGTTTCCAACTTCGCCTTTCTGGAAATCATCCAGCTATATTAGTCGTTCATAATGATCGGTACGGGGTAATTGCTGGTGTCTCGAATGTCTTAGCGAAACATGAGGTTAATATTGGTCATATGGAAGTGTCTAGGAAGGAAAAAGGGCAAGAGGCTTTGATGGTGATTGAAGTCGATCAAAATGTCGATCAACCCCTAATAAAGGAGCTTGAAGCATTAGCGAATATTACTAAGGTCACAAAAATTCACGACTAGTGAGGTGGTAAGCATGTTTAGGAACGTAGCGGAACTAATTGAACTTGCTGAATCTGAAAGTAAAACAATTGCAAATGTAATGATTGAACAAGAAGTTGAGGTTACTGGGCGCCCGCGTGAACTTATTATAAAACAGATGAAAAATAATTTGAAAGTCATGAAAGAAGCGGTCGAGCGTGGGATTTCAGAGCGAGTACAATCTGTTTCTGGTTTAACCGGTGGTGATGCCATTCTTTTACAAGAATATATGAAAAAAGGTCAATTTCTATCTAGTGAAACAGTATTGGATGCTGTTAGTAAAGCGGTTGCTACAAATGAAGTTAATGCAGCTATGGGAACGATATGTGCGACCCCAACTGCTGGTTCTGCAGGTGTCGTACCTGGAGTATTATTTGGAATGGTTAATAAGCTTCAGCCAACTGAAGAACAAATGGTAGATTATTTGTTTACTGCAGGTGCATTCGGATTTGTTGTGGCAAATAATGCTTCTATTTCAGGCGCTGCGGGTGGTTGCCAAGCTGAGGTAGGATCAGCAACCGGAATGGCTGCTGCTGCATTAGTACAATTAGCTGGAGGGACACCAAGCCAATCTGCTGAAGCGATGGCAATTGCATTAAAGAATATGCTTGGACTTGTCTGTGATCCAGTAGCGGGGCTTGTTGAAGTACCTTGTGTTAAACGTAATGCTATTGGTGCTTCGATTGCCATTGTAGCTGCTGATATGGCATTAGCTGGGATCACAAGTCGTATCCCTTGTGATGAAGTTATTGATGCCATGTATAAAATAGGTCAAACGATGCCAGAAGCATTGCGAGAAACTGCTCAAGGAGGCTTAGCTGCGACACCGACTGGACGTGAGCTAGAAGCAAAAATTTTTGGGATGTCGTTAAATAAAAATGAATGAAATGATGAATCAATCAGTAACAGCTGTTTCTGGAATAGGAGAAGAAACAGCTAAGCAGTTACAAGGACTTAAAATCTATACGGTGAATGATTTAATTGAGCATTTCCCGTATCGTTATGAAGATTATAAAGTGAAAGATTTACATGAAGTGAAACATGAGGAAAGAGTAACAGTTATAGGGAAAGTCCAAAGTGAGCCATCCATTCGATATTTTGGAAAGAAGAAAAACAGATTGTCGTTTCGTTTACTTGTCAATCAAATTTTGGTTACCGTAACATTCTTTAACCGTGCTTTCTTAAAAAGTCAAATAACAGTTGGAACAGAGCTTACAATTACGGGAAAATGGGATCAACATAGAATGACGATCACAGGAAGCGAATTAAAAAAGGGACAAGAAGAAAGGGATCAAACAATTGTACCTATTTACTCCGTTTCAGGTAAATTAACAACTAAATCTTTACGTAAGTACATATATCAAGCGTTGACGCAATATCGTGAAGGAATTGTTGATCTTATTCCAGACCAAATTAGAACAAATTACAAGCTCCCTTCGAAAAAGGAAGCTCTTTCGAGGTTGCATTTTCCTCCGAGTCCAGAATCGTTAAAACATGCGAGAAGAAGAATGGTTTATGAAGAATTTCTGCTCTTCCAATTGAAAATGCAGGCATTTAGAAAGGCGAATAGAGAGAGGACGAACGGTAGAGTACTGAACATCCAGGAAGCTGAGATAGAGTCATTCATTAAGAAGTTACCATTTCCTTTAACAAATGCACAAAGACGTGTTGTAACAGAGATTATAAAAGATATGGAGTCTCCTTATAGAATGAACCGATTGTTGCAAGGAGATGTTGGCTCAGGAAAAACCATTGTTGCCGCAATCTGTATGTATGCTGTTATTAAAGCTGGATATCAAGCAGCTCTGATGGTCCCTACTGAAATTTTGGCTGAACAACATGTTCAATCTTTAAAAGCCATTTTTGAACCGCTTGATATAACTGTAGAGTTGTTGTCAGGTTCAGTGAAAGGGAAGAAACGACAAGAGAAACTTACCGCTTTAGAAATGGGTGAACTTTCTTTAGTTGTTGGAACACATGCTTTAATTCAGGAGGATGTTCGTTTTTGCAACCTTGGTTTAGTTATTACAGATGAACAGCACCGTTTTGGAGTGGAGCAACGGAGAGTACTACGAGATAAAGGTGAAAATCCTGATGTCCTCTTTATGACTGCGACACCAATTCCAAGAACATTAGCGATATCCGCCTTTGGAGATATGGATGTTTCCATTATTGATGAAATGCCTGCAGGAAGAAAGGTCATAGAAACATATTGGGCGAAGCCAGATATGCTTGAGCGTGTTTTAGATTTTATTGATAAAGAATTACAAAAAGGTCGTCAAGCATATGTCATTTGTCCCTTAATAGAAGAGTCTGAAAAACTTGATGTGCAAAATGCGATTGATGTTCATATGATTCTAAATCAACATTATAAAGGTGAATGGAAAGTTGGATTAATGCATGGGCGCTTACATGCAACGGAAAAAGAGGCTGTAATGGATGCCTTTAGTAAAAATGAGACGCAAATCTTAGTATCAACTACGGTTGTAGAAGTTGGAGTGAATGTGCCTAATGCAACAGTTATGGTGATTTATGATGCTGAACGTTTTGGGTTAGCTCAGCTACATCAATTACGTGGAAGAGTAGGACGAGGTCAAGAGCAATCCTATTGTATTTTATTAGCAGATCCCAAATCAGAGGTCGGAAAAGAACGGATGAAAATCATGACTGAAACAAATGATGGTTTTGTGCTTTCAGAAAGAGATTTGGAACTAAGAGGACCTGGTGATTTCTTTGGTGCGAAACAAAGTGGATTGCCAGACTTTAAGATTGCCGATGTTGTTCACGATTATAGGGCGCTTGAAGTAGCGAGACAAGACGCAGTTAAACTAATTCAATCTACCGATTTTTGGGAAAGTCAAGAATATGAGACACTGCGGAACTATATTGAGGAACAAGGTGTCTTAAATGGTGAAAAAATTGATTAACTATTGAAATCGTAACAAAGCAATTATATACTACTCTTAGTACCTAGTCATATAATCAGGTGTATAGGACAAGCGGATGGTGGATGTTATGAAACGAAAAAAGAAAGAACGTCAGGAGCTTCTTAAAGAGACCATAGAGTTAAATCCTTTTATGACAGATGAGGCTCTTGCCGATCAGTT
This sequence comes from Halalkalibacter krulwichiae, assembly GCF_002109385.1. Taxonomy (NCBI): domain Bacteria; kingdom Bacillati; phylum Bacillota; class Bacilli; order Caryophanales; family Bacillaceae; genus Halalkalibacter; species Halalkalibacter krulwichiae. The sequence continues at coordinate 2,711,141 of NZ_CP020814.1, read as the reverse complement.
TTCTGTCAGCATTCAAACGATACGGCTTGATCGCTTAGAACTAGCTATTCCTGAGTTAAGAGAGCGTATTAAAGGTGTTGCTAAACAACAACTCGATGATGTAAAAGCTCTTTCCATAGATGAAGTGATTGGTGAAATTGTAGATTTGCAGCTTGATGAACGGGCTATTTCCATTTTAGATGTTGGAAAAGAACATGTTTTCACAAGAAGTGGAATTGTAAGAGGCCATCACTTATTTGCTCAAGCGAACTCCTTAGCGGTGGCTATTATTAATGATGAACTAGCTCTAACAGCTAAAGCGACGATTCGATTTACAAGACAAGTTAAAGCAGGGGAACGAGTGATTGCAAAGGCAAAAGTTGTTGGAATAGAGAAAGATCGAACAACAGTAGATGTTATGAGTTATGTAGAGAATGAGCTTGTATTTTCAGGCGAATTTGTTATGTATCGTACGAATGAAAAAGGGAATAAAAGGAGAGAGTCCGAATGAATATTTCAATCGACGCTATGGGGGGCGACAATGCGCCAAAAGCTCATGTGGAAGCGGCCGAAAAGGCTATTCAGGCTTTTCCTGAACTAAAGATTACATTAGTTGGGAACGAAGAAGAAATAAAAAAACATATTAAAAATGATAAACAGATTACTATTTTACATACAACCGAAAAAATTGAAGATACGGATAAACCAACTACTGCTGTTCGGCGTAAAAAAGATTCATCGATGGTGCTCGCTGTTCGAGAAGTGAAAGAAGGTAGAGCTGATGCTTGTATTTCGGCTGGGAATACAGGTGCGCTAATGACAGCTGGTCTTTTACATATTGGACGTATTAATGGAATTGATCGACCTGCATTATCACCAATGCTTCCAACTCTTGATGGTAAAGGATTCTTGCTTTTAGACGTTGGAGCTAATATGGATGCTAAACCAGAGCACCTTTTGCAATATGGAATTATTGGGAACACTTATATGGAAATGGTCAAAAGTGTAAAAAAACCACGGATTGGTCTGCTGAATGTTGGAACAGAAAGTGGAAAAGGAAATGATCTAACGAAAAATGCTTTTCCTTTGTTTGAATCAAGTGATTTTCACTTTATTGGAAATGTTGAAGCACGTGATTTATTATCAGGTGCTGCTGATGTTGTTGTTTGTGATGGGTTTTCTGGGAACTTAGTTTTAAAAACAATTGAAGGAACAGCAGGAACTTTATTTTCTTTGTTGAAGAAAGAACTAACAAGTTCTTTTGTAAATAAGTTGGCTGCTGGTGTATTGAAATCTAGCTTTAAAGGAATTAAAGATCAAATGAGTTATTCACAATATGGAGGAGCCGGTTTGTTTGGACTTAAGGCACCTGTCATTAAGGCTCATGGTTCATCTGATTCTGAGGCTGTTTTCCATGCGATTCGTCAAACACGTGATATGGTCGAACAACAGGTGGTTACGATTATAAAAAATGAAGTAGCGAAGGCAACAGAACAAAAATAGGGAGGACTATAATGGGGAAAATTGCATTTTTATTTCCAGGTCAAGGTTCACAATCGGTTGGAATGGGAAAGGATTTAATTGCTGAAGAACAAGTGTGTAAAGAAATATTTGCGCGTGCAGATGTTAAATTACAATATTCATTATCTGAAATTATGCTTGATGGTCCAGATGAAACGTTAAAAAGAACTGAACATACACAACCAGCATTAGTGACGATGAGTACGGCTGTATTAGAACTCTTAAAAGAAGAAGGCATACATCCAGATTATGTTGCTGGACATAGCTTAGGAGAATATAGTGCCCTAGTAGCCGCGAATGCAATGACCTTTGAAGATGCTGTATATGCAGTGAGGAATCGTGGTCTATTTATGGAAGAGGCTGTTCCTTATGGAGAAGGTGCTATGTCAGCAGTTCTTGGTCTAGATCGAGAAACGTTAGCAGAAATATGTGCCAACGTGACTGAAACAAGCGAAGTTGTAGAGTTGGCCAATTTAAACTGTCCAGGTCAAATTGTCATTTCAGGTTCAGCGCAAGGAGTTGCAATAGCAGGAGAAAAGGCGAAGGAAGCAGGTGCAAAAAGAGTGATTCCTCTCCAAGTAAGTGGGCCATTTCACTCAAGTTTAATGAAACCAGCTGCCGAAAAATTAGGACAGGTACTTGATCAATTAACAATAGAAAATGCTTCCATTCCGGTTATAGCTAATGTCTCAGCAGAAGCGGTTCAAGATGCAAGACAAATTCGTACGAATTTAATTGAGCAGGTGTACTCACCAGTATTATGGGAAGATACAGTTCGAACTTTGTTAGCCGCTGGTGTTGATACATTTGTTGAAGTCGGTTCTGGTAACGTATTAACGGGACTAGTTCGTAAGGTTGAAAGAAGAGCGAAAGTAGTTGCTGTAAGTGACCGTGAAGGAGTCTTAAAAGTAAAGGAATTAGTAGAAGGAGTGACCGAATAATGTTACAAGGACAAACGGCGATTGTTACGGGTGCGTCTCGAGGAATTGGTAAAGCAACTGCGATCGAACTTGCTCGTAACGGTGCGAATGTCGTAATTAACTATGCAGGTAGCCAGGAGAGAGCGGAGCAGGTTGTGGCTGAAGTAAAAGCTTTAGGTGTTGACAGTATTGCTATTCAAGCAGATGTAGCAAGTAGCGACCAAGTTCAGTCAATGGTTAAAGAAACAATTGAGGCATTTGGTAGAGTAGATATTCTTGTAAACAATGCAGGGATTACCAAGGACAATCTTCTAATGAGAATGAAGGAAGAAGAATGGGATGCCGTTATTAACACAAACCTTAAAGGTGTTTTTAATTGTGCAAAAGCTGTTACTCGTCAAATGATGAAGCAGCGTTATGGTCGTATTATTAATGTAGCATCTGTTGTAGGGGTATTAGGCAATGCGGGACAAGCTAATTACGTGGCGGCAAAAGCTGGGGTTATTGGATTAACGAAAACGATGGCTCGTGAACTAGCGAATCGCAACATTCATGTAAATGCTGTTGCCCCAGGCTTTATTTCAACCGATATGACAGATGAGCTTGGAGATGATATGAAGGCTCAATTATTAGGACAAATTCCTTTAGCTTCTTTAGGAAAACCTGAAAATATCGCAACAGTTATACGTTTTCTAGCGAGTTCTGATGCTGAATATATGACTGGCCAAACGTTACATGTAGACGGCGGAATGGTGATGCCATAAAGACTAGAAATTTAGCTTGACAGAAGAAGGATTCACCGGTAAAATTCTCCTAGCCTTCGTCCTTTTTGAAATATAATGAATAGGTAAAAGCGTTAAATATAAATTAGTGTTACTAGTTAGGTTTATTCTTGAGAGGAGGTGAATGAATATGGCAGAAACATTATCACGTGTTACAAAAATCGTTGTAGATCGTCTAGGTGTTGAAGAGGCTGAGGTAAAGCCAGAAGCTTCTTTCAAAGATGATTTAGGCGCAGATTCATTAGATGTGGTTGAGCTTGTGATGGAGCTTGAAGATGAGTTCGATCTTGAAATCTCTGATGAAGAGGCAGAGAAAATTTCAACTGTAGCTGATGTAGTTGATTACATAAACAGCCGTCAGTAAGGTAGTTAGTCCCATATGGTTTTTCCATGTGGGACTTCCTTTAAACAATTTACTAAAAACGTCATTGTGCTTTAAGAGGTTGTTCAAAAAGGTCAGCTTAGAAAAGAGGATGCTCTAGATGATAAAAGGATAAAGATGCATCCACCTTTTTGAACAGAAACTTTTACACAATGGTTGCTAATTTATATGTTGGAGGTTATTATGCCACAATCTTCGAAGTACCAACGAAAATCTAGAAACCATTTCGGAAATGACCGCCGTCGTGGGAACAGAAAGATGATCCTTACTGAAGAACAAAAGAAAAAATTTAATGAGTTAATGGAACAAATAGGTTTACCTTTTGAAAATAAAAAACTTCTAGTGCAAGCATTTACTCACTCATCGTATGTCAATGAACATCGGATTTATTCGTTTCAAGATAATGAACGATTAGAGTTTCTGGGAGATGCAGTACTGGAATTAGCTATCTCTCAATTCTTGTTTAAAAAATTCAAAGCGATGAGTGAAGGTGATATGACGAAACTTCGGGCTTCGATCGTATGTGAGCCATCGTTAGCGCAATTTGCAGAAGAACTTAGTTTTGGTAATATCGTTTTACTTGGTAAAGGGGAGGAAATGACAGGGGGACGTGCTAGGCCAGCTTTGCTTGCCGATGTTTTTGAAGCATTTATCGGAGCTCTCTATCTTGACCAAGGCCTTGAAGCTGTATTTTCGTTTTTGAACGATACAATCTATCCGAAAATAAATGAAGGTGCTTTTTCACATATGATGGATTTTAAAAGTCAGCTTCAAGAATATATACAACGAGATAACCTTGGACAGATTCAATACATCATTGTACAAGAACGTGGCCCTGCTCATAATAGAGAATTCGTCTCTGAAGTTCAATTAAATGAATCTGCACTTGGGATTGGAACAGGACGTTCGAAGAAGGAAGCTGAGCAGCATGCAGCTCAGCAAGCGTTAATGAAATTGAGTGAACAGGAAAAATTAAAATAACAATATTGACTATTTTTAACCGTGTAGTGTAACTAATATATGAGTAAAAAAAGAAATGTCCTCCGTTTTTTGAGGACATTTCTTTTGTGTTGAATGATTACTTTCTGAGTTTTCCTAATTCGGTAACGATCGCATCAAGTTCACTTACTGAGAACGATGATTTGCGCTCAATCATTTCATAAATATCACGTAAATCCTCATATTGATCGGTATCGAAGTTTTTCGAATTAAGTGCGGAAGCATTAACGATTTGCAGTTTTGATTTAATGGCTTCTATCATGTACTCAATATTGTCACGTGTATTTGCTTCAAGATTCATCAAATTCACTCCTATTTCATTAATATTATTATCGTATCACAGTGTTGTTCATTTGTCCTCACTGTCTGTAATTAGAGAGTGTCATATGGTAAAATAGATTAGTTGTTAATAATGTTAGGGGGAAGGAAAATGTTCCTCAAGCGACTAGAAGTCGTGGGGTTCAAGTCTTTTGCTGAACAAATCAATATTGATTTTGTTCCAGGAGTTACAGCAGTAGTTGGACCAAACGGAAGTGGAAAAAGTAATATATCAGATAGTATTCGTTGGGTTCTAGGTGAACAATCAGCGAAATCATTACGAGGCGCAAAAATGGAGGATATTATTTTTGCGGGTAGTGAAAATCGAAAACCGCTAAATTTTGCGGAAGTTAGTTTGATTTTGGATAATGAGGATCAGCATCTATCGATTGACTATAGTGAAGTCAGTGTAACAAGAAGGGTATATCGCTCTGGCGAAAGCGAATATATGATCAATAAGCAGCCTTGTCGGTTGAAAGACATCGTCGATTTGTTTTTAGATTCAGGTTTAGGTAGAGAAGCGTATTCAATTATCGGTCAAGGTAAGGTCGAAGAAATTTTAAGCAACAAGGCAGAAGATCGACGTGTGATTTTTGAAGAAGCGGCGGGTGTATTAAAATATAAAAACCGGAAAATCCAAGCAGAGAAACGACTGGTCGAAACACAGGAAAACCTCTTAAGGGTTGAAGATATCCTACATGAGCTTGAGGGTCAGGTTGAACCGTTAGAAATCCAAGCATCTATTGCTAAAGATTATTTACATAAACGAGAAGAGTTAAAAGAAGTAGAGATTGCGTTACTCGTATTCGAAATTGACGAATTACATCATACTTGGACAACTCAAAAAGCAAAACTTCAATCTTTAATGGGTTCATATGAAAAAAGGCAGCAAGCACTAGATGAAATGGAACAACTGAGAGTGTCATTGCGAACTAGAACGAGTGAATTATCTGCTAAGTTTACCCAACTGCAAGAAGAATTGTTACAAGTTAGTGAAGAGTTAGAAAAGAATGAAGGTAAACGTGAAGTTCTAAAAGAACGAAGAAAAAATGCTACTCATAACAAAGATCAGCTCGAACGATCGATCAAAGATAAGTCGTTTCAATTAGAGACTGTTGACAAAGAGTGGAATGAAGAACAAAACAAATGGCGAAAAGCGAAAGAAAAGCTAAAAGAGCTTGAAAATACGGTATCTAAAAAACAGCAAATAATTGATCGGTCAGACACAGATATCGAAGAGGAGATTGATCAGCTTAAATCTGACTATATTGAAGGTTTAAATGAGCAAGCAAGTATTCGTAATGAGCGTCGCTATTTAGAAGAACAACTGCGTCAACAAGAAGTGAAACAAAATAGACTTCTTACAGAAAATAAGGATTTGCTAGAGGATAGACAAGAGTTAGTAAATCAATTAGAGCGAGCGCGAAAGAATTTAGCAGAAAAGGAAGGGCAATTATATCAGGTTAGTGACGAGTATCGAGATTGTTCGAAGAAATTTGATCAATTGAAAGAACGCTATCATAAAAAAGAATCACAGCTGTATGAATCCTATCAGATGACACAACGTATACAATCAAGAGTCGATGTACTTGATGAAATGCAGGCGGACTTCTCAGGCTTTTTCCATGGAGTTAAAGAAATTCTTAAAGCAAGAGAAGGAAAGTTAACAGGTGTAATTGGAGCAGTAGCAGAATTGATTCAAGTACCAAAAGAGTATGAAGTTGCTTTTGAGATAGCGCTAGGTGGAGCGTCTCAGCACATTGTAACGCAATCAGAAGGCGACGCTCGAAAAGCGATCCAATATTTGAAGCAAAATAAAATTGGGCGTGCTACATTTCTTCCACTCCCTGTAATGAAGCCTAAATCAATACCGCATTTTCAAATGGAACAGATGAAGCAGCATAATGATTATGTTGGAATTGCCTCTACGCTTTTAACTTTTGACAACAAGTATGAAAATGTAATCTCGAACCTTCTTGGAAATGTTGTGATTGCCTCTTCACTTCAAGGGGCAAATGAATTAGCAAGGTTGGTAGGACATCGTTTTCGAATTGTGACTCTTGATGGAGATGTTGTTAATCCAGGTGGATCAATGACAGGAGGTTCCGTTAAACAGAAGCAGACACCACTTCTAGGCCGTAAGCGTGAGTTAGATGAACTTAAAGAGAAATTGAGTAAGTTGTCAACAGTAACAAAGCAGCTTGAAGAAGATGTGAAGGAATTAAAGGAGAAACGTTCTTTAGTAGAAGATCAGATAGAAGAACTTAGAAGAAAAGGGGAAGAAATGCGTTCTTCTGTTCAAGAAGCTAAGGCGAGTGTCCGTGACCTTGAACGCGAGCTTGAAAGGTCCGATGACTCTTTTGTAAGGTTTGACCGAGATAAATTAGGATATGCTGATGAAATTAAGCGGATCCAAGAGCGTTTGAATCAATTAGATGAAAAATATAAAATTGTCGTAGAAAGCTCTACTCACTTAGAGCAGCTCGTACAACAGTTGGAACAGCAACGAAAAGAACAACGCACTTCAAGAGAGAAGGTGCAAGAAGAGCTAATAAGTGAGAAAATCGATCTAGCAGCAGCTAAAGAACGCTTCCTCGCACTCGAAGGACAAGTGAAACGGTTAACGTCCACTAAGCAACAGTTAGAAGAAGAACTAATTGAATTAAATGATCATTTTGAGTTATTGATGGGGGAAATGTCTGACCGTTCGAATGGTGAATCAAGTTTAGACGAAAGGATTATTCATACCCGTTCCCAAAAAGCTGCACTTGCTACAGAAATTACAAAGATGAAAGAAGAGAGAGAGCAGGTTGAGCTAGCTTATGCTGAGCTTGAGCATAAACTGAAGAAGCAGCAAGGGGAATTGCAGTATTTAGCTGAAGAGTGCCGTAAAATTGAAGTGAATGTGAATCGAATGGATGTAGATCTAGATAATCGCCTTACTCATCTACAAGAAGAATATGAACTATCTTTCCAAGCAGCAAAGGAACATCACAAGCTTACAATGGACCCTGAAGAGGCTAGAACTAAGGTCAAATTGGTCCGGTTAGCAATTGAAGAGCTGGGCACAGTGAATTTAGGGGCAATTGAAGAATATGAGCGTGTGAAAGAGAGGTTCGATTTTCTGTCAGAACAACAGAGTGATTTACAAGCAGCTAAAACGACGTTGCATGATTTAATCTCTGAGATGGATCAAGAAATGACTAAGCGTTTCTATGAAACATATGTTCAAATTCGAACTCATTTTCAAAAGGTTTTCAGTCAATTATTTGGGGGAGGACAAGCAGATCTTATTTTAACCGATCCTGATAATTTACTATTAACGGGGGTTGAAATTATTGCCAGACCGCCGGGGAAGAAAATGCAAAATCTAGGTCTTTTATCAGGGGGCGAACGTTCGCTTACGGCAATTGCTTTACTCTTTGCTATATTAAAAGTACGTCCAGTGCCGTTTTGTGTACTTGATGAAGTAGAGGCTGCTCTTGATGAAGCGAACGTCAGTCGATTTGCACACTTCTTAAAAGAGTTCAGTGAAGCAACTCAGTTTATAGTGATTACTCACCGGAAAGGAACGATGGAAGAGGCTGATGTCCTTTACGGGGTAACGATGCAAGAATCTGGTGTCTCTAGACTCGTCTCTGTTAGGTTGGAAGAAACCAATGATATTTTAGAGCCTGTTCAAAGGCGTTAGTGCCCTTACAATGTACCAATACAGACAACATAATTAACAATCGTTAAATTTATAGAAAGTTAGGTGATTTTATGAGCTTTTTTAAGAAGTTAAAAGAAAAAATAACAAATCAAACGACAGACGTAACGGATAAATTTAAAACGGGTCTAGAAAAAACGAGAGATTCTTTCGTCGGGAAAATGAATGAACTCGTTTATAAATACCGAAAAGTTGACGAAGACTTTTTTGAAGAGCTAGAAGAACTATTAATAAGTTCTGATGTGGGTGTAACAACAGTAATGGAATTAATTGATGACCTTAAAGATGAAGTGCGCCTTCGTAATATTAAAGACACGAAAGAGATTCAGCCAGTTATTTCTGAGAAATTGGCTGAACTACTTGAAAAAGAAGGCGACGATAAACGTCTAAATATACAAGAAAATGGAATGACTGTCGTTTTAGTTGTAGGTGTAAATGGAGTTGGTAAAACGACATCTATTGGAAAACTTGCTCATTATCTAAAAGGGCAAGGGAAATCAGTCATGTTGGCAGCTGGTGATACATTTAGAGCAGGTGCAATTGAACAGCTTGAAGTTTGGGGAGAGAGAGTTGGAGTTGATGTAATTAAGCAACAAGAAGGCTCGGATCCAGCGGCAGTAATGTATGATGCGTTACAGGCGGCTAAGTCGCGTAATATTGATGTATTGTTATGCGATACGGCAGGACGCTTACAAAACAAAGTTAATTTAATGAAAGAGCTTGAGAAAGTAAAACGAGTCATTGAGAGAGAAGTTCCAGGAGCACCGCATGAAGTATTATTGGTACTTGATGCAACTACAGGACAAAATGCAATGTCTCAAGCAAAAACATTTGGTCAGTCAACGGACGTTTCTGGAATCGTTTTAACAAAGTTAGATGGGACGGCAAAAGGAGGAATTGTCCTTGCGATCCGGCATGAACTAGATATTCCAGTGAAATTCGTTGGACTAGGAGAAAAAATTGACGATTTACAGGAATTTGAGGCAGAACAGTTTGTTTATGGGCTGTTTCGTGAGCTAGTTGAGGCAGAAGTAGAAGAAGAATCTTGAGATGTTAAGAAAAAAACTTGACACTTAATCGTTGATGTTGTAACATGATATCTCGTAAAGGGAAATCACTTAACAAGGAGTTGGTTGTGTGTTAGATAAGACGCTTAGGATGAATTACTTATTCGATTTCTACCAGTCATTGCTAACACAGAAACAGCGTAAGTATATGTCTTTATATTACTTGGATGATTTCTCGTTAGGTGAAATTGCTGAAGAATTTGAAGTTAGTCGTCAAGCTGTATATGACAATATAAAGCGGACTGAAGCGATGCTTGAAGACTACGAAGACAAGTTAAAGCTCCTCTTAAAATTTGAAAAGCGGGCAGAACTTGTTGCTCAGATGAAAGTAGCAATGGAAAATAACGCGACTCCTGAAGAGATCATGTCACTGCTTGACTCTCTTGAGAAATTGGACTAGGAGGCGACAACATGGCTTTTGAAGGTTTAGCGGAGCGACTGCAAGAAACGTTAACGAAAATCCGTGGTAAAGGGAAGGTAAGTGAACAAGACGTAAAGGATATGATGCGTGAAGTTCGACTTGCTCTGCTTGAGGCGGATGTGAACTTTAAAGTTGTTAAGAAATTTATTGCAGATGTGAAAGAGAAAGCGCTTGGCCAAGAAGTAATGAAAAGCTTAACACCCGGGCAACAAGTTATTAAAGTAGTAAATGAAGAGTTAACTTCTTTAATGGGTGGGGAGCAAAGTAAGATTGCTGTTGCACCTAAAGCGCCTACTGTAGTCATGATGGTAGGGTTGCAAGGTGCCGGTAAAACAACAACAACAGCAAAACTTGCGAATCATCTTAGAAAGAAACATAATCGCAATCCACTTTTAGTAGCAGCTGATATCTATCGTCCAGCTGCGATTAAGCAGTTAGAAACGTTAGGTAAGCAATTGAATATGCCTGTTTTTTCACTGGGTGATCAAGTTAGTCCCATTGAAATTGCAAAGCAAGCAATTGCAAAAGCGAAAGAAGATCATCATGATTATGTTTTAATAGATACAGCAGGTCGCTTGCATATCGATGAAACATTGATGGCTGAATTACAAGGAGTTAAAGACATCGCTAAACCTGATGAAATTCTACTTGTAGTTGATGCAATGACTGGACAAGATGCTGTAAATGTAGCTGAGAGTTTCAATGAACAACTTGATGTTACAGGAGTTGTATTAACGAAACTAGATGGCGATACACGTGGTGGTGCTGCGTTATCGGTCAAAGCGGTTACGAATACACCAATTAAATTCGCTGGTATGGGGGAAAAAATCGATCAACTCGAACCGTTTCACCCTGATCGCATGGCTTCGAGAATACTAGGTATGGGAGATGTGCTTTCGTTAATTGAAAAAGCACAATCTAATGTCGATGAAGAGAAGGCTCGAGAGCTTGAGAAAAAAATGCGAACGATGGATTTTACATTTGATGATTTCTTAGAGCAGCTTGATCAAGTTCGAAATATGGGTCCATTAGATGAAATACTTGGTATGATGCCTGGTTTTAATAAAGCAAAAGGCATGAAAGATTTGCAAGTCGATGACAAGCAAATTAATAAAGTTGAAGCAATTGTTCGCTCCATGACAAAACAAGAGAAGAAAGATCCAAGTTTAATGAATGCGAGCAGACGTCGTCGAATTGCAAAAGGGAGCGGGACAACAATTCAAGATGTAAACCGCCTTCTCAAACAATTTGAAGACATGAAAAAAATGATGAAACAAATGACTGGTATGACCTCTGGAAAAGGTAAGAAAAGAGGGAAAGGTCTTGGAGGCTTCAAGCTTCCATTTTAAAAGGAAGTCGCTTTTTCTAGTTGCCAATTAGAAAAATTGATGATATTATAAACTATTGTGTGAATATTTTTGGAGGTGTCCACGAATGGCAGTAAAAATTCGTTTAAAGCGTATGGGTTCAAAGAAAGCCCCATTTTATCGTGTAGTAGTAGCAGATTCACGCGCACCGCGTGATGGACGTTTCATCGAAGAGATTGGAACGTACAACCCATTAACTCAACCAGCTAAGGTTGAAATTTCTGAAGAAAAAGCTCTTGACTGGATGTTAAAAGGTGCTAAACCTTCTGATACAGTTCGTAACCTTTTCTCTAAAGAAGGATTAATGGAAAAGCTTCACAACGCAAAAAACCAAAAGTAAGATAGATTTTTATAAAAATAAAAGTCTATAAGCGGTGTGCGGAGTCTTGCAAGAGTTAAGTTAATCTAGATTGTTTTCTGAGATTAGACTTGCAGCGAATGAAGCCACCGCCTTCTCTTTTTATTAAATAAAATAAAAAGGAGAATACAAAATGAAAGCGTTAGTTGAACACATTGTTAAATCACTTGTAGACCACGCTGACTACGTTCAAGTTGATGAAGTAAATGAGGGTCAAACCCTTAACATACGGTTAACCGTTCATCCTGATGATATGGGGAAAGTGATAGGAAAACAAGGTCGAACAGCTAGAGCGATAAGGACTGTATTATACGCTTCATCGCCAAACCAGCGAGTTCGATTAGACATCGTGGATTAGTAACGCAAAAAAGGGTGAGGGATAACCTCTCCCTTTTTTTGGTATTTCACTTGGATGTTTCGTTTTATTCGAATTACATGTCTAAGAAGCACAAGCATTGAACAGTCTAATAATAGGATTGGTGAGGTGAATGATGAGAGTCATACGGAATGTTAACGTCAAGCATGTTGTTACGAAGAAAAAGAAAGCTCAAATCATTCAACAATTTCAAGGAGAGTTAGTTCAAAGTAAACGTGAGGTTGATCAACTAACTTTTCAATTACATAAAGCTCTTCGGGATGCAAATGAATCATCTCATTTAAAGATAAAAGAAAAATACGAACAAGAATTAACCCAACGAAAAGAAAGAGTGAAGCTTCTACATTTTAAGTTAGAACAAGTCGAGAAACTTGAAATAGGAACTGAAATACAAGAAGAACAAGTTAAAAGCATCATTGATATACACGTCGGCGACAGATGGTCTGAGCAGCCAGCTGAAATTGTTATTAAAGATGGTATTGTTCAAGAAATTCGAGAAGGAAGGTATAATGGATGACGGAATGGTATAAAGTCGGAAAAATTGTGAATACGCACGGAGTAAAAGGCGAAGTTCGTGTCATTTCTTCAACAGATTTTGCAGAGGATCGTTATGCGATAGGTTCAGAATTAATGATTAAACATGATGACAAAGGTGAGAATATACATGTTGTCGTTCGTCATCATCGTTTGCATAAAAATTTTGATTTGCTTCAATTTGAAGATTACCATTCTATTAATGAAGTTGAGCCACTTAAAGGAGCCACTTTATATGTGTCAGGTGAGCAACTTGACGAGCTAGATGAAGGTGAATTTTATTATCATGAAATTATAGGCTGTAAAGTCTTTACTGAAAGTGATGAGGAATTAGGAAAAATCAAGGAAATTATTGAAACTGGAGCGAATGACGTGTGGGTAATTCAACGAAAAGGTCCAGGAAAAGATATACTGATCCCTTATATTGAAGATGTTGTTAAGGAGATTGATGTCTGGAATAAGGTGATTCGCATTCATGTCATGGAAGGATTGGTTGAATGAGAATAGATATTCTCTCACTTTTTCCGGAGATGTTTAAAGGGGTGTTTGGATCGTCCATTTTAAAAAACGCACAGGACGGAGGTCATGTGACATACCAAGTGACAGACTTTCGCGATTTCGCTGATAATAAGCATAAAAAGGTTGATGACTATCCCTACGGCGGGGGTGCGGGGATGGTGTTGCGAGCACAACCTATTTTTGATGCAGTGGAGCATGTGAGACAAAATGATCCAGAAAGTAAACCACGTATTATTCTTCTTTGCCCACAAGGAGAGAGATTTACTCAAAAAAAAGCAGAAGAGCTTTCCAAGGAAAAGCACCTTATTTTACTTTGTGGCCACTATGAGGGTTATGATGAGCGGGTACGAGAATTTTTAGTGACCGATGAAATTTCAATAGGAGATTTCGTATTAACGGGTGGAGAACTTGGGGCGATGATTATTGCTGATAGTGTGACACGACTGTTACCAGGTGTTCTAGGCAACGAAGAATCAGCAATTACCGATTCCTATTCAACAGGTTTATTGGAACATCCTCATTATACGCGCCCGGCTGAGTATAGGGGAATGAAGGTGCCTGATGTTCTTTTGTCTGGTCACCATGCTAATATTGAAGAGTGGCGGTCTCGTGAGTCATTAAAGCGCACTTGGAAAAGAAGGCCCGATCTAATAAAAGCTAAAACGCTGAACGAGAAAGAGAAGCAATGGATAAAGGAATTTGTAGATGAAAGCAATTGCTATTAAATTAAGCTTGTGCCTCTTGAATGCATTGTATCTCTATATTATTGAAAAAGAAATGGCATATATTTTTTGAATCTTACTTGTGATTAGGTATAGATTATGCTATTATAGTTTTTGTGGCTTATGGCCTGTTATTACGATGTTCCGCTGTAGTTAATAAGCTTTCAAGAGCATCTGTATGGAAGGAGTGGAATTATATGAACAACATTATCCGTGAAATTACAAGTGAGCAACTACGTAGTGATCTTCCAGCGTTTCGTCCTGGTGATACTTTAGTTATCCACGTTAAAGTTGTTGAGGGAACTCGTGAGCGTATTCAGTTATTCGAAGGCGTTGTTATCAAACGTCGTGGTACTGGTATCAGCGAAACTTTCACAGCTCGTAAGATTTCGTACGGTGTAGGAGTTGAACGTACATTCCCATTACATTCACCTAAGATTGCTAAGATCGAAGTGAAGCGTCGCGGTAAAGTACGTCGTGCTAAACTTTACTATCTTCGTAGTCTACGTGGTAAAAAAGCTCGTATTAAAGAAATTCGATAAAGAGCAAGAAAAAGAGCTTAGGCAACTAAGCTCTTTTTTTCTTCATTGTGCTTAATTGTTACAATCAAAATAGCTGAAACATTTGATAAGAATATGGTAAACTAATCTTTGTGATTGTTACATAAATGGAGGGCGTTAGCATGAGTGAGGGGAAGAAGGAATCTTGGGAGTGGCTGAAAGCGGTCGTTATAGCACTTGTCCTTGCATTTGTAATCCGTCAGTTTTTATTTGCACCAGTTATTGTTGATGGAGAATCAATGATGCCAACGCTTGAACATAACGATAGAATGATTGTTAATAAAATTAGTTATGTCTTTGGTAATCCTGAGAGGTTTGATATTATTGTTTTTCATGCGCCTGCAGGGAAAGACTATATAAAACGAGTGATTGGTTTGCCAGGAGATGTAATTGAATATCGTGATGATGTTCTATACGTCAATGGTGAGGCGATTGAAGAGCCTTTTTTAGATGAGTTAAAATTAGCATACAGTGGAGATCGATTGACAAGAGATTTCCAAGCTGTGACAGTTCCAGAAAATGAATTGTTTGTATTAGGTGATAATAGAGGTAGAAGTAAGGATAGTAGAGATATTGGAACCATTCATATTGATGAAGTGATTGGTAAAGCTAATATTGTGTTTTGGCCAATTCCAAATATTCGAATGGCTAATTAGGGAGGTGGATGTTTTGACGATTCAATGGTTTCCTGGACATATGGCAAAGGCCCGTCGGGAAGTAACTGAAAAATTAAAGTTTATTGATGTAGTAATTGAGCTTCTTGATGCGAGAATTCCGTTAGCCTCTCGTAATCCAATGATTGACGACTTGGTTTCACATAAGCCAAGATTAATATTATTGAATAAAGCAGACCTAGCCGATCCAGCTGTTACGTCAAGCTGGAAAGCTTATTTTGAAGAAAAAGGTGCAACGGTACTTTCTATTAATGCACAAAATGGAAAAGGAACAGAGAAAATTCCTAATGCGTGTAAAGTATTGGCGAAGCCAATTATTGAAAAGATGGTATCAAAGGGAATGAAGCCTCGAGCGATCCGTGCTATGATACTTGGAATTCCTAACGTTGGGAAATCAACCTTAATTAATCGGCTGGCTTCAAAACGTACAGCGCAAGTAGGAGATCGTCCTGGTGTAACAAAAAGACAGCAATGGATTAAAGTAGGAACTGATTTAGAATTACTTGATACACCTGGTATATTATGGCCAAAATTTGAAGATCAAGTCATAGGCTATCGATTGGCGGCTACTGGAGCAATCAAAGACGAGCTCCTTGACTTTCAAGATATAGCTTTATTCTTATTGAATTATTTGAAAGACTATTATCCAAACCTTATTCAAGAGCGTTATAAGTTGGAAGAGGTCCCAGAAGAGGGGCTTGCTTTATTTGATGAAATTGGAAAAAAACGAGGGTGTCTCCTTGCTGGTGGCTATGTTGATTATGATAAGGCTGCTGAAATTATATTGCGTGAAATGAGATCTGGCACATTAGGTCGTATTTCGTTAGAGAGACCAGAAGCGTTAGCCGGTGAAGAAGCCAAGTAGGCTTTTTCAGCGGTTTTTTTATTTGATATAATCCTCTTAAAAAGAAAGCTCAAGATGTCGATAAAAAAGTAAGGAGTGTATAGAGTGAGTCTATCCATTAAAGAAGTAGAACAGAAATTATTTACAACGGATCAGAGAAATGACGCATTTGTAGATTCTTTGAAAACAGATAAGAGAAAAGGTGTTCAAAGCTTATTAAAGCGCTATGAAGCAATGATTACTAGAGTTGAACGTCTAGAAAAAATGCATGAAGAGATGACACAGTACGAAGTGAGTCTACGCAATCAAGGTTTTTTATCCATTGCGGGACTAGATGAAGTAGGGCGTGGACCTCTTGCAGGGCCTGTTGTTGCAGCTGCAGTTGTATTGCCTGAAGACTTTAAATTATTGGGTTTGACAGACTCTAAGAAATTAAGTAAGGATAGAAGAGAAGAATATGCTCAAGTCATCAAAGAACAAGCTGTTGCATTCACGATTGAAATGGTTCATGCAACAGAGATAGATAAATTAAACATCTATGAATCTACTAAGCTAGCAATGACAAGAGCTGTACAGAACTTAACTATAAACACAGATCATCTGTTATTAGATGCAATGACACTAAAATTACCAGTTCAGCAAACTTCACTAATTAAAGGGGACCAAAAAAGTTTAACGATAGCGGCAAGCTCTGTATTAGCAAAAGTTGCAAGAGATCAATATATGGATGAAGTCGATAAGGAGTATCCAGGATATGGATTTAGCAAACATGTTGGTTATGGTACAAAAGAGCATTTAGATGCTCTAAAAAAACTAGGTGTAATGAAGGAACACCGAAGAAGCTTCCGCCCAATAAAAGATTTGATAGAGTAACAGGAGGGCTTTCATTGTTTGGAATTCAAAATCCAAGTACTTCTCAAAAAATTAAACAACCAAGGTCTATAGCGTTTACAAATGGTCAAATATTTCAAGGGAGAATTACAAATCTTTATCCGAATGATGTTGCTACTTTAACGATGAATGGTATTCAGTTAACTGCACGGATGGAAGTGGCTCTGACTGTAGGGCAACGTTATTGGTTTGAAGTGAAGGAGGCTTCTGGGATCCCTCGATTAAAAATAATAGATGATAATATAAAACAAAGAGAAAGTTCAGCAACTACGTCTACTGAGAGATTGAGGCAGCAGTTAGATCTTCCATCGACAAAGTCAATGTCAACGTTATTACGTCTATTAAGTCGTAACCAACTCCCATTTTTAAAAGAAGATGTCTTAAAAGGTTATACAATCCTACGTGAACTGAATCAACTTAATGAGAGAGGATATCGGACGATCATGAATATGATCAAAAGTAGTATCCATATTTCAAGAGAAGCCTTTCTGTCTTTTCAATCAATGGAAAAACAACCCTCATTATTAGCTCAGATCACAAAATTATATCACTCCTTAGAACCTATTAATACACCGGCTTCTAAGGAAGTAAGGCTTCTTATTGAAAACATAATTAAACCTAACTATACTCAAATAATTCAATCACCAATTACGCAATTACTTGCCAAGCTAGGAGAAAATGAAGGAGCTAGACAACTCCTTTCACGACTAGGAATTTTAAAACGAGAAACACCTATTCAAGAAATTTTTCAAACATTTGAGAGAAATTTCAAAAATCCAACCTATCGAGAGATTGTTGAAAAGCTTTGGCCAGAAACGTCAACTAATCGTGATTTACTTAACATGAATCAATTAATTCGCAAGGTAAATATTGCCGCGGGAAAACAGGGGATGGGCCAATTACAACAATTATTACAATTGTTCCACTCACCAATTCGTGCTGAAGAGGTATATGCCAAATGGCTGCAACTCCCCCAAGCATCGTTAAGTCAAGAAGAAAAGAATGTACTACAAACCATTCTGATGACAGCAACGCCATTTAACATTCAAGAAGCACCTGGATTACATCTGAAGAATCTTTTTCTGATGTTAGGCCTTCAATATGAAAACGATCTTGCATCATTTTTTCAAGGTGATTTAGGGCAAGAATCGATTCACTCTAATAGGTTAAAAGCATTGCTTATGATGTTAACACAACATGACTTACCTGAAAATGTTAGCGTACAAGTAAAACAATCATTAGTTAGATTAACCGGACAGCAATTACTGATGCACGAACAATCAGGGGCGTTTCATCAGTATCTGTATCAATTGCCAATCGTTTTAGGTACATATTCAACTGATTTAACGTTGAAATGGGAAGGGAAAAAAGATGATGAGGGGAAGCTTGATCCTAAGTATTGTCGTGTGTTATTTTACTTAACTCTTGCACATTTGAGGGAAATTATTATTGATGTGCATATTCAAAATCGAATCGTACAAATAGATATCTACAATGATAAGGAAAGACCAGATGCTTTATTAAGCTTATTACTCCCCCTCTTAGACAAGCTTTAGCAATAAAGGATTACCAACTCTCCTATGTGAGGTGGAAGCATCTACATGAACAAAAAGACGGGCAGTTGATTAGAAGAGAGGATAGGAACAAATCTCAAGGAGTTGATATCCGAATATGAAATCTGAAAGAAAACAAGCGGTAGCACTTCGTTATCGCTCAGATATCGACCATTCACCGAAAGTGATTGGAAAAGGAGCTGGATTAAAGGCAGAAGAGATCATCGCACTGGCAATAGAGAACAACATTCCAATCCAAGAAGATGTTTCTTTAGTTGAGTTACTAAGCAAACTTGAAGTTAATCAAGCTATTCCTGAGGAATTATATGAAGTAGTTGCTGAAATATTTGCTTTTATTTATCGCATTGATCAAAACCATTAAGAGCTAGTGTGGTAGTGTGTTCATTTGAGGACATACTAATACAGCTAGCTTTTTTTGTTAGTAATTTAAAAGTGGGGGTAAAGCAATTGGATAAGAAGAACATTAAGCCAAATGAAGAATATGCTCACGAATTTGGGATATATCATTCGGTTCAAGAATCTGATGCGAAAATCGATTTAACAAAATCTTTATTAAGAAAAAAGGAAAAAGAAGAGAAAAGCGAAAAAAATAGACAAAATAAAAGAGTAGAAGAGAAATAGTGGTATTTTTAACCTATGTAACCGTTTAAAATTCAAATTTTTTCTACTAATTTGAAAGAGGGAGGGATTTACCCCTCCCCAATTTCAGAAAACAATGGTAGAATAGAGAAGGATTCAGTCATTCACAAACCAATTGGTCTGAATGGCATGAAATTACATGCATTTGATATGATAGGAGGCTGGAGAGAGAATGAATATCCATGAGTATCAAGGAAAAGAGTTACTTCGTAAATATGGGGTTGCTGTTCCAAATGGTAAAGTTGCGTTCTCAGTAGATGAAGCAGTTGAAGCAGCAAAAGAATTAGGTTCAAGTGTAAGTGTGGTTAAAGCCCAGATCCACGCAGGTGGTCGAGGAAAAGCTGGTGGCGTTAAAGTCGCGAAAGGCTTAGATGAAGTTCGTACATATGCAAATGAGATTCTAGGGAAGACGCTTGTAACTCATCAAACAGGACCAGAAGGTAAAGAAGTTAAGCGCTTACTTATCGAAGAAGGTTGCGATATTAAAAATGAGTATTACATCGGTTTAGTATTAGATCGAGCAACTTCAAGAGTCGTTTTGATGGCTTCAGAAGAAGGTGGTACTGAGATTGAAGAAGTTGCAGAAGCGACTCCTGAGAAGATCTTTAAAGAAGTAATCGATCCGGCTGTTGGTCTTCAAGGCTTCCAAGCACGTCGTTTAGCTTTTAATATTAACATTCCTAAAGAACTAGTTGGCCAAGCTGTTAAATTCATGATGGGACTATACAAAGTTTTTGTAGAGAAAGACTGCTCAATTGCTGAGATTAACCCACTTGTTACAACAGGAGATGGCAAAGTAATGGCGCTAGATGCAAAGTTAAACTTTGACTCTAATGCATTGTATCGTCAAAAAGATATTTTAGAATATCGTGATCTTGAAGAAGAAGATCAAAAAGAAATCGAAGCATCAAAATATGATCTAAGTTATATTTCTTTAGATGGAAATATTGGTTGTATGGTTAATGGTGCAGGGCTTGCAATGGCAACGATGGATATCATTAAACATTACAATGGTGATCCTGCTAACTTCTTAGATGTAGGTGGCGGTGCGACTGCAGAGAAAGTTACTGAAGCGTTTAAGATCATTCTTTCTGATGAAAACGTTAAAGGAATTTTCGTTAATATCTTTGGTGGAATTATGAAGTGTGACATTATCGCACAAGGTGTTGTTGAGGCTACTAAGCAAGTGGGCCTTGAGATTCCGCTTGTCGTTCGTTTAGAAGGTACGAATGTTGACCTTGGTAAACAAATTCTTAAAGATTCAGGCTTAAACATTACAGCTGCTGATTCAATGGCTGATGGCGCACAAAAAATCGTTTCATTAGTGAAATAGAAAGGCGGGACGAAAAGAATGAGTATCCTTATTAACAAAGACACAAAAGTAATTGTTCAAGGTATTACAGGAGCTACAGGCTTATTTCATACGAAACAAGCTGTTGAATATGGTACGAATATCGTAGGTGGTGTAACACCAGGAAAAGGCGGTACAGAGGTAGAAGGAATCCCTGTATTTGATACAGTTGAACAGGCTGTAAAAGCTACAGGTGCTAATGCTTCGGTCATTTATGTACCACCAGCATTTGCTGCAGACGCAATTATGGAAGCAACAGATGCAGAGCTTGACCTTGCTATTTGTATTACAGAAGGAATTCCTGTAATGGATATGGTAAATGTTAAGCGTTATATGGAAGGAAAGAAAACTCGCCTAATCGGGCCAAACTGCCCAGGTGTAATTACACCTGAAGAATGTAAGATTGGTATTATGCCAGGATACATTCATAAAAAAGGTCATGTAGGAGTAGTATCGCGTTCTGGTACTCTTACGTATGAAGCAGTACATCAATTATCTACTAATGGTATTGGTCAATCTTCTGCTGTTGGTATCGGAGGAGACCCAGTTAATGGAACGGATTTCATTGATGTATTAAACCTATTTAATGAAGATCCAGATACTTATGCAGTAATCATGATTGGAGAAATTGGTGGTACAGCAGAAGAAGAAGCTGCAGAATGGGTAAAAGCAAACATGACTAAACCTGTCGTAGGCTTCATCGGTGGTCAAACAGCACCTCCAGGAAAGCGTATGGGCCATGCTGGTGCGATTATTTCTGGTGGTAAGGGTACAGCCGCTGAAAAGATCAAAACTCTTGAGAGTTGTGGGATTAAAGTGGCAGAGACACCTTCTGTTATGGGAGAGACTCTTATCTCAGTATTAAAAGAAAAAGATTTGTTAGAGAAGTGTACAACTCACAAAGTAACGAACTAACAAATAATTCTTGAAAGTCCTCAATTTGAGGGCTTTCTTTCCCATGGAAAGAAAGGAGTGCTTTATGAATGATTTTAGGCAGAGATTGATCCATTTACACAGTTGTCAGTCCTTAACGAGAAATATGATGTGTAGAATTCTATATCAAGACCATGAGTTAGAGACAATTTATGATCATACAACGAAAACCTGGCAGAACCTTTTTGGACTCTCCAAAGATACAGCACAGTCTCTCCATCAACACCTTCATTCCTATTCTTCCATACAGATCCTCGAATATTTAAAGCAGAAATTAATTCACGTCATTACAATAGAAGATACAGATTACCCACCACTATTAAAAAATATTTTTGATCCCCCATTTGTGCTTTATGCAATTGGCCAGAAAGCAGTACTAAATAACGAAAAACGAATCGCTGTCATAGGTACGCGAACCCCAACCGACACTGGTTTACAAACACTTTCTACTTTAATACCCCCTATCACGAGGCAAGGCTGGACGATTGTGAGTGGAATGGCAAAAGGAATTGACTCACATGCTCATTGGCAAGCTCTAAAAGCACAAGGGCAGACCATCGCAATCCTTGGTTCTGGCTTTAATTACATTTATCCAAAAAGCAATCAAGAATTATTTTCAAAATTGACACAAAAAAATATTATTTTGTCGGAATATCCTCCCAATACCCCTCCTAAAAAATGGCACTTCCCTGCACGAAACCGAATTATTAGTGGCCTTTCTAAGGCTGTTCTTGTCGTGGAAGCGAAAGAGAGAAGCGGTTCTCTAATTACTGCGGACCAAGCGTTAGAGCAAGGTAGAGATGTCTTTGCTGTTCCAGGATCTATTTTTTCTAACGAATCTAAAGGAACTAATTACCTGATTCAACAAGGAGCAAAGTTAGTCGCTAGCCATGAAGATATATTATGTGAAATTGACAACTGATCGGCAAAATACGACAAAAACCTTTGTAGTTTTTTTCTCTTTTTTCCCAAGTCTTGTTTGACAAATAGCAAAAGTGTGTTTAATAATAGGGAAGATTTTAATTATATCTTCGAGAGAGGGAGTTGCTTAAATGGCCGATTATTTAGTAATCGTTGAATCTCCCGCCAAAGCAAAGACCATTGGAAAATATTTAGGGAAGAAATATATTGTTAAAGCTTCAATGGGACATGTTAGAGACTTGCCAAAAAGTCAAATGGGAGTAGATGTTGAAAAAAAGTATGAGCCCAAGTACATTACAATTCGTGGAAAAGGTCCCGTCTTAAAAGAATTGAAGACAGCTGCAAAAAAAGTGAAAAAAATTTATCTCGCAGCTGACCCCGATCGAGAAGGGGAAGCGATAGCATGGCACTTAGCTCACAGTCTTGATATTGATGAGAATTCAGATTGTAGAGTGGTGTTTAATGAAATTACAAAACAAGCTATTAAGGATGCGTTTAAAACTCCTCGACCAATTAATATGGATTTAGTAGATGCTCAACAAGCGAGAAGAATTCTTGATCGTTTAGTTGGTTATAACATAAGTCCACTATTATGGAAGAAAGTCAAAAAGGGTCTCAGTGCTGGTCGTGTGCAATCAGTAGCTGTGAAAATGATAATTGAGAGAGAAAGAGAAATAAAAGAGTTCGTACCTGAAGAATACTGGAGTATTCCGGCTCAGTTTTCATATGAAGGCGAAACGTTTGATGCGAAATTCTATGGGATTGATGGAAAAAAACAAGACCTATCGTCTGAAGATGAAGTAAAGCAAGTGTTATCAAAGTTAAATATGGATGCTTTTGATATTACTTCGGTTAAGAAAAAAGAGCGTAAAAGAAATCCTGTTTTACCTTTTACAACATCTTCACTACAACAAGAAGCAGCTCGTAAATTAAATTTTCGAGCGAAGAAAACGATGATGATTGCCCAGCAGCTGTATGAAGGAATCGAGCTTGATAAAAAAGAGGGAGCTGTAGGGTTGATCACCTATATGCGTACAGACTCGACAAGGATTTCTGAAACAGCTCAAGAGGAAGCGAAACAGTACATTGAACAAACGTATGGAGAAGAGTATACGCGAAAAGAAAAACGTGCTGTGAAGAAAGATAAAAAGGCGCAGGATGCCCATGAAGCAATCCGACCTACTTCTGTATTTAAAGATCCTAAGATGGTAAAGGGTTATTTATCACGAGACCAATTAAGGTTATATAAATTAATTTGGGAGCGTATGGTGGCAAGTGAAATGGCACCAGCAGTAATGGACACAATGACTGTCGACATTGAACAAAATGGTGTGGTTTTTAGAGCAACTGGCTCAAAAGTAAAGTTTGCTGGTTTCATGAAAGTGTACATTGAAGGTAATGATGATGGAAAAAAAGAAGAGGATCGATTGTTACCGAACCTTGAAGAAGGTCAACAAGTAGAGAAGGTGGATATTGTACCCAATCAACACTTTACACAACCACCTCCAAGGTATACAGAAGCACGACTTGTTAAAACGATGGAAGAGCTAGGAATCGGCAGACCTTCAACTTATGCTCCAACTCTTGATACGATTCAACGTCGTGGATATGTTGCGCTTGAAGATAAACGTTTTGTCCCGACCGAATTAGGCGAAATCGTCTTAGAGTTAATTGTTGAATTCTTCCCAGAAATCCTTGATGTTGAGTTTACTGCAAAGATGGAAAATGATCTTGACTCAATCGAAGAAGGTCAACAAGAGTGGATTCGTATCATTGATGAATTCTATAATGGATTTGAAAAAAGATTATCTGTTGCAGAAGAGGAAATGAAGGAAGTTGAAATTAAAGATGAACCAGCTGGTGAAGATTGCGAAAAATGCGGTCACGAAATGGTTTATAAAATGGGTCGTTATGGAAAATTCATGGCATGCTCAAACTTCCCAGAATGTCGTAACACAAAAGCAATCGTGAAAGATATAGGTGTGAAGTGTCCAACATGTAAAGAAGGAAACATCGTTGAGAGAAAAAGTAAAAAACGAAGAATCTTTTTTGGTTGTGACCGTTACCCTGAGTGTGAATTCTTATCTTGGGATAAACCGATTGCAAGACCATGCCCTAAATGTTCAAGTATGCTTGTTGAAAAAAAATCAAAAAAAGGCGTACATGTAGAATGTACATCTTGTGACTATAAAGAAGAGACTAATTAAAAAAGGGTGGTTTGTCTTTTTAATAATTAGTTGAATAATCAATGTCACAGTTTTGTCATAAGGATCATGGTAGAAGCATTGAAAGTATGCTATTATTTGAAGTCCGTACAACTTGTATGATAAGATAAGTAAGCCTTCACCTGTATTTGGTGAAGGCATTTCTACTGTTTATTAGCATGAAAGGTCTTGGAGGGATTAATTTGACACAACAACATGTTAACGTGATCGGAGCAGGACTTGCTGGTAGTGAAGCAGCATGGCAACTTGCTAAACGAGGCGTTACAGTACATTTATATGAAATGCGACCTGTTAAACAAACACCGGCGCATCATACAGATAAGTTTGCAGAACTAGTTTGTAGTAACTCACTCAGGGGTAATGCATTAACAAATGCAGTCGGAGTATTAAAAGAAGAAATGCGCCAACTGGATTCGGTTATTATTGGCTCAGCAGACGATGCGGCAGTACCAGCTGGAGGGGCGCTAGCAGTTGACCGTCATGATTTTGCTGAAAAAGTTACGACACGTGTTCGTAATCATCCTAACGTAATTGTATTTAATGAAGAGATCACAAAAATCCCAGACGGACCAACGATTATCGCTACTGGCCCATTAACTTCTGAGCATTTATCAAAGCAACTTCGAGAGTTAACGGGTGAAGAATACCTCTACTTCTATGATGCAGCAGCACCAATTATTGAAACAGAATCAATTAACATGGAAAAGGTATATCTGAAGTCTAGATATGATAAAGGTGAAGCAGCCTATTTAAATTGTCCTATGACAGAAGAAGAGTTTAACAAATTCTATGACGCCTTAGTTTCTGCTGAAACGGTCCCTTTAAAAGAATTTGAAAAAGAGATCTTTTTTGAAGGATGTATGCCGATTGAAGTAATGGCAAAGCGCGGAAGAAAAACAATGCTATTTGGACCGATGAAGCCAGTTGGTTTAGAACATCCAGAAACCGGCAAGCGTCCATATGCTGTTGTACAATTAAGACAAGACAATACATCAGGAACACTATATAATATCGTAGGCTTCCAAACTCATTTGAAATGGGGACCACAAAAAGAAGTGCTTCAATTGATTCCTGGTTTAGAGAACGCTGAGATTGTTCGTTACGGAGTGATGCATCGTAATACATTCATTAACTCACCTAACCTATTAAAGCCAACATATCAATACCGAAATCGTGAAGACTTATTTTTTGCCGGACAGATTACTGGAGTGGAAGGTTATGTTGAGTCAGCAGCAGCCGGTCTTGTTGCTGGGATTAATGCTGCGAACTATGTTCAAGGAAAAGAACTGGTAACGCTTCCTGAAACGACAGTAATGGGAAGTATGGCTTCTTATATAACAACAGCGAATAAGAAAAACTTCCAACCAATGAATGCGAATTTCGGATTATTACCACCTTTAGAAGAGAGAATTAGGGATAAGAAAGAGCGCTATGAACAGCTGGCTAACCGAGCATTAAGCGCAATTCAGAATTTTGTGAAAAAAGTGTAAATTTTATTGTCAAGAGCTACTAGGTCATGATAGAATTTAGTAGCTCTATGTGACTGTGTGGGGTGTTTACGTTGTCAGAACAGTCCTGGATTGATCTATTCTTTACATACTTACGCTTAGAAAAAAATAGTTCTACTCATACAACGAATAATTATTTGCGTGATATTCTTGATTTTCAACAATTCATGAAAGGACATAAAATACGAGGTTTTGCTGCTGTTACAACGCAAGATGTTCGTAACTATTTAACAAAGCTATTCGAGAAAGAGTATGCAAGAAAGACTGTATCACGAAAAATCTCTGCTTTAAGAAGTTTTTATAGGTTTCATTTGCGAGAAGAACGGGTAAGTGAAAATGTGTTTCAATCAGTTGTAATGCCTAAAAAGGGAGAGCGGCTACCTAATTTTTTATATGAAGAGGAGATGCAAGAGCTCTTTGACGCTTTTGTTGATAATAAACCTCTAGATCAAAGGGACCGAGCTATTCTTGAGTTACTTTATGCAACTGGTATGCGTGTTAGCGAGTGTAGTCAATTAAACGTTCATGACATTGATTTAATGATTGGAACGGTTTTAGTAATTGGAAAAGGGCGGAAAGAGCGTTATACGCCGCTCGGGGCATTTGCATGTGATGCGTTAGAGAAGTATATTGAAGATGGTAGAGTGAAAATCCATACAAAAGCCAATCAAGTAAATGATGCCCTATTTTTAAATTATCGAGGTGGGCGTTTGACTGATAGAAGCATTCGAACGATTGTGCTTAAGAGAATGGAGAAGGTGTCAAATCAAAAAAAATTACGTCCTCATGATATTAGGCACTCGTTTGCTACTCATATGTTAAACAATGGAGCAGATTTAAGGATTGTTCAAGAACTATTAGGCCATGAACATTTATCAAGCACTCAAATTTATACTCATGTGACAAAAGATCGTTTACGAGACGTTTATAAACATACTCATCCTCGTGCTTAGAGGGTTTGTAAGGAGGATCTAAATGAGTCAAACATTTCATGCTACAACAATTTTTGCGATTCATCATAATGGAGAATGTGCGATGGCTGGTGATGGTCAAGTTACATTTGGAAATGCGGTTGTGATGAAACACACAGCTAGGAAAGTTCGAAAAATATACAATGGAAAAGTCATTGCTGGATTCGCTGGTTCTGTAGCCGATGCCTTTACTCTATTTGAAAAATTTGAGGCGAAGCTCGAGGAGTATAATGGAAACCTACAAAGAGCAGCTGTAGAATTAGCAAAAGAATGGCGAAGCGATAAAGTTTTAAAAAGACTTGAAGCAATGTTAATTGTAATGAATAAGGAGCATATTTTGTTGGTATCTGGAACTGGTGAAGTAATTGAACCAGATGATGGTATTTTAGCGATAGGATCCGGGGGGAATTATGCTTTGTCAGCAGGGAGGGCTTTAAAGAAGCATGCGCCTCAATTACCTGCGAAAGAAATTGCATATGCTTCATTAGAAACCGCTGGAGAGATATGTGTATATACGAACTTGAATATTGTTGTAGAAGAGCTTAATTAGACATTAATTAAGGAATGGAGAGTGGTACAGTGAAAACAGACTTAACTCCTCGTGAAATTGTTGAGCGTCTTAATCAATTTATAGTAGGGCAAGAAGAAGCAAAGAAATCTGTTGCTATTGCTCTGCGTAATCGATTTAGACGGAGCAAACTAGAAGAAAAAATGAGAGATGAGATTACCCCTAAAAATATTCTCATGATTGGGCCAACTGGTGTAGGAAAAACAGAAATTGCTCGTAGACTTGCAAAATTAGTTGGCGCGCCATTTGTGAAAGTGGAAGCAACTAAATTTACCGAAGTGGGCTATGTTGGAAGAGATGTAGAGTCAATGGTGCGTGATTTAGTTGAAACGAGCGTTAGGATGATTAAAGAAGAAAAGGTTCACTCTGTTCGCTCACAAGCGGAAGAGAATGCGAACCAACGTATCGTTGAATTGCTAGTTCCTTCTAATAAAAAGCAAAGTACTTATAAAAATCCTTTTGAAATGATCTTTGGGCAACAAGGGGCACAGGAAGTTGAGCATGATTCAACTGATGAAGCAAACTTAACACAAAGGCGAAGACAAACAGCACATAAGCTTGCATTAGGAGAGCTTGAAGACCACCTTATTACGATTGAAGTTGACGAACAGTCACAGAACTTTATGGATATGTTCCAAGGTGCGGGGATGGAGCAAATGGGGATGAATATGCAAGAAATGCTTGGCGGCCTCATGCCTAAGAAAAGGAAGAAAAGACGCCTCCCTATATCGGATGCTAGAAAAGTGTTAATTGATGAAGAAGCTCAGAAGTTAATTGACATGGATGAAGTAACCCAAGAAGCAATTACAAGAGCAGAACAATTAGGTATTATCTTTATTGATGAAATTGATAAAGTTGCAAGTAAAGGCCAACAAACGGCAGATGTTTCTCGTGAGGGAGTTCAAAGAGATATTTTACCGATTGTCGAAGGTTCTACAATTGTAACTAAGTATGGACCGGTAAAAACGGACCATGTTTTATTTATTGGAGCAGGTGCCTTTCACATGGCGAAGCCGTCTGATCTAATTCCTGAATTACAGGGACGGTTCCCGATTAGAGTTGAATTAGCTAACTTATCTGTTGATGATTTTAAACGCATCCTCGTTGAACCTAACAATGCTTTAATCAAACAATATATCGCACTTCTTGAAACAGAAGGTATAAAAGTTACGTTTTCGGACAAAGCTGTTCATAAGATTGCGACAATTGCAACGGAGGTCAACCAAGAAACTGAAAATATTGGTGCTAGACGCTTACATACAATACTAGAGCGTTTGCTTGAGGATCTTTCATTTGAGGCGCCGGATATTAACTTAGAAGAAATTGTCATAACCCCAGAATATGTAGAAGAAAAATTAGCTTCTATTGCAAAGAATCGAGATCTTAGCCAATATATTCTGTGAGTTGTAGGAGGAAAAGGAAATGGATTTATTATCAAGAACAAGAAAGATTAATGAAATGTTACAAAAAACGGGTGTTCAGCATGTGAATTTTAAAGACATGGCTGAAACACTAAGAGACACGATCAGCGCTAATATTTTTGTTGTTAGTCGTCGCGGAAAACTTTTAGGTTTCGCTATTAAGCAAGAAATTGAAAATGAGCGAATGAAAAAGATGTTAGAAGATCGTCGTTTTCCAGAGGAATACACAGATGGTCTCTTTAAAATTGAGGAAACATCAGCGAACCTTGATATTGAAAGTGAATACACTGCATTCCCAGTCGAAAACAAGGACTTGTTTAAAAGTGGGTTAACTACGATTGTCCCAATTCAAGGTGGGGGACAAAGACTAGGAACACTGATCCTTGCTCGTTTAAATGAATCGTTTAGCGATGATGATTTAATATTAGCAGAGTATGGTGCGACTGTAGTTGGAATGGAAATTCTACATGAGAAAACACAAGAAATTGAAGAAGAGGCGAGAAGTAAAGCTGTTGTTCAAATGGCGATTAGCTCGTTGTCTTACAGTGAATTAGAAGCAGTAGAGCATATTTTCCATGAACTAGATGGAAAAGAAGGTTTATTAGTAGCAAGTAAAATTGCCGATCGTGTAGGGATTACGCGTTCTGTAATTGTAAATGCATTGCGTAAACTTGAAAGTGCAGGTGTTATTGAATCTCGTTCATTAGGGATGAAAGGAACTTATATTAAGGTATTAAATGATAAGTTCTTACTTGAGTTGGATAAATTAAAAGCTAAATAAAGAAATGAAAAACGACGTATATTCACATACGTCGTTTTTTTGTGGACTAGAAGGGATTAAAGTATGTCCTTTTGTAGATTTACGCCTAGACCTAGGAAGAGGAAGCTTTATTCCTAGGAAAGGAGATTTAGAAATATAGGAATAGTTTACAATGGTTATGAAAATGGATTTATCGAATAATGAATGAAGAAGGCTTGTTAATGGGTTAAGAGAATCTTTTTGTCTGTAACATATGTCACAGTATAGAGAAATAAGTAGTGATATGATGATTACAAACAAGATTACGAAGACACAATACAAAATAGCATTTGTCGATTTTTATCAATTTTTGCCAAAATTAAACAACATATAGGTAGTGAAATAAGACAAAAGTCTACATTTTTTTCTAGTCCTTTTATATTGAATCTATATTTCTATTAAACGATGTTAGACTTTCACTATTACTTTTATTACAATTTTCGATGAGGACTATGAAAGAATGTCAAAAATAAAGGTTGAATATGAGACTATTGTCGATTTGTAGTAATTTGTCGGAAGGTGAAGAAAATTGGATTTATTTGGAGGAAGTAGTTTTATAGCCCTACAAAGGGGATTGGAAGGTGCGCAAGTAAGGCAAAAGACGATAACACAAAACATTGCGAATGTCGATACACCGAATTATAAAGCTAAGCAAATTAACTTTAAGCATACATTGGATGAGGCATTAAAAGATTCAAATTTTCGTGCAAATCGAACGAATGAAAAACACGTTGAATTTAGTTCAACTCTATCAACTCCATCAGTACAAGTAAATCGTTCAAGTGTTTATAACCATAATGGGAACAATGTTGATATTGATGTTGAAATGGCGGAGCTTGCTAAAAATCAAATTTATTATAATGCCTTAATTGATCGGATTAATGGGCGCTTCAACAGTTTACAAACTGTAATCAAGGGTGGGAATTAAAAAATGACAATTTTCCATAGTATAAACACAAGTACGTCCGCTCTAACGGCGCAAAGATTACGTATGGACGTGGTTTCAGCGAATATGGCAAATGCAGAAACGACAAGAGCGAACTTAGTAGATGGGGAATGGCAACCGTATCGGCGTAAGATGGTGGTCATGCAGGAGAATGGAAAACAATCATTTGCTTCGTATTTAAGTAAAGCGTCAATGAATCCAAATATTGGTGCTGGGGTTAAAGTAAAGCAAATTGCTGATGACCAGACACCTTTTATGCTAGTTTATAATCCAGAACATCCGGATGCGAATGAACAAGGGTATGTACAAATGCCGAACGTCGATCCACTTAAGGAAATGGTTGATTTAATGAGTGCAACTAGATCTTACGAAGCGAATGTAACGACGTTAAATGCATCGAAAAATATGCTTTTAAAAGCTTTGGAAATTGGAAGATAGGAGGCAAGCTCGAATGGATGTGAATCAAATTAAATCACCGTTTCTGATCAATGAATCGTTCAATCGAATAAATCGTAAAATCACACCAGCTGATGCCCAGGAAACGTTTAAGACGGCCTTGAGTAAAGCGATTAAAGATGTGAATGAACTACAAAATGTTTCAAGTAAAAAAACCGAATTATTGGCTAAAGGTGAAATAGAAAATTTACATGATGTAATGGTTACTGGGCAAAAAGCAAGCATCACACTCCAGGCAACAGTTGAGGTGAGAAATAAAGTTATTGAGGCATACCAAGAGATTATGAGGATGCAAGTATAAGAAAGGATGACTCTGACATTGATTTTGAGTCATCCTTGCCATTGTGTACGGAAAACCTTGCCTTGAAACTTTTGAGACAGCCCTATTTTATTCTATCTGCTGAATTGTTGCTCAAGAGGAGGACACATGAACGAGAAACTAGTAAATTATAAAACTAGAATAACGGAATTTTGGACAAGTCGTTCACGTAAGCAAAAGATGGTATTTGCTGGATCGGCTTTTGCCGTTATTTTAATGGTTCTTTTATTGATTTTTATGGTAAATAAACAAAACTACTCCACTTTATATAGTAACCTAACCCTTCAAGAAACGGGGCAAATCAAGGAAGTATTAGATGCAAGAGGCATCTCATCAACCATTTCTGATAATGGTACGTCGATCCTTGTACCGGAAACTTTAGTGGACTCTTTAAAAGTTGAATTAGCAGCAGAAGGATATCCTAAAAGCGGAAGCATAGATTATAGCTTTTTCCAAGAACAAATGGGATTTGGTATGACAGATAATGAATTCTCTGTTATTGAACGAGCAGCTATGCAAACAGAGTTAGCTAGTTTAATTCGAAATATGAACGGCGTAAATCATGCAAATGTAATGATTACACTTCCAGAAGAAAGTGTTTGGTTAAGCGCAGTGAGTGAGGCATCCACTGCTGCGGTAGTTGTAGATTTGGCACCTGGTTATGAATTAGATCAAGCGCAAGTAAAAGCACTCTTTCATTTAGTTTCTAAAAGTGTTCCCAATTTACCTATCGATAATATCGTCATCTCAGATCAAATGTTTAACAATTATGTTTACGAAGATGCTACTTATGCTGATTCCGCCCTTTCTATATATGAACAACAAAGAGCGATACAGCGAGATATAGAAAGAGATTTAACTAGAGATGTTCAGCAAATGTTAGGGACAGTTGTTGGAAGAGATAAAGTGATAGTCTCAGTCTCCACCGATATTGACTTTACGCAAGAAAATAGGACGGAACAATTGGTTGAGCCAGTTAATCCAGACAATTTGGAAGGTATTGTTGTTAGTATAGAGAGAATTGCCGAAACGTATAGTGGCGAAGGGATGGTTGACGGTGGAGTTGTTGGTACTGGTGAAGATATCCCGAACTACCCTGGGGTCATTGGAGAAGGACCAACTGAATGGGAAAGAACTGAGGATCGTATCAATCATGAAGTGAATCGAATCAATAGAGAGATTGTTGAAAGTCCTTATAAGATTCGGGATTTAGGAATTCAAGTTATGTTAGAGCCACCTGATGGTATGGATTTTCTTCCACAGGAACGTTTAGAGGATATACGACAACTACTTGGAACTATTGTTCGTACTAGTATTTCTGGAACGTATGCCGATGAACTTACGCCAGAAGCCATAAATGAAAAAATCGTTGTGACATCACAGCCTTTTGAAGGAAAAGTAGAAATGGCTGAACAACCGATTGGGGAGATTCCAATGTGGATGTTTATAGTTGGAGGGATCTTGATCGCTGTTATTCTTCTTTTAGTGTTTCTGTTAATAAGAAAAAGAAAAGAGGAAATAGAAGAAGATGAATTCGTAGAAGAAGTTCGTTATGAAGTACCGGACTTACCTGATGAAAATACTGGATTATCAGCAACAAAACGTAAGCAATTAGAGAAAATGGCTAAGGAAAAACCAGAAGAATTTTCAAAGTTATTACGTACGTGGTTATCTGAAGATTAGGAGGGATAAAAG
The DNA here is from genome assembly GCF_002109385.1 of Halalkalibacter krulwichiae. Taxonomy (NCBI): domain Bacteria; kingdom Bacillati; phylum Bacillota; class Bacilli; order Caryophanales; family Bacillaceae; genus Halalkalibacter; species Halalkalibacter krulwichiae. Next base: position 2,677,872 of record NZ_CP020814.1, on the reverse strand, counting down.
TGGCTACAACAAACAAAGGGTTAACAGGGAAACAGAAGGCGGCAATCCTACTTATTTCTCTAGGACCTGATGTCTCAGCTCAAGTCTATAAGCATTTATCTGAAGAAGAAATTGAGCAGTTAACCCTTGAAATTGCTAATGTACGCAAAGTAGATAGTGGAATGAAAGATGAGATTCTTGAACAATTTCATTCGTTAGTATTAGCACAGGATTATATTGCTCAAGGTGGAATTGGTTACGCAAAAAGCATATTAGAAAAAGCATTAGGCGAAGAAGATGCTATGGCGATTATTAATCGCTTAACATCTACATTACAAGTACGCCCTTTTGATTTTGCAAGAAAAGCCGACCCATCTCAAATTTTAAACTTTATTCAAAATGAACATCCGCAAACAATTGCCTTAATTTTGTCTTATCTTGAATCTGTTCAAGCTGGACAAATTTTATCTGAACTACCACAAGAGGTGCAAGCAGATGTAGCGAAGCGAATTGCATTGATGGATAGCACATCACCAGAAATTGTTAATGAAGTTGAGTCTATCTTGGAACAAAAACTATCTGCAACTGTTACACAAGATTATACGGATGCTGGTGGAATTGAAGCGGTTGTGGAAGTTTTAAATAGTGTTGACAGGGCTACTGAGCGGACAATTTTGGATGCTCTAGAGATCCAAGATCCTGAGCTTGCTGAAGAGATTAAGAAACGTATGTTTGTATTTGAAGATATCGTCACTCTAGATAATCGCTCGATTCAAAGGGTTATTAGAGATGTTGAGAATGAAGATTTACAGCTTTCACTGAAGGTTGCAAGTGAAGAAGTGAAAGAGATTGTCTTTACTAATATGTCTCAACGGATGGCGGAAACATTTAAAGATGAAATGGAGTTTATGGGACCTGTTCGGTTACGTGATGTGGAGGAAGCACAATCTCGTATTGTTGCAGTAATTCGCAGACTTGAAGAAGCTGGTGAAATTATTATCGCTCGTGGTGGAGGAGACGATATCATTGTCTAGGGTTATTAAATCAC